>CADASF010000015.1 GCA_902790465.1 uncultured bacterium | reverse complement strand
TCCCAAACTCAACAATATTTGCCTTATCTGCTCATCATTTGGATTTATTTCCAAAATCTTATTAAATATATTTTTTGCCTCAACTTGTCTATTTGTCTGTAAATACAAAATACCCAAATTATAATATGCTTCATACATATATTTATTCTTCTTTATAATATCTAAATATATCTTCTCAGAAGAATTATTATCGCCTTTATTTATAGATTCTTGTGCTTTATCCATTTCTTTCAAAAGAGAACTCATAATTTTTGCAGATTCTTCTTTATAAGTCTCTTTCATATACAAACAACTCAATAAATTTATCACATATCTTGAATATGTCGTATTATAATGACTCAGATAATTTAAACATATTTTTTCTCTATTGTTATAACTGTTTTCATTTAAAATACTATAAAATTCACCATTATCACCTAATAATTTAAAATTATTTGAAATAATCTGAAAATTCTTAATAAAATCATCTGTATTAGAAGAAACATAATCTAAAATTAATCTTCTATAAGCAAAAAACTCTATTTTTTCATGTTTTAAGCCCCAATATTTTTTACATATTTCTTCGGCAATATTCAAACTTTTTTCAGCTTCATCATAATTTTGTAAAAAAACATATATATCGGATAAATATAAATAAGTATTAAAATTCCTTAAAAAAATATCTTTAACTTGTAGAGAAAAAGCTAATGCTTCTTTCCATTTATTATCTGCCATTAATGCTTTTATTTTTAAATCATAACCTTCATAAAAAAAGGGATTTTCTTTTATCATTTTCTCAGATAAAATAACAGCTTCATCATATTTTTTATCTGATATCAATACTTTACCAAAAGAATCAGCAACTATAATATGATTAGGATTTATATTATAGGCATATATCCATAATATTTTATCATTTTTCCAAATAGGAAGATAGAACAAAAAAGAAAATAGATACAAAACAACAAAAAATATAAAAGGCATATATTTAATTATTGTTTTATCTTTAAATTTTTCTAAACAATAAAAAGATAAATAAGAAATAAAAATACAAGACGAAATTGATGATAAACCTAAATATCTGTCAGATATTGGAATTTCCATTGAATAAAATATATTCAAATAAGGAAAAATAGTAATTAATCCAAAACATACAAAAAATATAAATATATTATTTTTTCTAAATAGATAGATAAATAATAAAAATATTAATAAAGGAATTATAAAATACAAATTAGGTATAGGCTGGATTGGGCATAAATTTATAGGAACAAAAGAATTAAATACATAAAATCCAGATATACTCAACTTTTCTAAAAAACTAAAATCTTTTAAATTAAATCTAAAAGTTTTCAATATTGTCTGGCTATATAAATAAAGATATAAAAGCAAAAATGGGACATAAGCACTAATATATTTTATAGATTCTTTAAATCTCTCTCGTCTAAAACAATACACCCATAATACTAAAATAGCAGGAAGAGTAACTGCAATAGGTTGACCTAATATTGCAAATATATAAAATACAACTGAATATATATAATTTAACTTTTTATTTTCATCAAATCCCAATATAAAATATAAAAATGATAAAAAGAAAAATAATGTTGCAATATTATAGCCCATTGCCGATGTCCAAGCAGTACATTCTATACGACAAGGATGTAATATATACAAAACAGTTGCAAAAAAAACTACAGAATAGTTATTTATTATTTTTTTCAACAAATAGAATAAAACAATAGAAGAAGATATATAAAATAATATATTTACAAAATGAAATGCAACAGAACTTAGACCAAATATCTTTATAATAGCCCAATAAATAATAAATGTTAAAGGCGTATAAATAGACTCCATCACAAAATTAGGAATAAAAAACTGATAAAAATTTATAGATAAATTTCCATTTAAATAATTGTTTTTTATAATAAATGGCATATCATCATAAGATAAAATATCATAAGATAAAGATGGAAAATATAATATTATTCCTAAAATAACTAATATTAAAATATCATACTTTTTTATATATTCAAAAAATTTACTCATTATTTAGTTTCCCAAACTCCCAAACTCAACAATATTTGCCTTATCTGCTCATCATTTGGATTTATTTCCAAAATCTTATTAAATATATTTTTTGCCTCAACTTGTCTATTTGTCTGCAAATACAAAATACCCAAATTATAATATGCTTCATACATATATTTATTTTTCTTTATAATATTTAAATATATATGCTCTGCAGAAATATTATCACCTTTTTTTATAGATTCTTGTGCTTTATTAATTTCTTTTAAAGAAGATCTCATAATTTTTGAGGCATTATCTTTATAAGTTTCTTCCATATATAGACAACTAAGTAACATAAAAATATAATTTGAATATTGACTTTTATATTTTTTTAAATAATCTAAACATATATCTTCTCTACTTTTATAATCATCTTTATTTAAAATTTCATAAAATTTGCCATTATCATCTAATAACTTAAAATTATTTGAAATAATTTTAAAGTTCTCTATAAATTTATTTGATTCGGCATTTATATAAGACCATGTAAGCTGTTTATTAGCAAATAAATAAACTTTATCATTTTTATACAAATTATATTTATTAGCTATATAATAAGCATATTTAAGAGATTCTAAAGCCTTATCATATTCTTGCAAATTAATATATATATCGAAAAAATAAATATAAACATCAAGACATTCTGGAATATTATCTCTAAATTTTTTACAAACCTTTAAACTATTTTCAATATCATTTAAAGCCATCATTGATTGTATTTTTGTCACATATCCTTCTGCAAATTTTGGATATTGTTCTATTATATCATCTGCTAAAATACTTGCTTCATCATATTTACCATTATTTAAAAGAACTGTTACATAACTAGTTAAAATTGAAATATTTTTTTTATAAGAATTATGATAAGCATAAGTCCAAAAAGATTCATTATTTTTCCAAATTGGCAAATAAACAAAAGATAAAACAAAATACAAAATCATAAAAACTACGAATGAAATATATTTTAATAAAATTTTATTATTTAATTTTTCAAATAAATAGAAACTAAAAATAGAAATAAAAAAACAAAATGATATTGAAGATAACAATAAATATCTATCACATACTAAAATCATATTGTCAAAAACTATTCCAAGATATGGAAATATTGTTATCAAATAAAATCCAAGGAAAAAAATAAAAAAATTATTTTTCTTATAAATAATAAAAAATATTAAAATAAATCCAATAATAGTAAAAATTAAACAAATAAAAGGCGAAGAAACATAAAAAGGACTTAAATTTACTGGCAAAAAGGCATTAAAAATATAATGACCAAATGTCAATAGTTTATCTAAAAAAGAATGGTCTATAAAATCACTAAATCTATAAGAATTTGAAACAGTATTTTTAAACAGAAAGACATATAAAAACAAAAATGGTAGATAGGCACAAATATATTTTATTGATTCTTTTAATTTTTCTTTTCTAAAACAATATACCCACAAAAATAAAATAGCAGGAAGAGTAACTGCAACAGGTTGACTCAATATTGCAAATATATAAAATATGACAGAATATATATAATTTAACTTCTTATTTTCATCAAACGCTATTATAAAATATAAGAAAGATAAAAAGAAAAATAATGCCGATATATTATATCCCATTGCCGATATCCAAGCTGTACATTCTACATGACAAGGGTGCAATATATACAAAATAGTTGCAAAAAAAGCAACAACATAATTATCTATTATCTTTTTTAACAAATAGAATAAAACAACAGATGAGAATACATAAAAAAAGATACCAACAAAATGAAAAGCAAAAGAGTTTATGCCAAATATTTTCAATATAAGCCAATAAACAATAAATGTCAAAGGAGTATAAACTGTTTCTAACACAAATTTTGGAATAAAAAATTGAAACAAATTAACAGAACAAGTCCCATTTAAATATTCATTTTGAACAATATATGGAACATCGTCATATAAAAAGTCAAAAAACAATGATGGGCAGTATAACAAAAATCCAAAAATAACAAATATTAAAATATCATATTTTTTTATATATTCAAAAAACTTACTCATTATTTAGTTTCCTAAACTCAATAATATTTGCCTAATCTGATCATCATTTTGATTTATTTCCAACATTTTTCTAAAAATTTCTTTTGCCTCATTTTGACGATTGCTATTTAAATATAGCATTCCCAAATTTTGATATGCAAGATATATATATTTATTTTTAGATATTACTGATAAATATATTTTTTCTGCAGAATTATTATCACCATTTTTTATAAATTCTTCTGCTTTATTCATATCTTTTAAAAGAGACTTCATAATTTTAGGAGCCTTCTCTTTATAAGTTTCTTGCATATACAAACAGCTCAAAAGTCTAATAATTGAATTTTGATATTCTGTATATTTTTTTAAATAATTCAAACAAATTTTTTCTTTAATTCCATAATCTTTTTCATTTAAAATATTAGAAAATTCACCATTGTCTCTCATTAATTTAAAATTATTTGAAATAATTTTAAAATTGTCAATAAATTTATCTGGTTCAACTAAAACATAATTCAAGATCAAACTCTTATTTAGAAGAGAATTAAGAATCTCATTTTTGCATAAATTCTGTTCTTTAGCCTTAATATAAGCTATATCTAACGATTTTTGAGCATTGTCATAATCTTGCATTGATATATAAATATCAAAAAGATAAATATAAATTGAATAATTTTCAGGAATCAACTCTTTTACTTTTAAAGCAACACTCAATGAATCATTTAAATATCCCATTCCTATTAAAGCCTTCATTTTAATTTCATAGCCATCAAAAGCCCTTGGATATTTTTTAATCAATTTATCTGCCAAAATCAAAGCTTCGTCATATTTATGTTCTTCAAGTAAAACAATTTTTGAATAAGCAGAAGCAGACATTAAATTTCCAGAAACATTATAATTATAAAGCCAAAAACTCCTATCATCTTTCCAAATTGGCAGGTAAGTAATAAAAGGCACAAAATACAAAACGATAAAAAATATAAAAGACATATATTTTAATAAATTACTATTATTAAATTTATCAAATAGATAAAAAGATAAATAAGATATTAAAATACAAGCTGAAACAGATGGGAACAATAAATATCTATCTAATATAGGATCATATAGATTAAAAGCAATGTTGGAATAAGGTAAAATGCCAATTACTGCAAATCCAAGGAAAAAAATAAAATAAATATTTTTTCTAAAAAGATAAATTATAAATAAAAATATAACGAAAATTATAATAAAATAAAATGACGGAAAAGATTTATATACACATAAATTAATTGGAATAACAGAATTAAATAAATCAAATCCCCAAATACTAAATTTTTCCCAAAAAGTATAATTTAAATTTTCTTTAAATCTCGCTTTTAATATTGTCTGACTATATAGATATAAATATACAAATAAAAAAGGTATATAAGCACAAATATATTTTATCGATTCTTTCAATTTCTCTCTTCTAAAACAATATAGCCATAATACTAAAATAGCAGGAAGAGTAACAGCAACAGGTTGCCCCAATATTGCAAATATATAAAATACAACAGAATATATATAATTTAATTTCTTATTTTCATCAACTGCAGACATAAAATATAGAAATGATAAAAAGAAAAATAAACTTGCTATATTATATCCCATTGCAGATATCCAAGCCACGCATTCTACATGACAAGGATGTAATATGTACAACACAGTTGCAAAAAAAACGATCGAATAATTATTTATTATCTTTTTCAACAAGTAAAATAAAACAACTGAAGATAATATATAAAATAATACATTTACAAAATGAAAAACAAAAGCATTGATTCCAAATATATGTATAATTAACCAATATATTATAAATGACAAAGGAGTATAAATATCTTTACAGATTAAATTTGGAACAAAAAAATCACTAAAATTAACTGAAACTCGTCCATTTAAATATTCATTATTTACAATATAAGGTAAATCATCATAAGATAAAACATCATAAAATAAAGATGGATAATATATTAACAATCCAAATATAAGTAATATTAAAACATCATATTTTTTTATATATTCTAAAAATTTATTCATTATTTAGTTTCCTAAACCCATTAATATTTGTTTTATCTGTTCATCGTTTGGATTCATTTCCAAAATCTTATTAAATATATCTTTTGCCTCAATTTGTCTATTTGTCTGTAAATATAAAATTCCTAAATTATAATATGCTTCATACATATATTTATTTTTTGAAATTACTGACAAATATATCTGTTTTGCAGAATTATTATCACCTTTATTTATAAAATCTTGTGCTTTATTCATTTCTTTTAAAAGAGATCTCATTACTTCAGAAGCATTATCTTTATAAGTCTCTTTCATATAAAAACAACTCAATAAATTTATTATATATCTTGAATATTGATTATTATTATATTTTTTCAAATATTCAAGTATATCTCTTTCTTTAATTTTATAATCATTCTCATTTAAAATTTCTGAAAATTTACTACTATCATTTAATAACTGAAAATTATTTGAAAGAATTTTAAAATTATCAATATAATTATCTATATCAGCATTCACATAAGACAAAACCAATCTTTTATTAGCAAATAAATCTACTTTATCATTTTTATATAAATTATGTTCTTTAGCTTTAACATAAGCGTAATCAAGAAATTTTGAAGCATTATCATAATCTTGTAAAGACATATATATATCAAAAAGGTCTAAATATATTTTATAATATTCTGGCATTATTTCTTTTAACTTAAAACAAATAGCAATAGCTTCATCAAATAAAGACTTTTCAATCAAAATCTTTATTTTTAACTCATAGACCTCATAATAACTTGGATATTTACTAATAATTTTATCAATTATTTGCATAGCTTCATCATATTTTTTATCATTGATTAAAATTTGAGCATATACTCCTGCACAATAAGAATTATCTGGATTTACATTATAAGTATAGATATGCAAAACATTATTATTTTTCCAAATAGGAAGATAAGAAATAAAAGATAAAAAATACAATATCAAAAAAAAGATAAAACAGATATATTTAAATATTTTTTTATCATTAAACTTATTAAATAAATAAAATGAAAAATAAGAAATCAATACACTTGAAGAGACAGAAATTAATAATAAATATCTATCTGTTAAAGGAAAGACCATATTAAAAAAAAGATTAGAATAAGGAAGTATTGAAATTATTCCCCAAAAACCAAAAAACAATAATTCTTTATTATCTTTTATAAAATATAGCAAAATAATAAAACCAATAAAGCCACATATAAAAAATAAAGAAGGCATTGGCTGAACAGGACATAAATTTACAGGGAAAAAACTATTAAAAAAGTCAAAGCCTATAATGCTAAATTTTTCAAAAATATTATAATCTGTTGCTACAAATCTATAATCTTTTAAAACTGTTTGACGATATAAATATAAATATAACAACAAAAAAGGAATATAGGCACTAATATATTTTATTGATTCTTTTAATCTTTCTTTTCTAAAAAAATACACCCATAAAAACAATATTGCAGGCAATATAACAGCAAGAGGTTGACTTAATATTCCTAAAATATAAAATATAACAGAATAAATATAATTTAACTTTTTCTTCTCATCAAATGCAATAATAAAATATAAAAAAGATAAAAAGAAAAATAATGCCGATATATTATATCCCATTCCAGATATCCAAACAGTACACTCTATATGGCAAGGATGTAATATATACAAAATAGTTGCAAAAAAAACAACAAAATAATTGTTTATTATCTTTTTTAATAAATAAAATAACGCAACTGAAGACAATATATAAAAAATAACATTTACAAAATGAAGAGCAGAAGAACTTATTCCAAATATTTTTATAATTAGCCAATAGACAATAAAAGTCAATGGAGTATATATTTCATTAATAATGAAATTAGGAATAAAAAAATCAAAAATATTGATCGGAAGTTCTCCATTTAAATATTGATTTGTTATAAGTAAAACAATGTCATCGCCAACAAAATCATAAAAAAGAGATGAATAATGTAATAAAAAGCCAAAAATAACTAAAATTAAAATATCATATTTTTTTATTTGTTCCAAAACTTTACTCATTATTTAGTTTCCTAAACTCAACAATATTTGACTTATCTGCTCATCATTTGGATTTATTTCCAAAATCTTATTAAAAATTTTCTTTGCATCATTTTGCCTATTTGTCTGTAAATATAAAAATCCTAAACTATAATATGCCTCATATATATATTTATTTTTTGAAATTACTGATAAATATATTTTCTCAGCAGAAATATTATCACCTTTATTTATATTTTCTTGTGCATTGCGAATATCTTTTAAAATAGATCTCATAACTTTTGAAGCATTATCTTTATAATTATCTTCCATATATAGACAACTAAGCAACATAAAAATATAATTTGAATATTGACTTTTATGCTTTTTTAGATAATTTAAACAAATCTCTTCCCTACTCTTATAATCAGTTGTGTCCAAAATTTTAAAAAACTCACTGTCATCTCCAAATAATTTAAAATCATTTGAAACAATCTTTAAATTTTCAATAAAACTTTTCAAATCAGATGTAAAAAATGACAATAACATTTTTTTATTTGCAAAAAGAAATAAATTTTCCCCTTTAAACAAATTGTACTTTTTACATTTTTCTTCAGCCATACTCAAATATTCATTAGATTTATCATAATCTCTCAACAACATATAAATATCAGACATAAACAAATATGCTTTATAGTATTCTGGATTATTTTCTTTTATTTTTTTACAAAAATCTAATGCTTTATCATAAAATTTTTGTTCTACAAGGATTCTAAACTTCAAATCATATCCTTCATAAACACTTGGAAATTTTTCAATTAATTTATCAACAACAATTATAGCTTCATCATATCTATTATGACTAACTAAAAAATTAGAATAACAAACCAAAGACACTACATGATCTGGGTTAGAATTATAAGTATAATTAATAAATTTTTCATCATTTTTCCAAACTGGAAAATATAATAAAAAAGAAAATAGAAAAAATACAATAAAAAAAACAAAACCTAAATATTTAATTATTTTTTGTTCTTTAAACTTATCAAAAATATAAAAAGATAAATAAGATATTAAAACACAAGATGAAACAGAAGATAATAACAAATATCTATCTGCAAAAGCTATGGCAATATTAAAAAATATATTGGAATAAGGAAGAATAGAAATTATTCCAAAAAGAATAAAAAATAAATAATTATTATTTTTTCTAAAATAAATGATTAAAAAGATTAAAATAAATACATATATAATAGAAAATGAATTTGGAAATAATGGAGCAACTGATAAATTAATAGGGATAAAAGAATTCAATATATTATACCCTAGAATGCTCAATTTTTCAAAATAATTATAATTGACTATATCAAATCTATCTGTTTTCAATATAGTATGACTATACAAATATAAATATATTAACAAGAAAGGAATATATCCACAAATATATTTTATTGATTCTTTTAGTCTTTCTCGTCTGAAAAAATATAACCATAGCACTAATATAGCAGGAAGCGTAACTGCAATCGGTTGACTCAATATTGCAAATACATAAAAGACAACAGAATATAGATAATTTAACTTATTATCTTCATCAAAAGCAATTATAAAACATAAAAAAGATAAATAAAAAAAGAAAACGGCAATATTATAGCCCATTATAGATATCCAAGCTGTACATTCAACATGACAAGGATGTAATATATACAAAATAACAGCAAAAAAAACTACTGAATAATTATTTATTATCTTTCTCAACAAATAAAATAACGCAACTGCTGACAAAACATAAAAAAATATATTTACAAAATGAAAAGCAAAAGCATTAATTCCAAATATATGTATAATTGACCAATACAGTATAAACAATATCGGACTATAAATATCATCTATAATAAAATTTGGAATAAAAAAATCAAAAAATTTAATAGGAAGGCTACCATTTAAATATTGATTATTTACTATATAAGGTAAATCATCATAAGATAGAATATCATAAAAAAAAGCTGGAAAATATAATACTATTCCAAACACAATCAATATTAAAATATCATATTTTTTGATATATTCACAAATTTTACTCATTTTTTGTATTTTCACCTAAACTTACTAATATTTGTTTTATCTGTTCATCATTTGGATTTATTTCCAAAACCTTATCAAAAATTTTCTTTGCCTCAATCTGTCTATTTGTTCGTAAATATAAAATTCCTAAATTACAATATGCTTCATACATATATTTATTTTTTAAAATTATTGATAAATATATATGTTCTGCTGAATTATTATCACCTTTACTTATAAAATTTTGAGCTTTATTCATTTCTTTTAAAAGAGATCTCATAACTTTCTGAGCATCCTCTTTATAAGTCTCTTTCATATATAAACAACTCAAAAGGTTTATAACATACACTGAATATTGTGTATTATATTTCTTTAAATAATTTAAACATATCTCTTCCCTATATCTATATTTTTTTTCTCCTAAAATTTTAGAAAACTCACAATTATCATCAAACAAATTAAAATCATTAGAAATAATCTTTAAATTTTCAATAAACTTATCTATATCCGCATTTACATAAGATATAGTCAAATATCTTTTAGCCAATAAATATTTTCTTTCATTCTTGTATAAATTATTTTTATTAATTGTCATATATCCATATTCTAAATATTTAGAGGCTTTGTCATATTCTTCTTGCATAGCATAAATATCAAAAAGATATAAATAATTCATATAATTATTGGGCATGATATTTTTAACAATAAAACAAACATCAATAGCATCTTTTAGTGCATTCTTTTTCATTAAAGCCAATATTTTTATTTCATATCCATCAAATAAATCTGGTTTATCTTTAATTATTTCATCTGCCAAAATAATTGCTTCATCATATCGTTCAAATAAAATTAAACATTTAGAATAATATTGCTTTATATTTACATCTGTTGGATTAATTCTATAAGAATAATTCCACAAAGCTAAATATTCCTTCCAAACAGGAAGATAAATAAAATAAGATATTAAATAAATCATCAAGAAAAAGAAAAATGATATATATTTTACCAACATTTTATCTTTAAATTTATTAAAAATATAAAAAGATATGTAAGATATTAAAACACAAGATGAAATTGAAGATAATAATAAATACCTGTCAGCAACTGGAATAGCGGTTGGGAAAAAAATATTAGAATAAGGAAGAATAGATATAAACCAATATGAAGCAAAAAAAAGAAAAATAATATTTTTTCTAAAAAGAAACAATATAATAATAAAAATAATAAAATATAATATAGAAAATAAAGATGGTATAGGCTGAATAGGACATAAATTTATTGGAATAAAGGAATTAAACACATACTGACCTAAAAAAGATATTTTTTCTAAAAAATTATACTCAAACAGGTCATGAAATCTTGAATTTGAAACAGTCTTTTTAAACAAAAAAATATATATAAACAAAAATGGTATGTAAGCACAAATATATTTTATCGATTCTTTCAATCTCTCTCGTCTAAAACAATATGCCCATAATACCAAAATAGCAGGGAGAGTAACAGCAATTGGCTGACTGAATATTGCCAATATATAAAATATAACAGAATATATATAATTTATATTTTTATTTTCGTCAAATCCCAATATAAAATATAAAAATGATAAATAAAAAAATAAACCAGCAATATTATAGCCCATTGCTGATATCCAAGCAGTACATTCTATATGACAAGGGTGTAAGATATACAAAATAGTTGCAAAAAAAGCTAATGAATAATTACTTATCAGCTTTTTCAACAAATAGAATAAAGCAACTGATGACAATATATAAAATAACACATTGACAAAATGAAATGCAAAAGCGTTTATACCAAATATTTTTATTATCGACCAATAGACTAAAAATGTTAATGGAGTATAAATATCATCTCTAATAAATTTTGGAATAAAAAAATCAATGAAACGAACTGATAGTTGCCCATTTAAATATTCATTATTTATAATATAAGGTAAATCATCATAAGATAAAATATCATAAAATAAAGATGGAAAATATATTAAAAAACCAAAAACAAGTAATATTAAAATATCATATTTTTTTATATATTCAAAAATCTTACTCATGTTTTGTATTCAAACCTAAATTTACTAATATTTGTTTTATCTGATCATCATTTGGATTTATTTCCAAAATTTTATTAAAAATTTTATTTGCCTCAATTTGTCTGTTTATTCGTAAATATAAAAATCCTAAATTATAATATGCTTCACAAATATATTTATTTTTTGAAATTATTGATAAATAAATATTTTCAGCCGACTTATTATCACCTTTTTTTATAAACTCTTCAGCTTTATTCATTTCTTTTAAAAGCTCTCTCATAACTTGTGGAGCATCTTCTTTATAAGTTTCTTTCATATAAAGACAACTTAAAAGCATCAAAATATATCTTGAATATTCACTGTTATTTCTTTTCAAATAATTTAAGCATATCTCTTCCCTATCACTATATTTTTTTTCCTTTAAAATTTTAGAAAATTCACCATCATCATTCAACAATTTAAATTGTCTTGAACTTTCCTCTAAACTCTCAATAAACTTATTTGAATCTGAATTTACATAATATAACCTCATCATTCTATCAGTAAATAATTTATTGTCAAAAGCAGTATAAGAAGCATATTTTAGAGCTTTACCATGAGCTTCTTTAAGATATTCCATGGACTTATCATAGTTTTGTAATTTAAAATTAATATCTGAAAAATACAAATAAGATTCAAAAGATTCTGGCATAGCTTCTTTAAATTTTGAACAAACAGCTATAGCTTTATCTATTTCATTTAATGCAAGTAAAGAATGAATTTTTAGTATATATCCCTCTTTATTTTTAGGAGATAATTTTATTAATTCATCTCCAACATTACTTGCTTCAACAAATTTACCATTATTCAAAAGAATAGTACCATAACTCGATGAAATATTAATATCTTTCTTTGAAGAATTTTCATAAGAATAACTCCAAAAAGAACTATTATTATTCCAAACTGGCAAATAAGCTAAAGATAAAGAAAAATACAAAACAATAAAGATGAAAAAAGACATATATTTTAATAAAGATTTTTCTTTTAATTTCTCAAATATCCAAAAACAAAACATAGATATTAAAATACAGGACGAAACAGAAGCCAATAATAAATATCTATCAGAAAGTAAAAGAACATTATCAAAAAATATTCCTAAATAGGGAAATAAAGAAATTAAATAAGAACCGACTAAAAACTCCAAAATTTTATTTTTTTTATGAATAACAACAAAAAGAAAACAAAGAAATGGAATAATAAAAACTATATAAAATGAAGAAATATTAGTATAGAAAGGATTTAAATCAAAGGCAAATATAGAATGTACTAAATATTTTCCAAAGACAGACAATTTTTCAATAAAAGAATGAGAAATTTGTTCACTAAATCTATAAGAATTTGAAACATTATTTCTAAATAAAAATAAATATATTAATAAAAATGGAATATAAGCAAAAATATATTTTATTAATTCTTTCAATCTCTCTCGTCTAAAACAATATACCCATAATACCAAAATAGCAGGAAGAGTAACAGCCATGGGCTGGCTTAATATTGCCAATATATAAAATACAACAGAATATATGTAATTTGAACCCTTATTTTCATCAAAAGCAATTATAAAATACAAAAATGACAAAAAGAAAAATAATGTAGCTATATTATATCCCATTGCTGATATCCAAACAGTATTTTCTATATGACAAGGATATAATATATACAAAATAACTGCAAAAAAAGCTATTGAATAATTATTTATTATCTTTTTTAACAAATAAAGTAAAGCTATTGAAGATGATATATAAAAAAATATATTTATAAAATGAAATGCAAAAGCATTCGCACCATATATTTTTATTATTAACCAATAAACAATAAAAGTAATTGGAGTATATACAGCCTCTATCACAAATTTTGGGATAAAAAATTGAAAAAAATTTATCTGTTTAATTCCATTCAAAGATTCATTGTTAATAACAGCAGGAATGTCATCATACACAAAATCATAAAATAATGTTGGATAGTATAATAAACTTCCCAAAATAACCAATATTAAAATATCATATTTCTTTATATATTCAAAAATTTTATCCATAAATATATCCAAAAAAAAATTTCATAATAAAAAAGAGCCATCTTATTTAGATGGCTCAATTATTATATACTAAATATCAAAACTAGTCAACAAGAACTTGAGGAGTTACCATGATAACAACTTCGTTCTTTGATTTCTGGACTGATTCCTGTTTGAACAAGTGTCCAATTAATGGAATATCTCCAAGGAGAGGAATCTTACTTGTGTTCTTTGTTTCATCTTCTCTGAGAAGACCTGCAAGAACCATTGTGTCTCCATCTTTTACTCTCATTGTGATATTGACTGTTCTATTTGCTGTTCTTGGATATTGATCATTTACGAGACCGAGCAAGTTAGAAATATCTGGTTTCATATTCAATTCAACATATCCATCTGGAAGAACTGTTGCTGTCAATTCGACGTTTGTACCGATATCAACATACTGTACTTGATATTGACCAGCTCTTGGATCGTAGTAAACTACTGGATATCTTTCACCGATATGTACTTCAGCTTTTTCTCCAGATTTTGTTGTAAGTCTTGGAGATGCAAGAACCTTAGCTTCTGTTGCTGTTACCAATGCTTGAAGCTGGAAGTTCAATGTCAAACCTGTTCTTGTGAAGTAACCAATTGAGAATGGATAGCCTGTGCCTTTACCTTCTTTACTATATACAGGTGCTTGTGGATATACTGTATTGTAAGGTAACTGTTGAACATTTGTTGCAATGTGATCAGCCCAACCATCTGGAGTTGCAATAGGAGTTTGAAGTTGCTGAACATCATAAGATGTTACTGCTTGGGTATATTGGTTTGTAACATAATCACCAGCACCATTTCTGTTGCTTGGATATTCTACCATCTGTGTATCAACAAGCATACCGCCACCCATATTATCTGATGAAGTACCCCATTGACCGCCGAATGATTTTGAACCTGATTCTGTCAAATCAACAACCTTCAAATCAAGAGCAACTTGCTGTAAATGTGCATCAAGCTGTTCAAGATAATCTTTACAAAGTGAAAGACTACCTTCATCACCTGTTATGATGAGTGAATTCAATCTCTTGTCAACATCATAAGAAAGTGTTGGAACTAATTTTTGAAGAATTGGCAAAACTTCTTCGCCTTTAGCACCTTTGAGAGCAATAATTTCTGTTCTTGGTGGAACTGGTGCAGGTACATCGTAATCAAGCTGTGAAACGAATGAACGAATAGCTTTCATACTCTCTGGGTCTGCACTTACGATAAGAGCTGTACCTCTTGGGTCTGCCTGAACTTTAGCATCAGGATAAGATGATGATACCATACTTGAAATATCTGTTGCTTTAGCATGTTCAAGAGGAATAGCCTGTGTTATTTCAGAACCTTTTTTGACATTCATTATATTTGTAGGAATTGTAGCAAGAAGCTTTGGATCTCCTACAACAATTGTATTGTCAACTCTCTTGTAATCATATCCACTCATTTTTACGACAATGTTCAATGCACCAGATGCTGGAACATCTTTCAATGTCATTGTTACTGAACCCTGTACTGTAGGATCTGTTACAATATTCATTCCCAATTCTTTAGCAAGAATTTTGAGAACATAGATCAAATCTGCATTTACCAAATCAAGAGATACGAGTTTTGCAGGTGCAACTGTTTTGCCAGAAGCATTGTATGCACTCTTAGAATTCTTCTTTGATACTTTTGCATTTTTAGAACAAGCACTTTTTTGTGTTTTCTTTACTTCAGATTTAGCTGATTTTACAACTTTCTTTTCTGTTTTTTCTGCTTTTGCTACTTTTGCGTCAGACTTCTGTACTACTTTTACCTGAGTAGAATTTGCAGCAGGAGCTGCTATTGCAGGAGCTGCAGCTGCAGTAACAAGAGAAAAACTTAGAAGACTGAAAAAAGCATTCTTCAATCCTTCGACCTTAATCATAATTCAGAGAAAACCTCCTAAAATTTTTTTTTTATAATTGTTTTGATAATCTTAAAACCAATATACTACTATTTTGCTTCTTTTTCGTTTTTCTGTTCTTTATCAGAAGGAGCATTCTTGTCACCATTGTCTTCATCTTTCTTTGATGAATCCTTTTGTTCAGCAACATCCTTCTTTTCTTCTTTTTTCTTTATCTGAGGAACTGGAAGAGTTGATTTTACAGGTGCTTCACCTACAACAACTTTTCCGTCCTTTGACTTGCCAGTATATTTTTGAACAGGAATACTATAAGGTTTTCCCTGCCATATCAAAACTACTTTATCATTTGTTATACTCTGTACAGTATATTCTCCAACTTTATCACCAACACTAACTAAAAAGCTATCTGCAGATGCTTTACCTGGTTCTCCATTCCTATCTCCTGCTGGAGCAAGAATAGCAAAAGAATGATTTCCACCGAGAAGAACACCAGTAACCATAACTGGAAGAACTATAGGTTCTTCTACAACTTTTTCTTCTTCATCTACCTTCTTTTTTTCGATAATTTTATTATCCTTAGCATTAGGTAAATTGCTCAAAGAATTAGGTGCTAATGGAGTTGGTGCAACATTTCCTCCAAAAGGAACAAATGGATCTCTCTGTCCTTGTTTGAATTTATAAGGAGCAGAATCTGTAGCTCTAAAAACAGAACCTGATGTCTGTGATGAATCAGAAGCTGTTGTTGCTTTTTCACTATCTATTTGTATTTTGCCTGATGTGACAGATGACTCTTGTGCATTTGCGACAAAAGATGAAGTTGTCAAACAAGCGAAAGCAAAAGAAAGAAGTCCAATTTTTCCAATGAATCTAAAAATATCTCTCATTTAATTGCCCTCCTTTCTTAAGTAAACAGAAATAGGCATTGTAATTGTAAGCATTGGAGATTGACTATAATTTTCAGCGTTTGGAGAACCTGAAAGTGTCAATTTGCTAACAGTAACAAGTCTTTTCAACTTTAATGCTCCAAGTTGTCTCAAGAAATCTATAACAGTTGTATATCTACCTGTCAAAGACATCTGGAAACTTCTTGCTGGATAAGAAGAAAGAACACTTGGAGAAGATTGACTATCAGATTTACCCTCTGGAGTCATGGCAGTAATAATAAAATCTGGATCGTTCATTCTTATTCTCTGTTGTTCAACGAGCTTTTCAACATCAGCCATATATGAAGGAACGAAATCTGTTTCAGATTCAGGAGTCAATTCCTGTTGAATTGTAGCCTGAAGTTCCTGATTTAACTTTTCTATCTCTGCCTCTAATTGAGGTATCTCTGCTTTTTGTCTATTTACATCAGCAATCTTATCATTTGTCTCTTTTATGTCTTTATCAGCTTGATTTGCTACCTCTATTGGTGTTCTCCAAGAAGTAGCCCAAAATATAGCAACCATAAAAACAATTATGATAAGACCTATGAAAATTTTCATAAAATTTGGAATTTCCATATTTTGTTAACTCCTTTATTAAATTGCATTGCCAATAGCTTTATCTGGATCGTACTCAAGTTCTATATTGAAAGAGTAACTTGTATAATTGTTCTTAGCAACAGTTATACTACCTCTTGTAGTACTAGAAATAGTAGCATTTTTGAAATATTTTGACTTTGCTACACTTTTCATAAAACCAGAAATAGATTCAACTGGTCTTACTCCAGGCTGCTCTGCAGCGAGTCCTGACATTGTGAGAGTATGTCTCTGAGTATCTACAGAAATAGAGCTAACCCACATATTATTTGGAAGAAGAGAAGACAATTCATCTAAAAGATTACTATATCTTACTGGGTCAAGTTTTAGAGTTTTAACAGTATTAATATTAGCCTTTAAATCACTAACTTTCTTTCTCAATCCAGCAATATTGCCAAGTCCATCTTCAGCTGTTTTAAGCTGTGCTTGTAAAGCCTTAACTTCCTCTTGTTTCTTATTTGCTTTTTCTTCAAGTTGTTGTCCCCACCAAACACATCCAACAGCAGAACCAGCAATTAAAAGAATCATTAGAGCAATAACAATATCAAAACCGAATTTTTTTCGCTCTGTTGGCAAAAGATCTACTTTAATTGCCATATATATATTTCACCTCCCATTAAAAATAAACCAAATAAACAATATAAAACTACTATCATCAGCCTTTTACATAACACTTCTCAAAGCTAATCCTAATGCAACTGTCAACGACGGTGCTAATTCATTCAAAGTATTTGTATCATATCCCTGTACTTTAGATATATCTATCTTGCTAAAAGGATTCATTACTGAGCACTTTATATCTAGTTCATTTGATATATATGCATCGATATTTTTAAACTTAGCAGAACCACCAGAAAGAAGAATATAATCAATAGAGCCATCTTTAAATTGTCTCATATAATAATCAAAAGAACGTCTAATTTCTGTGACAAGTTGCGATAAAACAGGAGTTATTGTATTAAAAATTCTCATAGTAGTAGGTGCTACAGGTGTGGCATCTTTTTCCACCCGTATTATACCTTTCTCCTCTTTCATCTTCTCAGCCTCTTCAAAGCTGATGTTAAAGGCTTGAGAAATAACTTCTGTAAATCTATTACCTGCAACTCCAACAACTCTGCTCTGTTTTAATGTACCACCCTCATATATATTTATGCTTGTGTAAGAAGCACCTATATGAACTAAAGCGACAGTCTTAGCTAAAACTTCTGGTTCTACAGAAATTCCAAGAATATAACCTAAAGCTAAAGGCTCCATATCAATAGTTTTCGGATTAAGACCTGAAAAACGTATGACATCTTGAGCATTTTTCACTACTTCATTTGGAGCAGCGATTAAAAGAACTTCCATCTGTGTTGGATCATCTTCTAATTCTGGTTGTAATATTGCTCCTTTTATCATAGCATCTTCTGCATTATAAGGGAGATAATTTCCAGCATGAAAACGAAGAGCATTGTTTACATCTTTGGCATCCATTTTTTGCATATGTATTGGACGCAAAACAACAGATTTACCAGAAGCAACTCCAACAACTTCTTTTATATTTAACTTATAACTTAGAATTAATTGCTTTATATGATCTCCTAATGCTCTCGAATCAACAATTAAACCGTCTTTCAATGTCTGGTTTGGCGGATCACCTAAAAGTAAAGAAGTCAATTCATAAGTTTTATCTTTTTTAGCACTAAGCTGAACCAACTTTAAAGACCTTGATCCTAAATCCAATCCTCCAACAGCACATTTTTTTGCAAAGAATCGCTTAAAAAATTCCATATTTGATAAATCACCTCCCTTCAAATAAGAGTAAAGCATTTTCAGAGTTCGAAAATAAAAATTCGCCTTTCAGACTTAAACTCCTTCTAAATCTAATAAAAGAAAGAGAATCAATAAAAAACAAAAATAAATTTTCTAATAAAACCAGAAAATAAAAAAGATAACATAGAGGCTATAGCCATAAAAGTGCCAAAAGGAATAGGTTCTTTTCCTGACTTTTTATTTATTATCATAAAAGGAATGAGGCATATAACACCTATGAAAAAAGACAATACAAAAGCATATATAGATTTTTCAATTCCCAAAAATAAACCTATAGAAATTGCAAATTTTATATCTCCTCCACCCATAGCATCTTGTTTAAAAACAAGAAGACCATAAAAAGCAACACCGTAAAAAATTATAAATCCCAAAAATCCACCTAATAGACTATCAATTAAAATATAAGTCCAATTTGGAAAATTTTGAACAGGTAAAGAAAATAAATAAAATAAATCTTTACAGTCAATTCTTTGAGATATAAACGGAGATAGCAAAAAACCAAATATGCATGCAGGATATATAATAGAATCTAATATAAGCCAACGGTCTAAATCTATCAAAAAAACAACAATAAGAAAACAAAAAAAGAAAAAATAATAAAAATATGATAGACTAAAACCACCTAAGTTATAAAAAAGCAAACATGACAAACATGCAGTTATAAATTCAACAACAGCATATCGACAAGAAAATGAACTTCCACAGTCATGGCATTTTCCTTTTAGAAAAATATATCCTAAAATTGGAATATTAAAATACCATTTTATAATCTCTCCACATGAAAAACAAGAAGACGATGGTGAAACAATAGACCTTCCTGCTGGAACTCGATATGCACATACATTTAAAAAACTTCCAATCAAAGCTCCAAAAATAAATGCAAAAAAAAGAGACACTGGAGAATCATGGGTAAAAAGAATAAAATATAAATTATTCAAAAACAAATTAAAATTCATAATAATATAAAAAGGCAACGGATAAAACCGTTGCCTAAAAATCAAGCTAATATACTAACAACTAAGGAAGTGTAACTGTATATGAAGCAGCATCTGTGCTATCACTTGACAATGGACAAACAAGACCGACTTGAGAATCGAATTGTGGGAACTTTGTTGCCTTAACGCCAGCTTGTCTGTGGTCACCTGATGTGCAGAGTAAATAGTAGTAGTCTGGGTTTGATCTCATTGTATATGTGTAAGAAGTTCCTGGAGTCAAAGGACACTCTGGAAGAACTTTCATATAACCTTCTGATCTGATTGCAGAATACGCACTTGGATATCTGCCATTGTGGTCAGCTGCATACATTTCGCAAGCGGTACCAAGGTTCTTCAAGTTTGACTTACAAGCTGTAAGCTGTCCTTGAGCACGAGCTTTGACGAAGTTTGGTACGAGGATAGCTGCGAGAATAGCAATGATAGCGATAACGATCATGAGCTCGATAAGAGTAAAACCTTTTTTATTGAGTTTCTTCATTTTGGTTTCTCCTTTAAAAAAATTTTATAAAATTATTATAACGATGTGAGAGAACTCACAAACATATTATAACACAAAATAAAAATAAATCAAGTAAATTTCAAACTTTTTTTATTTTTTTTTTACATTTGACCAACGAGTTGATATAGAGGCATAAATACTGAAACAACGATAAATCCTACAATACCACCCATGCCTACAATCATTATAGGCTCAAGCATTGATGTAAGAGAAGAAAGCATATAATCAACCTCTGTATCATAGAAATCTGCGATTTTTGAAAGCATAGCATCCAAGTTACCAGTTTCTTCACCGACAGATACCATTTGAGTAACCATAGGAGGGAAAATACCACTTGCTCCAAGAGGTGCAGCAATATTCTCACCTTCTCTAATACTATCTCTAACTTTATTAATGGTCTTTGCAATAACTTCGTTTCCAGAAGCAGAACCTACAATTTCAAGAGATTGCATGATAGGAACACCAGAAGAAAGCAAAGTACCTAAAGTTCTACAAAAACGAGAAATAGCAACTTTCTTATTGAGAATACCAAATACAGGTACATTCAATTTTAAAGTATCAAACATTTCTCTTCCTTGTTGAGTCTTTCCAAATTGGGTCAAGAATACAGAAATAAGGAAAATACCAACTACTAAACCAGCGATGACCCAAATATTTTGGAAGGCTTTAGTAACACTCATCAAAATCTTAGTTGGTAATGGTAAATCAAGAGCCATGCCCTCAAACAAGTTGACGAATGTAGGCAAGATATATGTTACAAGAAAGATAACAATACCTATAGCCATGACCAAAATAACGACAGGATAAGTAAGAGCTGCTTTAACTTTTTTCTTTAAATTGTAATCTTTTTCCATAAAGCCAGCAAGACGTTCGAGAACTTCATCAAGCACACCGCCCATTTCACCAGCCTTGACCATGCTTATATAAAGTGGAGAAAAAATATCTTTATGTTTACCTAAAGCATTTGAAAGAGTAGAACCACCTTCTACATCTTTTCTAACAGTTATCAAAACTTGTTGTAAAGTTTTATCTTCTGTCTGTTCGCCTAAAATATCGAGACAACGAACCATGGCCAAACCTGCATTGATCATTGTTGCAAATTGACGAGAAAAAACGGTCAAAGCCTGTTCATCAACTCTATGGAATGCTGATAGAATGGAAGGACCACCCTTTGCATCAGTCTTCTCTCTTATATCAATAACGGCATATTGGCGATCCTGAAGTATCTTATTTGCCTCATTAATATTTCGAGCTTCAATTCTATCTCTTTTCATCTGCCCATCACGGGTTTTTGCTTCATAAACAAAAATTGGCATTACTTCAAACCTCCGTTTGCCAATATTTTAAGAAATAAAATCTTTGACTGTAGGAACATCTTATAGAAGTCCTACAGTCAAATAAAAACGACTAAATTTTTGTGAGCTTTGCTGTTACGAGAATAGCAAATGGAACGAGCCACCACCAAATTGAACCGAAAAGTTCCACAATAACACCTCCTTATAATTATTCATGAAACAAAATAGTATAAAAAGACTTACTTTTTATCATCTTTTCATTGAACTTGTACGACCTCTACCAGATGCAAGAGCACTTTCAATCATTCTCTTTAATTCATCTTGGTGAGTTGTACGAGCAAGAGCTTCTTCTTCAGTAATCTGTTTAGATGTACAAAGATCAAGTAAAGATTGCTCCATTGTTTTCATTCCATATTTTGAACCTGTTTGAATTGTATTATAAATTTGATGTGATTTTCCTTCTCTTATTAGAGATTTAAGAGCAGGTGTTGCAAGGAGAATCTCTATTGCAGGAACACGACCTATTCCACTTGCATGTGGAACAAGTTGCTGACAGAATACAGCTTCAAGAACTCCAGCCAACTGAACTTTTGTCTGTTGTTGTTGGTGTGGAGGGAATATATCTATAATTCTGTCGATTGTCTGAGAAGCATCTGATGTATGGAGTGTTCCAAAAACAAGATGTCCTGTTTCTGCTGCTGTCAAAGCTCCTGACACAGTTTCAAAATCACGCATCTCACCAATTAGAATGACATCTGGGTCTTCTCTCAATGTTCCTTTAAGAGCATTTGTCCAACTCTGAGTGTCATGACCAATTTCTCTTTGGTTAATCATGGCTTTTTTATGTGGGTGTACATATTCAATAGGATCTTCAATTGTTATGATATGTACTGCTCTTGTTGAATTGATTATATCCAACATACAAGCAATTGTTGTTGATTTTCCAGCACCTGTAGCACCAGTAACCAAAATCAAACCATTAGGACGAGAAACGACTTCTTCGATAAGCTCAGGAAGTCTCAACTCTTCACGTGTTGGAATACTTCCAGTTATAGAACGAAGTGTTGATCCTACATAACCTCTCTGACGGAAAACATTGACCCTAAAACGACCAAAACCTCTTACAGCATGTGAGCAATCGAGTTCCCAAGTTTTCTCAAATTTTTCTCTCTGCTTATCATTGAGAATACTATAAACAAGACGCTTTGTATCATCTGGCATCAATCTTGGAAATTCAGTGTGAACAAGTTTTCCATTCAATCTAAGAATAGGTGGCAATCCAACTGTAAGATGAAGATCTGAAGCCTTACGCTCAATGGTCAATCTCATCAATTCTTCCATTGTTACTTTTAACATTGACTCAGCCATTTGGAATATCTCCTTTAAATTGTTTTGTTATATACTAAATTTCTACTATATATACTATATATACTATATAAAATACTAAATTTCCTGACCTTCGATGAATACGACTCTGAGACATTCTTCAATTGTCGTGATTCCGTCGAGAACTTTTCTTAGACCGTCGTCAGGCATGGTTTTCATTCCTTCTTCAATAGCACACTGACGAATTTCTGCTGTTGAACATCTCTGGAGAATAAGTGATCTAATTCTATCAGACATAACAAGGAGTTCATGAATTCCAGTTCTTCCTTTATAACCTGACATCTTACAAGTATCACAGCCTCTGCCTTTGTAGAATGTAATTTCAGAATCAGTATATGCTGCAAGTCCAAACTTTCTAATTGATTCCATTGGAGGAACATAAGCTTCTTTACAATTTGGACAAATAGTTCTTGCAAGACGTTGAGCAAGAACACAGATAAGAGATGATGAGCAAAGAAATGGCTCGATACCCATCTCAATAAGACGAGTTACAGCACCAGATGAATCATTGGTGTGGAGTGTTGACAAGACCAAGTGTCCTGTAAGAGCAGATTCAACAGCGATTGTAGCAGTTTCACCATCACGAATCTCACCGACCATGATAATATCAGGGTCTTGACGAAGGAAAGAACGAAGAGCAGAAGCAAATGTTAGACCTGCTTTATTGTTCTGCTGAACTTGGTTAATTCCAGCAATCTGATATTCGACAGGGTCTTCTACAGTCATGATGTTTACACCGACAGTATTAAGCCTGTTCAAAACTGAATAAAGGGTTGTTGATTTTCCTGAACCTGTAGGTCCTGTTACAAGAACCATTCCATATGGTTTATCGACCATATTTTCAAGCTGTGCCTGAATTTCAGGATAGAAACCCAATTTTCCAAGACCGATCATGACAGAACCTCTATCGAGAATTCTCATAACGACCTTTTCACCATGGACACAAGGCAATGTTGAAACACGAAGGTCATACTCACGACCATCATGTTTTAAGTGGATTTTTCCATCCTGAGGAATACGGCGTTCTGCAATATCCAAACTTGACATAATTTTGATACGAGAAACCATAGGTGCTTGAATATGTTTAGGTGGTTGCATGACTTCATGTAAAACACCATCAACACGATATCTAACACGAACTGATTTTGCATCTGGCTCAATATGAATATCTGATGATTTATCATTTATAGCCTGTGAAATGATAAGGTTAACAACACGGACGATAGGAGCTTCATCAACAAGTTTTGTCAACTCATCGAGAGAAACTTCTTCTTCTGCATTGTCATCAACTTCCATATCTCCAAAATCTGCAGCACTAATATCTTTTACCGTATCTTCAACTTCAGCAAGATCGGTGGATCCAAATTGAGTTCCAATTACTTTTTTAAGAGAAGATTCAGTAGCGATAACAGGCTCAATATCATATCCTGTTACAAGTCTGATATCATCTATTGCAAGAATATCAGCTGGGTCTGCCATAGCTAAGCGAATTCTGTTATCAACAAGATCTATAGCAATCACATTGTATCTCTTTGCAAGATTATCTGGAATTGTTTTAACAATATCTGGATTTAATTCCATATTATCAAGATCTACAAAATCGACATTTAACTGAAGTCCCATCATCTCAGTTACATCTTTATCGGTTACGAATCCCATACCGACAAGAATTTTTGTAACTGGATCACCTGTCTTAGCTGCTTGATCCTGTGCTCTTGAAAGCTGACGCTCAGTTATAAGCCCATTCTCAATGAGAAGCTCCTCTATTTCTTTTTTCCTTAAACTCATAATTCCACCAACTTAATTATAAATTTATTTTATTTTTTATTTTGAAAAAACCCTATTTGAGGATTTTCATAATAACATTTTCAACATTTGATGAAGGAAGGATTGAAATCAACATATTATAGCTAATTCCTTCATACTTATAAGTTATACTTCCATCTTGAAGAATATTTTTCTTCAAAATATCAAGATTTGATATAGTTTTTATGTAGGATATTAATCTTTTATTAATATCCTCAGGAATAGACATAACCTCTTGTCTATTACCATTTTCTACATAATATACAACACCACAATCTGGTTTTTCATCACAAATAATCCTAATTTCAGAAATCTTATCTTTCATTGCTACATCAATAATAAGCCTAAAAACCCTTACAACAGGATCAACATCAACAAGTTCACTAATTTCATCAAGATCGATTTCATTGCTTTCATCTACTTCCATAGATTCCCCAAAAAATCTATCTATTGCTCTTTTAATAGCAGATTCTTCAGCCTTTAGAGGCTCTATATCGTATTCTGTTACAAGCCTAATATCGTCTATAGCAAGAATATCTGATGGATCTGCCATAGCCAGTTTAATCAGATTATCATCAATGCCTATTGGTATTGCATTATATCTTTTTGCAAGACTATCTGGTATTAATTTTACAATATCGCCATCTAACCTAATTCTATCTAAATCTACAAATTCACAATCTGAAGATATTTTATTGCTTTTAATTGAATCTTGAGTTCTTATATCTTCTAATTCTTGTAATCTAGAATTTACCTTATCTAATCCAAATAATCCCAACAAAAATTTAAGCAAAATCTTCAATTAACCTTTTAAAAATTTTAATCTAAATATATGTTTTCTGCAATTAATTATTTTTTTCCTTCGTTTGTTGAATCGTTTGTTAAATTTGTTTTAGGTCTTTTATCAACAGAACATTCTGAAGTCTCATCAAAAACAGGAATCAATCCCTTTTTTCTTGGACCTGAAAGCAATATTTTTTCCATGGTTCTCTGCAAAATAGTTATATAAAATTCTCTTTTATCAACTGGAACCACAAGTATTGTCAAAAATCCCATGCGATTACCGCCTAAAACATCTGTAAAAACTTGATCTCCGATTACAACTGTTTTATCTGGTACAGTATCCAGTATTTTTAAGGCATCTATAAAAGCCTTTTTTCTTGGTTTTATAGCCCTAAAAACAAAAGGAATATTAAGGAGATCAGAAAAAAATTTTACCCTTCCTCTCAAAAGACAATTAGAAACAATACACAATTTAAAACCAAGTGATTGGGCTTTTTTTATCCAATCTTTAACAGCTTCAGTTATTGCTTTTGTTTTCCAACTTACAAGAGTATTGTCAAGATCAAGGATAATTGATTCAAAACCTAAAGTCTTTAATCTCTCAAGGTTTATATTTTCTACCCTATCAATAGAAAAATCTGGCAGAAACATTTTTAGATTAAATAGCATATTTATTATATTCCCATCAATAAAGAACGAATTTTGGTTGTTATCAAATCTATAGCAACTTCATTTTGACCACCTTCAGGTACAATTATATCAGCATACCATTTAGAAGGTTCTACAAATTGCATATGCATTGGTCTAACTACATTCATATACTGGTCTATAACACTGTCAACAGACCTACCACGTTCCATTATATCTCTCTTTAGTCTTCTTATAAATCTTACATCAGCAGGAGCATCAACAAAAATTTTAATATCCAAAAGATCTCTTAAAATAGGGTCTTCAAGGACTAAAATTCCCTCTACAATAATAATTTCACCTGGCTCAATGTGAATAGATTCTTTTTGTCTTGTGTATGTTATATAAGAATAAACGGGTAAATCAACAGAATGACCTAAAGAAAGCTGTTTTATATGTTCTTTCAAAAGCTCATTATCAAAAGCAGAAGGATGATCATAATTAACCAACTTTCTTTCATCTAAAGAAATATTTCCTTGGTCTTTATAATAAGCATCTTGTGGAAGCATTATTACGCGATCATCTGGAAAAGAACTAATTATTTTTTTTACAACTGTTGTCTTGCCAGACCCTGTACCTCCAGCAATTCCTATAACGGTATTTTTCAAAATAATCCTCCGTTATTATATTATTTATATTTAATTCTATTTTTTTGTAAAAACTCCGCTAATTTTTTTTAAATTATCAAATTTCGCTATTAGAAGACGAATTACTCAAACGGTCTAAATAACTTCTCAATATAATTGCAGCAGCAACTTGATCATTCTCAACTTTTCTCTTTGCCCTTGACATACCTGACTCTATTAGCATTCTCTCTGCTTCTCTTGTTGACAATCTTTCATCTTGCCAAACGACCTCTATTGAATAAAGATTAGCAACTTGTTCACCAAAAGAAATACAGTGTTCTGCCTGTGGTCCTATTGTTCCGTCCATATTTTTAGGAAGTCCAACAACAACAGTTCCTATATCATTTTCTTTTATTAACTCCCCTACCTTTTCCAATGCTTTTTTTGTATTAGAAGCATTTATAAAACCCGATGGATTTGCCGAAATTCCCAAAATATCACTAATTGCAACACCTATCTTTCTTTTTCCAACATCAAGAGCAATTATCTTTTTCTTCAACATAGTAAAAGCCTTTCAAACCGCCTAAGAAATTAACAATTTTGCCGATTTTAATTCAGAAGAAATTCCTAAATTAAACATTAAATATTTTCTTAAAAAAAGCTCTGCCTCTAAAAAAATCATCTTTGAATAATTCTTCTTTAGAACAGACACTTTATAATTATCTAAAGAATTTAAAAAACTCAATAATTTTGCTGAAATAAAAAATGAGGAAATATTATTTTTACCACATTCATGGCAAGTAAAAATTCCGTCATGAAAATCAAGATATCCTCCCTTAAAATTTGCATTAAATCCACATTTTGAACATAATTTTAAAGAAGGTTTTAATCCCAAAATTTTAATTAAATTCATGAGAACAGTTGGAATTATTTCTTTTCCCATTCCCATTGAAAGTGCCAAAAATATTTTTTTCAACAAATTATATATATTCTTATCTGGAATAAAAAATGGAGTTATCATATAAATTATTTCCAAAAAATATTCAGCACACAAAATTTGATCGTAATTTTCAATAATTTTTGAATAGCTACAAAATACATCTGATTCAATACATTTATCAAAATTGCGACCTTTTTTTAATAAAAAAATATATTCAGAAAAAAGTTCAAGTTCCTCAACTCTAAATCTATTTTTTACTTTCTTTTTGTCAACTATAATTTTTATTTTTCCATAATCAGGTGTAAAAACAAATACAATGCTTTGCTTTTCACCATAAGGCATTTTTTTTAAAACAATTCCTAATGTCTTATAAGTCATAACTCTATCACAAAAAAAATATTAAATTGGCAGTTAAAAAATTGATTTCCGTGCTTTCTCTTTGAACCCAAAAAGTTGTGAAAGCAGATAACAATCTAAATAACTCTCACAAAAAAACGGCAGAAAAAATCCAATTCCACCGTTTTTTTGTAACCTCTAATTAGTTATTATCCAATTTCAGCTTTTTCAGCTTCAACGATAGCAATACCAGCACTTGCTCCAATTCTTGAAGCTCCTGCTTCAATCATAGCCTTTGCTGTTTTATAATCTCTTATTCCACCAGAGGCTTTTACACCCATGTCTGATCCAACAGTTTTTCTCATCAAACTGACTGCTTCAACGGTTGCTCCACCTTTTGAAAAACCTGTAGATGTTTTTACAAAATCAGCTCCTGCTTCTTTAGAAATTTCACAAGCCTTTACAATTTCTTCATCTGTCAAAAGACATGTTTCCAAAATAACTTTTACAAGTCTTCCTGCAGCTGCGTCAACAACAGCTTCAATATCTTTTTTGACAACATCATAATTTTTGGCTTTTATAGCACCAACATTTATAACCATGTCAACTTCATCTGCTCCAAAAGCTACTGCATCTCTTGTTTCTTCAGCTTTTACAAATGTTGAAGAAGCACCAAGAGGGAATCCTATTACAGTACAAACTTTTACTGGAGAATCTTTGAGTTCAGCATGTGCCAATTTTACATAGAATGGATTTACACATACTGAAGCAAAATTAAATTCTTTTGCTTCTCCACAGAGTTTTACAATCTGTTCTGGTGTAGCTTCTGGTTTTAACAATGTGTGATCTATATAAGAAGCTATTATTGATTTCTTCTTTGAACAACAACAGCAACAATCACTTTTTTCAACAATTCCCCAAGTATCAGGAGTTATATAAGCAGCATTTGTCTCATCTGCATCGACATGCATTTCTGGTGCAAAATTACTCTTTACTCTTACATAAACTCTGTCAAATATGAGTTTTCTATCGCCATCAACATATACTTTAGCCCAATCGCCATTCTTGAATCCCCATGCTTTTCCTGTTGGTTCATCAAGGTGAATATGTCTTTGTGCAATTATAACTCCATTTGTCTCAATACTTCCGCAAGGACCAGTAATTTTTACAGTACCTGAACCTTCAAGATCTCCTGAATCTCTCAATGGAATATTTTTAAGTCCAAGTGTATATGTATCTGTTTTAGAAATCTCAATCTGTGTATATTTACGGATAGGACCTAAAATTCTGACTTTTGGGAAACAACCTTTTGGACCTTCAATTTTAACAAATTGTTCAGAAGCAAACTCACCAGGTTGAATCAAATCACCATTTTCTTTTTTTACGAGTTCAAAACCTTTTCCAAAAAGAATATCAAGGTCTTCTCTTGTTACATGAAGATGTCTTGCTGAAGAATTGATTTTAATTTTTCTTTCCAATTTTTTTACTCCTTCCCCCCTATTTTTTTCTCCTAAATTTTATTAAGAGCGGATATTTCAGAAGGGGGTAATTTTTAAAAATTCTAATGAATTTTTAATTTTTTTTATTATAGTTGTTTTTTCTCTATTTAGAGTTTCAAAAAGATATTATATGCAATGTGGCGGAACCTGATCATGTTCAAGCCAATATAAAAGTTTTTCCGCATGAAGCCTTACTGATTGAACAGGATCTTTTATGAGAGGTCTAATCAAATTAACCGCTTTTTCTTTTCCAAATCTTGCTATTGCATAAGCTGCTAAAGTACGTATTTTATATGATTTATCTGACAATAAATATGATAATGGTTCAAAAGAACGCTCATCTGTAAAATTTTGAAAAGCTCCAGTTGCAGCTTCTTTTATATGTTCGTCTCTTGAAAATAGACATTCAATAAGTGAAGGAACAGCTTTTTCGTCTTTTTCTTCACCAAGTACAAAAATAGCATATACAGCTCTATCTACATTTTGAAGAATACCAGATTCCAAAATAATATCAGTAACTTTTGGAGATTTTATTCTTGCCAATGCCATTGAGGCATAATGAGCAAGAATCTCATTTTCATCATTCAAAAGAGCCATTAAATAAGGTACAGCTTTGTCATTTCCAATAGAACCAAGTGCAAGAGCCGTCTGCATTTTCAAAAATGGAGAGCGAGTTTTTTTCAATATCTTTAAAAGAGGCTCAAAAGAACGCTCATCAGGAATACCCTGAAGTGCCATAGCAGAATAATATGCTGTTTTAGCAGATTTCAAACCTTCAATCAAATCAGGAACAATATCACTTGTTCCAAGCCTTCCCAAAATATCTGCTGCTTCTTCTCTTACATACTTTTTTTCAGATGAATCTATTACTCTTGTAAGTAAAATTTTGTCCCAACCTCTTTTTCTCAAAATAGAATAATATGAATCTATTTTTTCCTTGTCAGGAGCAAAAGAAGAATCTTGATTTACACTCAATTTAAGAGAACGATAATAAAATACAAAAGAATCTTGTTTGCCATTGGCAAGTCTTTTTTTAGCCCTCAAAAGTGGATTTACAATAGTTTTTATTTTGCCAACTTTTTCCACATGAAGGTCTTTACTCCAACGCCCACCTATATTTTGTATAATGACATTACCTAAATATGCTCCTATAACTCCTGAGACAATGAAAAAGTGATTTCTTCTCAATTTAAAAAACATTGAAAAAAGATCATCTGATACAAGAAGGGCTTCTTCAGAAAAATCAAGCAAAATGCCAAACTTTTTTTGAACCATTTCAATAAATTTTTTGGACGACGAATCGAGAGATTTTACTGTTTCAACATCTGCTCTTGGCATAATAAAAACCTCCTCAAAAAAAGAATGACTTATTCAAACTGATTATTTATCTTCTATATATAAAACAGTCATTCCTTTTGTGAAAACAAGTCAAAAAAATACCTCGATAAAGAAGATATGAAATCATCTGCTTTATTGACATCATCAGATTCAGATGTCAAAACACACATGCCAAAATCAAAAGATTTTGATTTCACAATAGCCCCATCATGTCTTACTCCAGAGACTTCACCTGTTTTATTCGCTGTAAAAACAAAATCAGGCAAAAAACGAGGAATTTTTTCAATAAACATTTGCCGAGATAATGTGTCCAACATCTCTTTAGAGGCTTTTTTAGAAACAAGTTTGTCTAAATAAAGCAATTCAAAAAATTGTAAAATATCTTCAGCACATGTATAATTAAAAATATCAGGAGATTTAGCAGGAATCATTAATTTTTTTACAAGTTCTGTTTTTTTCATGCCCAAATATTTCTTTATATGATTGTTTATTTTATCAAATCCCAAAAAATCGATCAAAATATTTGTAGCAGTATTATCACTTACAACAATCATTATATTTGCAAGGTCTCTCAATGTAAAAACAGAACCAAAATGAAATTCAGGAATTATTCCGCCTTCAACAACATCTTCTTTTTTCAATTCATATTTTGTATCTAAATCAATATTGCCATTTTCTGCCTCTAAATAAAGACAACTCAAAATAGGCAACTTGATCATGCTTGCTGAATGAAACTTTTCAGCTTCATTATAAAAAAATGTTTTACCTGTTGTGAAATTTTTGACAGCAAAAGCACATTTTCCAGCCTGCCCTTCAATTTCAACATTTTTATTATCAATTTTTATAATCATGATCAAATCCTCTCATTTTCTTACATTGTAACTTCAAAAATCAATTCATCTTGTGAAATATCAAATTTTTCAAAAAAATCTCTTAATATCTGTATTTTTTGAGATGTCGAATTTGTGGCATTATAAAAAAGTTTTCCTTTCTCAATCTCTCTCAAATTTTCAAAATCAGCAGAATTTACTGTTATTCTATTTTTGTATTTTTCGTCTTTCACAAGTTCATAAAATACTGTTGGGTCTTCAATATGAAGTGATTTTATTATGATATTGAACATTTCAGCCCAACTCTTAACTTCATACCTCTCTCCTCTAAAAGAAAAACTTATAAGTTTTGAAGCAGTAAAAATATTTTCATTTTCACGCAAAGTCAATGATATTGAATTTTCAAAAGAAATCATATCCTTTGGATATTCCCATATTTTTTTTGCAATTTTCAAAAGATAATCATTTCTTTCATTCAATTCTTCCAAACCAAATTTTTTAAAATTTGATATATATTTATTCAATTTCAGAGAACTTTCAGAAAACAACAATCTTTTTTCTCCAAAAGATTTGTTGCTAAGTTCTGGATTATAAGCCGTCAATGTCAAATTAGCTATTCTATTTAGCCATATGTTGTGAATTTTATCGTAATTTGCCCCCAAATCAACAATCCAATCTTCTGAAAGTGTCTGTGGTATGATATGCTCAATTTGATATTTCTTTTTACCATTTATCACTTGGAATAAATCGAGATACTCTTTACTATTGCAATTTTCCAATCTTGAAAGAATATATAAAATTTGATTTTTATTTTTTCCAATCAAAGTTGACTTAAATTTTTCCGAAAATTCATCATCATTTGGAAATCTATTTTCAATGATTTTTGTTCCAAAAAACATTTTTTTAAATGATGTCAAATAATTTTCACCACTTTTTAAGATCTCATTGTGAAGAGTATAAAAAATATTTCCCAAATTTGAAGAAGAATTTTTGCATATAATTCTTCTCACAAGATAGCTTTCTAAAATCTCAAAAATTTTTAAAAGTTCTTTTTCAGATATTTTTTTTGATTTATATAAATCGAGAATACCAATTAAAAACGGTCTTATGATTTTAATTCCAATAAAATTAAAATATTGAAGATACTTATTTATATTTTCATTATCTGTATCAAAATTTAAGATATGTCTATATATTTCAGCACAATATTTTATATCTTTCAAAATATCTACTATTTCAATATTGCTTGAAAGTATAAAAGTCTTAAATTCTTCATAAAATCTTTTTAGACAAATTTTTTTATATCTAAAAATCAGATAATCTTTTATAAAATTTTCAAAAGAATCACCGACACAATGCTCTATTTTTTTCCAATATTTTTCATACAGTCTATTTTGTTTTTTCTCATCAAACTGCATTAAAAGAAAATTTCTCACTTTGTCAGATGTTTTTAATGCAAGACCTGTTGAATTTAAACTCTCAAAAATTAACTGAGGATTTTCGTCATGATCGAGAGTAATAGATATAACTCCCAATTTATCTATTGCTTTATATAATTTATCTATTGAAACTCTTTTATATTTCAATTCATAGTAAAAAAATTTATAATTTTCAATTATATTTGACTCTGACTTTTTATTTAGATCAATGTCATTATCTATCAGTAAATTTAGGTCATGACCATCTTTTTCTGTTGGGATTATCTTATATTTATTATCTTCTTTTGAAAATTTGTGAATCAAAAATTCTTCTTTTATCTCTTCGGCATTTATAGAAGTTTCAATTTCTCCCTCTTCAATCAAATTATACATAGCCAAATACATAAGATAGACAGTTATGATTCTCTGTTGACCATCTATGATTATTTTTGCATTTGTTGAATCATTTGTCTTTACAGATACAATACTTCCAATAAAATGTTTTGTTCTATTTCCATTTACTATCATCATGAGGTCTTCATATAGAACCCTGCAATTTTCCCTTGTCCATTCGTAATTTCTCTGATAGATTGGAACAATGATTTTCTTTGTTTCTCTCATATATTGAACAAGTTCCTGAAATTCGCCCTTCATAAATTCCTCGTTTTTTTTATATTTTTTTGAAATCTACATTTTTTGTAATACACCAAAAATATCATCATTAATGCAGATGGATTTTTCCTCTATTTCCTTAGCAGTAAATGCTTCTCCTAAATTTATGCAGGCATAAATTGCATTTTCCCATTCATAAGTCATCTGCCAAAATGGATATTTAAAAATAGCTGGGGTATTCATTCCTGTTCCCAAATCTAAAAATAATACTTTTTTATTTTTGCATTTTCTCAAAAAATTATGATATCTTTCTGAGGCTTTATACCAACCTTTATCTTGGACAAAAGTATCATCAGCTCTCAAATTCATAGAAATATCTTCTTTCTTTTCAGGACATTTAGGAATCAATTCAGATGGAATCTCCATTTTCACTTTTTTAGGAACAATTAAATTTTTATTTTCATCAATAGAACAATCTTGTGAAAGAACCATATTTATAATGATTTCCTCATTATCCCAAGTTTTTTGACAACATGGAACAGAACATTGAAAAAGCCCATAATCCCCCTGTGTATAAAAAAGCCTATTTTTATCAAAATTTGCTTTTTGAAATTGATGATCGACATTTGTTGTTATTACAAAATAATTTTTATCCTTTATTAAATCAAATAAAATATTATACACAGGCTTAGGAATCGGAGCATAACGATTTATATAAATATATCTACTCCAATATGCCCAAAAAATTTCTTTCTTTTCAAATGGACAAAAACCGCCTGAATACATATCAGGAAAATGATATTTTTTTAGAAAATCAAAAAAAAATTTTTGCAATCTCTCTCCTGAATATACAAATCCGCCTGATGTACTCAAACCTGCTCCTGCACCAATAACGACATATTCAGCATTTGATAAAACCTCTTTTAATTTATTCAAATTGTCCATGAATTACCTCACTTACTTTCCAATAAAAATTCTTTTCACTAAAAAACATTCCTTTTCAATCTATCTATTCAAAGCCTTTACATTTTGAGTAAAATTTTATAAAATTATAATATAACAAGAAATAAAGAGGGCTAATATGGAAGAAATCATTGGAGAAGTAACCACTGCAATTTCTTATGCAAAAACGATTGATGAATTGGCAAAACAACAAATTAAAAGAATGTGCGATCATGAATTTACAAATGGAAGCAAAATAAGAATCATGCCTGATGTGCATGCAGGAAAAGGCTGTACTATCGGAACAACAATGACCATTCTCGACAAAGCAGTTCCAAATATTGTTGGTGTTGACATTGGTTGTGGGATGTTGACAATAAAATTAGAAGATTCAACAATAGATTTTGAAAAATTAGATGAAGCAGCACATTTTATTCCCTCTGGAAAAGAAGTGTGGGAAGAAAAACAAGTTGATTTTGATTTAAACAGTCTAAATTGCTATAACCAACTAAAACACATAAAAAGGTTGGAAAATAGCATTGGAAGTCTTGGCGGTGGAAACCATTTTATAGAAGTTGAAAAATCAAAAGATGGCATATATTATCTTGTAATTCACAGTGGAAGCAGAAATTTAGGCTGTCAAGTTGCAGAACATTATCAACAATTAGCAATGGATTTAAATGTTGGAAATGCTTCTTACACAGAACAGAGAGAAAAAATAATAAGGGAATTGAAAGAAGCAGGGCGTTTTAAAGAAATACAGACAGCATTGGACAATCTAAGAGATAATAGAGAAAATACATCTATTCCAAAAGACCTATGTTTTTTATATGGAAAATATTTTGAACAATATCTCCAAGACATGAAGATTAGCCAAGAATTTGCAATTAAAAACAGAGAACAAATGGCAAAAGTATTACTGGAGCGTGCTGGATTGACAGCAGTAGAAAGTTTTCACACTGTACATAACTACATAGATATTGAAAATATGATTTTGAGAAAAGGGGCAATACCTGCTTATAAAGATCAAAAAGTTCTTATTCCAATAAACATGAGAGATGGAAGTGTTTTAGCTATAGGAAAAGGAAATCCAGATTGGAATTATTCAGCTCCACATGGTGCTGGAAGAATAATGTCGAGAAGTGAAGCCAAAAATAAACTAAAATTAGAAGACTATAAAGAAGTCATGGCTGGAATTTATACGACTTCAATCAATGAATCTACACTCGACGAAGCTCCAATGGCATATAAATCACTAAATGATATTATTGATGTAATTGGTGATACAGTCGAAATCGTCGATGTCATGAAACCTGTCTATAATTTCAAAGCCTCTGAATAAAGTAGTGAAAATGAAAAATCCATAAAAAACAAAATACCTAACTAAGTGATAACTGAGTTAAGTATTTTGTTTTTTTTATTCATCTTTTTTATAAATTATTTCTTCTTTTTCATTTATGTAGCCGTGTTTAATTAATAAATCTTTCCATTCTTTATAATTATCTAATTGAGGATTTAATGACCACCTTATCCATTCTTTGAATTCTTCTAAAGAAGGATAATATTCTTCTTTTAAAAAAAGAAAATATAAATAATCCTCTTCTGTTTTAAAAAAATTTTCTTCTTCTTCAATTTCTTTAATATCTAATGTTATATCTTCTCCATCAACATAACGCTGTCTACTTTTCCAAAATAGTTCCTCATCATCTGGAATTTTTCTGAGATAATATTCCAAATCAATACCCAAAGATTCAGCTTTTTTCTGCCATTTTCCCAAAGACATTTCAGGAATTTCAGCTATAATTTTTGAGAGGTTTCTATCACCTCTTGAAAGAATCCCCTGCAACATTGCAGAATTTGGAGCTTCGCCACTTAATTTAACTCCAGAAGGCATGACAGATTTTAAAATAGAAAACTTTTTCTTTATTGAATTTAAATCTTCTTGCCTTTCTCTTTCAAGAGGAGTAAATGGCTTTGGTATAAATTGAGAAACTGAAACAGATATACGAGCCTTTGAACCATTTTTAAATTTTCTCAATTTTGAAATCATATTTCCAATTTCTCGTACATCATCTTCAGTTTCATTTGGAAGACCTATCATAAAATATAATCTCAAATGTGATACACCATTAAAAAATGCCTTTTCAACAGATGAAAAAAACAATTCATCTGTTATTTTTTTGCCTATTGCAAACCTAATTTTTTCATTTGCCGTTTCAGGGGCGAGTGTCAAAATTCCCCCACCCTCATTTTTTATAAAATCGAGAATTTCGTCATTTAATCTATCTGCTCTCAATGAAGAAAAACCAACTTTGATTTTATTTTTCCTCAAATATCCCAATATCTCATTAAATTCAGGATGTGCATTTATGCTTCCACCAATGAGACCGACTTTGTTTATATCAATATCTTTTCTGATAGATTCTATATGGTCTATAAAATCCGAAGCATGATTAAAAATGCACTTGCCAAAACAATTTGAGACAGTGCAGAATTTACACATAAAAGGACAGCCTCTCATTATTTCAACAAGAAGAGTATTTGCAAATTCAGTATTTGATGTTAAAAATGATGAAGAAAAAAAGCGAGAAGTACGACACTTAGCTCTTTCAACATCAGACAATTTCATTAATGATGGTACATATACATTTTTAAGTTTTGAAAGTTCGACAAGTGTCTCATTTCTCGAAAGTCTTTTATTCAAAATTTCAGATACTTTTGGAAGAACATCCTCTCCCCTACCAATCAAAATAGCATCAACAAAAAGAGCAACAGGTTCAGGATTTATATAAGAAACTGCTCCTCCAAGTAGAATGAGAGGATCGGAATCGGTTCTATCAACTGAATATAAAGGGATCGATGTCATCTTTAAAATATCCACAACAAGAGGGATATTCATTTCAAAAGAAATTGAAAAAGCAATAAAATCAAACTCCTGTAATATTTTTTGACTTTCAAAAGAACGAAGATTTTTTTCATTTCTAAAAAAATCAACATATTTTTTGTCAGGATAAAAAGCTCTTTCACAACTTATTCCAAGTTCTTCATTAAATATTCTATAGACAGCATGAAATCCAAGATTGGACATGCCTGTAAAATATGTATCTGGATAGACAAGAACTCCTGAAAGAGAACCGCCATTTGCAAATTTAGAGATTCTCTTCTCTTCAGAGACTTGCTTTTTTGCTTCAAGAATCCAATTCCATTTCATGTTTTTATCCTTTTATTTTATAGTACACTTTTTAATAATTCGATTGAATTTTCTTCATTTGGATCATTTGTTCCGAGAACTCCACCAAATGCACGAGCTAAAAGATTTTCCCTTAAATTCTCTAATCTTTCTATTTCTTTTTCTGCTATTTCTTTAACCTGTTTTTCTTTTGTCAAAATAGAATCAAGGATTTTTACAATCTCTTTCTGTTCTTCAATGGGTGGAAGAGGAATTAAAGAAATTGCTAATTGATTCAAATAAAATCCAACTTGACAACTTCCTCTTGCTTCAAATTGAACTTTATTTTGGAAATATAATGAATCAAAAAAATTTTTTAAATATTCACTTGATATTGGAGTTGTAATTATGGAAACACTTCTTTGAAAGCAAATATTTAAACCACCTTTAAAAATACAACTTCTACCAATAGAACCAACAGAAGTAAAGCATATATCTCCTATTTGAATATTTGTTCTTTGATTTTCTAAATCAAAATTTTCTTTAGATAAATAACGGACTTTTTCTAAATCAATAAATTTGTCATCTTTTATGTTGGTTGCAGATAACATAATATAATCTGTTTTTTCAGATTCTCCTTTTGGTGGATTATGAGAACCATCAACAATTTTTGTACAAATATTTTTTAATTTTATCCACTTCCAAGTATTAGGAATTTTATACGGAGTTTCTTCATCTATAAAATCTTTATCTTTTCTTGTTTGTCTTTTTTTTGCTAAATTTTGTTTTTCTTGATTAACTTTTTCTAATAAAATATCTACAGATTCAATATTTGGATTTTTTTCTCTCCAATTTTTAGTCAATTCACCTGTAAATGCTTTGTGTAAAATTACAGATTTTCTAAATTCATAAGTATCAACAACTTTTTCTAATTTCTCTTTTGCTTCATTGAGTTTGGAAATGTAATCATCAAGTTTACTTACTATCCGTTCCTGTTCAGCTAATGGTGGAAGAGGAAAATTTATATTTATTAAATCTTTTAAAGAAACTCCACCTATAAGACCATGTTTTTTCAAATTAAATTGATTTGAAAAATAATTTGTCTTTAAATAGTAATAAATATATTTTGAATTAATTTTTTTAGGAGTAAATGCACATAATTTATTTACAAAACAGACACATCTGTCAACGAATCCAACTTTTCGCCCAGCACTTCCACCTTCTATGCAAAGAAGAGATGTATTTGCAGGAGCTATTTTAAAATTTTCATAATCACTTATTCTAACATTTGTTTCATAATTTATATAACTATCAAAATCAATGTCTTTTGTCGCAATATATAATAAGCCTTTAGAGTTATTTATATATTTTTCGGCTTTTACTTTTTCATTTATACTATTTCCTGTATAAATATTTGAAATTGAATTTATTTTTACCCAACACCAATTTGGAGGTATTTTATAAGGCTGTTTATCTACTGGAATAATGGAATTATTTAATTTTTCCTCAATCGTAAGCTCTTCAACTTTTTTCTTTGCCATTTTTTCTCCTCTTCTGTCTCTTAGGTCGTCCTTCTCTCATAAAAGGGGGGGATAAATGAAGTGAGCCACAAAATAGCTCCTAAATGTCATTTAGGAGCTATTTTGTGGAAGTCGAATTTTACTCTTCTTCTTCGTCGTCTTCTTCCTTGTCATCTTCATCAAAATTTTCATAATATCAGCAAAATATTTCTCATAAAATACAGGGTCATTTACAAGTTTATAATACAATTCCTGTTCCTCAATCGGAATTTTTAAAATCTGCATTGATTTTTCGGTTGAAAAATTTAAACCTTCAATCAATGATTTTATATTATTTACAGTTTTTTGCATTTCGCCAATTCTACGACCTTCTCTACGACCTTCTCTGCGACCTTCTCTGCGGCCTTCTCTGCGACCTTCTCTGCGACCTTCTCTGCGGCCGTCTATAAGACCTTCCATGCGAGCATCTGAATAATGTAATACTGATAACATATACTCAACCCTCCATTCTTCTCTATTTTTGATTTCTTCAATTTCATCTTCAATTTTTTTTATCAATAAATTTTCCTCGTTTATTTTACCATTTACATAATTGATAAATGCCTCTAAATCGACATTTAACTTTTTATCTTTTTTATTTTTTGTTGAGATAAAAATTTTGGTCGTATCGTCATTTAACTGAAGTTCTTTATCTTCTTTACAATATGTGTTGAATGTGTAGATTTGTCTTTTTCTATCAAATAATCTAAAAGGACAGATAAATATAATAATGCTCTTTTTTAGCTTGCTGTAATCATCACCTTTTTTTAGCATTAAACTATCTATCATTATTTGATAATAGCGTGTCCTTTTGCCTAAATTTTTCTTCCCTTTTGTACTTACCTGCATTTCTATATTGTAGATATTCCCTTTATCATCTTTTAGAATGACATCGAAGCGAACACTTTTAGTTTCATATCCATTTTGTACTGTTTTTTCAAGTTCAACAAATTGAATATCTGTTATTTTGATTTCCAAAATGGCTTCCAATACACCCTTGCAGATTTCCTTATTTAGCATTACAGTACCAAATAAGTATCCATCAGTAATAGTCAAATCTTTGATAGATTTAAATTTTCTTTCCTTGAATACTTTTTCGATATATTTTATGTATTCAGGATCGTTTTTTATAAGCTCTTTTATCTCTTTTTTTGTAAGAAAGAATTTGCTAAAATTTTTGGGTAGTTCTTTTGACATTGTGAAATTA
>CADASF010000014.1 GCA_902790465.1 uncultured bacterium | reverse complement strand
ATTCATCGTCCATAAGAATAAAATTTTGAATATCTTTTTGAATATCTTTTGGGACTTGTTCTTTTAAAGATATTTTCTCAACATTCTTTTTCTTTTTTTTCTTTTTGGTTTCTTTATTTATTTTAGCCATATCTTTCCTTTCTTATTATACTAAAATATTAACTAAAAATCAAGTTTTAATTATTAAGGGGCTGTGAAAGCAGATAATAAACTATTTATTTTTTTTTGTAGACTCACAAAATATTCTTTAATTCTATTATATTTTTGAAATATTAAAATTTATGCCACAATTTTGTTAAAAAGAATCAATTTTTGTAAATTTTTTTGTTAAAGATTGTTGCTAAATTATTAATTCAGCTGTTAATCTGATAAATTAATAATCAAAATCTTCCCTATAAAAGCACGGAAATCAATTTTTGAAAAACGCATTATTTAGCAAGAAAAATAAACAAAAAAAGCCCCTTTCATTGGTTGCAACCAATGAAAGGGGCTTTTTTTAACATAATAAATTTTATTATATTAAAAATAGGGGATTGGTTAAAAATTCTTTAACTTGTTTCATTGCATTTGCTCTATGGCTTATTTGATTTTTTATTTCTGCAGGAACTGAAGCAAGTGTTGTTTTGTATTCAGGTACATAAAATACAGGATCATATCCAAATCCTTCATTACCTGCTTTTTCAAATGCTATGCTTCCCTTTAATTCTCCAATAAATGATTTAATAACTTTGCCGTTATAAGCAAGAACTGCAGTACATACAAATCTTGCTCCTCTTTTTTCTTGAGGAACATCTTTTATCATTTCAAGAAGCATACTATTTTTTTCACTATAGGATTTTGCTTCACTCAAAAATCTTGAGGACATAACACCAGGTTTACCCCCAAGACAATCTATTTCAAGACCTGAATCATCTGCAAGTGATAAAATACCCGTCTGTTTTGAATATCCCAATGCTTTTAGAGAAGCATTTTCAAGATATGTTTCTTTTCCTTCTTCTACTTCTTTGATATTTTCAAAATCTAAGACAGATACTATTTCATAAGGAATACCGTTAAGTAGATATTTTATCTCTTCTATTTTGTGTTTATTTGCTGTCGCTAACAGAATCTTTTTTGTCATCATCTTTTTTATCTTCTTTTTTGCTATTGTATTCTTCTTGTTCCAAATCTTTAACTTTTATTTTTATTTTCTTTTTTGTTTTTTTCTCTTTTGGATTATTATCTTTTTTGTCAGTCTTTTTCTCTTCTTTTATTTTATCATTCTTTGGGGATTTATCTTTTTTACTATCTTTTTCGTCATTTTCGAAAAATTCATCATCATCATTTTCCCAAGGATCTTTTTCATCTTCATCTTTTAAAGAAACAGATGTCTTTTTTAAATCTTCAATATCAGAATATTTTTTTTCTATATTCCATTTTATTTTTTTGATTTCTTTACACATTTCAATCAATTCAGGGTCTTCTATCTCATTTTTTTCATACATGGAATATACTCTTGAAGCTAAACGCTTCATTTTTTTGTCAAGTTCTTTTTTTTCTGTAGTAATGTCGGCTTTGACAGATTCAATTTTGATTGATTTTTCAGCTTGTTTTACAATTATTTCAGTCCCTTTTTTTGCCAATTCTGTGCTTTTCTTAAATGTTTTAGATAGTCCTTCAAAAAATGACATTTTTTATTCCTCCCTTTTTTTGTCTAATAGTCAACACTAACTTGATCTAAATTTTCTTCATGTGCTTTCAAATAAAATTCACTTGTTATATTATTTTGCATACAATAATCTTCAGAAATTGACTTGCTTTCTAATTGTTTTAGATAATATATATTTTCTTTAATTAATCCTTTATCAAATCTATTTCCATGGGAAGGTATAACTAAATTAAACTCCATTTTATCCATTTCTTCAAGAGATGATATAAACTCTTTTAAATTGCTATCTTCTTCATTTACAATAGGAAATGGTTCTTCAACAAGATCGCCTGCAATACAAATATGATATGGTTCAATTATAATTATAATACCGTCTTTTGTATGACCTTTAAAATGTTTTAATTTTATAGAAATATCTTTTGAAAAAAAAGTCAATTCATCTTCAAAAATTATATCAGGGGCTTTTATTTTGATATCTCCCAAAATTAATTTTGGTTCTTTTTCTTTAAATTCTTTAAGAACTTTTTCACCGTCTGATAAGATTTTTTCTCTGCATAACCTATGTGATATTATTTGACAATTTTCAAACAGACAATTTCCCCAGATGTGATCATAATGTGAATGGGTATTTATCACATATACTTTCCTATGCTCTTTATTTTTTTCTACAAATTCTTTAACTTCTTTTATTCCATCAGGTCCCAAATATGTGTCTATCACAAATATAAAATCATCTGTTTTTATTACTGAACAGTTGAAATTGTACAGGGGATAGTGGAATATATAAAGATTTTTATTCACTTGTTTCACTGTATGTTTTTAACTTCTCCAAATCTATTTTAAAATTATCTTTTTTAGATTCTTTTGTAATTATTCCATTTTGTCTCAATTCAGATATAACACGGCTTATACTTTCTCTACTTGCACCTGTAAATTCAACTATCTCTTTTTGAGAACAAGTATAATAATTTTCTTTTTCGCAACACTCAATTAGATAATCTGTAACTTTTCTTTTTAGTGAACAAAAGCAGAGTAATTCTATTTTTTTATTTGAGTGTCTAAGCCTTTCTGAAAGAATTTTTCCTATTTTAAAAAAAATGGATGGCATTTCTTTCATTAAATTTATAAAATCTTTGTTTTTTATTATTATTATATCTGATTGTGAAAGAGATGTTATAGTAGCAGACCTTGTAGATTCATTGTCAAAAATTGACATTTCACCAAAACAGTCACCAGGGTATAAATAATGGAATGCAATTTCTTTACCTGATTCAGAAAAAGATGAAACTTTTAATTTACCATTGATTATACCTGCAAAATATGTTGCTGGCTCTCCGCTTAAACATATTATTGTATTCTTACTAAATGAAATTTTAGAACTGAATTTTTGTATCAAGTTTATCTCTTCTTCATTTAGTGAAGAAAATATTTTTATCAATTTTATATTTTCTTTCAATGGAATATTTGTCATTTTTTTATTTGTGACGCAGGTGTATATTTTACTTGATTAGCAGGTGTATATGTGTATTTTACATTCCAAGGATATACTCCATTTTGATAATTGTTCTTTTCATTTTTTATTGCACTTTTGGGTATATTTTGGTTATAGTATGGTGATTTATTTATTGGTGTATAAGTTGGTTTTGTTCCAAATGGAGGTATACTTCCACCTCTATAATCATCTTCATTTTTTACAGCACTGTTTGGTATGTTTTGATTGTAATAAGAAGATTTGTTTATCGGAGTATATGTTGGTTTATATTGATATCTATGTTGGGGACGACCATCGTTATATATTGAATTGTAATAGTCATCAGAAAAAACTGGAACACCTCCAGATTGTATGTATGGAGTTGGCTTTACTACTAAAGGCGATTTTGTTGTTGAATTATCAGAAGCATAGACATTGCTAAATAATAAGGCGGTACATACAGCACAAGCTGAAAATAAGCTAATAAATTTATTCATTAACCTTTTCCTCCTTTTCACTATTTTCTCCCATTACTTTTTTATGAATAAACATGTAAATCAGAGCAAGTAAAATTACTGAAATCATTATGAGCCAGAAATGTTGATGTAAAAGTTTTTCTCCCATTGTAATTATTTCTCTATAACTTGTTTTTGCCCCAGCTATTACTCCTAAATAAGAACCGATTCCTGTTAAAATTATCATCCAAAGACCAGCACCTAAACCTGTACAAACTGTAAAATTCTTGGGATTCATTTTTGATAGTCCAGCAGGGATGGAAATCAAATGCCTTAAAACTGGAACTAATCTACATACAAATGTCGCCATATCACCGTATTTATTGAATATTTCTTCAGCTCTTTTTAAGGCATGTTCTTTTATGAAGAAATATTTGCCATATTTATATAATATTGGTCTTCCAAGTTTAAGAGATACTAAATAGTTGATCCAAGCACCACATATCGAACCCAATATTCCAGCGATTACAGCTAAAAAGAAGTCTGGCCAAAATGATCTACACAATAATTCACAACGATAAGCCATAAATCCAGCAGGAATCATAACTATTTCACTTGGCAATGGAAGTATTGTACTTTCCATAGTCATGAACAAAAATATAAAAACTAAGCCCCATACATGTGCATAAGATGAAAAATATTCTACGCAATTTATTATTGATTCTGTCATTTTACTGTTTATGCCCCAAACACTCACATGCTTCTTTCATCATGTCTTCTAATATAATTCTGTCATTTTTCCATTCATTTAATCTGTTTATATCTTCTCTTATTATATCTTCTCGTTCTGCAATTTTTTTATTCAATAGGTCTATTTCAGATTCTATTCTCAATTTCTTTTTAGCTAATGTTTCTTCAAGAAATTCTTCGTATAGTTTTATTACTGTTTCTTTTTTTCTACAATCTTCAATTATTGTAGCAGGATCTATATTTTTTGATTCAAGATAACCCAAGATTGAACTCATTTTGACATCTATGGGCATATTTGACATTTCAGACGACATCCCTATTATTGTTTCTATTGACATTCCATTTTTTAATTTTGGAATATTTGCAAGTTTATATATTTCGTCGTAGTTTTTCCATTCTTCTCCATTTTTTACTAAATATTCAAAGGCAATATCTGCAATATCGTCTGTTGTGTCGTCTTTGGGAGCTGGTTTTGGTTTTTCAACTGAATTTAGCAGTCCAGCTCCAGCAGTTGTTAGCAGTCCAGCCCCAGCAGTTGTCTTTTTTTCGAGGATATTTACATTTTCGTTAATTGTATTATTTGTATTTACTGGATCATTTATAGGTTTCTCTAAGTTTATAGATTTTTGTTCTACTTCTGTATTATTTAATAGAGTTGTAGCTGCTGGATTTGTATCGTTTGCTTTTTCATTTTCATAATTACTAAGTTTCTTTTTCATCAAACTTTTAAATGAATCTTCTTTTGAAGGAGGAGTTTCATTGTTATTTGCATTTAGATTGACAGTTTTCTTCATCATACTTGCAAAAGCATCTTCTGTTTGTTTTGGAATTTCAGTTGATGAAGGTTTTTTTATTACTGAATTTCTTGTAAATCTCGGATCTCTATCCAATATCTCTACAGCTTGCTCAAAGTGTCTCTTTTCATAAGGAGATACATAGGTGTTGTTCATAGTTAAGCCTTCGAGTTCATCTAAGGAGTTCATAGAGTCCATTGCTATATCTCTATAATCTCCTTTTTTATGTTTTACTGGTTTGTTATTTTTGAACATGGTGGTATACCTGCCTATTTTATATACTCATTCTGTGCTTTACATGTTCTATTTTTTCGTCTAATTCTTCAGGAGTCATTGATTTATATTTTTCTGGCAAAAACATGGAATCAGTACATTCTTTTACTGCAATTAAATCCATATATTCGAGAGCTGCTGTATATGCAGAAGGTCTGAAATCTTTTAGGAGGTTTTTGAGAATTTCTGCAAGTGTTTCATCAGTCTTGTGGAGATCAAATTGTCTATGAGCTCTTACGAGAAGTGCTTCCATTTCGTTTCCTCCCAATGATGATAGACCTGTTGGAAGTGTTGGTATGTCTTCATCTTTTAAGTCAGAACCAGATTTTTTTGCAACTACTTTAAATAATTCATTTCTGTCTTCATCTGTCTGAGGTGCAAAAAGTGGAATATGAACATCAAGTCTTCCTTGTCTTTTTAAATCAACTTCAAGCAAATCTGGACGAGATGTCGCAAGTATCCAAATTATTTTTCCTCTGTTTTTTGTATCACTCATTTTTTGAGCTAACATTGAATAGACTCTTCCTGATACTCCTGAATCGCCTCCGCCACCTTCTCTTTTTCCTGTAGATTGGTCAGCTTCATCAATAAATACAATTACTTGACCCAAGGCATCGAGAACAGTGAATATTTTTTCAAGATTTCCTTCTGTTGAGCCTTGCCATTTGTCTCTGAAATTTTTGAATTTTACAAACGGAATTCCGAGTTCGCCAGCCCAACAGTTTGCTAAAAATGTTTTTCCAGTACCTATTCCACCAGTCAAGAGATAACCCATAGGAATCGATCTCAATTTTCCATTTCTTATCAATTCTGCATCTTCTTTTAACCATTGTTTTGCTGCTCTATGACCTGCTACCATATCAAGGTTATATGGAGATTCTATGAATTCAAGAAGATCGTTACATTCTTTTTCTATATAGCTTTTTTTGTTTTGTGACAGAATTTTTGGATTTAATTCCTGTTTGTTTTTTATTGCAAATGAGATTATAGAATTGACACCTGCTTTTGTGAGACCCAACATTCCTGCACCGAGTAATCTAGGTTCAATTTTGCAGTATTCATGGTAATCAGGCATTCTTTCAGATAAAAATCTGCAATAATCTGCCAATTCATTTTCATCAGGCATTGGAAGTTTTATTTTTGTATTGTATGGACTTTCTATCAATAATGTATTTAGTTCTTGTAGATTTTCTGTTATTAGACATGTGGCAACATGTGCATTTGTTATGGCAGGATCTGAAGCCCAGTCGAGTATTTTTATCAGGACTTCACTTGTATTTCCTACCATCTGCATGAGTTCGCCTCTTGGAACAACATATTGAGCATAGTCTATAACTATTGCTATTTTTACAGGGATTGTGTAAGATTTTAGTGTTCCATCTGCATTTCTGTCATTTTCTGAAAATTTTACTTTTTGTAGATTTAATTGTATAAATCTGTCTATCAAATCTATTGCAACTTTAGGCTCTCTTGGAAGATTACCCATAAATGTTGCATAGTTTGTGTGGTTGAAAGTATCGTATCCTGATAAAAAACGACGAAATTCTTCTTGTCCTTTTTTAACCCTGATGCCTTTTCCTCTATCATAGAATATGACTACATCGAATGGAGCAAACATCACATCATTTAAAAATGTTCTCAAAGATATAAATTCTAATCTATTTCTATCTCTTACTGGGACATAGTCAAATATATTTCCATATAGAATAAATTGTGAAGAAGTCCCTGCTATAAAATATTGTTGCATTTTTTTTGCCCAAGAAGCAATTTCAGTCATTTATATAATCCTCCACTATTTGTTAGCTTATTTATGAAAAAATGGCGTCTAATTTCTCCGCCTGTATAGAAGCGGTGGAATTAAACGCCATTTGGTTTTAAATTATCCCACCAGATGAAACACCTTGAACGAAAATATCGTCTGGAGGTGTTTCTGTCAGATCATCATCAAGAGGAGCAAACAAATCTTTTGCTGTTTCCATCCAATCCTGTGTGTCATCTATTGATTGTTGTGCGTTGTCTATCTGTTTTGTCAAATTGCCTTTTGAATTTTGAATTTCTATGGCAGTTAAATTTTTGAGAAGTTCTAATTGTTCCTCTATTCTCAACAAGTTTAAATCTATTGATTTCATATCATTTGAAACTTTGTCAAATGTTTCAAGTCGTTGTTCCATAGTTTTGATTGTTGAGTCAAGTGTTTCTATTAATTTAGGATCTTTCTCATTCTCTCTATTCTTTTTCATATTTTCAATTTTTGTAACGAGCATATCTTTTGTATTGCCCTTTACATTATTGACCATTATTTCACGAGAATAGAGAAGTTTTAATGATAGCCAAAGAAGTTGATTTACTGTTTTTAATTTTGTAGGATCTGCATTTATTCCATCTTTTCTTGATTGATTTATTATAGATGAAATATTTCTACCAGTATTTTCAAATTTGCAAAATCTGTTTCTGCTAGCTGAAGATAGTTTTGCAATGATTCTATTTTTCTTCTTATTCCATTCTGCTAAGATTTTTTGCTGCTCTTTTTGTTTTATTTTATTTTGAATAATAGGAGTTCCGCCACCAAAAAACAGCCAAAGAGCTTCTATTATTCCACCTGCTATGTATGCAATTTCTGCTGAACCACATATAGAAGGTCCAAATATTACTGCAACAATAAGAAATAAGATATTTGGCCACCAACCAAAACATTCTTTTACCAAATCCAAAAAGGTTGTTTTATTTTTCATAAAAACTATTCTCCCATTTTTTATATTTTGGGATATTGTGGTACTTTTCTACTAAATTATGTCAAGTTGTGTTTCTTTTTCTAATGAAACTCCACTTTGTGGACCCATTGATTTTTCAGCAACAGGAGCTGGTCCATAAGGTGAATAATCCATTCCCATTGAAGCTGCAAGTTCTGCAAGTGCTTGGCTTTCAAGAGCTTTTTGTTCTGATTCTTTCATCATGACATCTGAGAAATCAGCAGAATCTTTGGCAACTTGTGCTCTTCCTGTTGCAAGTTCCAATCTCTCATTGAGCTGTTCGTCAAGGCGATTCATTGTATCTCCACCAGCTCCAAGTTCTCCAACCATAGATTGAGACATTTCTTGAAGTTCTGCTTCTGCTTCTTTCATCTTGACTTGTGAAAGTTTCTGTTGTAGAGATTCAAGTTTTGCTTTTGCTTCTTTTATTGTTACATCTTTTGTCTTTACAAGTTGTTCGTAAGATTTTTTAGCTGTTACTAATTGGGCTTTGTAGCCTTCTAATTCTGTACGAGTTGTCTTTAGTTCCATTGCAGCTTTTCCTGCAATTTCTGTATTACCTGCTTTTAGATTTGCTTGAGCTTTTGCCAAAAGTTCTTTTTCTTTCTTTTCTCTTTCAGCTACAAATCTCTCTAATCTTGCGACAAAACCAGCCTGTTTTGCTAAATTTGTATTGAATTGAGATACTTTTTCTCTTAATTCTTCTTTTTGAGCTTCGAGAAGAGCTTCTGGATTTTTAGTCTCAATATTTTTGATAAATAGACTCATAAAACCCTTAAAAATTTTACTAATTCTTTTAAACACAGTATTATATCCTTTCGTAGAAGATTAGAACTTTGTTAATAGACTTTGCCAAATAATAATTTTACATAAATTTTACTGTTTTCTATTATACACAAAAAACAATTAAAATGCAAGATAATTTTTGACATACTAACCATAAATTTAAAAAAATATGGTATATTAATAAATTGCCCTTTAACAATAGAATTTTATTGTGCTTTTGTTATATTTTATTGATTTTGTTGTACAAAGTTTAATTGCAAATTTTGTACTAAAGTATCCAATTCTATTTTCTCCCTTGGAGAAGAATATGGTTTCATTATTTCACATAGACTTGTTGTACAATCGATAGCCAATTTTGCCTGTTTTAAATCTTTTTCAATTTTTTGCGTCATTGGATTTGGTTGCATTCCCAAGTTTATCCATGCCTGTTGACCAAGTGAAGCAATTACATTTTTTACAAGTCCATAAGTATCTTTTGGTATTAGATCATCTAAACTTATGTTTTTGTCCTTCATTGCTTTTAGAGCGTCCATTGCTTGTTGCATAAAATCTGCCATTTTATCATATATCCTTACTATATTTTTTGGAGGTTTTTATTTTCCGGTTATTTTCTCTTTAAAAATCTTTCCCTTATACTTTGAGCCGATGAAAAACTTGGAATTGAAGATATCTGATCATAATCTTCAGATTTTCCATAATCTGATTGTTGATATGTATTGTACTGTTGAGAATAATCCTGTTGCTCATCATCTGCCATGATTGAAAGTGAATCTTCTGCTGAAGAAAAACCTGTTGCTATAACAGTAACCATTATATTATCAGCATAGGCTTCATCTATGACAGTTCCGAATATTATTTTTGCATCAGGATCTACGGCTTGGGATATTATCCTTGAAGCCTCATCAACTTCTGCAAGTGTCATTGAACTTGAGCCTGTTATACAGAATAATACACCTTTTGCACCATCGATAGAAGTATCTTGAAGTGTGCTTTTGATTGCTTCTTCTGCAGCAGCAGCAGCTCTTTGATCTCCATTTGCCATTCCAATGCCCATTAAAGCTGATCCACTATTTAACATTATTGTCTGTATATCTGCAAAATCAACATTAATGAGTCCAGGAATTGTCATTATATCTGTTATTCCTTGAACTCCATATCTCAATACATCATCTGCTACTTTAAAAGCATCAATGAGAGATGTCTTTTTGTCAACAACTTTTAAGAGATTGTCATTTGGAATTACTATTAGAGCATCTACTTTTTCTTTTAGTTTGGCTATTCCTTGATCGGCTATCATACCTCTCATTTTTCCTTCAAATGAGAATGGCTTTGTTACAACAGCAACTGATAAAGCTCCTATTTCTTTTGCTATTTCAGCAACTATCGGAGAAGCTCCTGTTCCTGTACCTCCACCCATTCCTGCTGTTATGAATATCATATCAGCTCCTTGAAGTGCAGATACTACTTCAGCTCTGTTTTCTTCGATTGCTTTTTGACCGATTTCAGGATTTCCACCTGCACCAACACCTTTGGTAGTATTTTGTCCTATAGGTATTCGTCTCGCTGTTTCATCACATAAAAATAGTGCTTGTGGGTCAGTATTTATGCTTATAAAATCAACACCTTTTAAACCAGTGTGAATCATTCTATTTACAGCATTACAGCCTGCACCACCAACTCCAACAACTCTTATTCCAGCATATTTTTCTGATGTATTTAAATCTGTATTTGCTGACTTTGACATATTTTGTGTTTTGTTTATTGTCTGTGTCAATTTTTCTATTCCTGCTGGAATGTATTTATCATTTTTGGATGTATTCAAAATTTTAACCTCCATTCAATATATCGAAAACTGTCTCCGGAAAAGACAGGACTGGTTATTTTAAAAAATATCTTTGCCTATTTGTAAGACTTTATCCCAAAAATCTGAAAATTTTGATTTTGAAGGCGGTTTATCTGTTTTTCTTTCAGATTTACTTGCCCCATGTAATATAAGTCCCATTAACATTGAATTTTCTGTTTGTGCAAGCTCTTCAGATAAACCTTTTGGCTCTATTATTTTGCCTATTCTTACAGGGCGATCAAATAATCTTCCGACACATGTTTCTATTCCATTTAAATTTGATGTTCCACCTGTTAAAACAATTGCCCCAATAGGATTTTTACTCAAATATACATTTAATTCCTGTTTTATTCTACCTAAAATTTGGTTCATTCTTATTTCTATAACTTGAGCCAATTCTTCTTTTAATATTTTTACTGGTGTATTTGATGTAATAGAATCTCCATATAGTTCTTCATCTTCTTCTATTAAATCAGCACAGGCATTCCCTTTTGTTATTTTAAGTCTTTCTGCTTCATTTGGTTTTATTCCAAATATATTTGAAATATCTCTTGTTAGATTTTCTCCTCCAAAAGGAAAGAACCTGTAGAATGTTACTCTTTTATTTCTATATATTATGACATTTGTTGTCTCACTACCTATGTCCATCAATAGAACTCCGAGATCTTTCATCTCCTCTGAAAGTGTAGATAGTGCAGAACAATAACTTCCAAGTACAAATCCATCATAGTCTATTTCAAGACCTGCTTCATCTATGGCCTTTGAGATGTTGGAAATATATGTTTCCATTGCTGTTACTATCATAGCATTGAGTTCTAATCTCAGACCAGACATATTTACAGGTTCTTTTATACCTGCAAAAAAACCATCTACTGTATAGCCACATGGGACTATTTGAATGAGATTATATTGAGGAATTTTTGCTACAGATCTTGCAGAATCTTTAACTTTTCTAATGTCATTTTCTGTTATTATTTTTTCTTGGCTTGTTATTGCTACACTACCAGGTTCAAATTGTACTGCAACAAATTTACTTCCAAGTCCAACATATACATTTTTTAACTTAAAACCTACTATATGTTCTGCTTCCTGTACTGCTTCCAATATAGATCTATAGGCGTCTTCTATATTTATTATAACACCTTGCCTTATTCCTTTTGAAACAGCTTTTCCAATCCCCAAAATATTTATAGACGAATTTTCAGATGCTTCGGCAACAATACATCTTATATATCTTGATCCGAGGTCTATTCCTGCTATAATTTCTGTTCTACTCAATTTCGATCCTCACATAAACATTTAAAAATATTTGCCGTTTTTACTGTTCTTTTTTTATGTCTTCATTTATTTTTGTTTCATTTGTCTGTAAATTTTGGTTTGTGTTCATAAGATCATGTCTTATATAACCAAAATTATTAAAAATTCTAACTCCAAATGTAACTATTGCTGCCATATATAAATCAACTCCAATTCTATCTCCCATCCATGTTATAAGAGCAGCAAGAAGAGTATTCATTATAAATCCAGAAATAAAAACAGATAAATCAAATTTTCCCTCAATTCCTCCTTTAATTCCACCTATGACAGAGTCAAGACCTGCTAAAAATGCAACAGATATATATGTTGAATATGCCATAGGAAAAGCAAATTGTGATGGAAGAATAAAGGCTATTATTATTCCAAGTATAAGACCTAGTAAAATCCACATCTATTTTTCAGCTCCTGTTGGAACTGCATATCTTAAAATCATACTTCCCTTAAATCCAGATATTTCCAAATTATCGTATTTGTTTATACTGAGATTTACTCCTTGGTTTGTAGAGGGGGTCATATAATCAACAAATCCACCAGGAGTTTTTAATGCTCCCTCTAAGTCTTTTGAAGGTCCTATTGCAATTACTTTATATGGTGAAGCTAATCTAACTGAATTTATAAGAATTGTCGGACCAACACATCTTATTGCAGTGTTTACAACAATTCTTTGACCATTTACGGAAATTGCCTCTGCACCAGATGCCCATAATTCATTTACAAGTGTTGCAATGTCAACATCATGGACAATAAAAAAGAATGGATCATCTTTTGGAGCAGGTCTTTTTGCTGAATCTGACAATTCAACGATTATACCTGGACCTTTTACATCTGTATATCCAGCTTCTGTTCTTATTGCATCAAGCTGATTTTGCATAGCTTTCAATATGTCTTCTTTACTTCCTGCAGCCTGTTCGAAATTGCTGAGTTCTTTCTTTTTTTGTTCAAGGTCTTTTTCCAGTTTGTTCTTTTGGAATTCAAGTTCATGAACCATTTTTATCATGTCATTTCTGTTGTTTGAAAGTTGTGGAAAACCTGCTTTTTCTTGCATCTTAAACTGCATTGTAACCACTATTCCAAGTAACATACAAGTTATTGCTATTGGAATTTGCCAATTTCCTTTATTGTGTTGATTGTTTTTATTGTTCACTTTATGAAAATCCTTTTTACTATAGGATTACTTTAACTTTTTAATGTTACTTTCTTATAGTTCCTCTGAGTTTTACTACTGGCTCAGAATATCTCAAATCTATATATTCTAAATAGTTTATTTGACTTCCCATCTGCTCTTTCATCGCATCGAATATCTTCATTTTTTCAGGAGCATCTTCAGCTTCCCCTATTTTGACTTCAAATGTCCGTTTGCCTGTGTCATATATAAATGAAATATATCCACCTTCATCAATTTTATAATATTTAATATTTTTTTTATTTTCTTTAGATATTATTGAATTGACTAATAAAATAGATTTTATATGTAATTTATTAACTCTCGAATGTAATATTATTTCTTCATTAGTTACTATTTTTGGAAAATTATTTATCTTTTTTGAATCCATTTCTGTCAAAATATAACCATCTGAATCTATTCCATACCATTTATTAGGATTTTTTAAATTCGCTTCTACTAATACAAGTTCCCTTTCAGATAGTGATATAGAAAGTTTATTTGGATATATTTTTTTTATCTTAGATTCTTTTATCCAAGGTATTGATAAAATTCTTTGATTTATTGAGTCTGTTTTTGTAAACCATATTAAATGACCAAATGGAGGTTTACAATGTTGTTCAACCTCTTTTCCATTAATTCTATCTAATCCTTTTATTTCAATACTATTTAGAAGAAAACTTGATGAAGTCAGAAATATAATTTGAGATAATAGAAAAATAGAAAGAAGAAACATTTTTCTTCTACTACTGCCATGAAATATTGGTTTAAATTTTATTTTTTCCGTTTTTCTTTTAAACATAATTTACATTATGAATTTCTTTTTTGCTTTCTTTGTTTTCAAGATTTTCACAAAAATCATGAATATAATTTGTTATATCTCCAGCTCCGAGAGCTATTATCAAGTCTCCCTCTTGCACTTGATCAATTAAACTATCAAAAGCATCTTTGGGATTTCCAATGAAACTTACATCGAGATTAGGATATTTTTTTGAAGTAAGTTCAGTAAGTATTTTGCCAGATATATCTTCAAGTGGTTTTTCACCAGCAGAGTATATATCTGTTATTATAACTTTATCTGCTTCAAAAAAAGATTCAGATAATTCTTCTTTTTCATATTTTGATCTTGAATATCTGTGTGGTTGATATACTGCTATAACTCTTTTTGCATTTCCTGTTTTTGTTGCATGTAATGCTGACATTATTTTTGAAGGATTGTGAGCATAGTCATCGACTATCATTGTTCCCATTGGACGACCTATTACTTCAAATCTTCTTTTTAATCCTCCAAATTTTTCGAGTGCAATTATAATTTCTTTTACATCAAATCCATATCCCATACATACGGCTATACAGGCAAGAGCATTTTGTACATTGTGCTTGCCAGGAACATTTAAATTCATAGTTCCTATTTTTTCACCTTTTAGATATACATCACAAGATGATTTAAAATCATATAGTTTTATATCTGTAGCAAATAAATCTGCTTCATGTGCTATTCCATAAGTTATTATTTTTCTTTTTATACTCGGTTTTATTTTTCTCACTTCTGCATTGTCTTCACATAAAACAACAATTCCAGAATCTACAACTTTATCTGTAAAATTTATAAATGTCTCCCTTATTTTTTCCATTAATAGAGGAGTGTCGTCTCTATATTCTCTCCAAGGTCTTACATTTAAATTTACATCTGAATCAATACTTGTTATTACAGCGATTTTAGGAGCTAAATACAAAAATGAAGCATCGCTCTCATCTGCTTCTGCAATTACATAAGGATCTGTTCCAGATGAAGCATTTGATGTTATTGCAGAAAGTTCTCCTCCAATTATCACAGTTGGATTTAATCCTATCTTTTTAAAGACATAGGAAATCATAGATGATGTTGTTGTTTTACCATGTGTACCTGCAACAGCTGTTCCATTTTTGCCATTCATCAAGAAACCTAGCATTTCTGCTCTTTTTATGATTTGAATTCCTGCTTTTTGGGCTGCTTGAACTTCAATATTATTTTCTGAAATAGCTGTTGAATATACTACTGTATCAGCACCATCTATATTTGATTCATTGTGATTATAATAAATTTTAGCTCCAATGGCTTCAAGATTTTCTGTGAGATTTGATTTTTTCAAATCTGAACCTGACACCTTATAGCCTTTTTTTATCATTATTTGAGCAATTCCGCTCATTCCTATTCCACCGATACCGATGAAGTGAATATGTTGCATTGTATAAAAAAACCTCAAAATACCTAAAAAAGTTAAATGTTATTCTTCTATTTTATTTCTTCTAATACCTTTAAAATTTCAAAAACTGCATTAGGTTTTCCAAGTTTTTTACATGCATTACCCATTGAATTTAATTTTTCTCTGTCATTTATAAGCATTTCGACAGTTTCCGACAATTTTTCTTGTATTTTGTCATCATCAATTTCTATTGCAGCATTGCTTTTTTCAAAAAATAGTGCATTTTTCTTTTGATGGTCTTCAGCTGCATGGGGGTAGGGAATTAGAATTGCAGGTATGCCTCTATCTGAAATTTCTGCCAGTGTTGTTGCTCCTGCTCGTGCTATTACTAAATCACATGAAGCATAAGCTGAGGCAATATTGTTCATATAAGCAACTGGTCTATAATCAATTTTTGAATCTTTTGTCAATTCTTCAGTTGCTTTTTTTATCTCCTCCCAATTTTTTTCTCCAGTTAAATGAATTATAGTTATATCTTTATCTTTCCATTTTTTTAGACATTCTATAATTCCATTGTTTATGCTTTTTGCTCCTTGACTTGCCCCTGTAACTAAAATGCAAAATTGATCTTCTTTGATATTTAGCTCTTTTCTTGATTCTTCTCTGTTTGCAGATATAATATCATCTCTTACAGGATTTCCAGTAAAAACTGTTTTACCTTTTGGAAATGATCCTGCGGTGTCTTCAAAACTTATACAGATTTTTTTTGCAAATTTTCCTATAAATCTATTTGTTTTTCCTGATATAGTGTTTTGTTCGAGAAGAACAACAGGTATTTTCTTTAAACTTCCTGCAAATGTAACAGGAGCACTTACATAACCACCACTTCCAACAATTAGATTTGGTTTAAATTTCGATATTATAGAAAGCGATTCAAATACTCCACTTGCAACTTTACAAAGTCCTTTTGCCAATTTAATTGGATTTGCACTGAAGGAACTGCATTTTACAAATTTTATATCAAATCCCTCTTTGGGAATTATTGAAGATTCAATTCCATTTTCATTGCCAATAAACAATATATTGTTATTTGAATCTTTAGCTTTTAATGCTCTTGCAACTGCTATTGCTGGATATAGATGACCACCTGTGCCACCACCTGTGAATATTATGTTCATTTTTTTTTCGCCTTTAATTTTCTTCTGCATCTAAGCACTCGGAGTAATCATAATCTTGACTTGAATTTTCATCTTCCAAGTGCAATCCTATTCCTTCTCTTGAACAATATTGAGATATATTAAATAAAATACCCGCCATCATCATCGTCGCTATTAATGACGATCCTCCATAACTTATAAATGGAAGTGGTATTCCTGTGCAAGGTAGAATTCCAACTACAACACCTATATTCATAAAAGCCTGTAGAGTTATCATTAAAGTACAACCTATGGCAAGCAAACTCAAAAATAGATCACTTGTTTCAGAGGCTATTTTTAAACCTCTGTGTAAGAGAAAACAAAATAGTAACACTATTACTATTGTTCCAACAATTCCCAATTCTTCTCCAATTATTGCAAATATAAAATCTGTATGTTGTTCAGGAAGATATAAAAATTTTTGCCTACTTTCTCCTAATCCCAATCCAAAACCACCAGAACCTATTGCAATTAGAGATTGACAAACATGGTATCCTGTGTTTTGGGCATCTTTCCAAGGATCTAAGAAAGATGTCAATCTCTTAATTCTGTATGAATGACCACCAAATAAGAGAATAGCAGTTACTAATCCTCCTCCTAAACCAACTAAACTTGTCAAATGTAATTTATTTGCTCCACCTATATATAACATTATCACAAATACAAAACAAATTGAAAGAGCAGTTCCTAAATCAGGTTCTAATTGTATTAAGAATGCAGTTCCTACTATCCAAGCTGTTATTATAAAAAATTGTTTTGGTAATTGTATATTTTCTCCTCTTTTGGATAGATAAGTGGCAATAAATATTATACAAAATAATTTTGCAAATTCAGCAGGTTGAAATGAAAAACTGCCAACTCCGAGCCAGCGAGTTGCTCCTTTTGAAGATATCCCAACTCCTGGAATTAATATCAAGCCTAATAACAGCAAGTTACATAAAAATAGTATATGACCGTATTTTTTCATTTCTTTTATATTTATAAAAGCAAATATCAAAAATCCTACTGTTCCAAAGGCTATATTTATTAGTTGTCTTTTCAAGTAATAATATGGATCATTATGATATTCTGAGAGCATTGCACAAGTAGGAGAACTTGCACTAAAAACCATCACTGTTCCAATCATTATCAATATTACGCTTATTAGAATAATAGTTAAATCGGGCTTTTTTTTCAAAATTATAAACCTCTTCCCATTGTGGGATATTTTCTAATCTTCCTTAATCAGGTTTTGTACTATTTCTTTAAATATATCTCCTCTATTTTCTGCAGATTTGAACATGTCAAAACTTGCATTTGCAGGAGATAAAAGAACACAGCCATTTAAATTTTCTACTGATTTATATGCTTCTGTTATTGCCTTTGTAAAATCAGTTCCACAGTCTATTATATTTTTCATTCCATATTTTTTTGATAGTTCTCCTATTTCAGGACCAGCTTCACCAATAGTTACGAGAGTATGAACTTTTTTAGCTATTTCTTTTGCGAGTTCGTCAAACTTTAAGCCTTTGTTCCTTCCTCCTACAATTAGTGCAATAGGACATGAAAAACTGTTTATACCTGCGATTACAGCACCTGGATTTGTTCCTTTTGAATCATCATAGAATTTTACACCGTTTTTTTCTCCAGAAAATTCAAGTCTATGGTGCATTAACTTATATTCATTTATTGAATTTAATACTTCGTGGGGAGTTATATTCAATATTTTTCCGACACATAGAGTAACAAGTAAGTTTTTGATATTGTGTATTCCATGTATCTTAAATTCATTTATATTGAAACATTCTTTTGAAATGTTATTTTCACTTTGATAAACTATTCCATTTTTTAGATAGAAGCCGTTATTGATTTCTTTTTCCATTGAAAATAGTAAAACTTTGGATTTTATTCCTTCTCCTGCTTTGAGAACATTTTCATCATCTGCATTTAAAATGGCAAAATCATTTTCTGTTTGATTCATAAAAATTCTCGATTTTGCTTTTACATAGTTTTCAAAACCATGATGTCTATCAGTGTGATCATCTGTTATATTTGTGATTCCTGCAATATGTGGACGGAATTTTGATATTGATTCAAGTTGGAAACTCGAAATTTCTGCGACAATATAATCAGCTTCTCTGTGGTTATATATTTCATAGGATAGGGGAGTGCCGATATTTCCCGCCAAAATAGAATTTAAGCCATGATCTTTTAGCATTTTGTCAATCATGCTTACAGTTGTAGATTTTCCATTTGTTCCTGTTATTGCTATTATATCTGCGTTTGCCATTTCATAGGCTATTTCAACTTCTCCCATAACTGGGACATTGTGTTTAATTGCTTCTTGAATTTTGGGAGTATATATTGAAACACCAGGACTTATTATAATTAGGTCTTTGCCTTCATATATTTTTGAAGTATGACCTCCAAATTCATATTGTACTTTTGTTGAATCGAGTTCTTTTATTAGTTCAGTGAATTTTGATTCTTCTCCACTGTCGCTTATAAATATTTCATTCCCATTTTTTAACAATATCTCAGCGATAGATTTTCCACTTTTTCCAAATCCTGCTATTGAAATTTTTTTGTTTTTGAATTCCATTTCTCTCGTCCCCAAACACCTATTTGTAATCATTTTTCAAAAATACAACTCTCTAAAGAGATAAGCTAAAAACCAAAATATGCATAAAGTCCTAAAACTGCAAACATAAAACTTGTTATAGCAAAACGAATTGTAACCTGTACTTCATGCATTCCACCTTTTTCAAAATGGTGATGAATAGGTGTCATTCTAAATATTCTCTTACCTACGCCATCCTGTTTTTTGGTAATTTTAAAATATGTTACTTGAATCATAACTGAAAGTGCTTCGCATACATAAATTCCACCAATTATGCAGAGAATTAATTCTGTTCCTGTTAAAATTGCCATTCCTGCTATAGCACCACCAAGAGCAAGTGAACCTGTATCACCCATAAATATTTTTGCAGGATAACAGTTAAACCAGAGAAATGCCATTAAAGCACCTGCTATTATTATTCCACCTGTAACCATATCTATTCTTCCCATTACAAGAAGTATGAGACTGAATGCACAAAGAGATATTATTATATTTATACCTGCAAGTCCATCTAGACCATCTGTCAAATTCACAGCATTTACACAACCTGGTAAAACAAGCATAAAAAATGGATATAGCCACCAACCAAATTCTATAGAATGTCCTAAAAATGGAATAAATATTTTACTACCTATTTCTGTAAAATTGATCATGTAATATGCTGTAGCAATAGCCAGTATTAGATGAACTGCCATTTTGTCTCTTGCACGAAGCCCTAATGATTTACTTTTTTTGATTTTTAAAAAGTCATCTACAAATCCCAAGCCTGCATTTACAAGTATTATTCCAGCAAATACAAAGTAGTCAGGGGTTAAGTGCAATGGTTTACCATCATAAGTAGATGGAATGAAGGGAAGGCATAATGAAGTCAGGACAAAAACTACAATTATTGCAAGTCCTCCCATTGTAGGAGTTCCTTTTTTAGATAGGTGGTCTTCTGGTCCTTCCTCTCTTATCTGTTGTCCCCATTGTAATTTTTTTAATGCCTTTATGTAAAATGGAAATATTATCATACTTATGATAAAACTTATTCCCAACAAAGGTGCTACAAATCTAAAATAGTCTGGTATTACTGAAAAATCCATTTTTACTTCCTTTATAGTTGTTACTTACTTAAACATTTTGTTATATTTTCAAAGTGCATTGCATGTGAAGCCTTTACAAGAACAGTGCTTTTTAATGGTATTTTATCCATAACTTTCTCAAAATTTTCTGTTTTTTCAAAAGATATGCAAGAATTTTTGTCCATTCCTGCACTCAATGCTCCTTCAATTACTAAATTTGCAAATTTACCAGCTACAAGCAATAGGTCTATTTTTGCTTCTCCTATTTTTTGACCGAGTTCATAGTGAGAACTTTCTGATATGTCTCCTAATTCTCCCATATCTCCTATTATTGCTGTTCTATGGTTTGCATGTTGTGAAGACAATATTGCAACTCCAGCTTTAGCAGAAGAAGGGCTTGAATTATAACAATCATTTAGAATTGTATATTTATCTGTTTTTATTATCTCTATTCTGCTTCCTGATATTTTTACAGTTTTTAATTGTTCAATAGCTTTTTCCAATTCTACACCACTTAATAAAGCTGATAGTAATGCTCCACTTGCATTATATACATTGTGTATTCCGAGAAGAGGAACAAAATAATTTATTTTTTTGTCTTTATATTTTGCTTCTACATCAATTCCATCTTCTTTTTGAGAGCATGACAAAATTTTGAGCATACATCTATCTGATTTTCCAAAAAAATAAACTGGAGCTGAGGATTTTTCTTCGATTAAATCGGCAAAATCGTCATCTCCATTCATGACAACAAATCCTGATTTTGGAAGTTGTTCTGTTATTTCTGCCTTTGCTTCAGCTATATTTTTTCTTGAACCGAGAAGTTCAAAATGTGCTTCTCCAATCATGCTTATGACTGCAGATGTCGGTTTCACTTCAGAAACAAGTTTTCTTATCTGTCCTTTTCCTCTCATTCCCATTTCTACAACGAGAAATTCCGTATTTGAATCACATGAAAAAACAGTTTTGGGAACTCCTATTTCATTGTTAAAATTTTCAAAAGTTCCATTTGTTTTATATTTAGCAGATAATAGGTGAACCAAAATATCTTTTACAGTTGTCTTTCCATTGCTTCCTGTGATTGCTGTTATTGGAAAATTGAATTGTTTTCTGTAGTGTCCAGCAATTTTTAAAAGTGCGTCTAATGTATTTTCTACAGGTATTATTTTTTCTGAAAATTGGCTGTATTTTTCTACTTGATCAATATTACATAGAGATGCACTTGCTCCACTCGTAAGAGCTTTTTCTATGAATTTATGACCGTCAAAATTTTCGCCAACAATAGGAACAAATAGATCATCTGTTCCTATTGTTCTTGAATCTGTAGATATATTTTTTACATCGACATCTTCAATAGTCATTTTTTTGTCAAAAATTGAAAATATTTCACTTAATTTGATTGGTATCATGTCCTCTTTTCCTATCATGAAAATTTATCAAATATTTTTTTTGTTCAAAATCTTATAAGTCGGCAGTTTGTTATATATATTTTCTTACAGATATTTATTCAAAATTTCTGTATCATCAAAATGGATTGTCTTATCCTTAAATATTTGATAATTTTCATGCCCTTTTCCTGCTACTACAATCACATCACCAGAAGTCGCCATTTCTGTTGCCAATTTAATCGCTTTTTCCCTGTCAACTTCTTTGTGATATTTTTTGCCTTCAGGCACTCCTTTTTCTATATCTTCTATGATTGAATCTGGGTTTTCTGTTCTTGGATTGTCAGATGTTATTATAGTTATATCTGATAGATCAGAGGCAATTTTTCCCATTATAGGTCTCTTTGTTTTATCTCTGTCTCCACCACAACCAAAGACAGCAATTACTCTGTTGTGGCTTATTGCTTTTGCTGTTTTTAGTACATTTTCCAAACCATCAGGAGTATGTGCATAGTCAACTATTGCCACAAAATCTTTTTCTGTTTTTACGAGTTCAAAACGACCTTTTACACCAGTAAAAGATTCAAGGGCTTTGCAGGATTCCTCTTCACTTATTCCCAAGGCTTTGCAAGCACATATAGAGGCAAGTGAATTATATACATTGAAGAATCCTGATATTTGAAGATTTACTTCAATTTTTTTATCGCCACTTATGAGTGTGTAAGAAATACCTTTTTGTCCAACTTTAGGTTCAAAAGCTCTTATATCTCCAGTTTGGATTCCATAAGTTATACATTTTGAATCTATCAATTTTGGAATTTTGATCCCATATTCGTCATCTGTATTTATTACAGCAATACCAGTTTCTTTTTTTAGATTTTGGAATAATTTTAATTTTGCCTCAAAATATTCATCAAAATTTTTGTGGAAATCGAGATGGTCTCTTGTCAAATTTGTAAAAACAGCGACATCAAATTTTATTCCATGTACTCTATCTAAACTTAGAGCATGAGATGAGACTTCAAAAACAGCATTTTTCATTCCTGCTTTTACCATTTCAGAAAGGTTGTGTTGAAGTGTTTTTGCATCAGGTGTTGTTACAGAAGATGTTATCTGTTTGTCTGCAAATTTTGTATATAGAGTTCCCATAAGACCTGTTGGACTTTTTAGGGAATTCAATATATGACTTATCATAAATGTAGATGTTGTTTTACCATTTGTACCTGTTACACCTATCATTCTCATTTTTTCAGCAGGGTGATTGTAAATTACAATAGAGGCTTCTGCATATGCTTTTCTTGGATCATCTGTCTTTATTACATTTATACCATCTTCAAATTGTATATCTTCAGATATGCAGAAGGATTTGCAACCTTTTTCTAAGACATCTTTTATGAATTTATGACCATCTGTTTTGAAGCCTTTTATGCAGAAAAATAATGATTTTTCGTTTGCTTCTCTTGAATCACATGTAACATTGTCTATTTCTGTATTTTCATCAATATTTATTATTGAACCATTTATTTTGTCTATAATTTCTTTTATTTTCATGATCTTACCACTATTTAATTATTTACTTTTATAATATATAGCTAAACTCTCAATTAGCAACTTTTGTACGGTACAAGATAACAATTTTTATTTTTTCCCCTCAAGGAAATCAATTTTTGTTATTAATTTTGCAGTTAAATAATTTTCAAAAATACGATACAAAATAAAAAAATAGTATTTTTGAAAATTATTATGAATTAAAAAAATTGATTTCCACATCTCCTATTTGTACCGTACAAAAGTTGCGTAGTAGAAAATTTCCTTTTAATTATTTTTACTGGGGTCTGCTCCCATTTGATTTACTTCATTTGGAAAACTTGGTGGAATCCCCAATCTCCATAATATTTCTCTTCCTATTTCTGAGAATATTGGACCTGAAACAGTACCGCCCCAAATTGTACCTTTTGGATTTTTTATTTTTACAAGCATGACAAATTTTGGATCTTCGGCTGGTGCAAAACCTACAAATGAAGCTATATATTTTCCTTTTGCATACATTCCATTCTCAACTACATTTGCAGTTCCTGATTTTCCACCTACTAAATATCCAGGTATTCGAGCTTTTTTACCTGTTCCGCTTTCAACTACATTTCTCAATATCATATTTATTTTATATGATGTCTCTTTACTTATAGGTCTTGATTTAATTTCAGGCTTAAAATCTTTTACTATATTTCCTTCTGAATCGAGAATTTGTCTTATAATCCTTGGTTGCATTTGTTCTCCATTATTTATCGATCCCTGTACTGCTGAAACTATTTGAAGTGGAGTTACAGCAATTCCTTGACCAAATGAAATTGTTGCCAAGTTGATTTCAGACCAATCTTTAAGAGGAGGTAAAATTCCTTCTGTTTCACCAGGAAGTTCAATTCCTGTTATATCTCCAAAACCAAATTTGACGATATAATCATAAAATATTTTTGAACCCATTCTAAGACCCATGGCCACAGAACCTGTATTAAATGAATATGCTATTATATCTGTTATTGTCTCAGTTGCATTTCCTCCAAAACCATCATTTGCATTGTGAAGAGTCCAACCACCTGCTTGTATTGTATCTCCACATTGTATTTGATCATTCATGCCAACTTTACCGCTGTCAAGTGCTGCAGCTGCCAATACTACTTTAAATGTAGAACCAGGTTCATAGGCATCTGTTACAATACTATTTCTTGTTAACTGCATATAATCAGGGGATTTTGGATCTTTTGATTTATAGTCTGGTTTGTTTGCAAGTGCAAGTATTTCTCCTGTTTTGGCATCCATGACCAACACAGAGCCTGTATCGGCTCCATATGCTTTTACAGCTTTTTCAAGAGCTGTTTCAACTATATATTGTATGCTCTCATCTATTGTTAAAACCACATTATATCCACTTGTTGCATTAACTAAAGATGAAATTCCACCAGGAATTAATCTTCCAACAAGATCCATTTCAGCTGTCATCTTACCTGGTTTTCCTTTTAAGTAACTATCCATAACAGCTTCTATTCCATCAAGTCCCTGATCGTCGATTCCTGTACAACCTAAAATATGTGAAGCCAATTCACCCTTTGGATAAAAACGCTTTCCAGTTGTCTCTTTCATCGTAAAGATTCCTGGAAGTTCGAGTTTCATTATTTTTTTGACTTTATCATCATCAAGTTTTCTTGCTATCCAAACAAATCTTGTTGCTGCACTTAATTTACTCTCTAAAACTTCTTCTGAATCTCCTAAAATTTGAGACAGTAATACTGCTGTCTTATGTCTATCTTTTATTAAAGTTGGGTCTGCAGTTATTGAAGTAAGTGCTAAACTGTTTGCCAATACTACATATTTTCTGTCCATTATGGAGCCACGGAGAGCAGGAATTGTTATTGTTCCCTTGTGTTGTGATTCAGCTTTTGATTTATATAAATCGTGTTGAAAAATTTGAAGACTTATCAATCTATAACCAATAATTAAAAATAGAAGTATTACTACATAAAATACAACAATTAGCCTATCTCTTACTTGGTTTTTCCAGCCTATCATATCAAATCCTCTTTAGGTAAATATCAAGGAAATTATTTCTGTACTTAACAATATAATAAGCTATCCAATGATAAATTTATCAATGGATAGCCCAAATTTAATAATCTATATAAAAATTAATTCGATGTCAATTCTTCATCATAATATGATTCTATAGCGACAACATCTTCTATTGATGCTCTCAAAACAGAAGGATTTCTCATATCAATAACAAGACGGTTTGGAGGGTGTGCCATTCCTAATTCTTTTCTTGCAATCGTTTCAATACGCTCAAGAGAATTTAATCTACTGACTTCAAGTTTTAGGGCAAGTTTTGTTTTTTCAAGATTTGCTTTCTGTTCTTTAAGTCTTGAAAGATTATATTGTGATTTTACATTTTGAGCACAGATACCAACATAAAATATTGACATCAATGTTATCAATAGTATTGTAAACGATGTTAAAATAACAGCATAACGAGACACAACAACAACATCTTCTGTTTTATTTGCTGTTGCTTTAAATACAGGTTTCTTATCCATTTTTCTGTCTTTTGTCATTTCTATAAGTTTCAAGAAATAGACCCTCCAAATTCTCTGATTTCTTATATTCCATGCTAAAAATTAATTACCTAAGATATGACAGAAATAGCCCTCATTTTTGCCGAGCGGGCACGAGGATTTTTAATTTGTTCTTCTTCAGAAGGAAGGAGAACTTTTTTTGTCAGCCTTCTAACCAATCTCTTACTCAGAATATCATCTTTTTTATATTTTTCTCTTATATCAGGATCGGAAGTTAAATCTCTAAATATGTTTTTTACAATTCTATCTTCCAACGAATGATAAGAGATAACAACAACAACACCATTTATGCTCATTTTTCTTAGAATCCCTTCTAAGCCTCTTGAGAGTTGTCCTAACTCATCATTTACGGCAATTCTAAGAGCCATGAACACTCGAGTAGCTGGGTGTATATAATGCCTTAAATTTTTGTTTGTTGGAATACACCTTTCTATTATAGAAGAAAGTTGAAGAGTTGTCCTTATTGGCTCTTTTTGTCTTTCATTGACTATTGTCCGAGCTATTCTCCCTGAATGTCTTTCTTCTCCGTATTCCCAAAATATTTTTTTTAATTCTTGTTCTGTACTTTTGTTTACTATGTCATAAGCTGTTATTGAACTTTCATTGTCCATCCTCATGTCAAGTTCAGCTTCTGAGCGGAAGCTAAAGCCCCTTTTTGCCTCATCAAGTTGATGAGATGAAACACCTAAATCAAAAATACAGCCATTTAGATTTTTTATATCAAGAGAATTTATTATATTTTCGATATCCCCAAATGCTCCTTTTACAGCATGGAAATTTCGAAAATTTTTCAATTTACAAGAAGCATTTTCAATTGCTTCTAAGTCTCTATCTATACCTATTACATTTCCATTGCCATTTATTTTTTTTAATAATCCTTCTGAATGACCTCCACCTCCTAAGGTGCAGTCAATATAAGTTCCGCCACGCCATGGCTCAAGAAAGTTTATTGTTTCTTCCAGCATAACTGGAATATGGTATTCTTCTAACATTATGTTTTATTACTATGTGGCTTTAAGAGTATTTTCCACTTTTTCGAAAATATATTCTAATGATTTTCTGTTAAAGTCATGTTATTACTAAAATTTTACTATCTTGTTTTTTGCTTGTCAATATATTTTTTCCTTCATGAATGTTAAAATTTTTTTGACTTTTTTTTTATTTTTTTTTGTTATAATAATTTTTGATAAAAAGGAAAGAATGTATATAAAAAAGAAAAAAGTTTAAGAAATATTTTTTTTAAGGATTTTAGGTCAATGGATTTTATTTCTTTAATTGATGGAGTTTTAATTTCGAATGCAAATGTAGCTTTACAGAATCATGGTGAAGAGGAAATAATTGATTTAGATATTTTGTTGTCTGCTTTGATAAAAAAAGATGAAAAGTTAGCTACAGTTTTAAAAATTATTAAAACAGTAAAATTTAAAAATGCAGATTCTGTTTTTATAGATATACAAGATGACGGTGAAGAGGAAAGAGTAGATTTGAATTTTTCAATATCTGCTTTGATAAACAAAGATAAAAAATTAGCCGAGATTTTAGATTATCTTAAAAATGTAAAATTGGAAAATGCTGATTTTATTTTTGCAAATGATACTGAAGAACTTGTAATTGATTCGAATATAGAACAAGTTGAACTTAAAAATATAGATAATTTCGATATATCTGTAGAAAATGTATCTTTGAGGGTTTTCTTTGATAAGGCAGAAAATAAAAATCTTACTATTTCTTCTATATATTTAAAAGAATTAACATTATGTATTTATCAGGAATTAATTGACCATGTTCTTAAATCTCTAAAATATGATTTAGAGAAAAATGGAGTTTTTAATATAAAAGTTATTCTTTCTTCAGGTAAAATCATACTTAAAGGTGATTTCAAGAAGAGTATTTTTACTATTCCATTTAGTGTTGAGTTTTCTGTTGATTCAAAGAAAAGTGTAGTAAAAATAGAGATAGCAAAAATACATTTGCTTAAATCTTTGAATGTTCCTGAATTTATAATTCAAAATATAGTCATGGAAGCTATAAAGAATAATTTGAAATATGACTTTGTAAAAACATATAAAAATTATTGTTTGGTAAATTTGAGAAGAGTTATTCCAGAAATTATGAATTATAATACTATTGATGTTTCGATATCTGATGATAGTATTGTTTTGAACATATCTGAAAAGAATAATCCAATAGAAGAAAATAATTTGAAGAATTATTCTGAAGAACCAAAAGAAACAAAAGAACCAAAAGAAACAAAAGAACTAAAAGAAGATAAAGAACCAAAAGAAGAAAAAGAACCAAAAGAAACAAAAGAAACAAAAGAAGAAAAAATCATAGAAAATGAAGATATAGATGAATTTGAAAATGAGCAATAATAGAGAAATTGTACCACTTTATTCTTCAGAGATTATAAAAATTTGTGTCAGAGAACTTGCTTCTAAAATTTCAGAAGATTTTAAAAATTCTGAGATTGTTTTGATAGGACTTTTAAATTCTTCTGCTTTTTTTGTTTCTGATTTAGTAAGAGAAATAGAATCTCCTGTTTTTGCAGATTTTATTTCTATTTCATCTTATGGAACACCTGATAACATGAGTTCTTCAATAAAGATTTTGAGAGATATTTCTGAAACTATAGAAAATAAAAATGTGCTTTTAGTTGATACTATAGTAGAAACGGGATTGACGCTTGATTTTGCAATAAAGCATTTAAAAGCATTGAAGCCTGCAGTATTGAAAACATGTGTTTTGATAGATTCAAGAGCTTCAAGACTTGTTGATGTTACTATTGATTATTTTGGTCTAATTTCTTTGGAAACAGGTCTTGCAGGATATGGTCTTGATATTGATAGTAATTTTAGAAATATCCCTTATGTATTTCAATCAGATTTTTCAAATAATATTTTTTAAGAAAAAGGAAAATTATTTGTCAAGGAAGTATTTTATAAGGAAGCGTTTTTTTTATAGAATAATTAATAATTGATGTTTCTTCTCGGCTAATTTTGAGCTGTAGAATTAAAATTTCAGGATAGATAGATATAATATGGGAGGAATTGACTATGCCTGCTTCTAATTATAGACCTTGCGTTTATAGACAGTCTTTGCTTGGAATTTTCCAATGTGAAAAGCACTATTTCCAGCATGCTCATCCAAGTATGTATGATGATTTATACGAATTTTGTTTGGATAAAGTTCCAGATAGATTCTGTCCTCATATTGATTTTGGTTTTAACCTCGAAGATGGAGCAAAAATATTCATAAACTGCACTCATACATATAAGGCAAGACCTCTTGCAAGTTTTAATGAATGTGAAGACTGTGATTTTCCAGATAAAGAAGGTTCTTCACTCGGTTAATTTTTTTGATATATTTAGGAGAATACAATGCAAAACACAAAAAAAGAAGAAAAATTTGAATTTGCTTCTCAAATTTCCGCACCATGGAAAAAAGAAGAGTTTTCAAAAGAATGTGCAAATTGTGCAACATCTTGTCAGTCTGCATGCAAAACTTCTTGCACAGTAGGCAATGTCCCATGTGAAAAGAGAAGATAATTTTAGTTTTTTAAATTAGGTGTGAAATTAATTTTCACACCTAATTTTTTTATGTCATATTTTTTATTTTTGAGTATATTTCTTGAATAATTCTTGTATTTTTTTATAATTTTGATTTTTAAACTTATCTATATTTATTTTACTTGGATTTACTTGTTGTAATATTTTTAGATTAATAAATTGTTCGGCATGTTTGTGAAAATAATTTCCTTGAATCATTGTTGTTGTTAAATAATAGATACATATAGCAATTAGACTTGTATAGGCAAAACCTTTTAAACTGAATATATTTGAGAATATATTTTTCTTCTGTTTTTTCTCAGCTATTTGTTCTTTTACTTCTAAAATTTTAGTTGTCAATGCTGTTGCAAAAGAAAGTGAAGGAATTGCTAAATAATCATTTGTTGGAATTGGCATTTGATCAAAGATGTGAGAATAGGGGAGAATTGATAGTGAAAATAATCCCAAACAGAATTTGTAAATTTTATTTGTTGATTTTATACATATATAAATTGCAATTCCTATTATCACAAAAAAAACAATGCTATAAATATATTTATTTGGTATTGAAAATATTGTTGATATATTTGAACAAGTTGTTATAGATTCTAAATATTTTCCAATTACAGATGTTATATCAAGTATATCTTTATTTTGAAAAATATTTGATATTGATATGTGATTTTTTTGACAGAAATTTATTCCATAAATGATTGCCATTATTGCCGTCAATCCAGCAAATTTTAGTGCTTTTTTCATGTTTTCTTTTTTAAAGAAAAAAGTCCAAAGGGGGATGAGCAATGGATATATTGCCGAAATTCCACCATCTCTTAATGAAAATCCATATAGTCCGAGAGCTAAAAGTGAACTTGGTAAATCGTTATGTGGTATATTTTTCTTTTTTTCTTTTTCTTCTTCCATTGTTTTTATGAATGTCAAAAAAGAAGACAACATAAAACAGATAGATATATTATTATTTTGACTTCCTGAATTTAAAATTAGACTTTCTATGTGGGTCGGATGTACAGAATATATCATTGAAGCCCAAAAAGCAGTATTTAAATTTTTTAGTGTTTTTGATAAAAATTTATATATCAAAAATATTGATATTAAAAATATTATTTGATTCCCAATATTGTGAGAAGATAAATTGGCAGATCCTTTGCTTGTATTTGTTATATTAAATATGTTACAGATAAAATTCCAAAAATCATTGTAAATAAGATTTAATTGGGGAGCAGTGAAGATTTTTTTGAAATCTTCAACATAAGTTGGTAAAAAAATATTAGAATATGCTAAAAATCCAGTAATTAATATAACTACTGGATATATTTGTTCTGCCTTAAATTTTTTGAATAATTTGTTTATCATGCTTAAAAAGTCTTTTTGCTGTCGAGCATTATTGTTACAGGTCCTTCATTACAGATATTTACTGTCATTGAAGTTCTGAAAACGCCTGATTCAACATGCAATCCATATTTTTTTGTCAGGCAGTCCATATATTTCATGTATAGTTCATTTGCCATTTCAGGCTTTCCAGCATTGGAAAAACTGGGTCTTCTTCCATGCCGACAATCGCCAAGAAGTGTAAATTGAGATATTGCAAGCACACTTCCATTTATATCTTTAACAGAAAGATTCATTTTGTCTTCAGAATCTTTGAATATTCTCATATTTGCCGTTTTGTCTGCTATGTATTCGACATCTTTTTCTGTGTCATTTTCTTCAACACCGAGTAAAACGACAAGACCTTCTTCAATTTTTCCGCTTTCTATACCCTCTGAAAGAACATTTGCTTTTGAAACTCTTTGTACAACAGCTCTCATCTCTTTTGTCCAGTCCCTTTCCTTTCTCCTCTTCTGTCTTTTTTCCTAGTCCTTTTTCCCAGTCCTTTTCCCATAAGAGAAATAAGGCAATAGTTTATCAACACGCCTTAATAATCTCTATTTTTACCCATTAAAAATATGTCATCTGCCAAAGAACCTCTTGATGCAGATTCAACTCCTTTTATTAAAGACAATTTTCTAAGTGCAGAATTTAACTGTGCTTTGTCAAAAACTTCTATGCTGATCGTAACTATTGCCTTATTTTTCTTAACCTTCGCACTACATTCATTAGTCGGAATCCTCATTTCGCTCAATACATTCATAAATTCTGCGAGAAGTCCTCTTCTGTCTTTTGCTTCTATTTCAAGTTTTACATGATACCTTCTGTCTGATCTCGACTCAGCCCATCTGACTTCTGTTATTCTGTCAGATTGAATATTTGGACAATTTCTTCTGTGAATTGCAACTCCTGTTCCAATTTTCCAGTGTCCAACAATTTCATCACCAGGTATTGGATTACAGCATTTAGCAAAAACAACAAGAACATTGTCAACACCTTTTACGATGACACCTTTATTTAATTTATCCTTTTTGGGATTTGGCTTTTTGGCTTGGATTAATATTTCTTCTTGTTCTTTTGGAAGTTCATCTTTTATTTTTTGTATAATTTGAGTTATTGAAGTTTCTCCATAACCTATAGAAGCAATTAAATCTTCTTGATTAGAAAAATTTAATTTGATTGCTATTTTGTTTAAAAGTTCATTATTGGTCATCAATTCAGGAGAAAGTCTTTTGTCTGTTCTTTGAAGTCTTTTTAACTCTTTTTCAAGAATATCTTTTCCCCTTAGGATATTTTCTTCTCTTCTTTCTTTCTTGAACCATTGACGAATTTTAATTTTTGTATGAGTACCACGACAAATATTGAGCCAATCAAGACTTGGATTGGCATTTTTAGATGTTATGATTTCAACTCTATCGCCATTTTGTAATCTATAATTGAGAGGTACAATATTTGAATTTACTTTTGCACCTACGCATTTATGACCTACATCTGTATGGATTCTATATGCAAAATCTATTGGTGTTGAGCCTGCAGGCAGGTCTATTGCATCTCCTTTAGGAGTATAGACAAAAACTTCAGATTCATTTATATCCATTATGATATTGTCGATATAGTCTCTGACATCTTTTGAATCTTTTTGCCACTCAATTATTCTTTTTACCCAAGGATATTCATCTTGACTTGATATATTTCTGCGTTCTTTGTAAGCCCAGTGAGCAGCAGGTCCATATTCATTTACCATGTGCATTTCCATTGTTCTTATTTGGATTTCTATTGGTTCGCCACCTGGACCATATACTGTTGTATGAAGAGATCTATAGCCATTTGATTTTGGTCTTGCTATATAATCTTTAATTCTATCTTTCATAGGTGTCCACAATTTGTGAACAGCTCCTAAAACTTTATAACATGATTCTATGTCATTTACTATTACTCTAATTGCAAATAGATCGTATATCTCGGAAAAATCTTTTCCTCTTTGATTTATTTTTTGCCAAACACTGTAAATATGTTTTCTTCTGCCAGAAATTTGCAAAACATCTACTTCATCTTCTTCAAGGGCTTTTGTTATGATTGATACTGTATTTTGAATTATTTTTTCCTTATCTGCCATTTTGGCATCGACAAGTTCTTTTAAATGTTGATATTCTGTCGGATTTAAATAGGAAAAAGAGAGGTCTTCAAGTTCCCATTTCATTTTCCATATACCGAGACGAGATGCAATAGCCGCATAAATTGTAAGTGTCTCGTTTGCAATTCTTTCTTGTTTGTCTTTTCTCATAAATGCCAATGTACGCATATTATGAAGTCTATCTGCAAATTTTATAAGTATTACTCTTATATCTTTTGCCATAGATATAAAAATTTTTCTTAAATTTTCTGCTTGTCGGTCTGCTCTTGATTTAAAAGCGGTTCCTTTTGCCAAATTTTGTTCATTTGGAACAGAAAAAGCGGACAATTTTGTAACTCCGTCAACCAATCCAGCTATTTCAGGAGAAAATTCTCTGCTTATATCTTCTAATGTTGTATCTGTATCTTCTACTGTATCATGTAAAAGGGCTGCTGCTATGGTACTTTCGTCCATATTCATTTTTGCAAGAATCATAGCAACAGAAAGCGGATGAATTATATATGGCTCTCCTGATTTTCTTTTTTGGTCTTTATGAAGTTCTTTTGCAAAATTGTATGCTTTTTTGATTATTTCTAAATTTGCACCAAGACGAGCATCGGCTACTTCTTGTATTAATTCTTCTATAGTCGGTGTAGTTGTTTTTTGAATATCTGTTTGTTGTTTGGCAGTGTCAACCATTTTTTTTTAGCCTCTTATGTGCTTTTAGTCGTTGTTATTACAGCAATTTTCTATATTCATAATATATTTTAATACAATATTTGAAAATTTTTCAAATGAATCATAATATATTTCAGCAAGTTTTAAAAACTTTTTTGACTGTACTTGTAATCTTGAAAAAATATCAGAAGATTTTATAAAATCGAGTGTTATTTCTTCTTCTTTTAGCATTTCATTTTCTGAAAGTAATTCAAGAGCAAAACAGCCATGAGCATAATTTATGTTTTCATTTGAAGTTATCAATTCTAAAATTTTTTCTTTGTCTATATTTTTGTTGTCTTTTAATATGTTGAATATTTTTGTTATCGAATTAATTGAAGGCAATGCTTTTTTATAGAATTGTTTTTCATTTTCGATGTCTTCTTCTGAAAAAAGAAAGTGAATTCTTTTTGCCTTTTTAAATATAGATATTGAAAATAAATCAAAAGTTGCAGGAGGATGAAAAAATATTATATCGTCAAAAATATCTTTTTGGTCTATATCTTTAATAAATTTGACTTTTGTATTAGTTCCCTTTACTGCATCTAAAATCGTTTTTTGAACAGCTTTTGTTCTTACCAATACAAGACAATTTGAAATATTTGATAAATATTTTAAATATTTCATTTTATTTATAACTTTTGAAGAATCAGATATTATTGGAGCGTTTGTTTTTTCAGGAAGTTTTATTTTTTCCTCAATAATTGAATTTACTACTTGTTCCGCTTGCAATATTGAAGATAATTCTAAATTTACAGATTTTGTTCCATTGAATTCATTTACATAAGGATATGCAAAAATATCATATTTTAAGTCATCAATTTTTATTGAATCTGCCAGCTCTGCCTTTCCAAATGCAATGCCTTTTAATTCTATTCCATTTTGTTCTATTGTTGCGATTAATGTATTTTTCGATGCTTTTTTTATTTCTGTAAATTTTACATTTTTGAATAAAAAAACAGGTTCTTCATTGTCTTTGCCATAAGGTTCGAGCTTTAAAAGTTCTTCAGTAGCTTCCAATGTGAGTTCGGAAAATGACATTTCACCATCACTTATAAATTTGTCTGCCTCTTTTTCAGGCTCTTCGTTTTTAATTCTTTCTTTAAATATTGGAAAATTTTCTTCTTTAATAGAAAAACCGCCTGCTTGGACATGTCCACCATAGGATTCAAGTATATCTGAATTTTTTTCAAGTATCGAATGGATATTATAACCGCCATAAGCCCTTGCAGAACCTCTTCCAATTCCATTTGTCAAAGCACACAGAAAAACTGGCATTTTAAATGTTTCTGCCAATTTAGAGGCTGTTATACCAAGTACCCCTACATGTAGGTAATCTCCAGCTTCAGCTATGACATTGCTATTTATAAGGTCTCCAGAATCCTGAAGTTTGAATAAGATAGTTTTTCGCATTTTTTCTTCTATCTTTTGTCTTGTCTTATTCATCTCAATTAGTTCATTTAGATAATTATCGGCTTCTTCTTCTGTTTGAGATAGCAACAATTTAACTGAAATAGAGGCATCTCCAATTCTTCCAGAGGCATTTATTTTTGGACATATACTATATCCAATAGTTCTGCTTGTAACTTTTGATGTTGTAGAATAATTTATTAAACTTTCTATCCCTTTCCAATCATTATTTCCTGCGTTTATTATTGAAATTGCATTTTTTAAGATTATCCTTACTTCGTCTTTTGCTGGCATTAAGTCTCCAATGAGACCAACAGCAGTAGGTATCAAATATTTTTTGGGAAAAGGTTTATTTAATTTTTGACAAACTGCACATATAAATTTAAATGCAATGCCAACGCCTGACAGATATTTACAAGGATAATTACATTGGGGATTCATTGGATTTATAATTGCATCTGCAGGTGGAAGCTCTTTTGGAACTGTATGGTGGTCTGAAATTATAACAGAAAGACCTTGTTTTTTCATTTCTGTTATCTTTTTCATTTCAGATATGCCACAGTCAACTGTTATTGCAAGTGATATTCCGTCTGTTTTTGCTGAGTTCAATCCTTCATCAGATATTCCATAACCATCTTCAAGCCTATTTGGAATAGAATAATCTACATTTCCTCCCAATTCTTTTATAAATCTGACAAGAATTGAAGTTGCAGTTATTCCGTCGGCATCGTAGTCTCCAAATATTCGTATTTTTTCTCCATTTTTGAATGATCTTAAAAAAATATCAATAGCTTTATCCATATCTTTCAATAGAAAAGGATTTAAAAGTTTAGATAGATCATCAGATAAAAAATCCTCATAATCTTTTATATCTTTTATTCCTCTTCTCATGAGGGATTGTTTTAAAGGTCTTTTTATATTGATACCTTTTAAGTAATTATCTATTTCTTCTTTAGATGTCTTGAAAATGCTCCATTCTGAAATGGAGGTTATAAATGGAATCACTTACTTTTTATTTTCTCCAAAGTAAAATTTTAGTTTCTTCATATTGTATTTTACTGTTTCTTCAGCAGTATTTGGCATTATTTCTTCCTGTTTAGCTATATCTTTTAAAAGACATTTATTGTTAGAATCACTGTCTGTTTCAAAATTTCCAATTTCTATTGAATTTTCTTTAGATTGTGCTTTTTCTATAGAACAGTCTTTTAAAAGATAGTCAAATGAATCATCTTTGACTATTGCTTTTTTTGATGTTTTTATTTTTATCTGGTCTAAAATCTCTTTTTTAGTTTCTTCAGTTATTTGCAATTTATCTATATTTGTTTTTTCTTCTTTAGAGCCTTGAACGGCTTCTTTTTTATTTTTTTCTTTATTTGATTGTAAATTTTGTAAATCTGCTTTTGGAGCTATTGATTTTTCTACTGTTATATCATTTTTTAATAAATCTTCGAAATATAAAAATCTTGTTTTGTATTCTTTAACTATAGCTTCATTATTGTTTGTTATTGTTTTATTCTGTTTTATTGTTGCTTCATTTGGTTGTTCATTTTCTTTAGTAACAACAAGAGGCATTTTATCTATTTCCATTATTGCATTTGCAATATTCTGATACATTATCAGTTGATTTAATGGACTTGACCAAATTTTTTTATTTTTTTCACCATTTTCATCTATAATTGGGTCTATTCCCAAAGAAGCATCACATATTTTTATGTTTGGATTGATATTTTTTAATCTTTCTGCTATCTCATTATCAAGCCCCATACCATTTATTATTACTAAGTCAAAATTGGAATAATATGTATATTCTGCTTCTCCCATTTTATAGTCTTCAATATTTTTTGCTGAAGGAAACATCTGTACAACAGCTATTTTTTCTCTGGTTGATACGACATCTGCTGTTATTGAATATATTGGGGATATTGTCGTACATATCTTTATTGATGGACCTTCTGCATATTGAATCATATTATCTGTCCTTGGAGCACATGAAGGTAAAAATATCACAAGTGAAAATATTAAAAACAATAGTAACTTTCTTTTCAAAATAATATACCTACTTCTTATTTAATTCATCAAACAATATAACTTCTTTATTTTTCTCAAAAAACCTTTGTTATCTTTTATCTTTATAAATTTTTGAATTTACCAACACGCTTTATTTGCTTTCCTCCAATTAACCATCGGAATTTCTTCTCTTATTTCTTTAACTCTGTTTTTGTTAAATTCAAAAATTCTCGTCTCTTCTTCTATGCCCATTTGAAAAACTATTTGACCATAAGGATCACATACAATAGAATGACCATAAGTTTTATAGTCAAGTTCCATATTTCGAGCAGTACAGACAGCACATACATAAGATTGAGAATCCAAAGCTCTTGCTCTTGCTGTCAATTCCCAGTGATATGGTCCTGTTACAAGACTAAAAGCCGTTGGATATACAATTATTTCACAGCCTAAATCCGCCATTTTTATTGCCTGTTCTGCAAATCTTATGTCATAACATATTGCTACACCTATTTTGGTATTATTTAAATCGAATGTTGTTATTTTATCTCCTGCTGATAAAACAGATGATTCTTTAAATGTAATCTTGTTTTTTATATCAACATCAAATAAATGTATTTTGCTGTATTTGGCTATAAATTCTCCATTTTTAAATATTGGACATGTGTTGTAAATTTTGTTGTCATCTGTAAGTTCTGCAACAGTTCCCCCAATAAGTGTTATGTTATATTTTTTTGATTGTTCAGAAAGGAAGTCATATATTTTTTCACCACTTTTCAATTTTTGAGCAGACTTTTTTATGTTTTGAAGTGAATAATCAATCGCAAACATTTCAGGTAAAATCACCATTTCTGCATTTTGTTCATGTGCTATTGCAATATGTTTTGAAGCAGATTCAAGATTTTTATCCATCTCTTTTTGAATCATTGTTTGGCAAAGTCCTATTTTCATTTTTTCCTCCCTTTTGGCTTCTTTGATAGAAGGAGCATATTTATATTTTTATTATTATAGCACATTTTACAAAAAAATAGAAGATAGAAAAATAAAAGGAAAATTTTTGATTTTGTAATATAACATAAAACAACTCCACTTATCAGATTTGATAAGTGGAGTTGTTTTACTCGCTTTTACTCTGTTATTCTATTTTATTTCCGCCCCAGTTGTTGCCCTTTGTATCTTCTGCAGTACCACTATATTTAAAATTGATATGATCAAAAGCCGCATTTCCAATAGTTGTAACTGTGCTTGGAACCTCGAGGTTCAAATTTGCTGTGTCGTTAGAATAACCGCAATAACTAAAAGCCTGATATCCAATACTTTCCAAATTTGAATTCTTTTCAAAAGTAACACTTGTCAATGAAGTGCAACATTCAAAAGCCTGATTTCCAATAGTTGTAACACCGTTTGGAATAGTAATACTTTCTAATGAAGTACAATCAGAAAAAGCCGCATTTTCAATGGTTGTAACAGAGTCAGGAATAGTAATACTTTTTAATGATTTACAATTTTTAATAGCAGATTGACCAATAGTTGTAACACTGTTTGGAATATTTATCGTTGCCAATGAATTATAGTTCGAATGATAGTTCCAAAAAGCCTTGTCAGGAATTTCTGTAACTCCATCTGGAATAGTAACACTTGTAATAGTTGATGTTGTTTTAACATCTATGAAAGTTACATTATTGTTTGTAGAAATTCCATTAGGAACATCTATTTTTGTTCCATTTTTAGTCGTCAATTGTGTTACATTGTCAGATATTGTAACATTTTTTAAATTGGAACAATTATAAAAAATTTGTCCAATAGCTGTAAGACCACTTCCAATAGTAACACTTTCTAATGAAGTGCAAGACTTAAAAGCCTCATTTCCAATGTGTTTAACACTGTTAGGAATAGTAATACTTTTTAATGAATAGCAATATTCAAAAGCCTGATTTTCAATGTGTGTAACACTGTCAGGAATAGTAACACTTTGTAAAGGCTATTATTTTGCATTTTTTGTTCTCATTATCTTGAAAAGTTGCAGGTATTTCAAGATTTGTTACAATTGTACCATCTTCTATTTTTTTTATATCATAATAATTTCCATTTTTAACTTTTTGATATCCTAACTGCTCGAGTACCTCGTCATTTAATGTAACTTCGAGGTATTTTACATTTACTTTGAAAATTGCACTGTTTGCTCCTGTGAGTGAAACTGTAACATTTGCAGTTCCTTCATTATTTCCAGTAATTTTTCCTTTTTCAACAGTTGCAATAGATTTGTCATCAACAGTATAAGTAACATCTTCTGTTACATCTTTACCTTCAAGTGTAATAGTTACAGCCCCTTCTTCACCAATAATCAAATCAACTTCTGTTGGATTTACTTCAAGACTTGGTAAAGTTGGATCGATGACATTAACAGTAAATGTTTTATCAGCTTCCGCATTTTCTGCATGTACAGTAACTGTCGCAATTCCTACAGAAATTCCTGTTATAAGTCCAGCTTCAACAGTAGCGATTGCTTCTTGGTCAACAGTATAAGTAGCAGTTTGTGTGATGTCTTCACCATTTAGTGTAACAGTGATATTGTCTGTTTCTCCAATATTTACAGTGAATTCTGTCTTTGAAAGTTCAAGAGGATATGTTGCAGGTGTTGGAGTAGGTATAGGGAAAAATGGAGAGTTTGGCGGTGTTGTTTTGCCACCTCCACCACATGCTGAAATAAATGTGCCGAGGATAAAAAGGCACAGTGTAAAAATTAAAAATTTCTTCGTCATTATGTCTCCTAACGCTGTGAAAAAAGTAAATAGAATAGAGGTCATTGCGAGGGAGCTGTGCGACCGTGGCAATCTCAACCACTTTTTTTTATTAACTAACACAATGAGTTAATTTACGAAAATTATATAAAAAAATACTTTTTTCACAGCCTTAATTTATTTATTTTATCTATTGTGTTATTTTTTATTTTACAACAATTTTCCTTTTATGGGTGAATTAATATCATCTAAATTTATTCAGCAGATCAGGTAGAAATCGGATAAATAGAAGCGATCAACTCAATTTTTAAGTAGATAATAACATTATTTCAAATTTTAGCTTTATTTACAGGCATTAATAAAGTCATCTACTATATTTATATTTTGGCGGGGTTACATATTGATTTGCAAAATCAAAAACAAAATAAATTTGTTTTGGAAATTTGAAATAATATTATAAATTTACAGGCTTGAGATTGCCACGGCTACGCCTCGCAATGACCTCGCTTTTAAATAGAGCCAGTTTGGGTATGAAAATCAATTTTTGAAAATTATTTGAACTAACAAAAATTGATTTCCGTGACATAAAAGGGGATTTTTTATTTTTAGTTTGAAATAATATTATAAAATTTATATAAAAATGGTGTGAAAAAGATGTATGCTTATGTAATTAATGAAAGAGATATGGCTGGAAATGAGGATCAGGCTGCCTTTGAACTTTTACCACTTTTGACAAAAGGCGAAAAAGTCATATTTATTTTATCTGAAGAGATACCCACATCACAGATGTTTTCTGTAATGAGAAAAATTGGTGTTGATAAAAATTATCTTTATGGTAAAGATGTAAAAATGCTTTCTTATTCTCGACAAATTGCAAAGAGTGTTTCTCTTTGTTCAATTCTTGAAAAAGCAAAATTTAAACCTGTTTTTTGTCAGGGTTTTTATCATGAAGGTAAATTTACAGGAAAAACAGATACTGTTGAGGTTTTTGCAAATAGGGGAGAGATCGAGGAATTACTTTCAGAAAATAATCTTTTGATATTGATTCCATGTGCTGTACCTGAAAATGTTTTAACTAAAGAGAAAAAAGGAAAGTTGGATTTTAATATAGATTTAGAAACTAAATTAAATTCTGTTGAAATAGTAAATAATCGTTCTTCATTTTCAGTGTTTTTTGAGGAAGATTCAAATTTGGATATTTTAAATCTTCTTGAAAATATTAAGTCTGCTGATATAAGTCTTGATATGATCAATATTTGTTATGATGAACTTCATTTTATCTCTGAAAATTCTTCAGCTGATAAAATTGAGAAAATTATTTCTGATTTAGGATTTAAATATTCAAGAGATGATGAATGTGCAAAAGTGATGTTTTTAGGAGTTGGAATAAAAGGTGTTCCAGGTATAATGGACAAGATTTTTGAAGCATTTGACTCTGTAAAAGTTGATATAATGAGGACAACAGATTCACATACGACTATATCTTGTCTTATAAATGCAAATAAAATAGATAAGATAAAAGAATCGGCTATCAAAATTTTGAAGATTCCTGCTGAAAACATTCTTGAAGATTAGAGCTTTGAAAAAACTCTATAATTTTATAAGAAATAAATAAAGGAAAAATATATTTTTTTAAAGAAAAAAAATAAGGTTATAAAAAGGCTGTTTTTTTAAGGACAGTCTGAATTAAAAAAGGAAGCGTGAAAACATGAAAATATCCTTGAAAAAAGCAGAACTTGAAAGCATGGAATTAAGTGCTGTTCTTAATTTTATAAGAGAAATTTCAGCTAATTATCAGCCTGTACTCTATTCAATAAGAAAAGAATATCGTAAAAGGCTTGGTCTTCCAGAAGAGACAAATGACAAATGGTGGGATGAAATCACATCTGAAAAATTAGAAGATGAAGGCATATTTGGTGATATAGTTCTAAACAAAAATAAAGACATTTTATTTTATAAAATTGAATTGTATGAAAAATGTATACAAATTGGTTTCATTGGAAATAATGTTACAGAAGATTTTGATTCATTTTTCAAAACAATATCTGAATTAGCAGATAAATATTTTGATAAAAAAGTTGTTTGGACTGCAAATGAATATGATTCAGAGATAAAGCATGTAATTGATGAACAATCATGTACTTGCAATCCAACAGAAGAAGAAAATGAGCTTTCAATAATACTTGAAGATGAAAAAACAAGAGATTTCTTGATGAAGATAAAGGATATTACATCTGCTTCAATAACAAGTATATTTCCAAAAGATGAACTTTCTTCATTAGCTCCAATAGTTGATATGTTTGAAAAGAGACAGGTAATAACAAAAGATTTTGTTGTTCTCTGTAGTAAAACTGGACAGCCAATTTTGAAAGTTTCCTCAAAAAGTGCTTTAGAAGAAACTCCACAAGGTGCTAATAAATGTTTTATCTGTGGAAATCCACTTTCAAAAGAAACTATTGATGAAATTGTTTCATGTAGTTCGACGGGAAAGAAATTTATTGAGCATGGATATTGGCTACAAGTAAGAATAATTCATGCACTTGAAAAAGCAGGTATCAAATCAGACCAAGTCAGACTTTGGGTATCAGATAATGATATAACATATATGTTCTCAATCATTAATGGTCAGTCATTCTTATTTGTACTTGCAGATAACAAAGTAACAATAGAAGATATCTACAAGATTAAATTATATGTTGAATCATATAATATAGACAATGTACTTTTGATCTCTACAAAAAATATTCCATTGGTCATCAAAAAATATATCGAAAATTCAAGCACAGAAGATGTAAGTTTCAACTTCATTGAAACCCTCAATTCAATAGATGACACAATCGAACTCTTCATAATTGAACGTTGTTCTGCATATATTTCAAAATTGTTGAGTTCATTTATCACATTTACACCTGTAAAAATAAATGAACTTGTTATCGAAAGCATAACAAATACTATTCCGACAGTCCAAAAAGCAAAAAAACATGATGAAAACAAGATAGATGAAATTGAAGAAATGCCAGTAGAGGAAACAACAACTAAAAAGGGTAAAAAAGGCAAAAAGCCAGAAATGATTGAGCTCGATATTTAGTTTTTTATATTTGTATAAATTATGAAATAACACCGTTTATTACTTTTGGGGTAGGACGGTGTTATTTTTTAATAAATTCATTAAAAATTTAATAAAATTTTCATTCAAATATGATATAATAAATAAATATAATTAAGAAGGGCATAAAAAATAAAGGAAAAATCAATTGGTTTAAATTATGAAAAAACTTTGTACATTGATATATTTCCTGTCAATATTCTCTTTTGTCATGCCTCCTGTATTTGCAGATAATATTGTTGAAGATAAACAAGTCGTAATAACTCAGGTTGCTGAGGATGTCCAAGACAAGGAAAAAATTGAAGCAATAAAACCAAATACAGAAATAAATGAAAAAATTTTTGAGCAGAAGGAATTTACAAAAAGTCCTTACATAACTGAAGAATTAAGAGAATATATTGACAGGGCATTAAAATTAAATCCAACTTTGAAGCAAAGAAGAGCTGAGACTGAAGAATCTTTTTATCAAAATAAAGAAAGCAGAACATCTCTAAGTCCTCAAGTCAATTTTTCTGCTTCCTATAGTCAGTCAATGAGACAGCCAAGTCGTGATTCTACAGGCAGTTTTAGCTATGGTTTTTCATTAAGACAGTATATAACAGATTTTGGAAAAACATCTAATTTGCTAAAAGTGTCTGAAGAAAGTTACATATCTTCTATATGTTCTTTAAGGTCTGCAGAGGAAGATGTTGTGTATAATGTAAAAGATGCTTATTATAGATGTATATCAGCAAAATGTAAAGTAGAAGTTAATCAAGAAAGTTATGATGCTTATGAAAAACATCTAAAAGAGGCAAAAGCATATTTTGAAGCAGGCACAAAATCAAAAATAGAAGTTACAACAGCAGAAGTCAATCTTGCAAATGCTGAATATTCATTGACAGAATCAAAAAATGCCTATGAATTAGCACTTATGAAACTTGCAAATGCTATTGGCGAAATATATAGACATGATTATGATTTTGGTGATGATGCTGATAAGTTATATAAAAATGTTATTCCTATTTTGACAGAAGGAATAGGTGAACTTTTGGCAACTGCTAAAAATGAAAGACCTGATTTGATGAGATTGGAATCAAGAATAAGATCGGCAGGTTATTCTTTAAAATCTGTAAGAGCTGAAAGAACTCCTTCTATTTCTGCAAGTGCAGGTTATAATTGGAGTGGACAGGAATATCCCCCTGATCATAGCTGGAATGTTGGTGCTTCTATGAGTATGCCAATACTCGATGGTGGAAGTTTGACATATAGAATTAAACAAGCTGAAATAAGAGTAGAACAAGCTGAAGCCTCTTATGAGACATCTTGGCAAAATGCAATATATGAAGTTCAATCTGCATTTTTGACAATGAATGACAAATATAAAAATGTGGAATTGACTCAAAAAACACTTGCACAAGCAGAAGAAAATTTTTATCTTGCTGAAAGTAGATATAATGTAGGTGTTGGTTCAAATCTTGAATTTATAGATGCACAAGTATCTCTTTTTAGGGCAAAGATAAATAGAATAAATGCTATAACTGATTATTATATTGCAATAGCAAAACTTGAAAAAGCAATAGGATCAGAATTAAATACAAACTATACTAAAAATGACGGAGTAACAGATTATGAAGAAAAATAAATGGTTAGTTCCGACAATAATGATTTTGATTATAATCGCAGTAGTTTTCTTTTTTATGCAAAACCATGCAGAAAATAAAAAATTGACATATACAACAATAACTGTTGAAAAAGGGAAAATTACTCAGACAGTTGTAACAACTGGAACTCTTCAACCTGTTACATCTGTCCAAGTCGGTGCTCAGGTCAATGGAAAAATAGAAAAACTTTATGTTGACTACAATTCAAGAGTTAAAAAAGGTCAATTACTTGCTACTATAGACCCTTCAATTTCTGAATCAAAAGTAGAAGAAAGTAGAGCCTCTTATGATTCTTCACTTGCAAGTTCAAAAAATGTTGAATCACAATATAAAGTAGCATTGGCAAATGTAAAAAAAGCACAGGCAGCTACAAAAACTGCAATGGCAAAACAAGAGGTTGCAAAAGCAAATCTTGAATCTGCAAAAAATGCTTTAAATTCATCAAAGGCATCTTATGAAAAATCTAAGGCTACACTTGAAAACAGAAAATTAGATTATGAAAGAGCAGAAAGCCTTTATCAACAAAATTTTATCTCTGCTTCTGAGAGAGATACTGCAGAGACAAATTACAAAATAGCTCAGGCTGATATAACATCTGCACAAGCAGCAATAAATCAAGCTGAAGCATCTTTAAAATCTGCTCAACTAAATCTTGAAAGTGCAACTTATGATCTTGAATCGACAAGAATATCTGAAGATAGTGCTAAATTTCAAGCAGATAGTTCGTTAAATCAAGTAAAATCATCTCTTGCACAGGTTTCACAGGCAAAAAGTAGATTAAATCAAGCTGAAGTTGATTTGGGTTATACAAAAATTTACTCACCTATAGATGGAATAGTAACAAAAAGAGCTGTTTCAGAAGGTCAGACAGTTGCCTCTTCATTTAACACTCCAGAACTTTTTACAATAGTTGAAGATCTCACAAATATGGAAGTTGTTGCAAATGTCGATGAAGCTGATATTGGAAAAGTAGCTGAAAAAATGGAGGCAACATTTACTGTCGATGCTTTTCCTACAGAAACATTTAGTGGAGTTGTAAAACAGGTAAGAAAAGTTTCTACAGTAGAATCTGGAGTTGTTACATATCAAGCTGTTATATCTGCACATAATCCAGGTGAGAAATTAATGCCTGGAATGACGGCAAATATCACTATTATTTCAAAAATCACTGATGAATGTATAAAAGTTCCAAATGCTGCACTAAGATTTAAAGCAGAAAAAATTCCTGATTTTCCAATGCCACAAAGACATGCAAGAGATGGCAAGAGACCTGATAAAAAAGCTGAATTTGCAGGTAAAGACAGACCATCTCGTTCAGCTGATTCTTCAAAATCTGGCGAAAGAAGAACTCATAAAAAGCCAGAAGACGCAGAAATGGTATGGGTATTAACCCCAGCGGGAAATCCAAAACCAGTTAGATTGAGAGTTGGAATAACAGGTGGAAATTACACAGAAGTTGTAAAAGGCGATCTTAAAGAAGGAGATAAAGTTATAACAGCAGCTTCAAAGGGCAATAAAAAGGATAAAAAGAAAAATAATAATAGAGGACCAGGTGGTCCAGGTGGCGGTCGTCCAATGAGAGTATAGTATAGTGGCAAGAGAGTATAATGATATGGCAAAAGAAAAAGAAGAAAAAAATAAGAAAACAGTAATTGAAGTCAAGAATCTTGAAAAAATCTATGATTCAGGCGAAGTAAAAGTTCATGCTCTCCGTGGTATAACATTGAGTGTTTATGACGGAGAACTCGTTGCCATAATGGGTACTTCAGGAAGTGGAAAATCAACACTCATGAACATTTTAGGCTGTCTTGATAAATTGACAAAAGGAGAATACATACTTGACGGCAGAAATGTTTCCAATATGTCGAGAGATGAATTGGCAGATATAAGAAATGATCTCATAGGTTTTGTGTTCCAAGGATTTAATCTTCTTGCAAAAACTCCTGCAATAGAAAATGTAGAGCTTCCTCTTTTGTATTCAAGAGCAAGAAGTTACAATAAGCAAGAACGTGAGGAAATGGCAAGAAAGGCTCTCGATTCAGTGGGACTTAATGGAAGATATTATCATCAGCCAAATCAACTCTCAGGAGGTCAACAACAGAGAGTAGCTATAGCAAGGGCATTGATAAAAAATCCTTCTCTTATTTTGGCGGATGAGCCTACTGGAAATCTTGATTCAAGAACATCTGTTGAAATTATGAATATTTTTCAGCAGATGAACAGAAAAAATGGCATAACAGTTGTTTTGGTTACTCACTCTGATGAAATAGCAGAATTTGCTGACAGAGTTATTGTATTTAGAGATGGTCTCATAAGAGAAGACAGAAGAAATACAAACCCAAATAACGCTGAAGAAATATTAAAGACTATGCCTGTACCGGAGGAATAAAATTATGTCTCCTTGGGCAACTATGAGAATTGCTTTAAAAGCAATAAATGCCAATAAAATGAGGGCTCTTTTGACAATGCTTGGAATCATAATAGGTGTTGCATCTGTTATAACGATGGTCAGCATTGGTCAAGGAGTTTCAAAATCAGTTGAAGATAATATATCTTCACTTGGAACAAATCTTTTGACAGTATCTCCATCAATGTTAAAAACAGGAGGAGTTAGACAAACTTCAACTGTTCATACTTTGACTGTTGATGATAGCAAAGCTATAGAAAGCGAATGTTCTTTTATAACTTATGCCTCCCCAATGGTTAGAAGAGGAATGCAGGTTGTTTATGGAAATCAAAACTGGAGTTCAACTGTCTATGGAGTATCACAAGATTATGATGAAATAAGAAATTGGCCTGTTTCTGAAGGTGAATTTTTTACAGAACAAGATGTAAAAGGCAGTGCTAAAGTCTGTGTAATAGGTAATACTATTGTTGAAAATTTGTTCAATGGAGAAAATCCAATAGATCAAGTTATAAGAGTTCAAAAAGTACCATTTAGAGTTGTTGGGGTTTTACAGACAAAAGGTGAAGGAATGGGAGGAGACCAAGATGATGTCATAATGGTTCCATACACAACAGCCCTTTCTCGTATAAGTAGAATGAAATATATTCAATCTATCGTATGTTCTGTTTCAGCAGAAGAATATACAGAACAAGCTGTAGATGAAGTTACAACACTTTTGAGACAGAGACACCATTTAAAAGATGATGCAGAAGATGACTTTACAATAGGGTCACAGGCTGATATAAAAGAGACTATGGCACAGACAATGGGAATGTTGACATTATTTTTGTCTGCGATAGCTTTTATATCTCTTTTGGTCGGTGGTATAGGTATTATGAACATAATGCTTGTTTCCGTAACTGAAAGAATTAGAGAAATAGGTATCAGAATGGCACTTGGTGCGAGAGGAAGCGATGTTTTAAAACAGTTTTTGTTTGAATCAATGACACTTTCCATAATGGGTGGAATAATAGGAATTTTAATAGGAATGGGACTTGCACTTACTATTTCGCACTTTGTTCCAGATTTAAAAACTGTAATTTCAGTTGAGGCAATAATAATTTCATTTTTGTTCTCTGCAGGTGTTGGAATCTTCTTTGGATTCTATCCTGCTTGGCAAGCTTCAAAACTCGATCCTATAGATGCACTTAGACACGAGTAAAATTTTTGTGGGTAGTAATTGTAAAGGGAGATTGGAATATTTTTCCAGTCTCTTTTTTATTTTATATTTTGGCAGGGGAAAAGATATAGAAAAATAATAAAAACATAATAAAAATTATGCAGATAAAAAAATAAACTATGTCTCTTTTTTCAACGATAAAAATAGCTTTAAAAGCGATAAATGCAAACAAATTGAGAGCATTTTTGACAATGCTTGGCATTATAATTGGTGTTGCTTCTGTTATTACATTGGTTAGTATTGGTCAAGGGGCTTCTAAAGCTATTGAAGATAAAATATCCGCACTTGGAACAAATCTTTTAATTGTTGTACCAAGGGCAGTTACAATTAATGGAGTTCGTCAAGGAATTGCAAAGACATTGACTTTAGAAGATTGTTATTCCATAGAAAATGAGTGTAATTATGTAAAATATGCTTCTCCTAATATCAATGGAAATGCACAAGTTGTATATGGAAATGAAAATTGGAATGCAATTTTTGATGGAGTTTCAACAGACTATGATAAAATCGGAAATTGGTCAATTTCTGAAGGTGAATTTTTTACAGATGAAGATGTTGAAAATGCCAATCAAGTTTGTTTAATAGGTAATACAGTTTTAGAAGAATTATTTAAAGGCGAAGACCCAATAGACCAATATATAAGAGTAAAAAATATTCCATTTAGAGTTATTGGTGTTCTTAAACCTAAAAATTCTTCAGGTTCAGCAGAAGCTAATTATCAAGATAATTTTATATTAATGCCATATACAACTGTTAAAGCTCGTTTATATAAGAATAAATTTTTATGGTCAATATATTGTTCTATAACTTCAGATAAATATACAGAAGAAGCTATGGATGAAATTACAACACTTTTGAGACAGAGACATCATTTAATAGAAAGTGCCGAAGATGATTTTAAAATAAATTCACAAGTAGATATGATAGAAAAAAGAACAGAAACAACAAGAATGCTGACATTATTTTTATTAGCCATTGCTTCAATATCTCTTTTGGTCGGTGGTATAGGAATTATGAATATAATGCTTGTTTCTGTTACAGAAAGAATTAGAGAGATTGGTATCAGAATGTCTTTAGGAGCAAGAGGAAGTGATATTTTAAACCAGTTTTTACTTGAATCAATGATTCTTTCAATTATTGGAGGAATAATAGGAATTATAATTGGAATTTCACTTTCAAAATCTATTCCTAATTTTGTTCCAGACTTACAAACATTTATTTCAACAGAATCAATAGTTATTTCATTTATATTTTCAGCAGGTGTTGGAATCTTTTTTGGATTTTATCCTGCATACAAAGCCTCAAAACTCAATCCAATAGAGGCACTTAACCACGAGTGAAATGTGTGTATGGGTATAAAAAAGGGGCTGTGAAAAAAGTATTTTTTTTACAACCCCTTTTTTTTTGAAAATTGCTGTAAATATATAATTTTCATAACATAATTCTTATACCATATACAACTCAAAAGGCAAATGATTTTTTCTATCTAATTTTTGCAGGGGAAAAGGTATATAAAAATAATAAAGAGATATGAAAAATTATAGCTTTATATAAAATTAGGAATAAATTATGTCTCTTTTGTCAACGATAAAAATAGCTTTAAAAGCGATATATGCAAACAAGTTGAGAAGTATTTTGACAATGCTTGGAATTATAATAGGAATTGCTTCTGTTCTAATAGTTGTGAGTATTGGTCAAGGTGCAACTAAGGCAATTAAAGATAGAATTTGTAATGTTTTTGGTGAAAATACTATTCTTATTGTTCCAAGAGTAGGACAAGAATTTAGGAAAAGAAATCCATTGACATTTGAAGATTGTAAAGCTATAGAAAATGAATCTTCTTTCATAATTCATTCCTCACCAGAATTATATGATGAGGTTCAAGTTATATATGAGAATGAAAATTGTAGTTCATATATTTCGGGAGTTTCTGAAAATTATTGTAAAATTAAAAATTGGGAACTTTCTGAAGGAGAATTTTTTACAGAAGAAGATTTAGAAAATGGTGAGCAAGTTTGTATTTTAAGTAGTTATATGTGTGAAAAACTGTTTCCCGAGGAATATCCAATAGGCAAATTTATAAGAATTAAAGGGATACCATTTAGGGTAAATGGAGTATTTAAAAAAATAGGAATGGATGATGATAAGAGTATATATATTCCATATACTACATTTTTTTCTCGTATTAACAAAGTGTCTCGTAATATTGTACATTGCTCTATTAATCCATATGAAAATATAGAAGAAATCAAGGAAGATGTTAGATCAATTTTGAGACAGCGACATTCCTATTTAAAGGCAGAAGCAGAAGATGATTTTAGATTATTCTTACCCATTGAGTTTATAAATAAACGGACAGAAACAACAAAAACATTGGCATTGTTTTTATCAATTATTGCTTCTATATCTCTTTTAGTAGGTGGAATAGGAATTATGAATATAATGCTTGTTTCTGTTACTGAAAGAATTCGAGAAATTGGTATTAGAATGGCACTTGGAGCGAGAAGAATTGATATATTAAAACAATTTTTGTTGGAATCAATGATATTGTCATTAATTGGTGGGTTGATAGGAACTGTAATTGGAATTGTAATCTCACAATATCTTTCACAAAGTTTTTCAGATTTAAAAGCAGTGATTTCAATAGAGTCTATAATAATTTCGTTTTTATTTTCTGCTGGTATTGGAATATTCTTTGGATTCTATCCTGCTTGGCAGGCGTCGAAGCTCGATCCCATTGAGGCTATTAGAAATGAATCAGATGGCCAAATATCTTTAATAAAAACCTTAAAATCATATATGGAATCCCATAAAGTAATTTCTTTTTGGGTTATAGCGAAATTATTATTAAAAACAATATATACAGACAAGATAAAAGAATTTTTGGCAATTATTGGAATTATAATAGGTGTTGCTTCTGTTATAACGATGATCAGTGTTGGTCAAGGTGTTTCTAAATCAATTCAAGATTCAATTTCATTGATGGGAAAAAATCTCATAAATATTAGACCAGAAATTAAAATGGTTAATGGAGTTAGAAATGGAGTTTTTCACACATTGAAAATTGAAGATAGTCATGCCATAGCAAATGAATTTTCTTTTATAATTTATTCCTCACCAGTTATAAGAAAATATTTACAAATAGTATATGGAAATAAAAATTGTAGGTCAGATGTTTATGGAGTTTCAGAAAATTATTATAAAATTACAAATTGGGAGATTGCTGACGGAGAATTTTTTACAGAAGAAGATTTAAATAATGGGAATCAAGTGTGTCTCTTAGGTAGTGAAGTTGTCAAAGAATTGTTTAATAAAGAGGACGATCCAATAGATCAATTTATAAGAATAAAAAATATTCCATTTAGAGTTATTGGAATACTAAAACCAAAAGGAACAATGTATCGTGTAACAAAAGAGGATAAAACAAAAGATGACGATAAAAATGAAACAAAAGAAAACGATGACAAAAATAAGAAAAATTCACTCGTAAAAACTAAAATACAATCTTTTGGAACATATGATGATTGTATCCTTATTCCATATACTGTAGCTCATTCTCGTCTAAATAAAGACAAATATTTATCTTTATTAGTTTGTTCTATTGCTGATGATGTAGATTTAGAAGAATCTGTAGAGGAAATTAAATTGTTTTTGAGACAGAGGCATAAATTGCAAGAAGATGATAAAGATGATTTTGAAATAGAAACTCAAATAAGTATTCAAGAAGCAGGTGAAGAGACAACAAATTTATTTAGAGTGCTTTTGCTATCAATAGCTTTAATATCTCTTACAGTTGGTGGAATAGGAATTATGAATGTAATGCTTGTTTCTGTAACAGGAAGAACTAAAGAAATTGGCATAAGAATGTCTGTTGGTGCAAGAAGAAGTGATATTTTAAAACAATTTTTATTTGAATCAATGCAATTATCCATAACTGGAGGGGTAATTGGAATTATCCTTGGCATAGTTATTTCACAGTATGTTCCACATTTCTTTAAAGATTTGAACACTATCATTTCAGTTGAGGCAATAATAATTTCATTTTTGTTTTCAGTAGGTGTTGGAATATTCTTTGGATTCTATCCTGCTTGGCAGGCCTCAAAACTCGATCCAATAGAGGCTCTTAGATACGAGTGAAATTTTTGTGGGGGAGTAATAAAAAACTGCTGTATAAATTTTTACAGCAGTTTTTAGTTATGTAGTTAATTTATTGATCTTCTTCAATTTTTCGTAAAATTTCAGCATCTTCTATATCATCTACTTTTTTGGAAAGTGCCTCTTTTAATCTTTTACACATTGGCTTAAAAGTTACATAAGTCAAACCACCTGATATAAATCCACCTATAACAGGAATAACTTTGGAAGCTGCTCTTGATAATATTGTTTGATTAATTATTATTCCCATTCTTTTTAAAATTTGTTGTATTATTTTAAATGTTGCATTTTTCCACAATCCTTTAAAAAGAAATTTAAGTCCATTGTTTGCAGCTATTTTACTTGCTAAAGAGGCAACATTAGAACCTATACCACCAACTCCCATCATTACGGCAATAAAAATCAATAATTCATTTGCAGATTCTGAATTGAGATCTTCTTCTATATTATCTACTTGTTTCCAACCATGTAAGTATGCCAATTTTTGTGCAATTCTCATTACATGTGCGAAATATTGAGCAACATCAGTAGGAATAGTAACAGCTAAAGCCCAACCTCCAAATAAACCAGTTCCACCTGAAATTAATGATACTTTATTTGTTTCGTAGTTAATACAAATATCAGAAATTTTATCTATAAGTTTCTTTGAAATTCCTGCTTTTTGTGGAGATAACTTAATAGCCATTTCAACTTCAGATTCATCACAATAGTTTTTTAATTCTTTTTCTAAAAATTCTTCTCTATCTATTTTAACTCCAGGAACTTTTAAAGCGGATCTAAGAACTAATTTGGTTGTTTCTTCTGGTGTCATATTTTTAGCCTCCAAATTTTATCACTTCACTAAATTATTATAACATATTTAGAATGACAGAATTTGTCATTCTAAATTTTAAAACTATTACAATTTTGACTTATTTTAGGGACAAATTTTGACATAGTAAACATTAGTTAATCCATTTATCTAACCACGAAATAGTCTCCAACTATTTGCACCACAAGAACAACGATAAGTCGGAGGGCGACGCTCTGTAACTGAATTATTGCATTTTGTACATTCATAGATTTTGAAACTATCCATGTTTTTGACATCACTTGACTTCCAAGAACCTCCAACCTTACCGCAATTTAGACATTTTGTTGGTTTCTCGTCATCAACCTGTCCCTGTTTACACGACTGACAAATCCAATACCGCATATTGTCATTTCCCCTTTCAATGAAAAAAAATATTTTGCATATATAAATTTATAATATTTTTTATAAATTAACTCGTTGTGCAATTTAAATTTGTGCTTATTTATTTTATTTGTTAGCTGTGAATCCCTGTTTTTGAAATATTTTGCAGGAAGAAAGAGCAAAAAAAATAATAAAAATAAGTATAAAAATTACAGAGGTAAAATTATGAACGCAAATTTTAGTCCACTACTCATAGGTAGTTTTCCACATAAAGATATTGATTACATTGAAAATCTTGTACTCGACAATTTAAAAGATTATCCAATGTGGGTACAGCTTCCTAATAGAACATTTTACGAGAGTATGTATGTTCAATATTCAGAAGGTCTTCCTTTTGTAAATATAAATATTGATGACAAAAAAATATTCTTTTCAAATCCTGAAAACGAACCAGAAGAACTTCTCGATTTTTACTCAAAAGTTGAAGAAAACGACATCGAAAATTTCAAAATCACAGAAAAATTTTCAGCAGGTTTATATAAATTTGTTGAATTAAAAGACAAAATAATTGCAAACAATCCAAAAGCAGTGAAAGGTCATACAACTGGACCGTTTAGTTTTGCATTGACAGTAACAGATGAAAACAAAAGAGCTTCTTGGTTTGATGTCAATTTAAGAGACATCATAAAAACTGGTCTAAAAATGAAGGCTCTTTGGCAGATCGGATTTTTGAAAAAAATAAAAAAAGAAGTGATATTTTTCATAGATGAACCATATTTGGCAAGTATTGGCTCTGGTGTTATGTCTATAAATCGTGATGAAGTTGCAGAAACTATATATTCATTTATAGATGAAATAAAAGCAGAATATCCTGATGTAAAAATTGCTATTCACTGTTGCGGAAATACGGATTGGTCAATAATTCTTGATTCACCTGCAGACATTTTGAGTTATGATTCATACAACTATGGAAAATCTCTCTTGTTGTACAAAGACAAATTGGCAAAATTTTTAGAAAAAGGTGGAGCCATAGCTTGGGGAGCAGTTCCTACATCTGAAGAAATAGAATCAATAAGTATAGATGAATTAAAATCAAAAATAACAGAACTTTTGGACGAAGCAAAAAATATATGTAAAACAAGAAAAGTCTCTGAATTTTCATTTATATCACCTGCTTGTGGTACAGGAAGTTTGAGCGAAAAAACAGCTGAAAAGATTCTTTCAATGACTGGAATTTTATCAGATGAGATGAAAAAAATCTACGGAGAGTAACATTATTTCTTGAAAGGCGGAAAAACCATGAAACCCTTTTTTGAAGACAAAGATTTTAAATTATATTTGGGAGATTCAATAAAGATTTTGTCAAAACTCCCAAAAGAGTCTGTTGATATGATTTTTGCCGATCCTCCATATAATCTTTCAAGTGGAGGAATTACTTGTAAAGGTGGCAAAATGGAGAGTGTTGACAAAGGTGAATGGGATAAACCACTTACTTTACAAGAAAATTTAAAATTTACAAAAAAATGGATAAGAGCCTGTGCAAGAGTTCTAAAACCAAATGGCACAATTTGGATAAGTGGCACATATCATTCTATTTACTCAACAGGTTATGCTCTTTTATCTGAAAAATTTAAGATAATAAATGATATTGCTTGGTTTAAACCAAATGCACCGCCAAATCTCTCTTGTAAGTGTTTTACAGCAAGCCACGAAACTATAATTTGGGCTAAGAAAGACAACAAAAAAAATTACACTTTCAATTACAAAGAGATGAAATTTAAGAATTGGGATGATGATCCAATAAAAAAAGAAGGAAAACAGATGAGGTCTGTTTGGGTCATTCCATCTGCAAAAAAATCTGAGAAAAAATCAGGTTCACATCCAGCTCAAAAGCCTTTGGCTGTTTTGAAAAGAATTATAGAAGCATCTACTAAAGAAGGAGATTTAATACTCGATCCATTTTGTGGAAGTTCAACTACAGGCATACAGGCAATATTGATGAAAAGAAAATTTATTGGTATTGATATTATGCCTGAATATGTGGAATTATCGGAAAAAAGATATAAAGATATTTTCAAAATTTGGGATGTATAGCAACAAAATCCAGTTGAGTTACTGACTTGGCTGGATTTTGTTATTTATTTTAGACCAACTCTAAACAGGAAAATAAATCAAACATAAATAAAAATAAAAATAAAAAACTTTGGAAAGCGGATATAAAATGCAAGAAGAAATTAATATTGAATTAAAAAATAAATATGAAAAATTGAAAGAATATTTAAAAAGTTTGAAAAGTCTTGTTATAGCTTTTTCAGGTGGTGTTGATTCCACATTTTTATTAAAAGTTGCAAAAGAAGCACTTGGAGAAAATGTAGTAGCTGTAACTGCAAAATCTGCTTCATTTCCTGATAGAGAAAGAAAAGAAGCTGAAAATTTTTGTAAAAATGAAGATATAAAATATATTCAGCTTGTATCAGAAGAATTGCAAATAGAAGGATTTTCACATAATCCTAAAAATCGTTGTTATCTATGTAAAAAAGAACTTTTTAATAAAATTCTTGATTATGCCCAAAAAGAAAATATTTCGTATGTTGCAGAAGGTTCAAATTTAGATGACAATGGGGATTATCGACCTGGTCTTCAAGCTATAAAAGAGCTTGAAATTTTAAGTCCATTGAGACATATTGGATTTACAAAAGAGGAAATCAGAAGTCTTTCAAAATATTTAAATTTGCCAACTTGGAATAAACCATCTTTTGCGTGTCTTGCTTCTCGTTTTGTATATGGTGAAATAATAAACGAGAAAAAACTTTCTATGGTTGACAGGGCAGAGCAGATTTTATTAAATTTTGGATTACATCAAGTTAGAGTTAGGATACATGGAGAAAATCTTGCGAGAATAGAAGTAATGCCTGATGAATTTGATATTATATTAAAAAATCGAGATGAAATATATACAAAATTTAAATCGTTTGGATTTGATTATATAACGATGGATTTAAAAGGGTATAGAACAGGCTCAATGAATGAGGTAATTTAGAATTTTATTAAAAATAAGTGAATAAAAATTTGCTATAAACTATCCAATATATGCCTGTATTTAGCTCCATTGTAATGACCTCCCCCCCTATAAATAGAGACTATTTGGTTATATTTTAAAATATTAATCAATTAGTACAACGAGTGAATTAAGCAAAAATATAAAGGTGAGGGAAATGAAAAGTCTAAAATTTTTTTTAAAAGAAATAAGAAGATATGTAAAGGAAGATAGAAAATGATAAATTGGGATATTGTACCATTTAAAGGTGTTGGAAAGTTTAAACTTTACAGTTCAGTTGAAGATGTAAAGAAGATTCTTGATGATGAAAAATTTTCATATTCTGAAGAAATTCAAAGACATGAAACTTGGACTATTCCTGAACCTTGGATTTTGATAAGCGTCAAAGATACTATTAATTTTTGGTTTGCTAAAAATAAATTGTTTGAAATTTGGGTTGAAGAAAAATTTAATGGAAAGTTGCCAAATGGAATATATGTTGGTATGTCAATGAAGGAAGCCTGTAAAATTGATTCAGAACTTAAATTTGATGATTGGGAAGAGAATTGGGAATCATCAGATGGATATTGGATTGAAGATGAAATAGACACAAAACAAGTAATAAAAATAGCAGTTTTTATTAAAGAAGTTCTTGATTATGATTTATTTGAGAAATATGAATGGTGTTAAGAATATTCTAATATATGATTAGATATTAAATTAACTTTGCAAATTCTAAATTTATAAATTATTCTTTTAGGGCTCTTTTTAGGAAGATTTAGATGATCTATGAAATTTATTTTTGATACATCAGAAGAAGTAATATCTCATTTTGAGAGAGAAGATTTTTTTTCAATAAGAGTTGTGTTTTCAGATGAACTTTGTAATCACTATCTATATTTTAAGAATGAAGATAAAAATGATCTTGAATTTTCACTACATCCAATAAGATTCCATATAAAAAAAATTCTCATGATATGTTGCAATAATTATGAATTTAAATATGAAAAAATGAAATTACCAGTTGTTGATAAAAAGGGAAAGGTGATAATAAAAGGGGCAAGCAAAGTAAACTGTTCTTATTTCAATACTATTGTATATAACGATGGGGGTAGAATAGATTTATCAGAATCAGAACCTATAAAATATTTTCAGACTGGGCAGTTGATTTTATCATTTGATTCAAAAGAAAAATTAGTCAGTGTCTATATAACAAATTTGACTGAAAAAGATATTGAACATGTAAAAGAAGAACTCAAATTACATAATAATCATAAATAGATTAACGCCTTGTGTTAATTGATTTTTTTTTAAAACAAGTAAATAAAAAATTGCTATAAACTATCCAATATATGCCTGTACACTGCCACTTTATCATTGCGAAGCTTTATAAATAGCAATTTTTATTAAAGAAGTTCTTGATTATGATTTATTAAAAAAATATGAATGATATTAATAAAATTCTAATATTATGATTAGATATGACTACTGAACAATTACAAGAAAAAATCGAACAACATAAAAAATGGTTGGGAATGATAAAAAATAGCAAATTAAGAGCTAAACAACTTGTTCTTGACGAAATTGATTTGCGTAATATAGTTGATAAAAATTTTCCAATTCAGCAATCTTATTTGACTTGTTGCAATTTTTCAAAAAAAGATTTTGAAAGTACAGATTTTTATCTTGCTGAATTATATTCAAGTATATTTAATGAATGTATTTTCACTAAATGTAATTTTTATAAATCTGTTCTTAATTATTGTAACATGGAAAATGCAGTCTTCAACAATTGTAAATTTAGTCGTGCGGAAATGTATCAAACAAACTTTGCAAATTCTAAATTTATAAATTGTTCGTTTGAAGGAGCAGATTTTATTGAAGCAAATTTGCAAAATGCAATTTTTGAAAATGTTGATTTCAATTTAGCATATATGAGTAAAGTTAAAATCAATGGTTCTATTTTTATAAATCATACAAACATTGATTCGGCAACAAAATTATCATTTGATATTTCTAATGATAATGAAACAAAAATAATTGACGGAAAAGAAGCTATTAATTGGATATTTGAACATTCTAAGAACTAATAGGGAGTTTTTATGAAAAAACATGAAAATATTCAAAGATTGTTAAATTTGAATTATTTGAAATATACCAATAAAACTGATTCTGTAGGTGAACTGGATTTGCCAAAAATTAATTGTAATACAACAGTTTATCCTGATTTTTTGGCTCTTTATTCAGAAACAGGACTTTATAAAAAGACAGATAAGACGGCAATATGCTTTTATCAATATGATTCAGTATTTGATGGACATAATGGGCTTTTTAACGCTCTTTATTTCGATCTTGAAGATATATTGAAAGATTTTAAAAAAAGATTTGAAGGTGTAAAATTTTTTATATCTCTTTAAAAATTTCGCAAATTTTTGATCATACATATAAAAATGAACATACTGCCTCTTATTTTTACATGTCTTAGCTTTGTCAAAAGGTATAATATCTTTAGGAATTTCAGTATTATGCAAATCCATCAAAAGTGGAATACCTTCTGGTCTTGTAAAAAAAGTTCCCTTTTCAACAAGATAATTGGGATAACCGTCTTCTACTTCCATTTTTTCTTCTCCTTTCACTTAATCTCTATTATTTTTCTTGTACATTCTGCAATATAACCATTTTCCCAATGTTTAGGAAACTCATCTTCAGGAGTAAACCTTGATATCAAATTATATCCTTTATCTATATATATCTTCAGAAAACCAAACAGGTTTTTCAAATGACAATTCCAAACCATCGGCAAAGAAAAATATTATTCCTCTTGTTACCCAAACATCATAATCTTGCTCGCCTTTATAAAATGTTTTTTGATTTTCATTTACAATTTGTATTTTGGAAATTGTATTATCTAAAGAAGTTTCTATCATTTTGCCGTTGATCATAAATGTCTTTATCTCTTCATCTATACTATTTTCAAATTTGAAAATAGCAACATCTTCTTTAGCACCATAATAATTCATAACTTCTGTTAGATTTGTCAATTTATATACAGATTTGTCTATATATAATCCTACTATTCCATATACAGAATAAGAATATACAAAAGGATCAGATTTGTACTTTTCAAATTTTTTTCCAATGAAATTTTGAAAAATATTCATCGTCTTTTCATCAAAAGTTATATCTATTTTTACCATTAAAATAATCTCCTTTGCAAATCTTCATTAATTTTGAAGAGTGTTATAATTATTCTGCTTACGCCAATTTTTGAGGTATAATATCCTCACTCTGAACTCTGACAGTTTTCTCGCAAAGATAAGAGCTTCTTTTTATTTAGCTATACTATGAGAAAACTGAAGCCGTTCCAGTATTTTTTCTCCTTGGAGCGAATTTGTTACATTATACCCCAAAACTTTGTTTGGTTATTTGGTACAAAAAAAATATAAAGAAAGAGTTTAAATAGGATATATAGAAAGACACCACATAAAAGTTGCTAATTAATAATTTACTAAAATATCATAAAAATATTTCAATATTCTGATTATAATAATTATAGCAAATAACAAAAATTAAGACAATTTTAAAGAGGATTAAAAAATAAAATAAATAAAAATAATATCAAATTCATCTTGGGGGACGCAGACGAAAAAAGACGAAAGAGGAGGATAGATGGAATGACGAAGGCGAGAGAAATTCTTGAAAATGTAAAAAATGGAAAAATGCCAATAGATGAAGCAGAGGCTTATTTTAGTCAAGCTCCTTATGAAGAGCTTGGATATGCAAAACTTGATATGCATCGTGAGATAAGGAGTGGATTTCAAGAAGTTGTTTTTTGCAGTGGAAAGGCAGATGAACATCTTGTTTCTATTTATACAAAACTTCTCGATAAAAACGGAAGTGTTTTTGGAACAAGGGCAAGTCAAAAGCAATATGAATTGATAAAAAATGTTATTTCAGATGTCGAATATGATCCTATATCAAAAATTTTAAAAGTTGAACGAAATCCAAAAGAAAAAATTGGAAAAATAGCCGTATGTTGTGCAGGCACTGCAGATATTCCTGTTGCAGAAGAAGCATCACAGACAGCAGAATATTTTGGTAGTAATGTTGAAAGATTTTATGATGTAGGTGTAAGTGGATTGCATAGGCTTCTTTCTAAAATAGAATTGATACAAAAAGCAAATTGTGTGATAGCAATAGCAGGAATGGAAGGTGCTTTGGCAAGTGTTATAGGTGGAATGGTATCAAATCCAGTTATAGCAGTTCCGACTTCTATTGGATATGGAGCGAGTTTTGGAGGGCTTTCTGCTCTTTTGACAATGTTAAATTCTTGTGCAAATGGAGTTTCTGTTGTAAATATTGACAATGGATATGGAGCAGGATATATAGCAACACAGATTAATCGCTTGGCAGAAAAAAAGTAAATAGGAGAAGAATATGAAGACTTTATATTTGGAATGTGAAACAGGTATCAGTGGAGATATGATAGTTGGTATGCTTCTTGATTTAGGAGCTGATCAAGAAGTATTAAAAAAGGCTCTTTCTAAAATTGAAGATGACAGCTTTAAAATAGAAATAAAAAGAGTAAATAAATCGAGTATAGATTGTTGTGATTTCAATGTTATTTTAGATGATAAGAATGAAAATCACGATCACGATATGGAATATCTATATGGACACGAACACCACCACGAACACGAACACCACCACGAGCACGAACATAACCACGAGCACGAACATAACCACGAGCACGAACACGAACACCACCACGAACACCACCACGAACACCAGCACATTCATCGCAATCTTGCTGACATAGAAAAAATAATATCTGAGCTTGAAATTACAGAAAATGCAAAAAATATAGCATTAAAAACATTTAAAATAATTGCTGAGGCAGAGGCAAAAGCTCACAACAAACCTATAGATGAAGTACATTTTCATGAAGTAGGGGCAATAGATTCAATAATTGATATTGTTTCTGCAAGTGTATGTTTTGATAATTTGGAAATAAAAGATGTAATTGTGCCTAAATTATGTGAAGGTACAGGCTCTGTAAGATGTCAACACGGAATTTTGCCTGTTCCAGTTCCTGCAGTTATGAACATAATTTCAAAATATAATCTTCCACTATCTATAACAGAGAGAAAAGGCGAGTTATTGACACCAACAGGAGTTGCCTTTGTTGCTTCTGTAATTACTTCAACATCTCTACCTGAAATAATAAAACCTGTAAAAATTGGATTGGGATCAGGAAAAAGAGAATACAAACAACCGAGTATTTTGAGAGGATTTTTGCTTGAAGATAATTTACAAAATAAAAAAGATTGTATTTGGAAACTTGAATGTAATATAGATGACAGCACAGGCGAACAACTCGGTTACACAATGGAAAAATTATTTGCAGAAGGTGCAAGAGATGTTTTTTACACTCCTATTTTTATGAAAAAAAATAGACCTGCCTATTTACTTTCTGTTATAACAGATGATGAAAATGTGTCAAAAATGGAAGATATTATTTTCAGTGAGACAACTACTATTGGGATAAGAAAGCAAAAAATGGAAAGGTCTATTTTGCCAAGAAAAACTGTTGATGTAAAGACAAAGTATGGAGATGTGAAAATAAAAGTTTGTGAGCATTTAGGACAAGAAAAAATATATCCTGAATATGAGAGCATTGCGAAAATAGCAAAAGAAAATAACAAACCTTATGATGAGATCTTCAAAACAGCTATTTTCGAATATAAGGGACAGGAAAAGTAAAGGATAATTTTAACAAAGAATAAATATATATTTTGTGTTAATATTTGTTAAGGTGATTTTATGGAAATTCTTGACTTTAAATATGAATGTAAAAATGCTCTCGAATTTAGCAAAGAGATTTCTTCTAATTCTGTAAAACTTATAATAACTTCACCTCCTTATAATATTGGTAAAGAATATGAGACAAAAACAAATATAGATGAATATATAAGAACTCTTGAGCCGATGCTTTCAGAATTTGTACGCATTTTATCAGATGACGGTCATCTCTGTTGGCAAACTGGAAATTTTGTGGATAATGGAGAAATTTATCCACTTGACATATATTTTTATCCTTATTTTAAAAAATTAGGGCTTCATCTTCGCAATCGTATAATATGGCATTTTGGACACGGTCTTCACTGTTCGAAAAGATTTAGTGGAAGATATGAGACGATTCTTTGGTTTTCAAAAACAGATAATTATACTTTTAATTTGGATTCTGTTAGAATACCGTCTAAATATCCTGGTAAAAGATATTATAAAGGTGAAAAAAAAGGACAGATAAGTGGAAATCCTAAAGGCAAAAATCCTGAGGATGTATGGGAAGCAAATATAGAGAGATTGATTGATGACTGGGATGCCCTTATTTGGGATATTCCAAATGTAAAAAATAATCATCCAGAAAAAGTTGATCATCCCTGTCAATTTCCTGTTGAATTAGTTGAACGCTGTGTGCTTGCATTGAGTAATGAAAATGATATTGTCTATGATCCATTTGCTGGGGTTGGTTCTTCATTGATAGCTTCGCTTAAGAATAATCGCATAGCTTATGGAACAGAGTTAGAAAAAAAATATATAGATATTGGTCTTGAAAGAATCGAAAAATTAAAAAATGATACATTGATAACAAGACCGATATATAAAAAAATTTGGACACCAAGTCCGAATGATAAAATTGCTCAGATACCATTTGAATGGAGAGAAGATAAATGAAAATAGCAAATCTTTATAGTCATTTAAATGGTTATGAGTATATGCTTGTCCATAGAAAAAAACAATGGGATGAAATAGTAAATGCTATTAATAGTATAGAAGCCAATAATTTTACAAAATTGAGCAAAGCACAGCCCACGAGTGGAAGAGTTAATTATGATCAAAAAGCAATAAACAAAGAATTTGAAAAACGATTATTTCCACTTAATTGGCAATCTGTAACGACATATTATTATGTTACAGGTGATATTCAACTTGCGAGAGAAATTTCAAATATTCGTGATAAAGAAGAGCAGAAAAGGATAATAGAAAGTAAAGGATTTCAGGCTTATAGGACAAATAATCAAGTCGATTTTGTAAAAGACCGTGTTGCTGTTGAAGTTCAATTTGGCAAATATTTTAGTGTTGCCTATGATCTACATGTAAAGCATACTTTTTTCTTTTTGCGTAATGATATAGATGTAGGAATTGAAATAATTCCTACAAGGGCAATGTGTTTAAAAATGGATACAGGCGTAGCGTGGTTTGAAAATGAAGTTGCAAATGTAATACGAGAGGGGAGATCAAATCCAACTGTACCAATTATAATGGTTGGAATTGAGCCTGATGAGATTTTAATTTAAATTTTTGTGCTTTGGTAAGTTTTTTGGTTTCTATTTTCGCAACTTTTTGGGGGTATAAAGAGGAAGTAATTGCAAAATTAATAACAAAAATTGATTTCCGTAACCTAAACATCCTCTATTTAGAGGCAATGACAAAGTGGTAGTATACAGGCATATTTTGGATAGTTTATAGCAAATTTTTATTTACTTATTTTTTAAAATTTGCACTATTTATGAAAATTGCTGTAAATAGGCAAAAATTCAACTATCACAACGATTTTATTTAGGGGTGTTGGTAAGTTGGATTTGATCAAAAAGAAGAAAAGACTAAGAGAGAATGGAGGATTTTTGAAATGAAAGCAGTTGTTATGGCAGGGGGAGAGGGGACAAGATTGAGACCTTTGACAGTGAATACTCCTAAGCCTCTTGTTCCTGTCTGTAATATTCCAGTAATGGAGCATATGATAAAACATTTAAAATCACATAATATAACAGATATTATAGTAACACTCCATTATTTGGCAGATGAGATTGTAAGTTATTTTGGAAATGGCAGTGATTTTGGCGTTTCGATTCGTTATTCTGTTGAAGATGAACCACTTGGCACTGCTGGTAGTATTAAGAAAATTGCCTCATCTTTAAATGAACCTTTTTTGATCGTCAGTGGTGATGCACTTGCCGATTTTGATTTTACAAAATTTATAGAATTTCACAATACAAAGAAAGCAGTAGCTTCTATTCTGTTGAAAAAAGTTGAAAATCCTTTGGAATTTGGCTTGGTCATTGTTGATAAAGATTCATATATAAAGCAATTTATCGAGAAACCAACTTGGGGAGAAGTTTTTGCAGATACAGCAAATACTGGAATTTATTTGATAAATCCTGAAGTTTTGGATTTGATGGAATATGGTCAAGTTTATGATTTCAGCAGGGATATTTTTCCTGAAATAATGGAAAGACACTTACCTTTATGTGGTTGTACTCTTGACGGCTATTGGTGTGATATAGGCAATTTAGAACAATATAAACAGGCATCTTATGATTTGTTTAATGGTTCGGTAAAGGCTGAAATCCCTGGGAAAAGATTAAAACAGAATATAAATATAGGTGATAATTCTTATATACATCCTTCTGTTGAAATTGGTGAACATGTTGTAATTGGCAAAAATTGTAAAATCAAAGAAGGTGTAAAAATAAAATCATATACATCTATAGGTGATAATTGTATAATTTCTGATGGCACTGAAATTGAGCGTTCAATAATTTGGAGTAATACTTATATAGGTAAATACTGTACTATTTACGGTACTATAATTGGAAAAGGTGTTGTTCTAAAAGAAAAAGTAAGAACAAATGACAGTTCTATTATTGGAGATAGATGTTTTATAGCAAGTGGAACAACTGTAAATACAAATGTAAAAATTTGGCCTGATAAAAAAATTGAATCTGGTTCTACATTGAGTATGAGCCTTATTTGGGGCGGTCGTTGGCTTGGAAGTATTTTTGGAAAAGATGGAATAAGCGGTCTTTCAAATATTGAAATAAGTCCAGAGTTCGCTTTAAAATTGGGTTCTGCTTTTGGAGCTTGCTTTGAAAAGGAAACTGTTATAAATACATCAAGAGATGATCACCCAGCTTCAAGAATGATAAACAGAGCCATTATATGTGGATTGATTTCTGCAGGAATAAATGTAAATGATCTTAGAGTTATCCCTGCAGCCTTGTCAAGACATGTAACGAGGAATACACCTGCACTTGGTGGAGTTCATGTTAGAATGAAGCCCTATGATCCAAATTCTGTCTTTATCGAATTGTTCAACGAGCGTGGTATAAATATTTCTAAAAATAATGAAAGAAAAATAGAAAATCTATTTTCAAGAGAAGATTTTAGAAGATGTTCAAGTGTTGAAATCGGAAAAATTGAGTTTCCTCCTCGAATTGTTGAAATGTATTCAAATGATTTTCTTGAATGTCTTGATATTGAAAAAATAGCAAAATCTGAATTTAAAGTTGTGATTGATTATGGATTTAGTTCTTCTTCTGCTGTTTTTCCAAATATTTTGGGAAAATTGGGCTGTGAAACTGTTTCTATCAATTCATATATTGATCCAAGTAAAGAGGGATTTTATACTAAAAAAAGCCAATTATCTCAACTTTCAAAAGTTGTTGTAACATTGGGTGCAAATGCAGGAGTTTATCTTGATTCTGATTCAGAGTCATTCTTTTTGGTAGATGAAAGAGGAAGGCTTATAAATGGAAATCAACTTTTGACTTTGGTTACATTGTTTGTTTCAAAAATTTATAACAAGCCTTCAGTTGTTGTTGCTTCTTCTGCTCCTGCAATTATTGATAAGATAATGTGGAATGTTGGAGGCGAAGTAATAAGAACTAAATCTGACAGACAATCACTTATGGAATCAGCTCTTAGTAATAAAGATGTTGTATTTGCAGGAAATCACAGAGGTGGCTTCATATTTCCTCAATTTAACTGTGGATTTGATTCTATGTTTGCCATTGCTAAGATTCTTGAATTTATGGCAAAAACAGGTCTTTCTATTGCAGAAGTTGCAGATTCAATTCCTCCATTATATATGGAAAAAGCAGATGTTGAATGTGCTTTTGCAGATAAGGGTAGAATAATGAGTTATTTCTATTCTTATTGTGATACACATCCATTTTCTACTATTGAAGGAATTAAAGTATTTTTTGCAAATTCTTGGGGGCTTGTTGTTCCAGATAGAAATGAGGCTGTTCTTCATTTGACTGCTGAAGGCGATACAGAACAAAAGGCAAAATCTATAATCGAACATCTAAAACACAATATAAAAAGTTATAAGTCTGAGGAAGCAAGAGGAAAAATCTCTAATTTGATGGGAAAAATATCTAATCTAATGGGAAGAAATGAGCTTTCTCATTCATACCAAGAACAAGAAGATGATGTTCAAGAAATTTCTCACGAACATAGATTTTATTTTTGGATTCCAGGAGAATATACTGGAATGTCTGTATATAGCATAAAGGAGTTTGCGGAAATAATTTTTAAAATTCCAGAGGAATCTCTTAAATATCATTTTATTAGGGGAGATTTTGAAAATTGGCTTGAATTTGAGTTCAATATGGATGAAGCAGTTAAGATTTTGAAAGAAGCAAGAGAAAATGGAATTTCTTCTGTTGATGATATAAGAAGAATAATTTTAAAAGCAGTGAAATAATTGGGTATGTAAAAATTCTTCATTGAAAAATTTGTAAGTAATCAAAAAGACACTCGGTACTAAATTAATCCGAGTGTCTTTTTTGTTGGTTAGCATGTTTTGACAAAGACTTTGTCAAATATAATAAATATGGGTATTTTTTTCGTTTGCCATGCCAAAACAGCCGTTTTTAGCATAAATTGAGATAAAAAGGTTAATTTTTAAGAAAAATTCTTATATTTTTAAGAATTTTTCTTGAAATCTTGATAAAATAGCTATTAAAGCCATAAAAATCTTATTGATTATTTTTTATAAATGATCAATAATAAATATGTAAGTATATATATAAAAAATAAAGAGAAAAGTTTAGAAAATTTTAACATATATTACTTGAATTAATTCAAATAATATATTAATATTTAAATATAAAGTTTTTATTAACCAAAAAGGTTAATAAAAACTTTATGAAAGGAGAAAAATAAGATGACTAAAAACAAAAATTCTTATTCAAATTGTGGGGACAAGATGAACAAGAATTTTATAAGTAGAAATATGTGTATATTTCTTAGTAGCATATCAAATTTAACATATTTTTACTTATTTGTCAATCTTATAAGTAAATTCTATGAAATTAAATATAGACGACGGCTTCAGTCCTGAACTCGTTGTAAATGCTAATTTTGATGGTTTTCTTGAAATTCCAGTTATAAAACCACCAAAGGAAATAATAATTCCTGAAAGAATAATTCCTTTTTCAAAAAGGAATCGTTCAAAAGATTCTTCAGAATTTATACATTTTTATGAGTATGATGAAAATTTTGGACAAATTGTAAAAGACACAAAAAAATATCTAAAAGAACTGAAAAAGTTCAAAGGTATAATCACTCCTGATTTTTCTGTTTATTACGATTCACCAATATATGCTCAAATAGGGAATATTGCTCGAAATCGAATGATAGGACATATTTTCCAAGAGCATGGATTTTATGTAATTCCAAATGTTCGTTGGGGCGATGAAAGAACTTACACTATTACTGAAAAATGCAAAGAAAAATTTGCATTTCTTGGGTTACTCAAACACAGTATAGTATCAATAGGAACTTATGGGTGTTGCAAAACAAAAGAAGAAAAGACACATTTACGAAATGGTCTTCTTGCAATGCTCTATGAACTTGAGCCAATAGTTGTTCTTGTATATGGAGCAATGCCTGATTCTATCTTTGGAGATTTAAAAGATAGAACAAAATTTGTCCAATATCCTGATTGGATTTCCTCTGTAAAAGGAGGAAATCACAATGGGAAGCGGTAGATGTGGAAGATATGCAAACACCTATGGTGCAAAAAGAAATTGTTCACATGAACATATATCAGAAGGTTCACAACCTTATGCAGAAACATATCATGTTGAACCTAAAATGTTAGAAAAAGATAAAGCCAATCCTGATATTTATAATGAGACAAAAGGCTATTTTAAGAATCCTACTTCTAATTTATTAGAATCTGCAATAGATGGAAATCGTTTTGTTTACAACAAGGGACGTGTTGAAAATAAGAGAATGTATATTTTAGATAAAGATGGGAATATCTTTTTTGGTAAAAGATGTAATCCTAATAATTCTAAAGGTCGTTCTCCACACCCTACATTAATTGGCGGAAAAGATCCTATTGTTCAATGTGCAGGTATTATTGATTTTTACAAAGGAAGAATAAAATCTATTGACAATAATAGTGGTCATTATAAGCCAAATATAGTACATGAAAATATAAAAAAATATTCAAAAATATATTAATTTTTTATTAAAAATAAAATATTTTCAAAAAATCTTTAAATAATTATTGACA
>CADASF010000013.1 GCA_902790465.1 uncultured bacterium | reverse complement strand
TTGTTGTTTATAATTCTAAATTTTATTTCTTGAATCAACACCCCCTTACCCCCTCAGTCTTGAGGGGGCTGTACAGGAACGGCTCCTGACGGAGCCTAAGATTTGTCTTACCCATCCAAACCTCCAAAAGTAATGGCTTTAAATAGAGCTATTCTAATATCTCCATTATTTTTGTAGCTATATCTTCAATAACATTTATAGTAACGCTATTTCCAAATTGCTTATATAAATGAGTATCTGCAAGCTCTAATTTAAAATCTTCAGGGAATCCCTGAAGTCTCGCCCACTCTCTCGGTGTCATCTTTCTTATATTTTCTTCATTTATTTTTCCCTTAATATGAGTTATTGGAACAAGTGAATGTTCTCTATCATCTATTATCAAATTGCGTTCTCTCCCCATGCCACCACAGACAATAGCATTTGCAATTCCATTCAAATCTCTTATTTCATAGCCAAAACCATTTCCTTTTGCTTCTTGTCTTGCTTTGTGATTTCTTAAAAAATTAAGATAAACATCACTTAAATAATATTTAGACGATATTGGAGCGGGATCTAATATATCGAAAATAGAAGTTTTTTGAAAGCGACCAACAGGAAAATCAAAGTGTTCTATATTAATATTTTTTCTAAAACATACTATATAAATACGCTCTCTATTTTGAGGGACACCAAAATCTTTACTGTTTAAAATTTTATAAAAAACATTATATCCTATTTCTTCAAAAGATTTTTTTATTATTTTGAAAGTATTGCCATGATCCTGAATCAAAAGACCTTTTACATTTTCACAAAAAATGACTTTTGGTTTATGATATTCACATATTCTGACTACATCTTGAAAAAGAGTTCCTCTACATATTCCTTTATAATTATCACTAAATCCCTCTTGTTTACCTGCTTTTGAAAAAGCCTGACATGGAAAACCAGCAAAACAAATATCAAATTTTGGTATATCCTTTTCATCTATTTTTGTTATATCACCTGAAATTTTAAAAGAATCATGAAAATTAATTTTATATGTTTTTTGTGCAAATTTATCAAATTCACTTACAAATACTGTTTTTAATCTATCTTGAAAAATATTTTCAAAACCTTTTCTAATTCCACCTATTCCAGCAAAAAGGTCTATTGATTTGTAAAGCATTTAATGCTCCTTGAAATAATTTACAATTTAACTTTTATTAATTTCTTTGTAAAAAATAAAAATTTCCTTTATCTCCTTTCTATGTCATTGTAAGAAAAAATAAGAATCAAAGATCTTATAAAAAAAGTTGGCTGTGATAAAATTTTACCACAGCCAACTTTTTTTTACTATTTACATACCCTTTACATATTCAGCACCTTTTAAAAGTGCTTCTTTATTGAAAGGAATAAGTTTTTCTTTTGTTCCCTTAAAGACTTTAGGGAGACAATCAATCAAAGTTTTAAATTCAACAATAGGCTTTTTTGCAATAAATCCACCTAAAGCAACCATATTTGCTGCTTTTACATTTCCCAAATCACGAGCTATTTCTGTTACAGGAACACAAATACTATCTATATCATTTCTAAATACATCTCTATTTACAAGAGATTTATTTACAAAGAGAAAACCACCTTCTTTTACACTTCTTTCAAACTTATTCAAAGAAGGAAGATTCATTACTATCATAGATGTTGGCTCACTTGTTACAGGTGAATAAATATCTGAATCAGATACCATAACTGTACAATTTGCAAATCCGCCTCTTGTCTCTGGTCCATAGGCAGGCATCCAAAGGACATTTTTATCTTCAACAAGAGCAGTTTGTGCTATCAGTTGACCGATCAAAAGAACGCCCTGTCCACCAAATCCAGCAATCATCATTTCTTCATGCATTTTAAGATCTCCAAAATTACAGTTTATTTATTTCCATTATCTTTATATACACCCAATGGGAAAACAGGCAACATATTTTCTTTCAGCCAATCCATAGCTTTTAATGGTGGCATACCCCAACATGAAGGACAAGTTGAAAGAACTTCAACCAAGTTAAATCCTTTGCCTTCAATCTGGTATTGAAAAGCCTTTTTAATTGCAGCCTTTGCTTTATTTACATAAGCAGGAGTTACAACAGTAACTCTTTCAATAAAATTAGAACCATCTAGAGCAGATAACATCTCTGACATCTTAACAGGATAGCCCTGATTTTCAACAGTTCTTCCATAAGGTGTAGTTTCTGTTTTTTGTCCCAAAACAGTTGTTGGAGCCATCTGTCCACCAGTCATTCCATAAATTGCATTATTTACAAATATGACTGTTATCTTTTCTGACCTTGCTGCTGCATGTACAATTTCAGCAGTACCTATTGCTGCAAGATCTCCATCTCCTTGATATGTGAAAACTATATTATTTGGTCTTGCTCTCTTTATACCAGTAGCTACAGCAGGAGCTCTTCCATGTGAAGCACTTGCCATATCAACATCAAAAAATTCATAAGAAAAAACACTGCAACCTACAGAACCAACACCTATAGCACTTTCTTTTATGCCAAGTTCATCAATGACTTCAGCAACAAGTCTATGAATAATTCCATGAGTACAGCCTGCACAAAAACTGAAGGGTTTAGCAGTCAATGATTTTGGCATTCCAAATATCTTTTCCATGTTATTTAATCTCCCTCAATTTTCCAAGTATCTGATTGACAGTTGGGAACATACCTCCAGCTCTACCGAAAAATTCGACTGGAACACGACCATTTACAGAAAGTCTCACATCTTCAACCATCTGCCCCATACTCATTTCAACAACGAGAATCTTTTTGATATTCTTCAAATTAGCAAAGGCTTTTTCTGGATATGGCCACAAACTAATCGGTCTGATCAATCCAGTTTTAATACCCTCTTCCCTTGCTTTTATAACTGCAGATTTTGCAATCCTTGCCATTGTTCCATGAGCTACTATCAAATATTCTGCTTCGTCATCGAATTTGAATTCTTCCCATCTCTGCTCATTTTCTTTAATTTTAGCATATTTTTTCTGAAGTTCTAAATTGTGTCTTTCAAGTTCTTCAGGATCGATCCAAAGGGAAGTTACAATATTTTTTTCTCTACCCTTACAACCAGTCAAAGCCCATGGCTTGTCAGGAATATTTGGCTTATAATCTCCCAAATCAACAGGTTCCATCAATTGACCTAACATGCCCTCAGCTAAAAACATTGCTGGAGTTTTGTATTTATCAGCAAGATCAAATCCAAGTCTTATCAAATCAATGACTTCTTGAACAGAAGATGGAGATAGAACTATCAATCTATAATCGCCATGACCGCCACCTTTTACAGCTTGAAAATAATCTGACTGGCTTGGCTGTATTGTTCCCAAACCTGGTCCAGCTCTCTGGACATTACATATAAGTACTGGAAGTTCTGCACCTGCAATATATGAAATACCTTCTTGTTTTAAACTAATACCAGGGCTTGAAGAGGAAGTCATAACTCTGACTCCTGCACTTGCAGCACCATAAACCATATTAATTGCAGCTATTTCACTTTCTGCTTGTAGAAAAACACCACCGACAAGTGGCATTTTTTTAGCGAGAAATGCAGGCAATTCACTCTGAGGTGTTATTGGATAACCAAAAAAACAACGACAACCAGCAGAAATAGCAGCTTCTCCTATGGCTTCATTGCCTTTCATCAAAATTTTTTCACCCATTTTATATCCTCACTTAAATACACTAATCGCTACATCTGGACACATCTTTGCACATATTGCACAGCCAATACATTTTTCAGGTTCGATCTGCATTGCTGGATAATATCCCTTAGAATTTAAAGTATCAGATGCCTTTATAATCTTTTTGGGACAAAATTCTGCACAAAGAAGACATCCCTTACATCTCTCGGGATCGACTTCAATTTTTGCCATTTTGAAATCTCCTACACATTTAAATTTCACTCAAAAAATACAAATCCATTTTAAAAAGATTTTCATAATAAAAATCTCTTTTTTCTAAAATAGAATCAACACTCACACAGCTAAACACAAAGGGAATATTCAATTCAGACGACAACTTTTTTGAAATCTCCCTACCTTCTTCAAAAATTTCCAAAGTTGTATCCCACATCATGTGAGTATTATTTACTATCCCAGTTACTTTTAACCCTGACATATTTTCTATATCTTTTAAAGCCAATAATATCGAATCAAAATCTCTCATAAAAGGTCTTGAAGCATTTACAACAAAAAACATGTTGTATTTTCTCTTTGAAATGACCTCAGAATATCCCCCCAAAACTCTTGCTCCAGAAGCATCTCCTCCAACATCTATGATAACATGTTCAGAAATATCTGCAATAGTCCGAGCCTCAGGGGATATTATCGGCAAATCTGCAAAAGAATATCGAATATCAGGAGCTACAATATTTACATTGGATATTCTATATTTTTCATTGAGGTTTCTTATTTTAAAATAAGGCTTTATATTGTCGAGGTCTATTATGTGAATCAACTTATTATATTTTTCAGCCATACAAAATGCTAAATTAGCAGAAATCTCTGTTTTTCCACAACCAAGACCTCCGACAAGAACAGTAATACCAGTATCTTTAAAAGGAAGCTCCATCATAAATCCTCACAAGGAAGTTCTACTTTAGTAGAAAAAACTTCTGTGGCAGGACCAGTCATCTGGATTACTCCATTTTTACCAGTTGAAATTCTAAGTGTTCCACCTGGCAAGTGAATATCAGCATATAGTGAAGCTTTTTCAAGTTTACAAGCAACAGCATAAACAGCACATGCTCCTGTACCGCATGCCAAAGTCTCTCCTGCTCCTCTTTCCCAAACTCTAACAGAAAATTCATGTGGATTTTTATAATTTACAAATTCTACATTTGTAAATCTTGGAAAAAGTTCATGTTTTTCTATAGCTGGACCATATTTGTAAAAATCTTCTGAAGAAAAATCACTATTTACAAAAATAACAGCATGTGGATTTCCCATACTCACTGCAGAAACTTTAAAAGTGCGATCTAAAACATTTATTTCTCTATCTATAAAGAATTCTTCTTCTGTCTTTACTGGAATCTTTGAAGCCAAAAATTCGGGATAGCCCATGACTACTCCGACATAGTCTGTTCTACCTTTGAGAAACTTTTTAGAATCCTCTACATTTATTTTATTGTCAACAAAAACTTCCTTAAAACCAGCCAAAGTTTTTATTTTAAAATTTTCTGACTTTACAAGTTTCAACTCATACAAATAAGAGGCAAGACACCTTATACCATTTCCACACATTTCAGCTTTTGAACCATCTGAATTCCAAATGCTCATTGTTGGATTATTTTCATCGTCAAAATCATAGAGAATAAGACCATCAGCCCCTATTCCTCTGTGTCTATCACAAATTTCAATGGCAATATCTCGAATCTGAGGTATACACCATTTAAAAGTTTTTAAATAGCCAATTACAAAATCATTGCCTAATCCATGCATTTTAGTAACACTTGCCATAAAAAGAACCTCTATTCTTTGACTTCTTCTTTTTCTTCAACAACTTTCATTTTTGGTTTTTCCAAACAAGAAAAAACTCCAGATGTTGTCAAGCTCTTTCCACCACTTACTGTGCTTATTGCATGCTTAAAAATAAGTTGTGTTCCACCTTCCTGTTGCTCAATCAATACTGTAAAAGTATCAAATCCCTTAATTATGCCAGAAATTCTGAAACCACTTAAAAGATATACAGAGACTGGAATTCCGTCATTTTTTGCTTTTTGAAAAAAAGCATCTTGAAGATTGCGAGCCATAAAAAACCTCCATAAAAATAAATAAATTCTAACAATTTATTTATTATACTACTTATTTTTTTTTTATGCAATAGTTATAAAAAATCAAAAAAAATAAAAATTTGACTATTTCTTAATATTTAAACAAAAGGGAATTTTTCAACTTATATAAGAATAATAACTTTATAATAAATAATAAAAATTAGAATTAAAATTTTTCCTTAGATATGTCTGAAAATAATTTAATATTTACATACATAATATCAATTCCAATATTTTCAATCATAAGCTCTATATTGACATTAAATTTTACATTAAAATCAAAAACAATTTCAAATGTCATATTACTCATTATAAAAGCAATAAATATTGGAATATCAATAATAATAATAAAGCATGTAATAGAATACTTTAATAAATCAAGTGATCCGCTTATTTGGTCTTTTCAATGGTTTAAAACATATTATGGAAATATACCTATTTCATTTGGAATAAATCAAATTAATGCGACTCTAATTTTAATAATTACAATAATAGCTTTTACTTCCCACATAAATTATGTTTCAAATAACCTATTTGAAGAAAAAGAAAAACAATCAAAAATAACATCGTTTTCTTCAATATATGATTCACTTATTATATTGGCAATAATATCTTATTCCTATATTCAAACTGCAACATTTTTATTACTTTCTTCTATAGCACAATTTATATTGATGTTCAATAATTCTAAAGATACATCTGAAAGTAATCAAATAAATAATATGGCAATAACAACCGTATTTTTTGATTATATTACAATTATTGGTGCAATGATATTTTCTAATTCATATAACAATCAAATAGACATAATAAGTAATATATCAATACAAATAGAATCAAAAGAGATAAAAAGCATTGCATTTTGTATGATGTTAATGGGTTCAATGTTTAGAGCAGGAATGATTCCTTTTAGTTTAATTTATTTCATAAAAAATAGTTTTTTTAGCGACACAACATTAAAAATAATATCAATAGGAAACACAATAATAGCTTTTTGGCTCATATATATTCTCAATCCAAACAAAGAATACGTTACAAATATTATAATAATAACTTTTATAGGATTATTGAATATAACAGCCCTTATTTTAAGCATATACTCATTACTTCAATCAAATATAATGAAAATAACAGGTTGTCTATGTATAGCAAATACATCAATAGTAACTGCTGGTATGTTACAAAATAATATTTTTTCCATATACTGCATAATATCTTCATCTATAATACCTGCACTTATATTGATATCTTCATCATATCTTTGTAAAATATCTAAAACCGAAGACATAAAAGAAATACAATGGAAAGAAAAACCTGCTATAACATTTATATATATAATTTGTTTAATAATAATATCTGGTTTTCCACCTTTTACAGGAATAGAAAAAGATTTAGTAAATAAAGAATTTTTATCTAATAATCTATATTTATATACAATAATATTTTTATTTATAAATATAGCTTCAATAAAACCAATATTTACAATTTTATCAAATTCCAACAAACAAAAAGACAATAGAAAATTTGAATCACCTTTTAATATAAGCATAAAAGATGCTGGGATATTCTTTTTAAGTGCATTATTTTTTTTAACAGAAATAAATCATATAATTTATGTAATAAATAATCAAAAAATATTATTAAATTATAGCCTGTTTCCAATTATTTTAGGATTAATAATTGTTATTTTATATACTATATTTTACAAAAATAAATATATCAGCCTAATAAGAGACAAAGTTAAAAATTCAAACTTTTATAAAATCTTAGGGAAAAATTAAAAAATAATTATGAATGTTTTCATCATATCTACATTTATGATAATTCCACTTTTAATCGGAATTATTATATTAATCTTTGAAAAAAAAATAAATATTAATGAAATAACAAAAATAAAAATATTTACTTCATTAATATTTCTTATTACCTCAATTTATTCTTTTTGCTTTTATTGCATACAAAGTAGTAATGTAGAAAATGAAATAATACATTCAACGATTATTCCAATATTAGCACAAAAACACATAATATTTGATATAACAAATTATTTAAATATCAATAACTATAATGTAATAATACTTATAGCAATTTCAATTATATCATTTTGTACAGACCTATTTCCAGATAAGATAATAAATAAAAAACAAACGGCATATACACAATTCTTTAAATTTGGAATTTATGGCTGCATTATAAGTGACAATATTTTTTTATTTTCATTCTTTCTAATAACTGCAAGTTTATGTTTTTATTTAATATTATTCAAGAAAAAAGACAGAAATAAAATAATAACTCCTTCGATATCAATAATAATAACATTGGTAATATTATTATTAGAACATTTCAAATTAATACAAAACATATTCATGATATTTCCAATATTATTTATAACCTCATTAATTCTTTCAGGCTTTCCATATACAGATAAATGGCTAACAGAACACCAATTAAATAATGGAAATGAAATATTTACATTAACTATTTTTGGAAAATGTGGAATTTTGATATTTTTTAAATATGTTATCATTTTATGTTTAAACTCAATCAATTTTTATTTGTCATTCATAATAATATCTGGAATAATATTTGCAACAATAAAAACGATACAATCAATGACTGAGAAAAATTTTCAAAAAATTTGTATCAACTATTTAGCAATAAACTCAGCAATAATGATTATATCGACAGATACTCTATCTAATTTAACTTTTATGTGTATTATATTTTCTATTTTCACAGGACTAATAACACAGACTGGACTGCTATTCTGTTCAACACTCATAAACCTAAAAAGTCAAAAATCAGAAAATATTTTCATAAATAAAGACAATTTATTTTTTAGGGCTATGTTGATTATCAATTGCCTATCAGCTCTTTTTATTCCAGGAACAGCCAATTTTATACCATATATATTTATGCTCGAATTAGCAACACAAAATTCAGCATTGACACTACTATTTTTATTGATATATCCAATTTCATCAGAAATATATCTATACAAAAAATTACAACCAATACTCCAAAAAGATAAAAATCAAATAAATCTAAAACCTATAACCATATATGAACAAACAGGACTGATAATAATGAATTTTGTAATCATAGCAATAGGAATATTGCCTGCAATAATACTTCAACCAATAGTCTTAATAAAAATGTTTATAAATTAAATAATAAAGGTTTTTACAAATATAAAATGAATTATATAAACAATATTTAAAATTTAAGGAAATAAAAAATTGAAAAAATTTGTTTTTACTGCTATAATATTAATAAGTGTAATATTAATTTCATCTTGTAGTTTTTTTACATCTGAAGAAAAAAAAGTTGAAAAGTCATATAATGAGTTTTTGTCAGCTGTTTCAAATAGAAATTACGAAGAAGTTTGGAATTTGCTCGCTTACGGAACTCAAAAACAATATAATGATTTTATCTATAAACCATTTGTTGATAATTTAAAAAAAATTCCAAAAGATAAAAAGCAGATAAAATTTCCTAATACAAATATGACTATTGAAGACATGGAAAAAATGACTGCAAAAGACTTTTTTGTTTTTCAACTTGAACATACTGAATTGAGAGATTATCTTTTAAAAAGCCTTGTACCAGAAAGAAAAATTGAAAAAGTTACTATTGAAGGTGATACTGCAGTATTACAAATGGAAAAATCTAAAGACGACACTGTATCTGACAAAATTACAATGAAATTAGAAGACAATCGTTGGAGAATCGTATTAATGCCTCCTGGGGAAGTAAAATTTTAAAAAATAAAAGAGGGTGACTGCCATGAAAAAAAATAAAAAATCAGGGATCATCTTAATAACAACTCTATTATTTATGGCAATAGCATTCATGCTTGCTGTTATTATTGCCAAAAATGGAAAAGAAACTTTAATGGGTGGTAATAGATATGCAGACAGTGAACAGGCATATTTAGCAGCAGTATCAGGATTGGAATTCATAAAAGGCCAACTATACAGAGATAAAGCTTGGGGAACATATAAAAATAATCAATTACAAATACAACCTTCTACTACCTCTTCTGACAGTAACTCACAAACTATCATAATAAAAAAACATTCTGATAATAATGGACTTACTGGCTATATATTACTCGACACATCAAAAGGTCAAGTTTCAGAAAATAATTATGATTCAAAATTTGAAATTTTCTTTAAAAATAACCCAACAAACAAAGAATATGCCTGTATAAACAACATTGACAATGATAGTAATATTATGAGAGATACAGCTAATACGCAAACTACTCAACTCCCTACTGAAGCTCCTTTACCTCCTTCAGAGGAAAATTCAAATTCACCAGAACAAACAGCACAAACAACAACAGAAGACACAACTAAAAATAAAAGAGATGTTCCTGCAAAGTCATTTTATGCCTATGTAAAAGGCACATGTGGAAAAACTGTGAGATATGCAGAAGCAATATTTGTCTCAAACGGTCCCAAATCCCTCGATGGTGGCAGTGTAATAAATGGTAAAGTAAACATTAATTCATATACCGCTATTTCAGAAGACAATGTTACAGTTAGTGATGTAGAACAATATAGTTCAGAAAATCCATTCATCACAATAAATAACAAAAGTGCAGAAAAGAATGGAAAAATAACAAGTGGAAATGCACTAACAATAGAATCAAATTCAACATCAGATCCATACTATTTATTGAATTCAAAAAACAAAACAATTATATCTTCAAAAGGTATTGAAATTGGAAATTTCAATTATTCTTCACAAAATCTTCCTGATTCTAAGGATACACCATCACATATAACTTACGATCCAAATCCCAAAATCATTGACAAAATTGGTTCTCTTTCAGATGTTGACACTGTTGCAGGAGACACCACAGGAAATACATCAACAGAACAATCAGAAGATAATAAATATACAGAACTAGAACCTGGAACTTATGTTTTTATAAATGATATCGAAAAACCTCAAGAAAGCCATTGGGTATATACAAAAGACATATTAACATCTGACACAGAAAATAAAGAAATAAGCACAACAAAATTTGAAAAATTAGACATTAATAATAAAAAATTTGAAAATATAGCATTTGTAACAAAAGAAAATGAAGGCCAAAAACAACAGACAAGAAAAATAAATATAATAGGAAAAGTAGAATCAAAAGGAAATTTGAGTTTCATTGTTGTTGACAAACAAAATCCAAAAGATAAAGATAACCCAGAAAACACCACATCAGATTACAAATACACACAATCGAGTAGAAATACTGTTGATTTTTCAATAAGTGACAAAGGTGTTATAAAAACGAAAGCTAATTCAGGAAACGCAAATTTATTTATAAATGGCGAAGTTACAGGAAGTGGAAAGATTTATTGTGATGGCAATCTGACAATGAATTCAGGTTCCACACTTGAAACACAGGCAAACAGTGGTGTAGCTGTCTGGGCTAAGGGAAATGTTGACATAAAAGAAGCCAAAAATTTGACATCTGAATCTGAATCACTACAAAATATGATTATAAAAGATGGAATAGAAGAAGCTAAAAACTCAGGTTTACCATCTGAAGGTACCGATATCAATATAAATGGTCAAAATACACAAATAAGCACATCAGAGCAAACACAAACAAATGATACAATACAAACAGTTACATTCAAACATGAAAAAACTGAGCCTGTACCACCTCATGAACGTAATAAAAGACAACCAAAAACAGTAACAACAAATTATAAAATTGAAATAAAAGGCGATGCCATATCTATATATGAAAATGAAAAAAAAGAACCTATATTTAGAAGTACAGCTACACAGTTAAAAAGTATGTATAATTTTAAACTTGATAAGCAAGATTTTAATCTATTTGATATATGGATTGACTGTGATAATCAAGATTCAGCTTATATAAATTATTGGCTTAATTATTATAAATGTAAAGGAAAAATAGAAAGTGGCAAAGTAAAATTAGAAGACTATGATAGCTCTGATTCTTGGGGATATTATAGAGATAATCACATTGGAGATATGCAGTTATATATAGACGGTAAATCAGTTGGAATAATTGATATAAATTATCAAAAATACAATTCTAAATACAAAAATAACGAAAAAATAACATCTAAAACAAACAATAACATGTTTTTTTCAACAAATAATTATTGGAACTTATCTAAAAAAGATGCTCAATACAAAGAATTTGCAATATCAAACCCAACAACAGTAACTGCTACAGCCAAACAAGCGGATGACAAAGTAAAACAAAAATCAAACACAATGGAAGAATATGTTGTCAATTACTACAAAAAACAAATAGCAAATACTGATGTTAAAGGAACTATATATTCAAAAGAAGGAAATATAAATATAAATGGAAATGGTGGAGAATTTAATATAACAGGTGCTTTGATAACAGTAAATGGTTCTCTAAATATAAATGGTATCACACATGCAACATTGACTTATGATCCCGACTATGTGCCATTTTTTAATGATGAAGGTATTTTTACAAGATCTCTATTTGAATCGGTATTTTAATCATGAAAAAAAACAGTGGATTTAGCATAATAGAAGTAGCACTAAGCATAATGATAATATCTACAGCTATATTGATGATAATAGCTATTTACACAACGATGATAAAAGCAGAATCAAAAGGAGTTGGAAAAACAATAGCTTCATCATTAGCAACAAGAGTAATGCAAGATATTGCAAATAAAAAGATATCAGATATCAAAATTAAAATGAAAGCCAATCAGTCAAATATAAAAGAAACAATATCTGGCAAAGATTTTGTAAATGATGTTCCATATTATTACTATGCAGAAATATATCCTGTGAATGGCAATTATCTAAAAGATACAAATCTATTACAAATAGACTGCACAGTCAGTTGGGATGTAGAAGCAACAAGTGAAACTACATTAAAAAATGTAGTAAATGAAAAAAATTCAGTCAAATTTTCAAGACTTATAATGATTACAGACAATGATTAAAAAAAGAAATTTTAAAGGATTTACAATAGCAGAAGCAATAATAGCTTGTTCCATATTTGCATTTATATCAATGATATTATTTGCTTGTTTCAATAATGGACATAGATATTTAGCAGAATCAAGTTCGAGATTGGAAAATGAACGAGGTATAAATTTAGCAACCCAAGACCTCAATCTTTCAATCAGAAACACATCTCTTGCAAGCATCAAAATAGCATCTGGTTCACAGAGCACAAGTGATAAAGATGTATTATATTATATTTTGATGTCAAGTGCTTCAACTTATGATTCTGCAACAGGAAATATATTAAACAATGATTTAAATTTTAATATATTAGAAGCATCAAGTCAATTAAATTGGAATTTTAAAATAGCATATTTTACGGCTAAAATATCACATTGTCCAAAATGTGTTGATATGGGATTGAGTTCTTCTATATGTCCTCACAAATATTTAGTTAAAAGATATTTTGCTATAAATGATGAAATTGACAAAGATAACCCAAATCCAAACCTGTTAAAATGGTCAGAAGAAACAAGTATAAATGATCTCTTTAAAAGCTATGAGGGAGATAATAAAAAGAAATACGATAAAATTTTGGCTAGAAATGTGATAGTTTTTATTCCAGCATTAAACGAAAATAATGAGATAGTATATACACTTAAATTGTTAAAAGGACACAATTTAGTAAGAACTTCAATAGAAGAGAGCGATTTAGAAACAACAATAAAAGCATCTGAATTAGATATTGAAAAAAATATGGGACTGAAACTTGCTGATTCCCAAACAACTGTTACAGGAAATAATAATACAACTGTAAATGACAAACTATCTAAATTTACGACACAAATAAATTACACTGTAAAACCATTAAATAAGTAAAAAAGAGGGTGAATGCCATGAAAAAAAATAAAAAGTCTGGAATTATATTAATAACAACTTTATTATTTATGGCAATTATGACAATGATGACTCTTATCATTGTACAAAATGGAATAAACTCTCTTTCAGGTGGTAAAAGCTATTCAGATAGTGAACAGGCATATATGGCAGCTCTATCTGGTGTCGAATTAGTAAAAGCAGAATTATATGAAAACAAACATTGGGGAGAAAGTACAAGCTTAACTTCAAAACTGTCAAATGGTCAAGATATAATTATAAAAAGAGAGAATAACTTTTTAACAGGATATATAAAGCTAAATCCTACAACAAACTTATCTGAAACAGAATATGATTCAAGATTTGACATTGTTTTTGACGATAAACAGGAAGACAGATGTAAATTTGCCTCGATAAATAATTTAAACAGTAAATCTTCAATTCCAAAAGAATCAGGCATTAATATTAAGGGAGAAAAAATACTATTTAGAAGAGATATTCCTGGCGAAGCTTTTTATCTTGTAGTTAAGGGGAAATGTGGAAAGAGAGTAAAATATATTGAAACAGTTTTCACATCAGATGGACCTTCAGTTTTAGATCAAGGAAGCAATGCCTTTGGAAATATATCAATACACCAAACAAAACAAAATTCAATTTTAAATGAACCAGCTCTATCAATATTAAATAAAAACTCCGCAAAAAGTGGCAAACTTATAGCAGGAAGAGATTTTTCTTTAACTGGTGTAACAAATGACATAGGCAACCTTATATACACAAAAAAACCTACAATAATATCGAGTAATGAAGCAAAAATTGGAAAGAGAACAAAAACATCAGACAGAGAAGAATTAGAAAGTAATAATATTATATTCGACAACAACACACCAAATAAAGATGAGATAAGCACTATAGATACTATTGAAAATGCTATGAAAAATGCCAAAATCTCTGACAGTTCATTCAAATCAAAAATATCATCTGGCACTTATGTATTTGTTAGAGATAAAAAGTCAGGTACAGGTGAATGGCAATATTTTCCACAAAACATAGATAATCAAGATATAGATAATTTTATAAAAACTAATAATCCAGAAGAAGTGAAAAATAAAACAGGCATTTCGTTCACTTCAGAAGTAGATAAAGTTATAATGAAGAGAGACCGCCGTGGAAAAACAAAAATGGAGCATGTAACAGTTCAAGAGCCAACAAGAAGAATAAGCATTACAGATAATGTTTCTTCAGATGGTCCAGTAACATTTATGGTTGCAGACAAATCTTCAGTTGTCGATAAAGATACAAATCAAACAATAACAACATATAAAAATTCAAATCTTTCTGTTGATTTTTCGATTGACAATGGAGCATTAAAAACAAATGGAGATTTGACAATAAAGGGAGAAGTTACAGGAACAGGAAAAATCTTGTCAAATGGCAATTTGACAATGAATTCAGGTTCTGTAATGGAGACAAAGCCTCAAAGTGGTGTTGCAATTTGGGCAAATGGAGATGTAAATATAAAAGAAGCAAAAAATTTGAGTTATGACACAGATAACAGTGTAACAGATAAACTTTTAAGCAAAGCTTATGAATCTGCTTTTAAAAAAGGCATAACAACTTCAGATGGCAGTAAAATACAAATAGGGAAAAATACATATACAGTAAATGAAACGATTGACGATGTTGACATTGACACAACCCATGGAGACTCATATTCATTCTTTATGGAAGATAACAATAAAAAGCTTAGTGAAATTACAATAGAATTAAAAGATTCAAAAGTAAATGTATATAAAAATGAAAATTATTTATATACATTCACACACGGAAATATAAAAGGCATTTTATCAGGTAGTATAGATAATAATAAAAGTGGAGTCAATACAAAAATACAAATACATCGAACTGGTGCACATATTGGAGATTATGAAGTAAGAATAAATAACAATAAAGTAGGTGTTATTGATAGACTAGCTTTTAACTCCTATAAAGATAAATATAATCCAAATAATACGATATATGATGGTAATAACATGTTATTTTCAACCTATGATCACAAAAAGAAACAATTCATAGATAAAAAAATAGCAACAACGCAAGGAACAGGGAAAAAAACAGCTTGGAAAAGTGATGTACAAGATGATGAAGATGATATAGATATTGAAGTAACAGATACATATTTAGAAGATTATTTGGAAGCATATATAAAAAATGCAATAGCAAGTACAGAAGTAAAGGGCACAGTATATACAAACGGAAATATAAATATAAATGGTTCAAAGCACTCTTTTAATATTTTAGGAGCTTTGATATCCAAAGGAAATATAAATATAAATAATGTTTCATCATCTGAACTAAAATATGATCCAGATTATGTACCATTTTTCCAAAATTATGGAATAATCACTAATTTAGTTTTTCAATCGGTATTTTAAATCATGAAAAATAGTAAAGGTTTTACAATCTTAGAAGTTGTTATAAGTATTGCAATAATATCAATAGCAATATTGTCGATGATAGCAATGTATATATCTATGATGAAATCATCCTCAAAAGGAACAGAGATGACAATAGCTACATCTATTGCTGAAAGGGTTGCTGGAACAATAGATAAAAAAATACTATCAGAAATCAAAGCAGAACAAAAAAATGGAGATAAAGAGATAAAAATTTATAAAACAAAAGATATAATAAATGGCAAACCTTACTATTGCATAACAGAATTAAAAACCCTTACAGATGACTATTTTAAAAAGAAATATATAATAGAACTCAATGTATTTGTATTTTGGAATATAAACACACCTGAATTGATAAATTCAATAGTAGTAAACAATAGTCAAGATATGGACACATATTTACAAAATAACAAAGAAAAATTCATACGTAAAGATGGAACAGTCTTAAAATACACAAAATTTAAAAGGCTTATAATGTTATCAAATGATTAAAAAAAATAAAGGTTTTACAATTATCGAAACATTAGTGGCAACAATAATATTCTCAGTATTGGCAATGATTTTCTTTTTAGTATTTAAATTGGGATTAAAATATTGGAAAGAGACAGATGTAAAATTGCAATCTGATAGAAGCATAAATCTTGCAACAACAGATTTAAATTATGCTATAAGAAACACATTAAAAAATGAGATACAAATAAATAATTTGGAATATGGAAATGGTTGGATTGCTCTAAATAGTGCTTCAAATGCAGAATATAAAGGTGGAAAGACATCAATAAATGAAAATGAAGTAAATTATATTGTAGAAGAAAATGACAGCACACTCAACTGGGCATTCAAAATATTATACTTTACAGCTAAAACAGAAACAGAGTGTAAATACTGTAAAGAACTAAATTTAACAAAAGTATGTCCTCACAAAATACTTGTCAAACGATACTACGCACTTGATGAAGACTACAAAGATTTAGAACTTTTAAAATATGAAGATGCAGATGATTATACAGCAAACAGCTTAAAATTTGATACACTTACCAAAACAAAATATTCTCACAAACATCTTGATAGAATTTTAGCCAAAAATGTCATAGCATTTGTTCCAAAATTTAAAGGAAAAGGTGTTAGATATTCGCTAAAAGTATTTACTCCTCAAAATGCAAATAATGTGTTTGGATTAAAAGACGATTATTTTATAAAGACAATACAAGCCATTGATTACGATAAAGATGGAGAATTAAAAGATTCAGTAATTGAAACACATACTGATGAATATTATGATGATGTAAGTAAAGATCCTCTTGCCAAATTCACAACACAAATCAACTATACGGCTGTGCCAGTAAATTATTAAATCAAAGTGCAATAAAAAAACTACTATTACCTCTTTATAATCAAATATAAGAAAAGGAGATAAAAATATGTTTTGTCCAACCTGTGGTACAGAGCAACTTCAAGGAACAACATTTTGCAGTAATTGTGGGGCAGAACTTTCAAATATAAAAATAGTATCTCCTCCCCCAACATCATTAAATAATACTGAAGAAAGTTCTGTACCTAACAATTTTACAAATGAACAACAAGGCATAAATTTAAGAAAAATCCCAAACGATCCTTTTAATAGAGTTGTCCAAAATCAAAATGCACAAAGAGTAAATATTCAAAAACAAATGCCAAATATGGGTATGCCACAACCTAATCAAATGCCAGTTATGCCAAATATGGGTATGCCACAACCTAATCAAATGCCAGTTATGCCAAATATGGGTATGCCACAACCTAACCAAATGCCAGTTATGCCAAATATGGGTATGCCACAACCTAATCGAATGCCAGTTATGCCAAATATGGGTATGCCACAACCTAATCGAATGCCAGTTATGCCAAATATGGGTATGCCACAACCTAACCAAATGCCAGTTATGCCAAATATGGGTATGCCACATCCTAATCAAATACCCAATATGCAAAACACAGGCATGCCTATGCAACAACAAATAAATATAAACATAGTTGATAAACCAACAAAAAAGGGAAAAAGTAAATTTCTTGCTGCTTTATTAGCATTCTTTTTTGGAGGGCTAGGAGCTCATAAATTCTATTTAGGAAAATACGGTTTAGGAATTTTATATATTTTATTTCCATTTTTCTCACTTATACTTGCATTAGCTGCAGATTCTGAAGCAATATTTATGCTATGTTTTTTGCCAATTGTTGTTTCTTGGGCAGAAGCAGCAATGTATATATTTATGTCAAACGAAGACTTCCAAAACAAATACTAATATAAAGGGATGAATTTAATATGTTTTGCCCAAATTGTGGAACTGAACAACTTAAAGGTGCAACATTTTGCAATATATGTGGTGGTGAATTGCCCAAACTTCCAGAATCATCTGAAAATGAGACAAACTTGCATTTACCGAATACAAATATAAACAACAACAAAGCTCAATTTATACAAAATATGGATATACCCAATCAATATCCTAATCAAATGCCAAATATGGGTATGCCCATGCAATATCCCAATCAAATGCCAAATATGGGTATGCCCAATCAATATCCTAATCAAATGCCAAATATGGGTATGCCCAATCAACAAATAAATATAAATATAACCCATGAACCTCCACAATCGAGTAAAAATAAATATCTTGCAGCACTTTTAGCATTTTTCTTTGGTGGGTTTGGTTTACACAAATTCTATTTAGGAAAACCAGGTTTGGGATTCTTGTATTTATTAATTTGTTGGACAGGTATTCCTTATTTTGTGGCACTTATAGAATCAATAATGTATTTATGTACTTCGAATGACGACTGGAATCGAAAATATTAACAAAAATAAAAAAAATAAATATTTTGCGGCATTTCTTGCATTTTTTGGTGGAATAGTTGGACTTCATCAATTTTATTTAAAAAAGCCTTTAATAGGGATATTATATATATTATTTTTTTGGATTTCTCCAATAATAGGATTTATAGATGCGTTTCTTTATATAACAATGACTGACGATAAATGGGATAAAAAATATAACAAAAAATTTATTAAAACAAACAACTAAAAGCGGGGTTCAAAAAATATGAATTCCGCTTTTTTATCAATCAGTGAAGGATAAAAAAGATAAAGATAAAATTTAAATACATGATAAAAAGACGAAAAGGGGGGATTATGAGAAAATTTTTATTGTTCATTGTAATTGCAATTTTCTTAGCTTCAACTTTGTCATCAAAAGTATTTGCTCAATTTGATGAGCTTCAAATATATACACCAGAAGAACCAACTCAATATGACACTCCACTAACTCAAAAAATAGGAAGTATCAAAGGAAAAGTTGTATCATCTGGAAAACCATTGTCAAATGCTTCAATAATATTGAGCAATGGAATTAATGCAGTAACAGATTTTAATGGAGAATATGAAATAAACAACCTTGAAGCAGGTGTTTATGGAATAGAAATATTCAAAGAAGGATATAAACCAGCTCATGGAAATGTTGTTGTAACTGAAAATGAAAAAAGGTCTGTTCTTATAGATTTATCAAAAATAAATTCCAATGTACGACAGACAAGAAACAAAAGAACTAATTCAAGATTATCTCAAAGACCTGAATATACAACTATGAATATAAAAGTATATCCAACAAGAGACCTCACAGGTGGTTATCACAATTATGGTAAACTTTGGTGGGTATATTCTATAAATGTTGAAGATAAAGATGGAAATGGAAAATGGAACGAAACATATTCAAAACCACACCATGGTGATGGATTTGGTTCAGCTGTAAAAGAATTATTTTGTAGAGATGCAATAAAAGGGCATACATACAGAATTGAAATAGAATGGAGAAGTTTCCGAGGTTCAGATTCAAAAACAAGATATTGGGATGAAACACTTGATATAGAAGATAAAAACTTTATTTATGACTGCCCTTCAGGATACTAATCATTAATAAAAAAGAAAGCGAGTTTTTAGCATGATTAAACAGTTTTTTACAATTTCATTGCTGATTATTTCGATAATATTTTGTTCTTCTTGTACGGAAGAAAAAAAGAAAACTCCACCACCTCCAACAAGACAGATACATGCCAAAACATTGACAACTTCACAAGATATTATTGATGCAGTTAATAACAATGATGAAGATGAATTGCAAATTGCTTTAGAAAGAGCAAAACAATCAAAAGACCCTAATTTTTCGCAAAAACTCGCAAATGCAACTGTACAACATGGATATTCCATGTTACACATTGCAATTTGGAAAAACAATGCAAGACTTGCTAAAGTTCTTTTATACTACAGAGCCAATATTGAAGCAAAAACAGAATGGGGGTTTACTCCACTTCATGAAGTAGCAAGATGTGAAGAAACAAATGACAGACAAGAAATTCTTGAAATGCTTGTCAATAGAAATGCAGATGTAAATGCACTTACAAATAACGGAAATAGCCCTCTTGATATTGCTGAAATACAAAATAATCAGGGACTTGCCAAAATTCTTAAAAGAGCTGGTGCAAAAAGAATGAAGGGGAATTTAGACCTTCCACCTATTCCTAAATTCTTGCTTGAAAATCATGATAACATAGAATCAGAAGACTGATTTTTAACTTATGCAACAAAAGTGGCTAATTAGCTAAATAGTATATTTTTTAGAAAATCAATTGATTTTGTGGATTTTAAGGAGAAAAAATGAAAAAATTTAAGTTAATGCGTGGCAAATTTTTACTTCCTATGACAGAAGATATGCCAAGAATATCTGATGGATATGTATTAATAGATGGAAGTAAAATTTCTGAAGTCGGAAAATGGACTGATGAAATTGGTAATAACATTATAAAAAAATGTGGAAATGAACTACAAGTAATCGGTCTTGAAAATCAAAAAGACGAAATAACTTCTTCAGATATTCCAAAACTCGAAGGAGTTATAATGCCAGGATTTGTAAAAGCACACGGACATGATCACGAATCTCCACTTATTGGAATAGCAAAAGACCAACCTTTGACAGCTTGGCTCGACAATGCAGTAAATCAATTCACAGGATTTATGAATGCAAAGAGAGACGAACTCACAAAACATTTTGGAAAATCTCCAAATTATGTTACATATATAAAAGCAAGAGTTGATGATATTTTCTATGGTATCACATCAACAATGGTTCACCACTGTAATCACGGTAAATATCATGTAGGCGATATAGTTCAAGCAAATGTCGATGCAGGCACAAAAATGATAATTGCTGTCGGAGCTCAAGATAGAAATTATGACAAACGCATACTTGATACCCCTGAAATCGCTTATGAAAGAATGAATAAATATATAAACGAGTTCAGAAATGTAGAGAGAACAAGAATTATACCTGGACCTGATCAAGATTTCTCAAACGGTCCAGAGCAGTTAAAAAAGTTGAAACAGTGGGCTAATGAAAACGGAACACTTATTCATATCCATTCCTCAGAAGAGCCAAAAACAACGGCTTGGTTTAGAGAAAAATATGGAATGACACCTGTTGAATATTTTGAGAGCATAGGTTTCTTGGATAACAACACAATAGTTGCCCACCAAGTCAACTGCACAGAACACGATCTCGAGATCTTGCAAAAAACAGGAACAGTAGTTGTCCACAATCCACTTGCAAACACAATACTTGGCTCAGGTATGCCACCAATTTTAAAAATGATTGATATGGGAATCCCTGTTGTAATTTCAACAGACGGCTCAGGAAGTGCAGACAACCAAAATATACTTGGTGCAGCAAGACTTGCAGCACAATATCAAAAAGCACTACACCAAGATGCTTCCCTACTCCCAGTAGAACAACTTTTGAGACTTATTACAGCAGAGCCTGCAAAACACCTCAGAATGAATACTGGTATTCTTGAAAAAGGCAAAGACGCTGATGTCATATTCATTGACACAACATATCCAAACTTGACACCAACAAGAATAACAAATGTAGCAGAAAACTTGATTTGGGCTTCAAATGGAAATGAAGTAAAATATGTCATAGCAAATGGAAAAGTATTACTTGACAATGGCAAATTTACAACACTTGATGACAAGAAAATTAAAGACGAAGTTCTCGAATTGTCTGAAATGTTTGATGAATATGCAAAAACGGCTCCAAAGATTAATGACACAGGAGCTCATCAAAAGTAAAATTTAAAAAAGATAAAAAACAGGCTGATCGATTTGATCAACCTGTTTTTTTTAACTTTTATATAATCTTCGTAAATTAACTCGTTGTGATAGTTAATAAAAATAAATAAAAAGTTGCTCTAAACTATCTAATATTATATGCCTGTATACTGCCACTTTGTCATTGCGAGGGAGCTGTGCGACCGTGGCAATCTAAGCCTGTAAATTATTATTTACTTAAAATTAAGTCGATCGGCTCTATTTAGAAATCTGTACTCAATCTATTTAATTTTTTCACAGCCTCAGAATAAAAATTCTAGATAGTTGTTAAGTGTTCCGTTTTTAGCATAAGGCAGAGTGTTTAGATGTCTAAAATTGTATTTCTTTATATCTAAATTTTCATCAAAGCCTAAAATATAATTTGTTGCTATTTTATATATAATTTCTGTTGGAGCAAGCCCAAAAACCTGCTTTTCAAAAATATGTTTCAATCTTTCCATTTCATCTGGAAAAATATCTTTCATCTTTTTGCTTTTGTAAAGTCTTTTTACAATTTCGGCAATATACAATCCTGATTTCATATACAGATCAATAAAAGTTTTGTTTGGATCATCAAAACAATTTGGATTCTCTTCTTCCAACATATCAACCATTTTTTTTACAACTTTTTTGGGAGTAAAAATCTGATTTGTCTTTTGTGGTGGGATATAATCAAAAATATCTTCAGTGCTGTTTTCATCAAAATAATTTGCCAATTTCTTTTTCAATGCCAAAAATTCTTTTACAGAATCATTGAAAACGATTGAATCAAAAATCTGCCCATCAAATTCTTTTCCATTACATACTCCCCCATCTCTCAACAATCTAAATTCATCAAGTGTTATGCCTGTTACTTCCTGAAATACATTGTCTGGAACGATTTTGTCGAAATTTTCCAATGTTACATTTTCATCTCCATAAGCCATCAAAAATGAAGGAATAGTTCGAGAAAATCCTCTCAAATGGTCTCTGATACCCTCTTCTATTTTATCTTTTTCTCTTTCTTGAATATCTGTCTCTACTGTTTTTATAACCTCTTGTTTAGAATCTGAAATAAAATCATTTATTTTATTTTCAAGTTGTTTTTTTACATTTGGCTTAATATCAGAGCCATAATTTTTATTTACAGTATCAATTATATATTTTACATCACTTTTAAGAATATTTTTAGCTTCATTAATTACATCTTTTTCAATGGGTTTATCATAAAGTACATCTACAAAGGTGTCTATTTGATTTACACCATAAATTTTTTCTCCAAAAATTTCTTTTGTTTTATTATTTATAAATTCATCATCAAGGGCTATATTTCCATTTTCATCAAGTGAAAGATCATCTCCAAGTCCTTCTTGCAAATAATTCTTAGGTTCTTCCACAGCCTCAAAACGATTGATAATATCAAGAATATCACTTGAAGCAGAAAAGATATTGTGTATATTTTGAAATAAGAAATTGCTCATAAATCCTCGTCTGACGACTTCAACAGATTTAATTTTGCGTGGTATTGTCAAAACTTTTTCTGCATCGAGTTCGATTAATTCGCCATTTTCATCTTCTCCAATTACAGGAAAGAAATTTAGCAGTTCACAAACATTTTTCTTTCTTGTTTCAACATCTCCACCACCTGAAACAGTTTTTACAGAAAGATCATTTGCAAACTTTTCAAAAATAATCAAAGTACGAGCAGGATCGAAATCAAAAACATAGCCATTTTCTTTTCTTTTAAACTCATTCCCCACCTTAAACAAACATGGATTTTGACATCTAAAAGCAGCCTGCATATACAGTGCAGGAGATTTTACATTACACAACATCAAGACAGCCGTCCATTCAGGAATAGTTATCCCTGTTGTCAGTTGACCAACAGAAAGGGTTATTGTCTTGTCATATTTTTTTATTGCTTCAACTACTTTATCATAAGACTTTTTATTTTCATCGTCATCATCAATTTTTCCATCACCTGCAGCGAGAACGATTTCATAATCTCTAAAAATCTTATGTTCCTTTAGTTTTTTAGCCATTGCCTTTGCACTGTCAACTCTATCAAGAAACCAAAATGTGTGTTTTAATTCGTCTCTCAATTCATCTGTAGAAAATGGAAATTTCTTTTTTTCTGTAAGGGAATCAAGAAATTTATCAACAGAAGATTCATGAATAAACTTTCCATTTTTATTTACACTGAAAAACTCATTCAAATCAAAAGCATATTCTTCTGTTTCTCCATCTATTTCTATTCCCTGTGAGATCTCGTCACGGATAATTTCTGACATCTGGTAAGTATAAAGATTTAATTTTGGAAGTGGTAAATAAGGATTTTCACCTAAAGAATAATCCCAATCACGCTTTTTTTTCTGTTCATCTGCGTAAGTATAATTAAAAATGGCGTCTGAATCAAATTTTTCATTTGCCAAAGCCTTAAAAGGTGTGCCAGACAGGTGAAGTGTAAACTTTTGATGTATATTATCAAAAGCAACATCTGTTTTATATGTATCGACACCTTCATGGGCTTCATCAATTACAAGAATATCCCAAGTAATGTCTCTTACTTCACGCAATTTATCATAATGACCGCCAAAATATTTACTTCCCTTTAAATCTTGAAGGCTCACAAACTCAATAAATTTTGCTTCCACTTCGTCCAAATTTGCATAATCTTCACGAGATAGAACACCATTTTTTCCCTTTAAAGAATCAACTTCACTTACAAAATAATATCCTGATTCAGAACCCAAAAATTTTGCATAATCTGAAAACCAAGAATTTGCGATAGCAGGACGATTTGTTACAATCAAAATTTTTTCAGCTTTTATCTGCTTGCAAAAATCATAGACTGTAAGAGTTTTTCCAAAACGAGGTTTTGCATTCCACAAAAATTCTTTCTTTTTATCAGAAGTGTCATAATATCTTTTTGTGATATCAATGGCTTCTTTTTGTTCTGCACGCAAGAGATAAGGAATGGCTTTTTCTTGTAACTTGGTTAATCCACGATTTTTCCTAAATTCATCAAAAAGTTTTTTTGATTCTTCAGAAGTTGTGTGAAACCATTCATTTCTGCCATTTTCAGGAAAATCTTTATTCTTCAAATCTTGTGGCTGTAGTATGCCATTTTTGCGAAGATATAAATGGAAATCGTGATCTGTAAATCTATCGCCTTTTTCTTCAAAAATTGCGTTTCCCTGCCATTCAAGATTTGCCCTTATGCCTGCAGTCTGTGTCTGCTGTAAAATTCGTTTATTGACATCTTGTTCTGTATATCCAATTTTTATGTAACCATTTTGATAAGGAACATTCAAAGTGCTATAGGCATATATTTGAGGGATAACTTTTATTGCTGATTGAATTTTTGGGACACTGTTCATCTTTAGATCATTTCCTTTTTTTTCTTGGCTCAATTTTCGAAATACTGCCATCAGTTCATTTCTTTTACATTTGTCTCTATAAAGTCGATCTCGTCTTGTGAAAGATTGTACTTCTTATAAAGCTGTCTATGGATACGAACTTCAAGGCGATAACCTACTTATTGCTCGAATAAACCTACTTTTGACATTTGTTGAATATATGAAAGACAAATGGAATCGTGATCCAAAAAATGAAGAATTGAGAGAAATTGTGGATATTATTACTTGGAATTTTTGGCAGATGGACGGAATAACTGAGACGATTCCTTTTAAAAAGCCTTGTGAAAATCAAGGTCAGTTGCTATTATTTGGAGTAGAAAAAAAAGATGATGAAGTAGATTGTGTGGTATTTGATTGGGAAAATAACAAAGAGATAAAATATAGGGATTTGAAGAAGTAAACCGAAGGGGCTGTGAAAAAAGTAAATAGAATAGATGTCATTAATTATATAAAAAAATACTTTTTCACAGTCCCTTTTTTATTGTAATTTAGCACATATTGTGGTAAAATAAATATTAGAGAGCAATAAATAAAAATGGGTTATGGGGTATGAAAAAAAGTACAAAAAAGAAAAAGGGAAGAATGGAAATATCAAGTTTATTGAAAAAAACTGCGGATAAATATATAAAACAGAACAAAGATAAATATATTGCTAAGGGCAAAGCCGAGGGCGAAAAGCTTGGAATTGCTAAGGGCAAAGCCGAGGGCGAAAAGCTTGGAATTGCTAAAGGCAAAGCCGAGGGCGAAAAGCTCGGAATGGCTAAATCATTGTTAAATAGTATAAAATCAATAATGGAGACTATGAATATAACAGCTGAAAAAGCAATGAAGGCTTTAAAAATTCCACAGGAAGAACATGATTTTTATTTGGCACAGTTAAATACCCTCTAAAGGCGAGAAGAAAATTTTCAAAAATACTATTTTTTTATTTTTAGCCGAATGTTACTTTGTTTGAAAAAGCTCACTCTAAACACTCGCAAGCTCATGATGTTGTTCGCTTTTTCTCACAAAATAACATTTATCTTATTTAGTGTTTTTTGCTAATATTTCTTTCTACTTGTGACGAAATTGCAAGTTTTAGTTTTGGTGTATAATAAGACTCACTAAACAATTTTACCCCAAGGTTTATGTATAATTAAAAAAAATAACCATTCTTTTTCTAAGTGCATTTTTATAGAAACTACTATAGAAAATTGAAATCGTTCCCTTTATTATACCCCAAAACTTTGTATTATTTGTTAAATAGTGCAGTTTTACAATCTACTCAAACTGCCTGTATTTAGGGGCGATGTCATTGCGAGGGAGCTGTGCGACCGTGGCAATCTCAACCACTTAATTTAAATTTAGTAATTTATTAAATAGACCAGGCAGAAATTGGATAAATAAAGGCAATCGACTCAATTTTTAAGTAAATAATAATTTACAGGCTTAGATTGCCACGGCTAAAGCCTCGCAATGACAAAGTGGCAGTATACAGGCATATATTGGATAGTTTACAGCAAATTTTTATTTACTTATTTTTGAAAATTATTTAACTGCAAAATTAATAACAAAAATTGTTTTCCGTAAGAGTAATTGGACAAAAAATAAAAGAAGAAAACGAGAGGAAAAAATATGAAATTTGATTTTGTTATTGGAAATCCGCCTTATCAAGAAGAAAAAGAAGACAATGGACGCCAGCCTTCTATATATGATAAATTTATGGAAGTAGCTTATGAAATGGCAGATAAAGTTGAGTTAGTAACTCCTGCAAGATTTTTGTTTAATGCTGGTAATACTCCTAAAGTTTGGAATGAAAAATTGTTAAATGATCCACATTTTAAAGTTCTTGAATATGAGGCAGATAGTTCAAAAGTTTTTAAAAACACCGATGTAAAAGGTGGAGTTGCAATTACATATAGAGATAAAGAAAAAAATTTTGGAGCAATAAAAGTATTTACTCCATATAAAGAATTAAATAATATTTTAAAAAAAGTAAATAAAAAATTAAACAAAAGCATTTCAGAAATAATGATAGGAGCAGTTCCATATCGTTTCACAGATGTTTTAAAACAAGAAATTCCTGAATCAGTAAATTTGGTTGGAGCTTCTTTTGATTTACGAACAAATATTTTTTTAAAATTGCCACAAATTTTTTATGATGAAAAACCTAATGACAATAGAGAATATATACAAATTTTGGGAAGAGAAAATAACGAAAGAGTTTATAAATATCTAAGGAAAGACTATGTAAATAAAGTCAGTAATTTATATAAATATAAAGTAATCTTGCCTAAATCTAATGGTAGTGGAGCTATAGGAGAGGTTTCATCTACACCTTTAATCGGAGAACCATTAATTGGGAAGCCCCTAATTGGAGTTACTCAATCATTTATAATGATTGGAGCATTTGATTCACTAAGTGAAACACAATCTGCATTAAAATATGTTAAATCAAAATTTGCAAGAGCTTTATTGGGAGTATTAAAAGTAACACAAGATAATCCACCTGAAAAATGGCGATTTGTCCCTCTACAGGACTTTACAGACAAGTCGGATATCGACTGGACGAAATCAATTCACGATATAGATAGACAGCTTTATAAGAAGAAAAAGCCCAATTTAGCCAATCAGCCTCGTTATCAGTATTTTCACTGACAACCCTAAGTTTTCTATCCAAAATCCCTATTCGCCTATTGATAGGAATCATATCTCCACTTGAAACATCATACCTCGACACAATAAACGGAGCTTCGCCACAAGCAATTTCCAAACAAGTTGTTTTTATATATTTTTGCCAATCATCAGAATTTTCAAAATAAACAAGCTCAGATGTTACTTCCCAATCTTGATTTTCCGTTTTGTTAAAAACTCCCTCACGACCAAACCATTCAATATCAAATTGGTTGTTCATCTTATTACAAATCCACGAAGGAGTAAAAACTTCTGCTTTTTTCCTCGTTCTCTCTGTCTGTTCTTCAAAACTTTTACAAATTCTTGGCTGAATAAGAGATAAATCTGAACGAGAAAGAATATCAACAGTTATTTCTGATTTCTCATTTATTCCCAATTTTTCATCATCATAATCACTCGTGGCAAAAATAATATTTTTCTTCGTTGTCTTATCCTTCAACAAATCAGAAAGCATATTATTAACAGGATAAGATTTAAAATCTATAAGCTCTTTCACTTTTGTCCCCCATAGCTCTATTTTATCCAAGATGAAGGAACTGCAAATAATTGCCAAGGATTTACAGGTACTCCGTGACTATATGTTGCCCAGTGAAGATGTGGTCCAGTTGATGCACCTGATGAGCCAATAGTGCCAATTACCTGTCCCTGCTTTACATACTGTCCCTCTTTAACAGAAATAGAACCCAAATGAAGATATAAACTTCCAACTCCTCTGCCGTGATCTAAAACAATGACTGTTCCATGAAGAATTAAATTCTCTTTTGCCATAACAACAATTGCATTTTGTGGTGCAACTACATTATAACCATTCCAAGAAGCTATATCGATTCCCTTATGAAATTCAGGCTCAGGATCATCATTATAATATCTTCTAAGACCATATCCTGTAGAAGTTCTACCTTGAACAGGCTTTATAAATTGACTTTCCCATTCAATATCTTCAACATCAGATTTCAATGCCTCTAAAATAGCATCATTATCTCTGTCCGCCTGTGGATTATCATATTTTGCAAGTTGATCTTCTGACATCCAAAGTTGTTGAGTTCCATAGGATTTTGATTTAATACTTATTGTTCTTGAAAACGAATATTTATTTCCATTTTCTTCTATATTAACATCTACTTTATAGTCCCCAGGTTTTGTTGGAAGACCAACAGGAATACTTGTAAATAATGTATTTTTATCGTTTTCAAAATCATATTCATTATTGTTAAAAGTAACAGTTCCTTTTGCTTCTTGTGAAACTCCATTTACTTCAGCAAATAGAATACTTCCCTGAGTAAATTCACCTTTTAAAACAAGTGAATATTTCGAATTTCCATTCGAATTTCCAAACAAAAATACAAAAGAAATCAATAAGACAAAAACAAATTTTAAATATCGTGTCATATTCTCTCTCCAGTCTATTTATAGTATTCTTTATTAAAAACATACTTCGCTTTTACAAATAAGTAATTAATAATAACAATAATAATTACCCCTGTAAATATCCTTCTTATATCACCCTTATTATTAGGGTTAATAGATGGTTGAGGCGGTTTCAATCCAAATAACGACCAAAAAGAATCATATAATTTACCAAATAATTCACAAAAACAATCCATAAAATGACCTATTGATGGAACAAATGCTCCAATAACAAATAATATTGCAAGAATAAGAAGAATAAGAAACAGAAACAAAATTATTTTTCTATAAATTGAAGTTTCATCTTTTCCAAATATAATATCCTTTATATTGTCTAATAATGTTACCTTAGATTCAGCTTTAACTTGTTTATTATTTTCGTCATAATCTTTTTGTTCTAATTTATGTTCACATAAAGGACATTTATCTTCATAAAATTTCAATTCAAATCCACATTGAGGACAAATCATTTTCTCCCCTCTCTATTCTATAAAAAAAGTGTGAAATATCAAGTTTCACACTTTTTTAAAATCCTAAAAATACTATTATACTCTCATACCTGTAACAAATGTCTTATTTCCACCATGTGTCTTGGATATATTTAAAGCATCTTCAACAGATGAAATAAGTGATGTTTTGTCTTGTGCATCTTGTGGGAACATAGATACACCAACAGAAATTGTAGTTGAAGCTCTTGAACGACGCATTCTCGTCATATTCTTTCTCTCAAAAGAAGCTCTTATTTTCTCTGCAATTATATAAGAATTTCTTCTATCACTCTGTAATAAAATTATAACAAATTGACCTGCTTGAATTCGAGCAGTTATATCAGTATCTCTGACTTGTTCTCTTATAACTTCAGAAACTTCTTTCAAAACATCTTCAGACCAATTAGAGCCAAATTCATCTGTCAATGGTACGAAGTTATCGATCTCAACAAGCACAATTCCAAGTTCAATTCTATATCTCTTGCTTCTATTGATTTCTTCTCCAAATCTTTCATTGAAATAAACGGCATTATAAAATCCTGTCAAATCGTCAAACATGCCACCAGATATGGTTTTTTGGAATAACTGTGCATTTTGAAGTGTAACTGCAGAAATATCTGCATAAGATTTTACAAGTTCTGTAGTCTCTTCATCGAACGCAGATACTTCTTCTTTGCCAAGATAAAATAGACCTAAAAGTTCCTCTTCATAAGAAATTGGAACAATCAAGGCACTTCTTTCATCATCCAAAAGCCCTCTATATTCTTTTCCATCAATATCAATAATCGAATTATCTATTCTAAAAATTCTCTGCATTTCAGCTGCAATTCCAACTATTCCATATCCAATTTTTACACTGAAATTCTTAAAATATTCAGAATAAGGACTATAAACCATCTCAGCAAAAATTTCAGTTCTCTTGTCAACAGTATCAAGCATAAACAAAATACAAGTTTGAACAGGAACTAATTTAATCAAATGTTCAACAACAGAAACATAAGCCTCTTGTAAATTGAGACTTTTATTTAAATCAACAGTAACACTTATTAAATTTTCAGCTTTTTTCAAATTCATTGCAAGCTCAGCATTATCTTGTTGAACTTTTTTCAATTTATTGTCAAAACTTGTAGTAAGTTCATTTTCTTTTGCTCTAAAACTTTCATTTTGTGTGGCAAATTGATTTTTCTGTTCATTATATTTCCTATAATTTTGCTCAGCTTCTTCTTTTAATCTAAATATTTGATTTTGATATTCTTCAATTGCATTTTCTTTTTCACTCAAAGCATTCATAAGTTGTTGCATTGTCATTTTATCTTTAGCAGTATCTTCAATTATCATTTTTTTAGCATCTTGTGCTTTCAAAATAATTTGATTTTTTTCATTTTCAATTTTTACTGCTACATCATAAGCCCAAATAATAGGAACAACAAAAACCAAAAAAAATTGTGCAGTTCCCCAAATATTAAGTGTTATATCTTTAACCGTAAAACTTTTTGGGGTTTCATCAATACCAACATTTATGTTATTTATTTTACCCAATTCTCCTAAAAGAATAACTAAAAATATAATTCCACAAAGCCCCAATATACTATTAGCCCCAATATTTTCAAAAAAACATTTTGATTCAAGAGCAGGCAAAGCTATTCCAACAAAAAAATAAGGAGTTCCCAAAAGGACAATTGCAGCCATTCCTAATATAACATCTGCAATAATAAGAAACTTTATTTTATTTCTGTCAGTATAAAAATTTATCATCCAAATACATGCTACTATATGATAAACAAATAAAAGAAATATAATAGCAATTTTCATATTACCATTAATATTAGGTACAATTGAAGTAAATCCACCTTCTCTATCCAACATAAGCCAATTAAAAACTACTGGAAACAAAAGGGTAATAAATCTAAATCCCATAAGGAAAGTTCTAAGTTTTTCGGATTTTACAAATTCTTCTGTATTATTCATATAAAACCCCAACAAAAAAAAGATAATAACAAAAAAATTTTCTCCATAGAAAAAAAAATATCCTTTGTAAATTAGAAGATAAAAAAAGATAATATTAATTTTTGTAGTATATATATAAAATATAATAAAGAAAAATAATGAGGTATTATGTTTAAAAACTTATTAAAAGCATTAAAAAGTCTTTGGGATTCTTTTTTAAGTCTTTTTAGAAGTCCGATAAAAACGGCTGAAAACAAAATAAAAGAACTAAAAGAACTACAATCTAAATCAAATGAAAGTTTAGGCAATATGAAAGCCTTGACTATAAACACAAAAAGAGAACTTGAAAAGAAACAACAAGAAATAAAAGATCTCACAAAAAGAGCTGAGGCAATATTAAGATCAGCCCAAAGTGGAAAAATGTCTCAAGAACAGGCAGATATAGAAGCAGCAAAAGTTTTAAAAGAAAAGAGCATAGCACAAAAAGAAGCTAATCATTTTGCTTCACTCATAAAAAATTATGAGTTACAGGCATTAAAAGCAGAAGAAACTATTTCATCAATAAAACATCAAATTTCAGCTCAAGAATCAGCAATAGCAAATTTAAAAGCAAGAAAACAAGTTGTAGATTCGACTAAGGAAATACAGGAAGGTTTAAATTCTATATCAAAAGGTTCAACAGGAAACAAACTGAGACAGCTAAAAAGTGAAATTACAAGAGATGAAAATGCAATTTCTGCTTCAAATGAAGCATATAATGACATGATCGGATTAGATGATCCACTTGCCGAAGAAGACACATCATCTTCCCTATTATATGATCCAAATATCAATTCTGAACTTGAAATGATGAAAAAACAACTTTCATCAGGAAATACAAGTACAACGGAAGAAACAATACCACAAAGTCAAAATTATGTGAAAAATTAAATTTCAACTCCCCCTTCCCCTCAATCTTGAGGGGAGTATAGGTCGGTGTCAGCCGACACCTATTGATCGGCTAATCATCCCTAACCCTCCTTTAAAAGGAGGGAACAAAGACTAATTATGACTTTGTGGTAAAATATTAAACAAAAACAAAAGAAAATTAAAAAGGAGAAAAAAAAATGTGTTGGATTTTCTTTTTTATAGCAATGGCAATATGCTTAATTGTTGTAATATTAATTAGAAACTCAAAAATTCCTAAAAAATCGAAAAGAGATAAAAATGAACTTAGTGTTTTGAATCTTGAAAAAGGCGGAGTATTCAAAGTTACTGGATTTGGTCAAGATTCTGAAACTCTCGAATTGACAGTATTGGATAAACACTTATATAAAGCAGGAGATTTCAGTTGGTTTGAACTCGAATGTGATAAAGGAACAGGAGAAAAGATTTGGGCTGAAGTAGAAGATGATGATGAAATAATCGTAAGCATCGTTTTAGAAAAACTTGGCTTAGAAGCTGTACCTGAATTGACACCACAAAGATTGACAAAAATTGATGACGATGAATCTGGTTCTGTCACTTATGGAAGTAGAAAATTCTTCTATCAAGATTCAGACAATGCAACATTTTATAAGAGATGTGAAAGAGCAAATGCAGAAAAACTCTACTACTGGGATTTCAAATCAACAGATATGGGCGTTACATATTCTTTGAGTGTTGAAAAATGGGGAAATAATGAATACCAAGTATTCTGTTCGCAACAAATAAAACAACAACAAATAACTGTCTATAAAAATTCATCTGAACACTAAAAAATGGAGATAATTTCATGACAATAGATCCAAATCAAGAAAAAGAAAATCTATTTTTTATAAACAATCTCTGTCTTATATTATCAATATTTTCACTTATTTACTTCATAACTGCAATTTGTTTAATGGGTTCAGGAACTCCTATAAAAGAGTGCAAATTTCAAGACGGAATGGAAATTCCAATAGAAATAAAAGACAAAGCACAGGTATATAAAGTAGAGGCCCATTACACTGGAAGAATAAATGGCGAAAATGTTTCTATCACAGGCGAAGTTACAAATGATGAAGGTGAAACATTGTACGAATTTGGAAAAGATATGTGGTTTGAAGAAGGCAGAGATGATGAAGGTTATTGGAGTGATTCAAGTAGAGATATGTCTATTGAATTAGCTTTCAAAGATAAGGGCAAATATAAAATAAAACTGCACAAAGAAGGTGCAGCAAATAACGCTATAAATAACTCTATCGAGATAAGAATCAAAAATAAAGTAAAAAGTTATGTTGGATTTACTCAAGCTGGAATTGGGGCATTGATTCTTGCACTTTTGGTATTTTATATTTTCAATGCAAGTTGGGTAAATTCAGGAATTGGCAATATGTTTGAAGAGATGTCAGACGATTAAAAAAGAGAATGGAGAGAAAATTATGAGAGATACAATAGGATATCTAATTATAATAGCTTTCTTAGTCGGAATATTTATATTTTGTTGGAATACATCTGATTATGGTTATGGATATCCAGGTTATAAAGGTTATCATAATCATAGAGCTTATCATACATATTACTTTGGTTATTGGGGTAATTATGATAGATACGAACCTGCAAGTAATAGAGAGACAAGCACAGGTGGTTCAAGATTTTCAAAAAAAGGGATAAGTGGTGGAAAGTAAATCAGATCAACTAACAGCCAAAGAAGCTGGCATACTTTTGATATCTGTATGTATTGTCGGCTTTTGTACTATAATTTATGAGTTATTGATTGGTGCTGTATCCTCTTATTTTTTGGGTGACAGCATAAAACAATTTTCCATTGTCATTGGTCTTTCTATGACCTCAATGGGAATAGGGACTCTTATTTCAAGATTTATAACAAAACATCTAATATCAATATTTGCAGGAGTTGAAATCCTACTTGCCATAATAGGTGGGCTTTCAGTTCCGATATTATATTTTGCATATATGTCAGAAACATTTTACTATCCCATAATGTGTTTGACAATATTGGCAATAGGAACTTTAATAGGTCTTGAAATCCCAATTCTCACAAGAATAATGGAGACATATTACGATCTAAAACACAATATATCAAATGTACTTTCTCTTGACTATTTAGGTTCTTTTGCAGCAACACTTATTTTCCCGTTCGTAATGGTTCCTTTCTTAGGATTGTTCAATACATCTGTTGCAACTGGTATGTTAAATTTAATAGTAGGGGTAATAAATTTATACTGGTTCCAAAACAGACTTTTAAAAAGACAAAAAATGAAATTATATATTTCATCTGCTGTCGTATGTATTGGACTTATAGTCATGTTTATACAATCTGTCAATGTCGTAAAATTTTGGGAAAAATCAATATATAATGACAGAGTATTTTATTCCAAAAAGACACAATATCAACAGCTTGTAATGACAAAAAGAAAAGATGATCTAAGGCTGTATATTGACGGAAATGTTCAATTTTCTTCAATAGATGAATTTCGTTATCACGAACTTTTGACACACATTTCCCTATCAATAGTGGCAAATAGAGAAAATGTCATAATATTGGGAGGCGGAGATGGTCTTGCTGCAAGGGAGATCTTAAAATACAAAGATGTCCAAAAAATAACATTGGTTGATCTCGATCCTGCAATGACAGAGCTGTCAAAAAAAGATAAACTAATAAGCAAATTAAATGAGGGAAGTCTGTCAAATCCAAAAGTACATGTGATTAATGACGATGCGTATAAATATATTGAAGAAAGCAATGAATATTATGATGTGATAATAATAGATTTGCCTGATCCAAATAACACGGCACTTGCAAGATTATATAGCAAAGAATTTTATCAAAATGTAAAAAATCATCTTTCAAAAACAGGTATAGTTGTAACGCAAGCATCAAGTCCTTTCTTTTCACCAGAGGCTTTTTGGTGTATAAATGAGACGATGAAAAGTGCAGGATTTGAACATACTTACCCATATCACGGCTATGTGCCTTCTTTTGGTGATTGGGGATTTGTAATGGCTTCAAATATCAATTATGATGTAAATAAATTTAAACTATCTGTAAAAACAAAATATTTGACAGATGATGTTTTTAGATCATCGTTTGTGTTTGGAAAAGATTTAATAAGGGAAAATATAAAGCCTTCAACACTCGATAAACCAACTATTTCTGAATACTACCTCAGCGGTTGGAAATACTGGTAGATAGAAAGGAAAAAGATAATGAAAATACAAAATGCGATAAAATTTATTATCGACCAAAAAGACGATAGTCTATTGACAGATTCAAAGAGATTTAATGCTTATTTAAAAGATCTCTGCTCAGACAATCCTAAAGAGCTAAAAATATTAAATAGAGCTTTAGATGATAATATATTGCAAACTATTTTTAGCAATAAAAGAGAAAATATAAAAATATCAATACTAAAAGAAGAATTTGAAGAACAAGGAATGTCTTCAGATTGGATAGATTTTATAATCAATTCTTTTATAAAACCAACAAATTCACAAAAATCACCTGCAGAGCAAAACTTAAATGATAATGAATCCCCTATAACCTCATACATAGAAGTTACTCTAAACAGTGAAAACATTAGACAACTCTTCTTCCTTCAAAAAATAGACAATATAGACAAAGATGAAATGACTAAAGCAGATATTCCAACAACATATAAATACAGAGGAAAAAATTACAAAGTTGTTGGAATTGATGATGGAGCATTTGAAAATTGTAAACTGCTTATTGACATAAATATTCCAGATACAGTAACAACAATTGGAAATAATGCTTTCAAAAATTGTTCCAATTTAGAAAAAATAGAAATTCCTAACAGTGTTACTAAAATCAAAGAAGGTGCTTTTGAAAACTGTTCTGCATTAAAAGATGTAACTATTCCAGACACAATAAAGATTCTTGAAAGCAATATTTTTACAGGTTGTTCGAGTTTAAAAAGCATAGAAATTCCTAACAGTGTTACTGAAATTGGTAAATGTGTATTTAAAGATTGTTCTATCTTAAAAGATGTAACAATTCCAGATACAGTAACAAAAATAGGAACAAGTACTTTTGAAAACTGCCCATCTTTGACTGAAATAAAATTACCTGACAGTATTGCTGACATTGAACCAAGATGTTTTTATGCTTGTTCAAATTTAGCAGAAATAGAAATTCCTAAAAAAATAACATCTATTTCTGCAGAATGCTTTGGGGATTGTAAAGAATTAAAAAATATAACAATTCCTGATGGTTTAACAAGTATTGGAGAAAGTGCATTCTACAATTGTATCTCACTTACAACCATAGAAATTCCAGACACAGTTACATTAATTGACTCATATGCTTTCTATAACTGCACATCATTAAAATTGATAATTCCAGAAAGCGTTACAGAAATAGGCAAATTTGCATTTTGGGATATTCCAGTTATTTATTACAATGGAAATGCAACATATTCTTCTTGGACAGAAAATAAATATCAAAGTAATAATTATAATGATGTAAACTGGCATGCAAAAGAAAGAAAAACATTCTAATCAAGCCAATAACCAATGCCCTTAAAATAAGGCGGTTGGAAATATTTATAAGGACTATTATGATAAAATAAACAATATTTAAAAAATATTGATAAACACTGTTAATTAAATTATACTTATCTATAAGTCTTATAGAGGGCGAATCTCTATGAGATTCGCCCTAATTTTTTAAAAAAATCAATTAACAATTTATCAATATATTTTTAACATAAAAGTTACAAACTTATTTTTCAAATTTCTTAGCAAAATGAATTTTTAAAATAAATCAAAGGATAAAATATGGAAGTATTAAAATGTGGCAACTGTGGAGGACAACTCAATTATAAAGAAGGAGATTCCATTGCTAAATGCCCTTTCTGTGGTTATGAAACAAATCTAAAAAATATTGGTGAAGAAACTGTTGTTAGAGGAATTGCTATATCAGATCAAGGTAAAATTTCTAATTTAACAAAAAGAATGTCTTTATTACTCGAAGATGAAGATTTTAAGAAAGCAAGCGAAGTAGCAGACAATATTTTAAATTTAGACCCTGAAAATGCAGATGCATATTTAGGAAAATTATTTATTGATTTAGGTATAAAAAATGAAAAATGTATAACAGATAAATATATTTTTTTAGACACTTTAACTGAAAATAAAAATTATAAAAGAGTTATACAATTTGGTAGTGAAAAACAAAAAGAAAAAATAAAAAAAATTATAGAAAATAAAAAAATATTATTTAAAAATATTTCATTGACAATAAAAGATAGATTGATATTATCAATGAGTAAAATAAAAGAATCACAAGAAACATTTACATTCGAAAAAAAATCTATTGCCTGTACAATAGTAAGCTCAATTATAGGAATAATAATTATAATAATATTTTTTATTTCTCTAAATTCAGACCAAAGTTGGTCAACAGCCCTATTTCTGATATTCATTGTAATAGTTATTACTAATTTTAAAATCATAAAAGAAAATAAACTTAAAACCCAATTAGAAAAAAAAATTCATGAAGCAAATAGTGAAATAGCCTACAAACAAATATTAGAAGCCCCTAATAAATTTGATTCAAAAGAAAAAATAAAACAATTTTATGTTGCGTATTTAATAATAGAGAAAAAAGATTATCAAAATACTTTAAATATAGTAACAGAAGTAGTAGAAGAAGAATATCAAAAAATCAAAAAATTAGAAAAAGAAATTGATGAATCAAAAAATTATAAAGTTAAATTATTAAATATAATAAATAAAGATTCTTCAAGCGAATCAAAAATTAAGCAAATAGAGAGTAAATTATCAAAACAAATAAAAAATAGGAAAATATTATTAGATAAATTAGACAAAATACATATTCTAAAATATCAGTTGGAATATATCATAGCCATAGAAAAAGAAGATTTCTATTCAATAGATAAACAGCTAAAAAATTTAGTAGGACTAATTAAACATAAACATGATTTCACAGGAATAGTAACATTATATAACGATAAAATACAGAATTTGGTGTAAAATAAAATATTAAAAATTTTCCACTCATTCCTCATCTTTTGAAAAATCAAAGGTGAGGAATTTTTTATTTTCTCTCTCTTTCCCCTATTGTTAAAATATATTTATAGTGTCTTATTCATTTATTTTATCGGCTTTATAGTTTTTTTACAATTTTTTATATTTACTCTCCATCGGTTCGCCAAATAATATTTGTTGATATAATGATAAAACATGAAAAATATTGTATTATTTATTTCTATATGATAAAATAAAATTTAAGAGAAAAAAAGACCAAGATTAAATAAGGAGCATTGAAGCTCCTTCATAAATGAAGGAGAAAAAATATATGTTAAAAGAATTACCTGTTGGGCTTCAAAGTTTTAAGAGTATTAGAGATAATGATTACAATTATCTTTATGTTGATAAGACAGAAAAATTACTTCAACTTGCTAAAACAAAAAATAGTTATTTTCTTTCTCGTCCTCGTCGATTTGGAAAATCACTTACTATTTCTACACTCGAAGCTATGTTTCAAGGTAAAGCTGAATTATTCAAAGGGCTTTATGCCGAAAAATGGGTAAAAGAACAAGCAAATCACCCAAATCCTGTTATTAAACTGGACATGAGTGGTTTAGGAGATTATACAAATAAAAAGAATTAAAATCTGCACTTATTGATTATCTTGAAGAAATTGCAAGAATTAATAAATTAAGTATCCCAACACAAAAAAACACTGGACGACTATTAGCAAATATAATCACAAGATTATATGAAAAACAAGGTCAAGTTGTTGTACTTATTGATGAATATGATAAACCAATAACAGATAATATTGATGATTTGAAAAAAGCAAATGAAATAAGAGAACTTTTACGGTCTTTTTATGGCATTTTAAAAACTTATACGGACTATTTAAGATTTGTCTTTATCACTGGAATTTCTAAATTTACAAAGGTTGGAATTTTTTCTGGACTAAATAATTTAGATGATATTTCTATGTCTGAAGAATATGGGGATATTGTTGGTTACACACAGCAAGAACTTGAAGACAATTTTTCTGAGTGGCTCGAAATAACTGCTCAAAAAAAATCAATGAGTAAAAAAGAGCTTTTAGATAAAATAAAAGAATACTATGATGGTTTTTCTTTTGATGGAATAACAAGAGTATATAATCCATTTTCTGTATTAAAATTTTTCAAAGAAAAATATTTTTATAATTATTGGTATATTTCTTCTCTTTTTTTTCCTCCTTCGAAGAAGGAGCTAAATGTTTCATCTTTCCTCGTTAAATATCTAAAAAAACACGAAGTCAAAAAACCTGACTTATACAAAAATAAAGAAGTTGATATTCATTTTGCAGATGCAAGAGAAATAGAAACAGCAAGTGTTGAAAGTTTTCTATATCAAGCTGGATATTTAACTATAAAGAAAAAAGATGATCTTCTTATGACTCTTGATTATCCAAATAAAGAAGTCAGTAGCTCAATGGATGGATTATATCTTGAAAATATGTACAATATTGAAGAATATGCAACATTGGGAAATCGAATTTGGAAAGCATTAAAAGTTGGAAATATTGAAAATGTTGTAGAATTATTTAATCAAGCATTAAAACCAATTCCTTACGACGATTTTTCAGAAAACAAAGAAAAAAACATTAAAAATGGCGAAGCAGAACGAGGGGAGTATTGGTATCGTTCATTATTTATGATGTTATTAAATGCAACAGGATTAACTGCTTATCCTGAAGCTCACGATTTCCAAGGTCGTTCTGATGTTATAATTCAATTCGATGATAAAATAATTATTATTGAATTCAAATTTGCAAAAACATCTGCCGAAGTTGCCAAAATGCAGAAACAAGGT
>CADASF010000012.1 GCA_902790465.1 uncultured bacterium | reverse complement strand
TATAAGCCCTTTTGCATTTCATTTTGTAAATATATTATTTTATATATCTTCTACGATTGCTTTATTTTATTTATTGAAAAAGATAATAAGTAATTATTCGATTGTTTTTTTTGCAACTGTTTTGTACATTTTACACCCTTGTCATATAGAATGTACTTCTTGGATATCAGCAATGGGGTATAATATTGCAGGTTTATTTTTCTTTTTGTCATTTTTATATTTTATATTGGGGTTTGATGAAAATAAGAGTTTAAATTATATATATTCAATTATATTTTATATATTTGCAATATTGAGTCAACCTATTGCAGTTACTCTTCCTGCTATTTTAGTATTATGGGTATATTGTTTTAGAAGAGAGAGATTGAAAGAATCAGTAAAATATATTTGTGCTTACATACCTTTTTTATTTATATATTTATATCTATATCGTCAGACGATTTTATTAAATAATAGATTTATCACTGTAAATTATGATCTATTTAAAAAATTTAGTTTTTGTGGATTTGATATATTTAATTCATTCTTGCCTTTAAATTTATGTATTATAAAGCCTGATATTTCTTTATTTTTTATTTTATTTTTTATTTTATTTTTAATATTTTTTGTCTGTTTTATAAAAGATAAAATATTTTTCTTTTTTGTTTGTTTTGGTATAATTTCTATATTCCCTTATTCTAATATTTTCTTTCCTATTGCAATTCCAGTAGCTGATAGATATTTATTATTATTTTCTGTCTCATCATGTGTTTTAATATCTTATTTTTCTTTTTATTTGTTAGAAAAATTTAAAGAAAAAAATATAATTAAATATTTATCTTTTTTCTTTTTTATTGTTTTGTATCTATTTTCTTTTTTGTTTTATCTTCCTATTTGGCAAAATGACAGAACATTTTTTGCTTATTCTTATCGTATAAATCCTGATAATATTGGAGTAATTAGAGCATATTGTAAAGTTTTAGTTGAAAATAACGAATATGATGAATCTTTAATCATTATTGATAAAATGTTAGAAAAAGATTCAACTTTTTTTGATGCTTATGGTATGAAGGTTGTAATATTGATGAATAAAAATAAAATACCTGAAGCATTGGAATTATGTCGTAAGATGGAAAGCATGTTTCCAGATGAATTTAAAACTAATTTATATCTATTTGATATTTATATGACATTAAAAGATTATGATAAAGCTCTTAATGCTTTTAATATTGCTAAAGATAAATGTATAAAAAGTAACTTATATAAAGATAATAATATATATATATTTGCTACAAAAGAAATTAAATTAGATTATATATTAGCAAAATCAGATGAATTTATAGATTCTCTAAAAATAATTTCTAATAATTTTAATTTATTGGGGGATAGGGGAGAGTTTTCTAAAATTTTAGATAAAAAGGATTATAAAACAAGAGAAGAAATTTGTTTGAATTGTTTGAAAAAATATAATAATCGTTATTCACAGTCATTAATATTTTTGTTAAATTGTTTATATATGCAGGAAAATTATAAAGAAAATGCCTCAACAGTTATGAAATCTATATTAAATGAAATGGATAAGGCACAAGAATATATGGATAAGAAAGATAGTTTTTCTGCAGAAAAGATTTATTTAGATATTATATCGAAAAATAAATATATGTATGAAGCATATTATAATTTAGCAATCATTTATTTACAAATCAATAGAAAAGATAAGGCAAAAGAGATCTTTGAAAAAATGTTGGAAATAAATCCAAATGATGAAACAAGTAGGGAATTATTACATGGTTTAGGTAACAACAAATGAACAAAATTGATGAATATATAAAAAAATATGACATTGTAATATTGATTATTTTGGGATTTTTATTTTATTTGCCAGCTTTGTTTTATGGTTTTGTTTATGATGATGTTGGTTTTCTTTTACAAAATCAATATTTAAATGGTAGTATTCAGGTTCATTTCTTTGATTTTTTTAAGCCCAATTATATAATGAAATTTATATATAATCCCTTGACATTTATAGTTCAATGGTTAATTATAAAATTTTTTGGGAGTAATTCTTTTTCGTTTCATTTTATAAATATTGTTTTTTATATATTATCCTATATTGCTTTGTTTTATTTGTTGAAAAAAATATTAAACAACAATTATTATATAGCCTTTTTTTCAGTAATTTTATATATATTGCATCCTTGTCATATAGAGTGTGTAGCTTGGATTGGAGCAATGGGCTATAATATAGCAAGTATATTTTTCTTTTTGTCATTTTTATATTTTATAATTGCATTTGATGAAAATAAGAAGTTAAATTATATATATTCTATTGTATTTTATATATTGGCAATATTGAGTCAACCTATAGCTGTTACTTTACCCGCTATATTATTTTTATGGATCTTTTGTTTTAGATGGAATAAATTTAAAGAATCAATAATATTTATTGTTTCTTATCTTCCATTTTTGTTTGTATATTTATTTTTATATTATCAAACGATTTTAAAAACATCAAGGTTTGAGGAAAATTTAAATTATATTTTATTAGATAAGCTTAGTATTTGGGGATTTAATTTATTTAATTCATTCATTCCAATAAATTTATGTCCAATGCAATCGCTTCCAAAACATTTATTTATTATAACTTTATTAGTTTTGTTTATTTTAGTATATATTTTTAGGAAAAACATATATTTCATATTTTTTTGTTGTTTTGGAATAATTTGTTTTTTACCATATTCAAATATATTTTTTAATATAAATATTCCTGTTGCTGATAGATATTTATTATTATCTTCAATTTCTTCTTCTGTTTTTATATCTTATTTATCTATTTATTTTTTTGAAAAATTTAAGAATAAATATTTAATTAAATATTTATCTTTTTTCTTTTTTATTATTTTATATTTATTTTCTTTTAGTATTTATCTTCCAGTTTGGAAAGATGATAGAACTTTGTGGAGATATGCTTATAATGTAAATTCAGATAATTTATATATTGTAGCTAAATATTCTTTGTATTTGTATGATGATGGGCAGTATGATACTGCCTTAGTTGTGTTGAATAATGTTATCCAAAAACCTCAAAAAAAATCTTTAAGTTGGGTTTATGATGCAGAATATACTATTTATAAATTGAAAAGTAAAATATTAATGAAAAAGGGAATGTTAGATGAATCATTAAATGTTGCTTTAAAATTAAAAGAATTAAAACCCAAATATTATGAAACTTATTTTTATCTTTTTGATGTTTATATGGGAAAAAAAGATTATGATGAAGCTATTAAGGTTTTTAAGATAGCAGATGAAATATGTAAAAAAGATAATTTATATAAAAAGAGCGATATATTTCTATCTTTCAATAATAAAAAAATAATTTTAGATTTTATATTATCAAGACCAGATGAATTTATTGATTCTTTTAAAATTATTTCAAATGATTTTAAATTATTGGGGGATAATGGAGAGTTTTCTAAAATTTTAGAAAAAAAAGATTATAAAAATAGAGAAGAGATATGTTTAAATTATTTAAGAAAATATAATACTGAATATTCAAGATATGTTATAAATTTATTAGTTGCTTTATATATGCAAAATGTTTATAAAGAAAAAGCGTCCCATATTATGAGATCTCTTTTAGATGATATGGACAAGGCAGAAGATTTTATAAAAAAAGGTGATAATAAATCGCTTGAAGAGATTTATTTATCTATAATATCTAAAAATGAATATATGTATGTTGCATATAAAAATTTAGGTGTCTTATATTTGCAAACAAATAGACAAGATAAAGCAAAAGATATTTTTATGAAAATGCTGAAAATAAATCCAAATGATAACGAAATAAGACGATTTATTATTGACTATTTAGAAAACTAAAAAAATGAGGTTTTATGAATAAAATTTGTGAATATATTAAGAAATATGATATTTTAATATTTATTATTTTAGTATTGTTATTATATTTTCCAACATTATTTTATGATTTTATTTATGATGATTTTTTATTACTTCTTCAAAATAATTATTTAAATGGTAGGATTTCTATTAATTTTATTGATTTTTTTAAGCCTAATTTTGTAATGGAAGCCATATATACTCCTTTGACTTTCATTGTTCAGTGGCTTATTATAAAATTTTTTGGAAATAATTCTTTTGCTTTTCATTTTATAAATATTGTTTTTTATGTTTTATCTTCAATAGCTTTATTTTATTTGTTAAAAAAGATAATAAATAATTATTTTGTTGCATTTTTGTCAACAATTTTGTATATATTGCACCCTTGCCATATAGAAGATGTTGCTTGGGTATCTGCAATGGGTTATACTTTGGCAAGTTTATTTTTCTTTTTATCATTTATATATTTTATATCATTTTATGATGAAAATAAGAAGTTAAATTATATTTATTCTGTCATTTTTTATATTTTGGCGATATTAAGTCAACCTGTTGCTGTGGTTTTGCCTGCTATTTTGTTATTGTGGGGATATTGTTATAGAAAAAAAGATTTTTTAAAAATTTTCAAATTTTCATTATTTCATTTTATCTTTTGTGGTTGTTATTTAATTTTGTTTAAAGTTGTTTTTAATGCAAGATTTGGAACTATTACAAGATTTTTGTACAATGCTGATTATACAGATGTTTTTCATTTGTCTTTTTTAGGTAAATTGGCTGTTTTTGGGAAATATTTATTTTTATCTTTCTTTCCTGTTAATCTTTTGCCGATTTATCCATTACCTTTAAATATTTATTTTATTATTACAATTTGTTTTATTTTGTTTTTAATATATATATTGATTTACAATAAGTCAAATGATATATTGTTTTTTTCTGCGTGGTTTATAATTTCAATTGTTCCTTATGCCTGTATATTTTTTTATTCCCTTCCTATGGCAAATAGATATTTGATTTTATCTTCTATTTCTTCTTGTATTTTAATATCTTATGTATCTTTTTATATTTTAGAAAAATTTAAAGATAAGAATTTAATAAAATATTTATCTTGTATTTTATTTGTTGGTTTATATATTTTTTCTTTTTTATCGTATATTAGAGTCTGGAAAAATGAGGATGTTTTTTGGACTTATGCCTATAAAACTAATCCAAGTTTTACTATTACTTACAATTATTCTTTAAATTTGATAAAAAATAAAGATTTTTTACATGCCTTGCAATTAAGCGAATATATGATAGATAAACATTCAAGTAAAAGTGTTTTTTCAAATAATCCTGAATTTTATGAAGTTAAGGTTAAATGTTTAATATCTATGAATAAAATGGATCAAGCGATTGAAACATTAAATTTGGTGATGAAAAAGCAACCTGATTATTATCGTTGGGATTTTTATCTATTTGATATATATTTTTATATTGCAAATTTTGATAAGCTCAAAGATGTTTTTAATAAGATTAATAAATTTGATAACAGTATTTTTTTGAAAAATGATTCAGATTTATTTGAAAAATTAAAAATGACATTTTATTATACGAATGCTGATACTGTTAATTACATTAAATCTTTTTCTTTGATGACAAATAATTTTTCTAAATTTCCAATTTATTTAAAAAAGGGCATGGAAAATAATGATCCTGATTTAGAAAATTTATGTCTAAAATATATAAATGAATTTCCTAATTCAAATCAAAGAAAAGATGTCATGATTCTTTTAAATTTAATCTATATAAATAAAATTTATAAAGATAGGGCAGGAATTGAAATAAAATATTTTCTAAAACAAATGTTTAATGCCAATAATTATCTTTTGAAAAATGATTTTTTGAAAGCAGAAAAAATTTATTGTGAAATTGTTGAAAAAGATAAATATATGTTTGAAGCTTATTTTAAATTAGGTGAAATATATCTAAAAACAAATAGGCTTAAAGAAGCAAAAAATATATATGAGAAATTGTTATTGATAACTCCTTCAGATAAAAATGTAGGCGATTTTTTAAATTATTTGAATGAAATATTAAAGTGAAATTTTAGATATTATGAGTAAATTTTTGAAATTTATAAAAAAATATGATATTTTGATATTGCTTATTTTAGGAATAATATTATATTTTCCATCTTTTTTTTATAATTTTGTATATGACGATATTCCTTTTATTGTAAATAATCAATATATAAATGGGAATATTCCTATTAATTTGTTTGATTTTTTTATTCCAAAATTTGTTAGAGATGATATTTATATTCCATTTACATTTATATTGTATTCAGGAATAATAAAGATATTTGGAATAAGTTCTTTTGCTTTTCATTTTTTTAATATAGTCTTTTACATATCATCATCAATAGCTTTATTTTATTTGTTAAAGAAAATAATAAGAAGTTATTATCTTTCTTTTTTTGCAGTGATTTTATACATATTACATCCCTGCCACATAGAATGTACTGCTTGGATTGCAGCAATGGGATATAATGTTGCTATGCTATTTTTTTGCCTATCTTGTTTGTATTTTATATCTGCATTTGATGAAGATAAAAAGATAAATTATTTATATTCTGTTTTATTTTATGTATTGGCAATATTGAGTCAACCTATTGCAGTTACTCTTCCTGCTATTTTATTTTTGTGGGTATATTGTTTTAGAAAAGAAAGATTAAAAGAATCAATAAAATATATTTGTGCTTATATTCCTTTTTTGTTGTTTTATTTATATTTATATAAGCAAACAGTTTTGAGAACAGATAGATTTCTTTCTATTAAATATAATATTTTTGATAGATTTAGCACTTTAGGTTTTGATTTATTAAATTCTTTTTTTCCTGTAAATTTATGTATTATAAAACCTAATCCATCTTTATTTTTTCTTATTCCTTTAGTGTTATTTTTTGTTTTTTGTTTTTTCTTCAGAGAAAATAAAAGATATTTATTTTTTGTTGGTTTTGAAATAATTACAATTCTTCCTTATTCTAATATATTTTTTCCCATTGAAGTGGCTAATTCAGAGAGATATTTATTGTTATCTTCAGTTTCATCTTGTGTATTGATATCTTATTTATCATTTTATATTTTAAAAATATTTAAAAAGCAAATTTTATTAAAATATATTTCTTTTATCTTTTTTATAATTTTATATTTCTTATCTTTTACATTATATTTACCTGTTTGGAAAAATGATAGAACATTTTGGGTTTATGCTTATAATGTCAATCCTGATAATATTAATGTCGATAGAGCGTATTCTAAAATTTTACTTGAAGACAAAAAATATGATGAAGCATTAATTCTTGTTGACAGAATGATAGAAAAACATCCAACAAATTTTGATGCTTATGGATTAAAAGTTATAATTTTAATGAATAAAAATAGAACAAGTGAAGCTATAGAATTATGCCATAAAATGGAAAATCTATTTCCAAAGGAATTTAAAACTAATTTATATTTTTTTGATATCTATATGGCATTAAAGGATTATGACAAAGCTCTTGATTCTTTTAAAATGGCAGAAGAAAAATGTAAAAAATCCAATTTGTATAATAATAACAATTTGTATATTTTTACAACAAAAAGAATTAAGTTAAATTATATATTGGCACAATCTGATGAGTTTATTGAGTCTTTAAAATTAATTTCTAATAATTTTGTTTTATTACAAGATAATGGTAAATTTTCTAAAATTTTAGAAAAAAAGGATTATAAGAGTAGGGAAGAGATTTGCTTGGATTATTTAAAAAAATATTCAGATAAATATTCACAGTCTCTTATATTTTTGTTGAGTTGTCTATATATGCAAGAAACTTATAAAGAAAATGCTTCAACAATTATGAAATCTCTTTTAGAAGAAATGGACAAGGCAGAAAATTTTTTGAAAACTGGTGATAATAATTCTGCAGAGAAAATTTATCTATCTGTTATATCAAAGAATGAATACATGTATGAGGCATATTATAACTTGGGTTCTTTATATTTACAGACAAATAGACCAGATGAGGCAAAGAAAATTTTTGGTAAGATATTGGAAATTAACCCTAATGATGATCAGATAAAACAAATATATTTTTCTTTATAAAATGGAGTTTTGATGAGTAAAATTTGTGAATTTATAAAAAAATATGATATTTTAATATTGATTATTTTAGGATTTTTATTCTATTTTCCAGCACTGTCTTATGGCTTTGTCTATGATGACATTCCTTTTATTCTCAACAATCAATATATAAATGGGAATATTCCTATAAAATTTTTTGATTTTTTTATTCCAAATTTTATAATTAGTGCAATTTATACACCTTTAAATTTTATAATTTATTGGGGAATTATAAAAATATTTGGAGCGAGTTCTTCTGCATTTCATTTTTTTAACATTGCTTTTTATATTTTATCTTCAATAATTCTTTTTCTCATATTAAAAAGAATTATAAAAAATGATTTAATCTGTTTTTTTGCTACTTTTTTATATATATTACATCCCTGTCATATAGAATGTACTGCTTGGATATCTGGCATGGGATATAATATAGCTACATCGTTTTTCTTTTTATCATTTTTATATTTTATTATTGCGTTTGATGAAGATAAAAAGATAAATTACTTATATTCTGTTATATTTTATATATTGGCAATATTAAGTCAACCCATGGCTGTTACTTTTCCAGCAATATTATTTTTATGGGTATATTGTTTTAGAAAAGAGAGATTGAAAGAATCAATAAAATATATTTGTGCTTATATTCCTTTTTTGTTTATATATTTATATTTGTATAAACAAACTGTTTTGACTAATGGTAGGTTTGTTGTAAATTATAGTTTTTGGGAAAAATTGAGTTTTTTAGGTTTTGATTTTTTTAATTCTTTTATACCTTTTAATTTATGTCTTATAAAATTGCCACCTTCTTTATTTTTTATAATTCCTTTATTTGTATTTATAATATTATTAATTTATTTTAGAAAAGATAGAACTATATTATTTTTTAATTTATTTGGAATAATTGTGCTTCTTCCTTATTCTAATATATTTTTTTCTATAGATAATCCAACAGTAGAAAGATATTTATTGCTATTTTCTGTTTTTTCTTGTGTTTTAATATCATATTTTTCTTTTTATATTTCAGAAAAATTTAAAGAAAAGTCTTTAATAAAATATTTGTCTTTTATATTTTTTGGTGGATTATATTTAATTTCTTTTGTTTTTTATTTACCTGTTTGGCAGAATGATAAGACATTGTGGACTTATGTTTATAAAATGAATATAGATAATTATGACATATCTGCCGTGTATTCTAAAATATTTTATTCTAAGATATTAATTTCAAATGGGAATTATGATGAGGCATTAGTTATTATAAATAAAATTATTGATAAGAATTCAGATTATATAGATAAGTATAAATTTATAGATGTTTATGATTTTAAAATTTTAGCATTGATGAATACAGGTAAAATGGAAGAAGCTATTGATGTTTGTTCAGATGTAGAAAAAAAATATCCAGATAATTTTAAGACATATGTGTATTTTTTTGATATTTACATGACTTTAAAAAATTATGATAAGGCTTGTGATTATTTTAAATTAGCAGAAGAAAAATGTAAGAAAGCTAATTTATATAAAAATAATGATTTACTTCTTTTAGCTACAAAAAAGATAAAATTAGATTATGTATTGGCAGAGCCAGATGGATTTATTGAATCTTTGAGGATAATTTCAAATAATTTTACATTATTACAAGGTAATGGTGAATTTTCTAAAATTTTAGAAAAAAAAGATTACAAGACTAGAGAAGATATCAGTTTAAATTATTTAAAAAAATATTCAGATAGATATTCACAATCCCTTATATTTTTGTTGAGTTGTTTATATATGCAAGAAACTTATAAAGAAAATGCTTCTAAAATTATGAAATCTCTTTTAGATGAAATGGATAATGCAGAAAATTTTTTAAAACAAGGGGACAATAATTCTGCAGAAAAGATTTACCTAAGTGTTATATCTAAGAATAAGTATTTGTATGAAGCATATTATAATTTGGGAAATTTGTATTTACAGACAAACAGACCAAATGAAGCAAAGAAGATTTTTGGTAAGATATTGGAAATTAATCCTAATGATGAACAGATAAAGCAAATTTATTTTTCTTTATAAAATAATGAGGATTTTTATGAGTAAAATTTGTGAATTTATAAAAAAATATGATATTTTGATTTTGATTATTTTAGGAATATTGTTATATTTTCCTGTATTTTCTTTTGGTTTTATTGGTCTTGACGATACTTCTTTTTTGGTTTTAAAAAATCAATATTTAAATGGAAAAGTGGCTTTAAATTTTTTTGATTTTTTCAAACCAAAATTTGTAGTAGAAGCTGTATATATCCCATTTACATTTATTGTCTATTGGGTTGTTATAAAATTTTTTGGTCAAAGTGCTTTTGCTCTTCATTTTGTAAATATATTGTTTTATTTGTTATCTTCTGTTGCTTTATTGGTTTTGTTAAAAAAAATAATACAAAATGATTTGATTGCTTTTTTGGCAACAGTTTTATATCTGATTCATCCTGCTCATATAGAATATGTAATTTGGATTGCTACTCTTGGATATAATATAGCATCTTTTTTCGCTTTTTTATCAATGATATTTTTTATATCTGCTTTTGATGAAAATAAGAAATTTAATTTTGTCTATTCTTCTATTTTTTATTTGTTATCGGTTTTAAGTCAACCTGCAACAGTTGTTGTTGTTATTTTTCCTATTGTTTGGGTGTATTTTTTTAGAAAAGAAAAATTTGTTAATTCAATTAAATATTTCATTCCAAATTGTTTAGTATCTGTTATCTATATTTATTTGTCATATATGACGATGGAGACAGTTCGTTTTAATAAATTATCATATTCTTTTTTAGAAAAATTGCAAATTTTTGGAAGATATTTGATTAATTCTTTCTTTCCTATTTTTCAAATGCCAATTTATTCTTTACCTTCTATTTGGTATTTAATTCCATTATGTCTTTTGATTATCATATTCATTTTAATCAAAAAATATAATTTAATAAAAAATTATAGTTGTCTTTATTTTTGGTGTACATGGTACATTATTTCAATTTTGCCTTATTCAAGTATTGTTTATACTATTGAAACACCAATTACAGATCGATATTTGATGTTGCCTTCTGTTTCATCTTGTGTTGCTCTTTCGTATTTGTGTGTATTTATTTTTAATAAATTGCAAAATAGTAAGTTACTTAGATTTTTTATACCTTCAGTTTTTTTTGTCTTTTATTTTATATCTTCAATATTATATATACCTGTTTGGAATAATAGTAAATCTTTTTGGCCTTATGCTTATAGCATGAATCCATCAGGAACTGCAAGTGGATTTGCTTCTTGTTTTTTAATTAGAGAAGGTAAATTTCAAGAGGCTATGGTTATTGCAGATGAAATTATAAAGAAAAAACCTAAAGTATATGATGGCTATGAGATAAAAATTCAAAGTTTGCTTGGTCTATTTGAATATAAGAAAGCACTTGATATTTGTTTTGATTTTAAAAAGATAAAACCTAACTATTATAAAACAGATGTATATATGTTTACTTCATATTTCAATATGGGGGAATATGATAAAGCTGAAGAGTCTTTAAAGAATGCAGAAGAACTGTATAAAAAATATAACTATCTTAATGAAGATTACACAAAAACATTTTTGGATAAAAAAATCATGCTTGCATATTGTAAAGTTGAAGAGCAAAAATTTTTTGAGGCTTTGAAAATTTGCAATGATAAAGACATAGATAATTTATTGCAATATTTTTCAAGTAAAAGTTTGAAATATGAACAAAAAGAAAAGTCATGTATTGAATTTTTAAGAAATTATCCTACAAATAAATATTCAGCTTATGTTCTTATGCTTTTAAACACTTTGTATATGGAACATAAATATAAGGATAAGGCTTTTGAGGAAATGACTAATATCAGCAAAGATATGATTAAATGTGCAGAATTATTACAGTATGATAAATTAGAAGAAGCAGAAAAAATATATTTATCTATAATTGAAAGAGATAAATATATTTATAATGCTTATTCAAATCTTGGATTAATTTATATAAAAATGAGTAATCATGATAAGGCTAATGCTATCCTTCAAAAGGCTTTAGAAATAAATCCAAATGACGAAAAAGTAATAAATATGATAAAATTTGTCCAATAAACAAAATAAACTCATGGCTAAATTTAGCCATGAGTTCATTTTAATTTATTGGACAAATAAAAAATGCCGAGGGACAGGATCGGACTGTCGACTCCATGATTTTCAGTCATGTGCTCTACCAACTGAGCTACCTCGGCGAATAAAATGGCGAGGACGACGGGATTTGAACCCGCGCTCTCCGGCGTGACAGGCCGGCGCGTTAAACCGCTACGCTACGCCCTCGTTTAAAACTTTTTTATATGGGCGAAACAGGATTTGAACCTGTGACCCCCTACATGTGAAGCAGGTGCTCTAACCACTGAGCTATTCGCCCTATTAACAAATTGTCACTTATTTTGTTTTTTTAGGTGTCTCGCTTCAACAGGTCATATTATACATGGATAAATTGATTTTGTCAATAGGTTTTTGAAAAAAAAATATTTTTTTTTATTTTTTTGTAATAAATCTTGTTTTTTTTGATTTATATTATTATAATAAATACTTAATATCAGATAAGATAAAGTTTGTTTTTAAAAGTTTAAAAATAAACAACACATTTTATAAAAAATATATAGAAGGGAATCATGAATAGTAAATTGGCATGTGAACATTATTGTTTTTCTTCTTTAGATGCTTTTATTTGTGATAAATGCAAGAAACAAACAAATAATGTTAAGTATATTATAACTTCAACTGGAGAAATCAAGTGGCTTTGTTCTGAATGTTGTGAAGATAAATATAAAGTTTCACTATCTTTTCCAGTTTCTTCAAATATTTGCATGAAATAATTTTTTGTTTTAGATATTGTTTATATTGACAATATACATTTTTTTTGTTATTATATTAAGACTTGTAAAAATTATTTTAGCATGATTTTTTTACATTTTTTTGTTTAAATTAATCAATAAAAAACGGATTTTTGGCTTCGCTAAGACTTTTGTCAAAGGATGTGAAAATATAATTATTTTTGGATTTTTTTTAAACAATGTTATTATAATCAAAAGCTTGGTTCCTTTTAGTTGAATCTGGCTTTTTTGTATTTTTCAGAGGGAGGCTGTTTTTAATGGCAACAAGAAAAGCTCTTCATGGACACAAGCCCGAGAGATTAAGCTTTCAGCGTATCGAACAGATTATAGATCTTCCAAATTTGATAGAACTTCAAAGATCTTCTTATGAAAATTTTCTTGATGAAGGCATAAGGGATGCTTTTGCTGATATTTCTAAGATTACAGATTTTACAGGTACTTTACAGCTTGAATTTAAATCTCATTCTCTTGGAGAACCCGTTCATTCTATAGAAGAATGCCAGGATAAAGATTTGACATTTGCTAAACCCCTTAAAGTTAAAGTTTCTCTTGTAACATTCCATGAGGACAGTGGAGATGGAATTGGAGAAGAAGGAAAAAAAGCAATAAAAGAAGTTAAAGAACAGGAAATTTTCATGGGTGATTTTCCATGTATGACAGATAAGGGAACATTTGTTATAAATGGAGCAGAACGTGTTATAGTCAGTCAACTTGTTCGTTCACCAGGTCTTTATTTTCAGGCCGTTCCAGACCCTTCAGGTAAAATACTCTATTTAGGTATGATTATTCCAAATAGAGGGGCATGGCTTGAATTTGAAAATGATGTTTCAGATATAATAGGTGTTAGAATTGATAGAAATAGAAAGATTCCTGTTACTGTATTGGTTAGGGCTCTTGGTTTTTTGAAAGATGACAATGATCCTAATTGGGAACCAAAGTGGTCAACGGATGAGGAAATTCTTCGTCTATTTGATTACAACAAATCAATTAAAGATACACTTGAAAAGGATAGTATCAAAACTCCTCAAGAAGCACTTCTTGAAATATATAGAAAACTCCGCCCAGGAGATCCTCCAAACCTTGAAAGTAGTGAAAATCTTTTGAAAGGTCTTTTCTTTGAACCAAAGAGATATAATCTCGGCAAGGTTGGAAGATATAAATTCAACAAAAAACTTGGAATAAAGATACATTGTAAAGATTGTGGAGCTATTGCAAATTCTGGTGTTACAACTTGTCCAGAGTGTGGTAGCAGAAACATGTATTATAATGAAGTAATAACAAAAGAAGATATAATTCTTGCAATAAAATACATGATTGCACTTGTAAGTGGTGAAAAACAGCTTATATCTGATGATGAAGTAAATAGAGATACTGTTGATATAAAATCTGATGATATTGACCATCTTGGAAATCGTAGAGTTAGAGCTGTTGGTGAACTGTTGCAAAACCAACTAAGAGTAGGCATGCTCCGTCTTGAGAGAGTTGTAAAAGAGAGAATGACTGTTCAAGATGTTGAAACAGTTACTCCACAGGCACTTATCAATATAAGACCTGTTGTTGCTGCAATTAAAGAGTTTTTTGGTTCAAGCCAGTTGTCACAATTCATGGATCAGACAAATTCACTTTCAGAGTTGACACATAAAAGAAGAATTTCTGCATTAGGTCCTGGTGGTCTCAGCAGAGAGAGAGCTGGATTTGAAGTCAGAGATGTTCACTATTCACACTATGGAAGAATCTGTCCTATTGAAACTCCTGAAGGTCCAAACATTGGTCTTATCGGTGCCCTTGCTTGTTTTGCTAAGGTTGATGAGTTTGGATTTATTCAGACACCATACAGAAGAGTTGAAAATGGAATTGTAACAAATAATATTGATTATTTGAGTGCTGATGAAGAAGATAAACACATTGTTGCACAGGCAAATACTCCTATTGATGCTTCTGGAAGAATTATTCCTGATAAAGTTGTTGCAAGACACAGAAGTGCAAATATTGTAATTGATAAAAATAGTGTTGACTATTTCGATGTATCTCCAAAACAGGTCGTTAGTGTTGCTACAGCATTGATTCCATTCCTTGAACATGACGATGCTAACAGAGCTCTTATGGGAGCAAACATGCAACGTCAAGGAGTTCCTCTTGTTAAACCACAAGCTCCTATTTGTGGTACTGGTATGGAGTTTAGAGCAGCTAAAGATTCAGGTGCTTTGATTAACTCTAAGGAAGCTGGAACTGTTGTAAGTGTTTCTTCAGACTATATTGTCTTACAAGAGGACAATGGTAGGAAGAGAAAATACAATCTCATGAAATTTAAGAGATCAAATGCTGGTACATGTCTAAATCAGAGACCTATTGTCCGCAAAGGACAGTATGTAGAGAAAAACAAGTTAATTGCAGATGGTGCTTCAAGTGAAAATGGAGAATTAGCACTTGGTAGAAATCTTCTCTGTGCGTTCATGCCTTGGGAAGGTTACAACTATGAAGACGCTATTTTGATAAGTGAAGAACTTGTACAACAAGATGTATTTACATCTATTCACATTGAAGAATATGAATGTGAAGCAAGAGAGACAAAATTGGGTGCAGAAGAAATCACAAGAGATATTCCTAATGTCGGTGATGATGTACTACAAGACCTCAATGATGAAGGTATCGTAAGAATAGGTGCAGATGTTAGACCTGAAGATATTCTTGTAGGTAAAGTTACACCTAAAGGTGAGACAGAATTGACGGCAGAAGAAAGATTGCTCAGAGCAATTTTTGGAGAAAAGGCAAGAGATGTCAGAGATACATCTTTAAAAGTTCCACATGGTGAAAAAGGTAAAGTAATTGATGTAAAAGTATTTTCTCGTGATAATAATGATGAACTTGCCCCAGGTGTCATAAAATTGGTAAGAGTTTATGTGGCTCAAAAGAGAAAAATTCTCCAAGGTGATAAAATGGCTGGTCGTCATGGAAATAAAGGTATTATTGCAAAGATTCTTCCAATTGAAGATATGCCTTTCCTTCCAAGTGGTCGTCCTGTACAAATTGTATTGAATCCTCTTGGTATTCCTTCTCGTATGAATATCGGACAAATTCTCGAGACACATTTGGGATATGCTGCACATAGACTTGGGTTCAGAGTTGCATGTCCTGTTTTCGAAGGAGCAACTGATGCTGAGATTTTAGGTTGGTTAAAAGTTGCTAATTTGAGAGATAATTTGAGGAGAAAAGGAATTTATCTTTCACCTGAATCAGCAGAATATATAGCCATGAGTCATGATCCTCTTGAGAGACTTGATAATTATCTCGCAAGTTTATATCTAAAACTTGATGAGGAAGAACTTAAAAAGTTAATTCAAAATCCTAAGTCAAGAGAAAAACTCATAAAAGATGCCAAAAAGAAAAAAGTAATCATAACAGAAGAAAAATTGATGTCTCTTATTGAGGAAGTTTCTACAAAAGAGAGAATTAGACGTAGATGTAAACTCGATCACATGGAAGTTACAGAGGAACAACTCGATGAATTGGCTGAATATACAGATTTATTCCTCGATTCCCATGAAGATGCAAAGTCATATTTATTTGATGGAAGAACTGGAGAACCTATAGATAATAGAATTACAGTTGGTCAAATTTACATAATGAAACTTGCTCACCTTGTTGATGATAAGATTCACGCAAGATCAACTGGACCTTATTCTTTGATTACACAACAACCTCTTGGTGGTAAAGCACAGTTTGGTGGTCAGCGTTTTGGAGAGATGGAAGTTTGGGCTCTTGAGGCTTATGGTGCTGCATATACACTCCAAGAACTTTTGACAGTAAAATCCGATGATGTTGTTGGTCGTGTAAAGACTTATGAAGCTATTGTTAAGGGCGAAAATGTTCTTGAACCTGGAATTCCTGAATCTTTTAAGGTTTTGATAAAAGAATTACAGAGTTTGTGCTTAGATGTAAAAATTCTTTCAGCCGATGAAGATGGAAATTTAAGTGAAGTTGAATTAAAAGGAACAGATGACGATATGAAAGTTTCTTCTGCAAGAGCTATTGGCGGCCCAGCAGGCGAGTAATATTACATGTTTATATAAAACCGCCTTTGTGGCTATTACTTAGGCGGTTTTTCCGAAAATTCAGGGAGGAAAAGACGAAAAAACATGATTGATGTAAACAATTTTGATGCTATGAAAATAGGGCTTGCATCTCCCGAACAAATAAGACTTTGGTCTTATGGTGAAGTAAAGAAACCTGAGACAATAAATTACAGAACGTTAAAGCCTGAAAGAGATGGGCTTTTTTGTGAAAAAATATTTGGTCCTACAAAAGACTGGGAATGTCATTGTGGAAAATATAAAAGAATTAGATTTAAAGGCGTTGTCTGTGATAAGTGCGGAGTAGAGGTTACTCGTTCTAAAGTAAGAAGAGAACGTATGGGACATATTGAATTGGCAAGTCCAGTTTCTCACATCTGGTATTTTAAGGGAGTTCCTACGAGAACAGGTCTTCTTTTGGACATGTCTCCAAGAACTCTTGAAAAAATAATCTATTTTGCTTCTTATGTTGTCATAGACCCAGGTGATACTCCTCTTGCTTTTAAGCAACTTCTTGCAGAAACTGAATATAGAGAAGCAAAAGAGGCTTATGGCGATAAATTTGTTGCCAAAATGGGAGCTGAAGCTATAAAAGACCTTCTTGCAAAAGTAGATTTAGAAGAGCTTTACAAAAAATTGAGAGAAGATGTAAGAAATCTTCAGGGACAGAAAAAGAGTAAGGCAATAAAGAGACTTGATGTTGTCGAAGCATTTAGAAAATCTGGAAATAAGCCAACTTGGATGATACTTGATGTATTGCCAGTTATTCCTCCAGAGATTCGTCCAATGGTTCAGCTCGACGGTGGAAGATTTGCAACATCAGATTTAAATGATTTATATAGAAGAGTTATAAATAGAAATAATCGTCTAAAAAGATTGATGAATTTGGGAGCTCCTGACATCATTGTAAAAAATGAAAAGAGAATGCTCCAAGAAGCTGTTGATGCTTTAATCGACAATGGAAGAAGAGGAAGACCTGTAACAGGTCCAAACAACAGACCTTTAAAATCATTGTCAGATATGTTAAAGGGTAAACAGGGAAGATTTAGACAGAATCTTCTCGGTAAAAGAGTTGATTACTCTGGAAGAAGTGTTATCGTTGTTGGTCCTTATTTAAAAATGCACCAATGCGGTCTTCCAAAAGAGATGGCTCTTGAATTGTTCAAGCCATTTGTCATGAAAAAACTTGTTGACAAAGGTCTTGTTCACAATATCAAGAGTTCTAAGAAGATGGTTGAGAGAGTAAAACCAGAAGTATGGGATGTACTTGTTGAAGTCATTAAAGACCATCCTGTCTTGTTGAACAGAGCTCCAACTCTTCACAGACTTGGTATTCAGGCATTTGAACCTGTTTTGGTCGAAGGAAAAGCTATTCAACTTCACCCATTAGTATGTACTCCATACAATGCTGACTTTGATGGCGACCAGATGGCTGTTCACCTTCCACTATCCGCAGGAGCTCAGGCTGAAGCAAGACTTTTGATGTTGTCTGCAAATAACATTCTTCTTCCTGCATTTGGAGTTCCAGCATGTACACCAACTCAGGATATGGTTTTGGGATCTTATTACCTAACTATTGACAAGGTTGATGCAAAAGGTGAAGGTAGATATTTCTCTTCTGAAAAAGAAGCTATTTTGGCATATAATTCAGGTCAAATAGACTTGCATGCAATGATAAAAGTTATTATGCCACAAAATATCATAACTGGAAAAGAATCGGATAAAAATAAAGAGATTCTATATGATACAACAGTTGGAAGACTTATTTTCAATAGAGCAATTCCTCGTGATTATGGAATTCCTTTTATAAATGAAACAGTCATGAAAAAATTGCTTGGAAAACTTGTTCACAAGTGTCATCGCACTCATGGCAATTCTAAGACAGCTATACTTCTTGACAATATAAAAGCACTCGGATTTAAGTATGCAACGATTTCTGGAACTTCTATCGGTATCGAAGATGTCCAAATTCCTCCAGAGAAAAAGGATATTTTGGCAAAAGCTGATAAAGCTGTTGCTGTAGCAGAACGCCAATTTGATAGAGGTTTCATCACAGACGAGGAAAAATATAGAAAGATCGTATCTATATGGACAAATACAACTGGTGAAGTTGAAGAAGCCATGATGAGATATTTAGACCGTCTAAATCCTATTTACATGATGGCTACATCTGGTGCAAGAGGTAACCCAGCACAGGTCAAACAGATTGCAGGTATGAGAGGTCTTATGTCTGACCCTTCAGGAAGAATTATTCCTCTTCCAATTCGTGCAAACTTCAAAGAAGGTCTTTCTGTTTTGGAATACTTTATTTCAACACACGGTGCAAGAAAAGGTCTTGCTGATACTGCACTTAGAACTGCTGACTCCGGTTATTTGACAAGAAGACTTGTAGATGTTGCTCAGGATATTATTGTAAATGAGGATGATTGCCATGGTACAGAATCTGTATATATAACAGATATTAATGATGGCTATAACTCAATCGTTTCTCTTGGTGAGCGTTGTCTTGGTAGATTCATGGCAGAAGATATTATACATCCTGAAACAGGTGAAGTTATAGTTCCAGAAGGCAAAGAAGTAACTGAAGAAGAAGCAGCTTTGATTGATAAAGCTGGAGTTGTCGGTGCAAGAGTTCGTTCTGTTTTAACATGTAAAACAAGACATGGTGTCTGTCGTAAATGTTACGGTAGAAACTTGGCAACAGGAAAGACCGTTGAAATCGGTGAAGCTGTTGGAACTATTGCTGCTCAGTCAATCGGTGAACCTGGTACACAGCTTACACTTAGAACATTCCATACTGGTGGTGTTGCTTCTGAAGATATCACACAAGGTCTTCCACGTGTTGAAGAACTTTTTGAAGCAAGAAAACCAAAACATTGTGCAGTTATTTCTGAAATTGATGGTGTATTTACCATTGAAGATGACAAAAATAGCATAATGAGAAAGCTCGTTGTAAGAGGGGATGATGGTACAGAGTGTTATTATTTAGTTCCTACTACAGCAAGACTTAGAAAATTGCCTCATGTAATGAGGGAAGATGGTACTGAAAGTGATGTCATCAGAGTTAAAGCTGGTACTCAACTAACTGAAGGTTCAAAAAATCCACATGATGTTTTGAGAATTCAAGGTGTTGTTGAAATACAGAAATACATTGTTGATGAAATTCAAATTGTCTATAGATCACAAGGTGTTGATATCAATGATAAACACGTTGAAGTTATCGTTAGACAGATGTTGAGAAAAGTCAAAATTGAGGATTCTGGCGATACTAGTATGATGCCAGGTAGCCTTGTAGATGTAAATGAATTTGAAAATGCAAATGCCAAGATAATCGAACAATATGGTGAAGACTGCAAAGATCATATTGCAACAGCAAGACCTGTAATTCTCGGTGTTACAAAGGCATCTTTGGCAACAGATTCATTCTTGTCAGCTGCATCATTCCAAGAAACTACAAGAGTTTTGACAGAAGCTGCTATTAATGGAAAGATAGACCCATTGATTGGATTGAAAGAAAATGTCATCATTGGTAAGCTCATTCCTGCTGGTACTGGTATGCAGAGATACCGCAAAGTTGAATTTGACGGTGCTATCGAGCCTGCTCATAATTGTGCTAAGAAAGAAGAACAGTATGATGAGAGTATGGATTTGACAGAAGCACTTATGGGAGGAGGTTATCAGAATCGCAATAATGACAATAATGATTTTAATGATTCTGATAGTGATATTGATCCTTCTGATGATTTGGATTTCAATGCAGAAGATGACATTGAAGACAAGACAAGTTTTGTTGACTATGGAATGAGTGAAGAGAGTGTGGAAGACCTTATGATGAGTTCTTATGGTGTTCCAGATAATGATGATTATTCATCTCTCGATTCAGAAGACCTTGATTCAGATATGGGACTTGATGACGATATTTAACATTTATTGACTGGGGGAGTGATTTTAATTCTCTTCCCCAGTTTTTCAAGAAATGATAAAACAAAAGGACAGAAAGACTTATAAAGCGAATATTTATTCAATAATACCTGAGAAAGGCTGTTTTAAAATATGGAGCCTAAACTGAGAAATTTTTTGTTTTGTGACGCTGTGGTACCAGCTTTAGAAGGAAAGATGATTTGTTATGGTATTTTTTCTGATCTTTTTGTGCCTAAGTTTCCTGTTACATATCCTCAGTTTTCTATAATGTCAACTTGGGTTAAAGGTGAGGGATTTCACATACAACAGATTAAAATAATGAATTCTTCTAAAAGTATGATTATATCCCAATCTCCTGAAATGTTTTTTACTTTGAATAACCCTACTGAAAGTGTTAATTTAAAAACAGATGTGAATCAGATCGTTTTTCAAGACGGAGGGCCTTATTATTTTCAAGTTTTTTTAGATGGAGAACTTGTTGAAGAATTTCCGTTGTATTTGAGATTGAAGGAAAGTTAGGACTTTTTAAATGAAAGATAAAGTAACTGCTGTTATTGATAGTATCCGTCCTGCATTACAGGCAGATGGCGGAGATATAGAATTTATTGAACTTACAGACGATGGAATTGTAAAAGTTAGACTTCAAGGAGCTTGTGGGGCATGTCCAATGAGTGAATTGACATTAAAGATGTTAATTGAACGAGCAATAATGGATGAGATTCCAGAAGTAAAAGAAGTTATAAATATTGTATAGTTCTTTAGTTCCTGAACTTGTCGGGAGGTTAAAACCCTCCCTTTTATTTTATTTTAAAGAACTTGTACCTTTAGATGGTACAGAAGGAGGCATATTTTGGAAAAGTTTAAAGTCAAAGATATTTCTCTTGCTGAAGCTGGAAGAAAGAAAATAGATTGGGCAGAAGCTCACATGCCTGTAATGATGGCACTTCGTAAAAAATATAGTGAATCAAAGCCTTTAAAGGGAATGAGAATTGCTGGCTGTATCCATGTTACAAAAGAAACAGCTGTTTTGGTCAGAACATTTATGGCTGCAGGAGCTGAGGTTTCATGGAGTGGTTGTAATCCACTTTCAACAAAAGATGATGTAGCAGCAGCATTGGCAGCTGACGGAGCATCTATTTATGCTTGGCATGGTCTTTCTGTAGAAGAATTTTACTGGTGTATAGAAAGAACATTGGATTTCAAGCCAACATTGACATTAGATGACGGAGCAGATTTGATTTTTACAATTCATAATCGTTTCCCAGAATTGGCAAAGACAATAATTGGTGGAACAGAAGAGACAACAACAGGTGTTCACAGACTTCGTGCAATGGGAAATGACGGAAAACTTCTCTATCCTGTAATCGCTGTAAATGATGCTGAAACAAAATGGGATTTTGATAACATATATGGCACAGGTCAATCTTCTCTTGATGGTATAATTAGAAGTTCAAATATCCTCTTAGCAGGAAAGGTATTTGTAGTAGCTGGATATGGTCATTGTGGAAAAGGTTTGGCCATGAGGGCAAGAGGTATGGGATCAAGAGTTATTGTTACTGAAGTAAAACCAACTGCTGCTTTAAAAGCTGTCATGGATGGTTTTGATGTAATGCCTATGGACGAAGCTGCAAAAGTTGGCGATATATTTATAACTGCAACAGGAATGAAAGATGTAATCGTAAAACGCCACTTTGAAGCAATGAAAGACGGAGCTGTTGTATGTAATACAGGTCATTATGATGTCGAAATAAATATTCCTGAATTGGAACAAGTTGCAACATCTCACAGAGAGATAAGATTGAATAATGACGAATATACAAAAGCTGACGGTAAGAAGATTTACTTGTTGTGCAGAGGTCGTTTAGTCAATTTGGCAGGAGCTGAAGGTCATCCTTCAGAGGTTATGGACATGAGTTTTGCAAATCAGTTTATGTCTATGCTCAGAATGAAAAATGAAGGTGCATATATGGAAAAGAAAGTATATGACATCTCAGAAGAACAAGACCAAGAGATAGCTCTTTTAAAACTTGGAACAATGGGTAAGGCAATAGATAAGTTGACTCCTGAACAAGTTGTATATGCTACCGACTATTCAGCAGGTACCTAATGAGTACATTTTTGAATATAAGAGATATGGTAGTTGTCATAAGAGGTGGGGGAGACCTTGCTTCTGGAATTGCATGCCGACTTTTTGAAAGTGGTTTTAGACCTATTATGACAGAACTGGAAAAACCGAAAACTGTCAGAAGGACTGTAAGTTTTTCAAGTGCCGTTTTTGAGAAAGAAGTTGTTATAGAAGGAATAAAGGGAATTTTTGAAGATTATCCTTTTTCTAAAGATTGTTCAAAAAATTATATTCCAGTTGTTTTGGACACAAAAGAAAAGCCATTTGATTTTATAGGGGCAGATGTAATTGTAGATGCAAGAATGTTAAAAGACCTTAGAAATGATAAGTTTCCTCCTGCTTCTTTAAAGATTGGAATAGGACCTGGATTTGACGCTGGTGTTGATTGTGATTTTGTCATAGAGACAAACAGAGGTATTGATTTAGGGCGTAAAATAGAAAATGGAAAGCCTGAAAAAGATACAGGTATTCCAGGAATTATTGCAGGAAAAGGGGCTGAAAGAGTTTTTAGATCGCCTGCAGAAGGTACAATAATTCATGATTGTAAGATTGGAGATTTACTTGAAGAAGGCGATTTAATAGCCCATATAGGAGATTTAGAAGTTAGAGCTCCTTTTAAAGGAAAAATTAGAGGTCTTATTTCTGAAGGAGTTTTTGTCAAAAAAAATGAAAAAATAGGAGATATAGATCCTCGAGAAAATGTAAATTGTTTTCTTGTCTCCGATAAAGCGAGAGCTATTGGAGGAGGCGTTTTAGAAGCAATTTTGTCACATTTTTGTGTCTATTTCAAAAAGGATTAATTTTATTTTATAGAAAGGGTTTTTGTTTATGAGAATTTTTAGAAACACCTGTATGGCATTTATGCTTGCGGTAATGTTTATCGCATTCCTTACAGGTTCCAGCTATGCTCTTGATAAAAAAGAGCTCATAATTCTCCATACAAATGACATGCATGGTCAGGTGTATCCATATTATTTTAAACAAATGGGTGCATATTATGGTGGAGTAGCAAACCTTGCTGCAAGAATTAACCAGTTAAGAGAAGAATATGGCAAAGACAAGATTCTCCTCATTGATGCTGGTGATATTTCACAAGGAACACCTGTTTCAAATATTTTCCAAGGCGATCCTATGACAGATTATATGAATTATATTGGATATGATTGCACAACTTTTGGAAACCATGAATTTGACTGGGGACAGAAAGCACTTCTTCGCCAAGTTCAGAGAAGAAAATTCCCAACAGTTTGTGCCAATGTTATTGAAACAGCTACAGGTCAAGTTCCAGCTGGTGTCAAGCCATATATCGTTGTTGAAAGAGCTGGAATGAAGATTGGTATAATCGGTGTTGCAACTCCATCAACTCCAAGAATGTCATTCCACAAAAATGTAGAGGGTCTTGAGTTTCTTGATTCAGTAGAGACAATAAACAAATACAGAGAAGAACTTAATAAACAGGGAATCAAAGTAATCGGTGTTGTTTCTCACAATGGTTACAAAGAAGATTTAGACATAGCCAAAGAAGTAAAGGGAATCACTTTCATAATTGGTGGACATTCTCATACACCAGTTTACAATCCTTACATGGTCAATGGAATTCCAGTATGCCAAGCTGGTGAATGGGGAAAATTCATAGGTTTTGAAAGACTTAAAATAGATGCTGACACAGGAAAGACAATTTCTTTCGAAGGTAAATTGATCCACAATATTGCTGCTGATGAAAAGTTAGCAAAACAATTAGCACCATATAAAGAAAAAGTTGACAAATCAATGAACGAAGTTCTTGGAGATCTTTCTGCTGATATTACTCATTTAGAGTATCAGGTAAAAGGTTCTGGTACAACTTCAGCTGGTGATGTCGTAACAGATATCATGAAGGCTGTAACAGGTGCAGATGTTGCTTTCATAAATACACATGGTATCCGTGCAAGCCTTCCAAAGGGTACAATCACAAGAGGCAGTGTTTTCACAATTCTTCCTTTTGACAATGCACTCATGACATGTGAAGTAAAAGGTTCTGATTTGGCAAAGATTATTGAATATTATGTTGATCGTCCATCTTTCACACAGGTTGCTGGAATCAAGTGTGACTATGATTCAAAGAAACCTTTTGACCACAGAGTAACAAATATCAAGATCAATGGCAAAGACCTCGATCCTAATAAGACATATAAAATTGCAACAATAGATTTCCTCTTTGGTGCTTCAAAAGATTGTAAAGAACTTCAAAATGCAAAGAATATCAATACTGCAAAAGTTCTCAGAGATGAAGTAGAAGCATATATCAAACAGAAAAAACACATCGTTGTTCCTGAAGAAATCAGAATTAAAGTTCTCAATGGAAATTCTCCAGGTGAGAGAAAGAGACATTAATTAAGATTTGATTTTTTGGCTGTCTGTACAATTTTTGTTCAGACAGCTTTTTTTTTGCTTTTGTAATTGATTTATATTTTATTTTGTTATATAATAATATAATTAATCAAATTTTATGAGGATATTTTATGACTTTTTTTCAAAAGCTATTATCAGTTCTTCCTGCTATTGCTGTTATTGGAGTAATTGTTCTTATTTTTACATATAAGGGATTTTTGGATTCTGATTCTGCAAAAGACAAGAAAAAAGATATTCCTGATTTGCCAGCAGTAATGCAGCCACAAGTTACTGATACTATTATAACTTCTAAAAAAGATGGTATAAAATATTGGGAAATAGAAGCAAAAGAAATTTCTTTGGAAGACAATGAAGAAAAAAGTCATGCCAAAGAGGTTTTATGTAGATTTTACGATAAAGCTGGAAATATATATATAATTTTTGAATCTCCTGAAGCAGATATTGACATGAAAAATGAAAATGTTTTTTTTAATAAACAATCAAAGGGTTTGATGGTTCGTTCAGGTGATATAATGATTGCCCAAAAATTGAATTGGGATGGAAAAAATAAAAAGGTTTATGGTAATAATGGAGTGAAACTTTTTAGAGGAGATTATATTTTGACAGGAGATAAAATGATAGGTGATCCTGAAACAAAAGATGTTGAATTAATAGGAAATGTTTCAGGCATTTATTCTTCTCCATCTGATCTGAAAAAATCTTTTTCAAAAAAATGAGACAGGTTTATTAATGTTTAGTTCTTTTATTATTCTTGGAGGCCATTTTGAAGTTTGAAATTTGCGACATTGTTAAAACTTATAAAGGTAGAAGAGCTGTTGATGGTGTCAGTCTTGATGTAACAAAAGGAGAAATAGTTGGACTTTTAGGACCTAATGGGGCAGGAAAAACAACTTCTTTTTACATGGCTGTAGGACTCATAAGACCTGAAAAAGGAAAGATTCTTTTAGATGGAAAAGACATTACTCGTAAACCAATGCATTTAAGAGCGAGAATTGGAATTGGTTATTTGGCACAGGAAAATTCTGTATTTAGAAAATTGACTGTTGAAGAAAATATAAAGTTGATATGGCAGATGAGAGGAGTAAAAGAGAAAGAGCAAAAGGAAAGACTTCCCGCTCTTCTTGAAGATTTTAGTTTGACTAAGGTCTGCAAACAGCCTGCTTATACTTTGTCAGGTGGTGAAAGAAGGCGTGTTGAAATAGCAAGAGCCATTTCAACAGAACCACATTTTATTTTGCTTGATGAGCCTTTTACTGGCATAGACCCTATTGCAGTTGCTGAAATACAGGAAATAGTGAAGAAATTAAAACGCCAAAAAAATATAGGTATTTTGATAACAGATCACAGTGTAAGAGAAACTCTTGCAATTACAGATAGAGCTTACATCATGAGAGAAGGAAAAATTTTGATTTCAGGTACTTCTCAAGAGGTTGCAAATAATCCTATTGCCATTAAATATTATTTAGGTTCAGGATTTCATGACAATCCATTTGCACGCTGATGTAAGAGGAGTTAGTTTTTTATGAAGATTTTAGATAAGTATGTTTTGTCAGAACTCTTTTTCCCTTTTATATATGGAGTTGCTGCATTTAGTATTCTTTTTATGTCTGCAAGTTCAAATGAGCTTATTTCAAATATGGTTTCATTGGGAACAAAAGGTGGAGTAACCTTATTGCTTAGATATATATTGGCAAGTCTTCCACAAGTTTTTATATATACTTTTCCAATGGCAATTTTATTATGTACTTTAATGGCATTTGGAAGATTGTCAGGAGAAAGTGAAATAATAGCTATGAAAGCTGGTGGTATTAGCTTTTTTAGAATAGGAATTCCAGGACTTATTTTTACATTTTGTGTTTCTATTGTTTCATATTTTATGTCGATGTATATTGTTCCTGATGCTAATTATACGGCTACAAATATTGTCATGCAACAGCTTATGAAAGATAGCCTTGAAGAAAAGCAAAATCTTGTATTCTCAACTGTAGAAAAAGACGGTACTGAGAGAAGAATTTTTGCAAAAAGCCTTGATGAAGAACAGGGAGTTTTGAGAGGAGTTTGTATATTTTATTTTAACAAATCTCATAGAACAAGAGAAGTTTATGCCTCTAAGGCTATTTGGCAGAATAATCTTTGGTATCTATATTCACCTAGAACTTATGATTTTGATGCAGAACAGGGAATAAAATATGAATCTAAATCAACAATGGGAGTTTTACCTGTTGCAGATAATCCAACACAGCTTTCAAAAAGAGAGAGAAAACACAGTGAACTTTCAAATACAGCATTAAAACAGAGAATTGCTATGATGAAGGAAGTCGCTATGAATGCTTCTGATCCAGATATTGTTGCTGAATATACTAAACTTTATAGAAAACTGGATGTTATTTTTCATCAGAGAGTTGCTCTTCCTTTTTCTTGTTTTATATTTGGTCTTTTTGGTATTCCTTTAGGACTTAGACCTCAAAGAGCTAGCACTTCGCTAGGATTGGGACTTTCTTTGGTGTTTATTCTCTTTTATTATATATTGATGACTTTGGGAAGAGCTTTAGGAATAAGTGGAACTGTTTCTGGTCTTGTTGGCTCTTGGATTCCAAATATTGTATTTGGAATAATAGGTGTAATTTTATTTATAAATGCAAGGCGATCATGAAAATTTTATGAAATATTTTTTGCTTTTTTTCTTCTATTTTATTAAAGGAAGGAGGGGTTTAATTGTCAGTAATTGTTTCTGTTGATCCAGGACGGGAAAAATGTGGAATTGCTGTTGTTGATTCCTCTGGAACTGTTTTAAAAAGAAAAGTAGTTACTACAATTAGTGTTATTGATAATTTATTGGAATTGACAGAAAAATATTCTGCTGATAAAATTTTGATAGGTTCAGGTACTAATTCAAAAACGATAAAGAAAAGGATTATTGAGTCAATACCAAATATTCCTATTGATATTGTTGATGAAACTCATTCCACAGAAATTGCAAGGAAATTGTATTTTAAGGAATATCCTCCAAAAGGTATTTTTAAAATCATTCCTATTGGACTTCAAATTCCCCCTGTGCCTTATGATGATTTTGCAGCTGTTGTACTTGCCAAAAAATATTTAAATTTAAGTATTATATAAAAAATATTGTCAAGGAGTGAAGATATATGAAGATAAAGATATTTAAAACTTTTTTAATCTTTGTTTTTTGTTTTATTTCTTTGTTTTCTTATGCTTTTGCCAGTGTTATAACTGGAAAAGTGATAGAATCAGTAGCTTCAGCTGGAAAATCTTACGATTTTTCAAGTAATGCCATTGCTGGAGCTATTGTTACAATAGAAGGGACTAATTATAGTGCAGTAACCAATATAAAAGGTGTTTTTACTATGCATGATAATATTCCACCAGGTGTATATAATATAGGTGCATATAAAGATGGATATTACCTTGAAACAAAAAGAGTAACACTCACAGAAGTTCCTCTCAATTTAGTATTTATTTTGACAAGAAAGAAAAATGCTCGTATCACCGAACAAGACCCTTCTTTGCAACAACAAGCAGGAAATGAATATATTCCAGATGCACTTTATGTAGCTTTTTCTGCCATAACAGCTCCTGGTTCACCTGCTTCAGCAGGATCTTCAAAATTTCCTGCAGTTGGTTCAAATATGACATCAATGCAGTTTAAAGCAGCTATTGCAGCGGGTGCAGATGTAAATACCTTGACAGGAATGCCTACTCCTACAAAACATAATGATTTTATGAATCCACAGACAAGAGGAGATTATTTTACTCCATTGTCAGAGAAACCAAATACTGTTGCTGTTATGGATCCTTATTCTCCCAAAAATACAAAATTTGTTGAGATGTCAACAAAGCCTTATTGGGTTTGTTTTGACAATACAGGAAGTAAGGTTTTTATTTCAACAGATACTCAATACATACATGTTATAGATGCAAACTCCAATAGGGTTATAGGTACAATTCCTTCAGGTGGTATTGTAACAGATATAACAAGAGCTCCAGATGGTAATGTTTATGCTTCTGTTTCAGGTAGTCGTCCTGGTATTTTAGCTATAAATCCAAGAACAAATTCAGCAATAGGTTTTTATCCTGTTGCCAACTCAGGCAGAATTGGTTCTGAAGCACAGCCAAGAGCTATAGCTGTTGGTACAGATTATGTATATATAGCTATGGCAACTAATTCAGCTGGAGAAGTTCTTGCTGTAAGTAAAACTGGAACGGTTTTAGGGGCATGTCCAGTAGGTGCTTTTCCTGCAGGTATGTGTTTATCTCCAAATGGAAAATATCTATTTGTAGCAAATAGAAATAGTGGTACTATGTCTGTTTTAGATGCAACAAGATTGGCACTTATGGGAAATGTAAGAGTTGGAACACAACCAACAAAAGTTGCTACAAGTCCTACAGGTGATAGAATTTATGTCACTAATTTTGGATCACATTATCTTTCTGTTTTAGATGGAAGAACTTGTTCTACTATAGCAACTGTTCCAACAGGAAAAGGTCCACTTGGTGTAGGTGTTAGTGCAGATGGAACAAGAGTTTTTGTATCTAATAATACAGAAAACGACATCAGCATCATAAATGCTGAATCAAATTCAGTTATTCAAACTACAAGCAGATCTACAACAAGTAAGCCGTTTGGACTTGCTGTAAGACCTGGTGGACTTAGATAGGTTTCATGAAGGATTTTATTTAATATTTATTGAAGTTAAAAAAGCTGTCGTCGGAGATAGTTTCGAGGACAGCTTTTTATTAATATTGATTTAGTGTTTAAAAGGGTCTGTGAAAAAACTCTAAATGAGTAATTTTTGTGCGGTGCAATACAAGAAAGCAGATAAAACAAACTATTTTATTTTTTCACAGCCACCTTTGGAGGGATATATTTAAATGAATGGCTTTGTAAAATGGTTTAATGAACTCGTCGATGGAAATGAGAGGGAATTAAAAAAATATAGAAAAAGAGTTGATGCTATAAATGCTCTTGAATCAAAAGTTAAAAATATGTCTGAAAAAGACATAAAAGATAGAATAAAAGAAATAAAAGAAGAAATTGAAAAAAAGGGAAATGACAACACTGATCCATTCTTAAATGAAGTTTTTGCACTTGTTAGAGAGGCATCTGTCAGAACTATTGGATTGAGACATTTTGATGTACAGCTTATAGGTGGAATGGTTTTGAATCAAGGCAGAATTTCTGAGATGAAGACTGGTGAAGGTAAAACTCTTGTTGCTACTTTGCCTGTTGCTTTAAATGCTCTTTGTGGAAAAGGAGCTCATGTTGTTACAGTCAATGATTACTTGGCAAAAAGAGATAGTTCTTGGATGGGAGCTATCTATCATTATTTGGGATTATCTGTTGCAAGTATTCAACATGAAGAGGCTTTTATTTATGATCCAGAATATGTAGATAAAGATGCAACTGTTGAACATATGAGACCTATTTCGAGAAAAGAAGCCTATGATGCAGACATAACTTATGGAACAAATAACGAATTTGGTTTTGACTACCTAAGAGATAACATGGTTATGGAGTTAGGAGAAAGGGTTCAAAGAGGGCGTTTTTATGCGATAGTTGATGAAGTTGACTCCATTTTGATTGATGAAGCGAGAACTCCTCTAATTATCTCTGGACGTGGAGCTGAAAGCACTGATCTTTATGTGAAATTCTTTAGACTTGTGAAAAATCTTGTAAAAGATGTAGATTATACTGTTGATGAGAAAGCAAAAACTGCTCCACTTACGGATGAAGGTGTCATAAAAATAGAAGAAGCACTCCATATTGAAAATCTCTATGACAATGAAAATATGGAGCTTTCCCACCATGTAAATCAGGCTTTGAGAGCAAAAGAACTCTACAAAAAAGATGTTGACTATGTTGTCAAAGACGGAGAAGTAATCATTGTTGATGAAAATACTGGTCGTCTCATGTTTGGAAGAAGATATTCAGATGGTCTTCACCAAGCTATTGAAGCTAAAGAGGGAATGAAAGTTCGCTCAGAAGATCAGACACTTGCTTCAATTACATTCCAAAATTATTTTAGACTTTATAAAAAACTCTGTGGTATGACAGGTACTGCAAAGACAGAAGAAAGAGAATTTAGAGAAATCTACAATTTAGATGTTGTAGTAATTCCTACAAACAAAGAAAATATAAGAAAAGATTATCCTGATGCTGTTTATAAAACAGAAAAAGGTAAATTCAAAGCAGTTATCAATCTGATAAAAGAACTACATGAAAAAGGACAACCTGTTCTTGTTGGTACAAGGTCTATTGAAAAGTCAGAACTTCTCAGCAAGATGTTAAAAACAGAGGGAATTCCACATCAGGTTCTCAATGCAAAATATCATGAAAAAGAAGCATCCATCATTGCACAAGCTGGTAGAAAAGGTGCAGTTACCATTGCAACAAATATGGCTGGTAGAGGTGTTGATATTCTTTTGGGAGGTAATCCACCTGAATCTGATGATGCACAAGATGAAGTAAAAAAACTTGGTGGTCTTTATATTATAGGTACAGAGAGACATGAATCGAGACGTATTGATAACCAATTAAGAGGTAGAAGTGGAAGACAGGGAGACCCTGGTGCAACAAAATTCTTTGTATCTTTTGAAGATGAATTGATGAGATTATTTGGTGCAGAAAATATTTCCAAGTTTATGGACAATTTCAAACTTGATTTTAGTGAAGATGATGTGATTGAACATCCATTTGTAACAAAGGCAATTGAAAATGCTCAGAAAAAAGTTGAAATGAGATATTTCGATATGCGTAAGTCTGTTCTTGATTATGACAATGTTATGAATGAACAGCGTACCGAAATTTATGGCGATAGAGACCAAATTTTGAAGGGTGAAAAATTGAAAGAGTCAGTTATTTCTATGATAGAAAATTTGGCTTCTTCTATTGTTGATTCTCATGCTTCTTCAGAAACACATAGTAAAACTTGGGATTATGATGGAATTATACCAGATTTTGCAGATAAATTTCCTTTTGAAGGTGAAAGTCCTTTGAATTTGGAAGAGCTCAAAAAAATTACTGCTGTTGATAAGTTGACTGAATTTGTTGCTCAAAAAGCTATTGCCATATATGAGAAAAAAGAATCAGATATTGGCGAAGGATTGATGAGAGAGCTTGAGAGATTTGCTTTACTTAGAATTCTCGATGAAAAGTGGATCGATCACTTATATTCAATGGATATTTTGAGAGATGGTATCCACTTGAGGGCTTATGGTCAAAAAGATCCTCGTATTGAGTATGTAAATGAAGCATATCAGGCTTTCCAAGAACTTCAGTTTAGAATCCAAGAAGATACAGTTAAATTTTTATTTAGAATCAAATTCCGTTCAAGTGATGAAGTTCCACAGCAGAGACAACAGAGAAGAAATATGCACACAAATAGAGAGGGAGATGAAGCACCTGCAAAACCATATCGTAGAAATGGGGCTAAAGTAGGGAGAAATGATCTCTGTCCTTGTGGAAGTGGAAAGAAATATAAAAATTGTTGTGGAGCAAAATAACAAATTTTGGGGATTTAGTAAGTTATACGGAAATCAATTTTTTTAGTGATATTATAAAATGTGTCATTCTTGAAATTTAGTAAGTTAACTCGTTGTGCTAGTTAAAAATAGTAATTTTTCTTATAAAGTGCCATAATTATTATTCTTAGTTTTTAGGTATAAGTCGCTCACTAGTTCTTTTTTTTCCGCATATTATAGTTATAATTGCAATAAACTACTATGGAAAAAAAACATATCGTTCGCTGACTTACACCGTAAAAACTCTCTTACCTGTTAAATATCAAAAAAATAATTAGCACAACGAGTTAAGTTATGCGAAAATCAATTTTTTTAACTGCAAAATTAATAACAAAAATTGATTTCCGTGCTTATTCACAAGGGACTCGATCATTTTTTGACTGAAGGGGGTATTGATGGCGGATCAAAGTATTGATTTAGATGATTTGAAAAGTAGAATAACAAAAATAAAGGAGTATCTTTGACCTCCCAAAAATTCTCAATGAATTGAAAGAAATAGAAGAACAGATAAATGATCCCAATATTTGGAATGATCAGGCAAGGGCTCAACCTCTTTTTGCAAGACAGTCTGAATGTAGGACTGTTATAAATACATGTCAAGAACTAGATAGAGGGCTTGAAGATATTTTGGTATATTCAGAAATGGCAGAAGAAGGTGATGAATCTGCTTTAAAAGAATTAAATTCCGAATATGAGAAAATTTTATCTTTTCTTGAAAAGACAGAAACAGAGTCTCTTTTATCTGGTCCTTATGACAAGGGAGGAGCTATATTATCTGTACATTCTGGAGCAGGTGGAACAGATGCCCAAGATTGGGCTGAAATGCTTTTGAGAATGTATTTGAGATGGTGTCAAAAATCCTCTTTTAAAACAGAAACTGTCGATATTTCCTATGGTGAAGAGGCTGGCATTAAATCATGTACAGTCATGGTCAATGGAAATAGTGCTTATGGATATTTGAAAGGAGAAAATGGAATACACAGGCTTGTAAGGCTTTCTCCTTTTGATTCTGCCCATCGTCGTCACACTTCTTTTGCACAGATTGAAATTATTCCCCAATATGATGATGAAATTGATATTGAAATCGATCCAAAAGATTTGAGGATTGAAACATATAGAAGTTCAGGAGCTGGTGGACAGCATGTAAACAAGACCGACTCGGCTGTAAGATTGATACACATTCCAAGTGGTATCATTGTTCAATGTCAAAATGAACGTTCTCAACATTCAAATAAATTGACAGCTATGAAAATTTTAAAATCAAGACTTTTTGAAAAGGAAAGAGTAGAAAAGGAAAAGAAGTTAAATGAGTTAAGAGGAGAACATAAAGATATCGGTTGGGGAAGTCAGTTGAGATCTTATGTTTTTCACCCTTATTCTCTTGTTAAAGACCATTTGACAGGTTTTGAAACAGGTAATATTCAAGCCGTGATGAATGGCGAAATTGATGGTTTTATAAAAGCGTTTCTTGTAAAAAGATAATTTTAAATAAAGTAAGGAGGAAAAGATGAAAATTAATTTAAAAATTTTGTCGTTATTAGTTGCTTTCTTTGCTTTTTCTGTTGTAGCACCTGTTTTTGCAGACTCGACAGTTTTTAAGTCTGTTTGTGGTTGTTGTAATAAATGCAAATGTGTAAGAAGCTGTAAATGTGGTGGAAAATGTAATTGCTGTTACAGATGTAATTGTGCTGATAAATGCATGTGCTTGGGAGAATGTAAATGTTGCAAGAAGTGCAAATGTGAATATCAATGTACTTGCCAAGGTAAATGCAGATGTTGTGCAAATTGCTATTGTGTAATGAAAAGAGTATGTGATAAAGAAGCTTATCCTGCTGGCAAGAGAGCTTATATAATTGTTGGCGAAGTTGAAATGGATGGTCCAAATTATATTATCACAACAGAAAAAGGAAATAGTATTGAAATAGTAGCAACAGGTGCAACAGAATTCTATCCATATTGGATTAAACCAGAAAATCTTCCAAAAGTCATAATCAAATACAGCCAACAAAATGGAAATATGATGGTAGCCGAACAGATTTGTGACGCTAAATTTGCAAGATTGGGAAAAGCACCAAGTGGTGGTAAGATGGTATATTATATAATAAAGAAAGATTTACCAGAATAATTTCACAATGGAAAATAAAGTTGTTGTTGAATTAAAAAATGAAGATATGGCTGCATTATATAGGTATATTGTAAGTCTTGACACATCTTCTGTTTTAAAAAATATAAAAAATATGGGATTTTTTATACTTATATTTTTTGCAATTCTTTTTTTGGCAAATTTTGATGATTTATCAAAGAATCCTTCTCTTTATATATATATAGTATTGTTCGTTATTGCCGTAGCTCTTTTGAATATTTTTCCTTTATTATTTCATAAAATAATGGGTAGTTTTAATGATAAATCAATTATGAATAAAACACCAAAAGAGCTTCAGATAGAGGGAACAAAACAATATATTTTGAAGAAAAATTGTCTTGAAATTAGAAGTGTATATGGTGATTTAGATATAAAACCTTCTGAATTGGAAGATTTTAGAACAGATGACAATTATTTATATATAAAAGGTATAGAGGGTAGGGGAGCACATGTTGTTCCGTTAAGATTTTTTTTATCAGATGAGCAGAAAGAAAATTTTTTAGATGGTCTTTCTTGTTTAAAGGCAGGATTTAATCCTGGTGAAAAATCTGTCTTGCCGATATCTTCTGAAGATAAAAAAGAAAAAGAATAAAAATATAAAAAAGTGGTGTAAATTTTTATGCCACTTTTTTATTTATGTTATCTATTGAAAAAAAGATTATTTTGTATTATAATTTTTTTAAATGACTTGTTTTATTTATAGCGATTGCCAAAAATATTAAAGTTGTATGAGTTTTTGGAAAATTGCTGTAAAATATAGTAAAATTTGCAAATCAATATGTTTTTAGGCAAAAATTAGACTATCACAACGAGTAAAAAAAAGTATTGAGGAAATTTATTAAAAATGGAAGAAAAGAAAAGAATGCTCTCTGGAATTCAGCCAAGTGGAGAACTTCATTTGGGAAATTATTTGGGAGCAATAAAAAATTGGGCTGATCGTGTAAATGACTATGAATGTTATTATTTTATGGCTGATTTACACACAATTACTGTCAGACAGGACCCAGCTGAACTAAGAAAAAGAACATTGACACAGCTTGCACTTTACATCGCTTGTGGGCTAGATCCTGAAAAAAATACTCTTTTTATTCAATCACATGTCCCTGCACATGCACAGCTTGCTTGGATATTGAATTGTTATGTCATGTTTGGTGAATTGTCGAGAATGACACAATTTAAAGATAAATCTGCAAAACACAGCGACAATGTAAATGCAGGACTTTTCACATATCCAGCACTTATGGCTGCAGATATTCTTCTATATCAAGCTGATTATGTTCCTGTGGGAGAAGATCAAAAACAGCATGTAGAGATAACAAGAGATATTGCAAATAGATTTAATGGCATATATGGCAATGTATTTAAAATGCCTGAGCCTCTTATTTCTAAAATTGGTGCAAGAATTTATTGTCTCGCTTCTCCTGAGAGTAAAATGTCAAAATCTGCTCCTGGTGGTTGCGTATTTTTAATGGATAAGCCTGAAGATATAGCTCGTAAATTTAAAAGAGCTGTTACAGATAGTGAAGTTGGACATTGTGTCTATTTTGACAAAGAAAAGAAACCTGGGGTTTCAAATCTTATGAATATATATTCTTCTGTAACAGGCAAGACTTTTGAAGAAATTGAGAAAGAATTTGACGGCAAGGGATATGGTGTTTTTAAACCTGCTGTAGGTGAGGCTGTAATTGAATCACTTCGCCCAATAAGGGAAAAAGCATTGGAACTTTTAGCCGATAAGTCATATTTGGAAAATGTATATAAAGAAGGAGCTAAAAAGGCTTCATATATTGCAGAAAAAACACTTGCAAAAGTTTATAAAAAAGTTGGTTTTATACCTCGTTAATAAATATTGGATGGAGGATAAATAAATGCTTTACAAAACAAAGGGAACCTGTTCAACAGCTATAAATTTTGAAGTTGATGGAGATACTTTAAAAGAAGTCGCTTTTACTGGTGGTTGTAATGGAAATCTTCAAGGAATTTCAAGACTTGTAAAAGGTAAGAAAATTGATGATATTATTGCAACATTAGAGGGAATTTCTTGTGGTGGTCGTCCAACATCTTGTCCTGATCAGCTTGCAAGAGCATTGAAACAATACAAAGAAAAACAGGCATAAAGTGAAATTTATCTAACTTCCATTTTAGTTACAAATAAGCAACTAAAATGGAAGTTTTTTTTGTTTTTATAAAAGATTCTTTATTCTTTTTGTAGAATTTTATAATATTATTTATTAACTTGAAAATTAAATAATCTGTTAAATTATTTAACAACTAAATATTAATGAGGTTTTATGGGAAAAATTGATTATTTACAAGAATTGAGAAATTATTCTTTTACAAAAAATAATAATGAACTAAGAATTGAATATATTGTTGGCGGAGATATTGCATATAATTTTAATTTTATAAGAATTTTATTCAATTTCCTAATATATATTTTAATATTGATTGGTGGGCTTATTTTTTGTTGTTTTGGTTATACTTATGGAGCAGAACAATTACATAGTGATAATTTAGGCATGTTGCTTATTTTTATCAGTATAGCAACACAAATATTTTTGTTTATTGTTTTTTATAATTATAATAAAAATCTAAGAAAAGGTACTTTTATAGTAACTCCAAATGGGATAGATATAAATTTTAAATATTTTGATAAAAAAATAAATATACCTCAAAATGTAATTGATAAATGTTCTTTTAGAAATGATTTAATGCAATTAATTATTTCTTTGAAACAAGATTTATATGTTGAAATAAATGGTATTAAAAAATTTGGATTTATAACGACAGGTATTGTTATAGAAAAACAAAAGGCTACTCTTTTATTAGATGAGATAAATAATATTTTAACTTCAGAAGAAAATACTATTAAAATTAAAAATCAAAATAATATTGATGACTCTTTTGCAGATAATTTACATTTGCCTAAAGAATATATTTATAGGGAAACATCTGAGGGCTTTTTCTTTGAAGGTGAAATACCAAGTGGAAATTTTGGAAGTAATCCCATAGGTAGTATTTTTTTTATTATTAGTTTTATATTTTTTGTCATTTTTTTTATTATTATATTTTTACAAGAAATATTGGGCATAAAAATATTTAATAATGAAAATTTTTTAGTTGTTTTTCCTGTTTTATTTCTTGTATTTTTATCTACAGGTTTGTTCTTTTCTTCAGATATTATGAATCCGAGTAATAAATTGAGAAAAATTTCTATAAATAGTGAAGGAATTGCTGTTGATTTCAAACCTCTTAATGGTAAACAAAAAGAATCAATTAAAATATCTCAGAATGAAATTTCAAATGTTGAAATTCTGAAAATAAGACATGAGGGTGGAAAATATTCTCCTTCTTATAACACATATGATATATATTTGGTTGGAAAAAATAAAATTTTTATTGAAAAAGATAGGGTTTTACAAAAAATTTTTACTGGATTATCTTTTAGGAGTGAAGATACAGCAATAAAAATAAAACAGAAGTTTGAAAGTATTTGGAAAATTATTTAACATTTGGAGGAAAGAAGTTGTATTGTAATAATTGTGGAACAAATATTGGGGATTCTAAATTTTGTCCTTCTTGTGGTGCAGAAGCAATGAAAAATAACAGTAATTCTCAAACTGATAAACAAAATGCAGAGAGAATTTTGGAAGATTTGACTTTAAATGATGTTTTATTTCCTGATGGTCATTCTTTTTCATATAATGATAATGGTGCTGTTTTTGAGTATATAGGTATAGAACCAAATTTTGGTACAGATAAAAAATTTGATTTGTTCAAAATAGGACCGATATTTTTTGTTATATTGATTTTTTGTTTTATTTTGTTAGGATTGTTGTTAGTTTTTGGAGGAGATTTATCTTGTATCGTTTCTCTGGTCTCTATAGGTATATTTGCTTTTATCTTTTCTATTTTTGCAGTGATTTTTTATACTATTATGAAATCTGCTCTTAGTAGAGAACATTTAACTATTTCGGTAACTCCAAATGAAGTTAAGGTCTATAATCTTAAAGAAGAAAATTTAGTTCATCTTTCTAAAGATGATATATACCAGTTTTACTTTGTAAAAAAAGTTTATACTTCTTCTTCTAACAGCACATCTGACTCATTGATATATAGATATAAATTATTTATTAAAACAGTAAAAGATGTTCTTATCGGAAAAGAGAAAAAGAAGTCAACAAATAAAATAGATTTAGGAATTCAAATGACAAATCCAAAAGAAGTTCGCTTTCTTGAACAAGAGTTTGAAAAAATTCTTGGTATTCCAGATAGACCAGTTGAAGATGAATTTGAATTTTCAAAAAAACAATATACGACAATAAAAAATAATCTCAATGGTCAAGAACTTCCAAAGCCTGAGTTTACAAAAAATTTATATATACTTAAAGATGATGATCAAGAATTTTTCTTAAAGAGAGAATTTAACTTTTTATTGTTCAAGAAGATTTCGAGTTTTTTGGTTGATGGTAAAACATTAAAAATTTCTGACTCAAATATAATTGGTAAAGAACCAAACAAAGAAAAACAAATAAACCTTGATTTCAATTCCCAAGCAATTGCTGAAGAACAAGAACGAGATGGAAAAACAGTGTATTATTATCAAAATAAAGATAGAGGCATTTCTTCATTTGGTTTTTCAACAAGTGGCGATCCTTCATTTATTCGTATCTATTGTGTAAAATTATATCCAAATGTAAATAATAGATTTGATTATGTTGTTTTAATGCACAGTTTGACTTTTGAGGAAGCTGAATACATATCCTTTAGAATAAATAGACTTTTGGAAAGAAATGTTAAATAGAGGCTAAAAAATATGTTGCCCCAATAGCAAGAGGACGGACTTATACTTATGATATTTGTTTTAATGGTTTTTATATTAAATTGAAAAATAATATTGTTATTAGTGAAAAAAAGTTAAAAGGTACAATTTTTACAGAAACGCACCGTAATGCCCCTAAATTCATTTATGGGGAGTATGTCAAAGGTGTTTCATTTGATTATGCAACTACTGGTAAATTTTTGAAATATAAATTTAAAAATGTTTTGGGAATTTAAAGAGGGGGGAAAATATGCGTTGTAACATTTGTGGCTATGAAGATGATAAACAATTTTCAGTATGTCCTTATTGTGGTGAAAGAGTTACCCAACAAAATAATAATTCTATAAATAATTCAATAAATTCTTCCGTAAATAGTCCTATTAATTATAATGGAGATTTTGGGGCTATACCAACTACTCCAAATATCAATCAACCCAAAAATAGTGCTGTAACTCATAATGTTTTGCAAACAACACAACCAAAAGGGTTTGTCAGAACTATGACAGGATTTAAAATAAACCATGCTGTTGATGATGGTGAATTTTATCATAGATATATATTTTTCAATATTTTAGGTATTCTTTCTATTATTATATTTTTTATTATATGTGCAACTAATGGGAGAAGTTCTGATGGTTCTTTTTTTATCTTATTTTTAGGTTTTTTCCTTTTTATGTCTTTTTCCTCATTGATAAATCATATATATAGTACATTAATGAATAATTTTACTTTTGAAGTATCACCAGAAGGGATTTCTGTAAGATCCCTTATGAAACAATGTTTTATTCCAAGAAATAATATAAAAATATCTTGGTTTGAAAATATAAGTAAAGTTGTTGATAAATTTAATTATGGATCGTTTTTTATGAGTTTCTTTCGGAGAAGATATAGACGAAGTGGTCTATTTGATGATATTTTATTTGATAGACACGAAAGAGATAATAGCGATATGTTTCACAATGAGAAAGAGGTTAGAAGAGCTAATAATGTTTTTATTGAAGTACATGAACCTATTTTTAAAAATGACATATTTGCTTCTGAAGATAAAAAATGTTTACGCCTAATAAATACAGGACTTTCTTTTCAAAGTGCATCGGAAGCTCGATTTGTTGATCAAGAATTTAGAAGGGTTTTAGGACTTCCTGATACTCCTGTACAGGGAGAATATGATTATAATTTTAAAACAGGAAAACCAAAACAAGATACAAGAACTCCATTTGATAGAAATTAATTGTAGGAAAATAAAAATATGAAATGTACTATTTGTGGCTATGAAGATGATACACAATTTTTAATATGTCCTTATTGTGGCGAAGAAGTAAAACATCAAAATCAATATCAACAAAATAATAGTAATTTTAATAATGAAATCTCAAATAACCAATTAGGTCAGCCTGTTCCTCAATATAATCCTAATTTACTTCCAAATGTTGTAGATTTGCCAACAAGTCAACCGAGGGAATTTACAAGAACCGCAGAAGGATTTCAAATTTCACATTCAATGGATGATGGAGATTTTTATTATAACTATATGTTATTTAATATTGTAGGGGCTCTTATTATTCTTATATTTTTTATTTCTTCTGCGGTGTTTTTAAATAATGGAAATTTTGCTTCTGCTGATTTATCGTGTACTCATTTATTATTTAGTGTTCTTGTTATACCACCATTTGCTTTTTTGATAAATTCTGCTTATAGCACAATTATGAATAATTTTACTTTTGAAGTAAATTCAGATGGAATTTATGTAAAATCCCCAATGAAACAGTATTTTATCTCAAAGTCAAATATAAAAGCTTCTTGGTTTCAAGGTATAACTAAAAAGTCAAATAAATTCTCTTCTTTTTTCACAAAGAATGTAAATGTTAAACGAGATTTTATTTTTTCAGGTCCCAGCGGAAGGAGAAGTCGCTATAGTAATCTTTTTCGTGAATATGATAATAATATTTTATTTCATGATACAGCTCGTAAGATAAATAATAGAAATAATAATAATGCACAAGGACCTAAGAAGGGATATAATGTTTTTATAGAAGTTGAAGAGCCTATTTTTAAATATGATACATTTGCTTCTGAATACAAAAAAGGCTTACGCATTATAAATACAGGACTTTCTTTTGAAAGCCATTCGGAAGCTCGATTTCTTGATCAAGAGTTAAGAAAAATTTTAGGACTTCCTGATAACCCCATACCTGTAGAATATGATTATAATGTTAAAACAGGAAAATAAATAAAAGGTATAAATACTCCATTTGATAGAAATTAATTTGTTGTGTTAGTTATTTTTTAGGTATTTAACAACTAAAATAACGCCTTGTGCTAGTTGATTAATATTTTAAAATACACCAGAATAGCCTCTATTTAGAAGTAATGTCATTGCGAGTTTAAGTAAATAATAATTTACAGGCTTAGATTGCCACGGCTAAAGCCTCGCAATGACAAAGTGGCAGTATACAGGCATATATTGGATAGTTTATAGCAATTTTTTATTTACTTATTTTTTTTAAAAATAGCAAAACGAGTTAAATTAGATTAGAGGTAAAAATATGAGATGTAGTAATTGTGGATATAATAGTTTAAAAGATTTTACAGTTTGTCCTTATTGTGATAAACCTCGAGATATAGCTTCTAATTCAGAGAGTGAATATGTCAGTATAAATCCTACGGCAAATAATCCTGATATTTATAATAATCCTAATATGAATCCACCTTTGCCGACTTCACCTCAGAAAATCCCAAAGGGATATTTTAAGACTGCAAATGGTTTTAGTATGAAACAAATTGTAAAAGATGGGGAATTTTATCAAACTTATTTGTTATTTAATTTATTTGTTACAATCATTTCAGTTTTGGTTTTTATTGTTTTATTTATATTTAAAGATAAATATTTTGCTGTAGAGGGAGATACTGTACATGGCATTATTTTATCATTTATTTGTTCAAGTGTCGTATTTATGTTGCTTTATTTATTTTTATCTTGGATTTATAATATTATTGTAAATTCAGTTACTTTTACCATGGATCAAAATGGTCTTTATGTCAAATCAGTAATGAAAGAATATTTTATTAACAAAGAAAATCTTAGAACTTTTAAATTTGAGTTTATAACTAGACATTTGGATAGAACTAAATTATTTAGAGATACTGGACGTCGTAGGAGATATGACCCAGTAACACGCACTACTCGTACTTATGTTGATCCTGAAGCTGTAGAAAGATTAGTATTACAAAGACAAGGATATAATATATTTTTTACCGTTGCAGAACCTATTTTTGTTAATGATAAATTTGCTTCAGATGATAAGAAATATTTACATCATATAAATACAGGTTTGTCTTTTAACAGTTCATTAGAAGCAAAATTTTTAGTTGAAGAGTTTGAAAGATTGTTAAGATAGGGCGTGTTTATAGTTTGCAAACACGCTATGATAAAGATTTAGGATTGGTCGTTTGTGATGAATAATAAATATTTAGTCAAGAAAAAATTAACAAATAGTAATAAAAAAGATTTGTTAAAGCATTGCGGTACAGCAGGTTACAGTGAGTTTAATGGAATTGATAATGATTGGAAAGAAAAATTTGATAAAAATATAGAAAAGCAGTATATTTATCCAAAAAATTTTAATATCACATATTTTAATAAAGAAAATAAAATATCAATTGATTGTGATTGTGGAATTGAATTTTTTCATAAAGCCAATTTTAATGTAGCTAATTTTATTGGATATATTCTTCTTGTTGTTTCTATTTCTCCGTGGATTTGTTTTTATTTATTAAATGCTTCTCTATCTGATATATTTAAGGTTTTAGAACCTGTCGCTTCAATTTCATTTTATTTATTTTGTTTAATACTTGGATTTTATTTGGCTCAGTATAAATCTAAAAATAAAATTCATTTCAATATTAATGAAAAGGGTCTTAATATAGAAGTTCAAAAAAAATCATTTTTTATTGAAAGAGAGAATATTGCTTCTATAGGCTCAAAAGAATTTAATGGTTCTTATCAAATTTATTTAACTTGTTGTAAACCTGTAAATATTCAAAATAAAAAAGAAAAACAAGTATTTAATTTATTTGATAAATATTCTTTCAAGGAAGATACTGCTGAGTTTATTGTTAAAAAAGTGAGAAATATCTGGAAGTTTGATAGTAGTTGGGATTTGGTAGAAATTAAGTGAGGTTTTTATCCCATGATATGTAAAGTTTGTGGTCATGAAGATGATAAATATTTTTCTATATGTCCTTATTGTGGAGAAGAAATTTCTTCAGAAAATGGTTATTTAAATGCCGAAAATATAAATAAAATTAGTGAATCAGAAGAACTTCATGTTCAGAGATATATTCCAAAAGTTGATGTTTCACATTATAATACTCCTGTAATAAACGATCTTCCCATAGAAGAGCCGAGAGGGTTTATTAAAACAGTTGATGGTTTTATCATAACCAGAAAAATTGACAATGGAGATTTTTATCATAAACATCTATTATTTTATATTTTAGCTTTGATCCTTTTTTTTATGACTGGTTCTCATGGCAATTTTTTTACTATGTTTTTTATATATTTTATTATAGGTGGTTTTTTAAATTCTATATATGATAAATTTATGAATAATTTTACTTTTGAAGTCAATCCTAATGGTGTATATGTAATCTCTCCAATGATACAGTATTTTATTCCAAGAGGAAATATTAAGCAATTTTGGTTTTCAAGAAAAATGAAAGTAACAAATTATCATGTTATTTTTGAGCTTTTTGAAATGTTTTCAAGTCAAATGTATGTTTCAGGGAGAGGTGGAGTAAGCTATGTTAGCTTAGCAGATACTCAAGTATTTGATGCTTCATCACAAGTGCCGTTATATAAAGTTTTTTTTGAAGTTGAAAATCCTATTTTTAAAGATGAAAAATTTGCTTCGTTAGATAGAAAAATAAAGCGTTTTATAAATACAGGTCTAACATTTAAAAACCCTGCACATGCAAGATTTATGGAACGAGAATTTGAGAGAGTTTTGTGTATTGAAGATGAGCTTGTTGAAGAGGAATTTGATTATGATTCAAAAGTAAAAAAGATTGTCAATGCAAAATTAAGAGGCGTTAGATAGATTAGATTTGGAGGAATAAAAAAATGTCATTAAAACTAAAGCAATCTCATTCTGATATAATTATTCGTGAAATGCCATATTTTGATAAGATTTCTCAAAGCGAAATAAAATTTCCAAATGATTTTCAATTTGCAAAAAATGATAATCAAATTCAATTTCGTTCTTCGAAAGGTGGAAGAGATTTTTTTAAATATGGGTTTGCTGAGAAAAGCGGTATAGATGTTTTTGTTTTAAAAGATGAAATAGAAATCAAACAGATAAATGGTAATTTTGATTCAATAATAATTACTAAAGAGCAGATTAAAGATATACATGTTGAAAGAACAATTATCAGTAATAATAATGCTGAATATTTGTATTATATTGTTGTACTTGTATTAAATCATCCTATTTCTTTAAAATCTTTAGGAGAAACAAGAGAAATTTTTGATTTGTTTGGTTTAAATTTTAAATCTATATATCAAGCTCGCTTTGTTGTTCAAGAGATTAAAGATATGTTGCAAATACCTAATGTATCTAAAAATGGAAGATTTAAAGTAAATTTCATCAATTTTAATTCTGTTATTGAAAATGAAAGTTCATTGATTATCAAAAAAAATCCATATTGGGGATATAGTTTATATTGTTTGGCAATTACGCTATTTATAATGTTTGTTTCTTTAATTGATGAGCGAGCTGTTTCCTTTGCTTCTAGTTTTTGTATAATCATATTGGGTGCAGGAATATTGGCATCTATAATAGCATTATTTTTTGGATTGGGTTTTTCTCTTTCATTGACTAAAAATCAGGCACAATTTTATAAGATTTTACCATGGGGAGGTACTGTACAACCTAAAACTATAAATCTACGAGAATCTTCTAAGGTAAAAGCAACTGAAATGGATATAAAATATCGTATTGACAACGGAAATGATATTGGTTGGTTTGAGGTTAGAATATTTTCTGATTTTTCTTCTAAGGAGTCTGAGGTATTAATAAATAGAATATCTTTTGAAGAAGCGGAATATATTGCTTATGCTATAAATAGAATAATAAATGATGAGCCAATGGATACTAAATATGATAAAGTTATTCATAAGAAGAAAACAAGTTTTGGATTTTAATTATTGACATTTTTTATATTTTTTCATAAAATATTAAATATCTCTAAATTTTATATTTTGTGAATTGATTATTACAACGATTAAGTAGAAAAGGATTAAAAATGTCCACTAATGAGAGAATTTTGCCTAATTTACGATTTAAGGAATTATCTGTACCTCGTGGTATAAATATAAATTGGGTTGAAAAAATTGAAGGTGTACCAGAAAGTGGATTTAATGAACTAAATATTTCATTAAAAGCCTCTAATTGGTATGATCATCCTATTCGTTCAGGATTTGATTTAAATAGATTCAATATGTTTTTTGAAAGTCTTTTTAGTTTTTTTATAAGATTTTCTTTTATTCTATGGATTATATGTTTTTGTTGCTTTTTATATGCTTTTTCTAGTGGAACTTTTCAAGAGCTTTTATCACATATTTCTAATCTATTTTCTTTTGAATTCATAAATCAAGGATTTTCTTTTTTGGTCTTTTTGTCATATTTACTTGTTGTTTATTTTATTGCTTTTATTATTGCATTAGTTTCTAAAATAATAGTCTTTATAGATAATACTTTATATAATTTAAATTCAGAAATAAAATTAAAATTAACTTCTGATTCTTTGGAAATAGAAACTTTTGGATTCATGAATATGAAAGAAACTTTCAAAGCAGAGAATATAAAGAATTTTTATTATAATAAGTATTTTGATTTGAGGATGATTGTATCTTCTGATGGTGAAGGAGAAGATAGGGATTATAAATTATTATCAGACCTTCCATCTGAATATATTGCAAGATTTTTTGAACAAGAGTTTGAAAGGACTTTGAATATTGATGATACACCTATAGAAGGCGAATATGATTTTAACAAAAAGAATCTATATACAAAATTTGAAAAAGAGGAAGATAATAAATCAAACGACTCAAGTGATGAAAAACAACAAGATGATTCAGTTAAACATTTGATAGATGACAATTATAAACACCCATTTAAATCAATAGTGAATTTTTCTAAATATTTTTCTTTTAGTGATAAGGAAGATGTTATAACAATAACTAAATATTCTTCTTCTGATGAAGCTGTTAAAAATTTGCTTATGCTCTTTTTGAGTATACATTTTAGTTTTTTCATGTTTGCTACTTCAATATATTATTTATTGTTTGCAATGCATAACATCTATTTTGATTATATTTCTACTATTTTTGTGATATTGTATATTTGCATTTTAATTATTTATTTTATTGTAGGATTTTTCTATTATAAGTATAGATTTTTAAATTATGCAGTGTCTATGGATAAAAATGAGCTTATTTTTTGGGATATAGATTTTTTTGGTAAGAAAAAATTGAGTTATTCAAATGATATTGGAAATATTGTTGATTTTAGGGCTTATGAATGTGATTTAGAAGTTTTTAGAATACTACAAAATCCAGAAAATATTTTACCAAATATTATTAAATCTATACGTGGTAAGAAATATGGATTTGGAATTCTTGTGTATATGAAAGATGGAACAAGCAATATTTTAATAAAAAATATCGGCTCATCACAAAATGCTGAATATTTGGCCGATATGTTATATGATATGTTTTGTAAAGATTAGCGTGTGTTGGTAAACTACCAATTAGCGTAGGCAGAAAACTAACAGGATATGCAAAAATAGAGTTCACCAACACTCCCTAGTTTACTATAATGTTTCAGATTTGAAGATTTGATATTTTGGAACTATATAATTTTTTATATTATTAAAAGCAATATCTCTTATTTCTTTTGAATTAAAAAAGCCACATACTGCAGAGCCACTTCCTGACAATAGAGCATTAGTGGCTTTTTCCTTTTTTAATATATTTTTTATTTCTTCTATTTGAGGATATTTATCTTTTAAGGCTTTTTCAAAATCATTTTGAAAAATTTCTGTATTTATATTGAAATTTTCGTTTATTTTATTTTTTGAATAATATTCGTCCCAAAGTCCGTAAGCTTCAGGTGTTGATATTCCAAAATTTGGTAATATTATTATTAAATATAGTTTTGCAATATGGGGGAGAGGTGTTATTATTTCTCCTCTCCCTTCTGAAAGAGACCTATTACCATATAAAAAGAAAGGAACATCACTTCCTGTTTCTTCTGCGGCTTTTTGTGCTTGTTCAATAGATAAATTATATTTTTCTTTTATAAATGATATAACTGCACCTGCATCAGATGAGCCTCCACCTAATCCAGCTTGTGACGGAATATTTTTTGTAAGTGTTATTTCATAGTTGTCATTTATATCCGCTATATTCTTTATGTTTTTTAATGCTTTTAGAACAAGGTTATCTTCTAAAACAGAAATTCCGTCTGACAGTTCGCCTTTTATTTTTAAAGTCGATTTTTTTTCTGTTAGACGGAATTCAAGTTTATCATTTAGTGATATTTTAAGCATGACGGTTTTTATATTATGAAAACCGTCATGCCTTTTTTCTCCAAGAATAAGTGAAGTATTAACCTTTGCAAAAGCATTTTTGCAAATTGTTGTCATTATCTTTTACCTGCTGTTATTCCTGTTAATATTATTTTATCTGTTCCAGAATTACTTGCTACTTTTAAAATATCTTCTAGTTCTTTAAATTCTTCTTTTTCAACCATAGATTTTTTTAATACAAGACGACTGTGATAATATATTGTTTTATCTGTTTTATCACATATTATTTGAAATGAACCAACATTGTTATCAATATTAATTTGTTTTGGCATCTCAACAACTTTTACACCTTCAGGAAGATTTATTCTGAAACTTCTATCTTCTTGACAAGGGGTACCAACAAATACAGGTGATTCTCTATCCAAGAGATTACTCTGTATTATTTTTCTCATATCTCCACCTTTTAATATTGGCAGTGCACATTCAAATCTATTGTCTCCTACTTTTTTTGCCATGGTAAATGAGATATATCTTACAAATACAGAAAATGGTTCTTCTGCTGTTTTTGGTACACTTAATCCACTATTTAGTACATTTGCATTTGGAGCAGTTCTTTGGGCAATTACTTTATATAGATTTTGTCTTTGTATATCATTTAATTGATTGTAAAGACCAGTCCAAGATATGGCATTTGTTCCGAAAAAGTCGCAGTTTATAACAGCATCTGCATTTCCATCTGCAAGTAATTTGACTTCTCCTTTTATTTCTTCTCTGTTTTTGTATGCAACAGATTTAGGAGTTTTTGTAAGTGTTCCAACATTGTTAACAATCATTGCATCTGAATCATTAAGTTCTTGTGGAAGTTCTCCTGCAAATGTCGATCTATAACTTGGATCGAGCCATTTATATTTTCCATCTTGTTGTGGAATAACAACTAAAACTGTGTCAAATTGTTGAACTGAAGGTAATTCTTTTGATATATTTCCAATTGTATTTGAAGCTGCTAATGCTATGTGTGCATCAATTCCTGCTTGTTTATAAAGTGAATAAAGCAATAAAGCAGAATCAATAGATGATATTTTTTTCTGTTGATATATATCAGCTACTTTGTTGAATCTATAGCTACCAAGACCATATCCAACATTTACAACTGTCTTTGAAGTTTTTACTAAGTTATAGATTTTATCTTCGAGTCCTTTTTTTGTTGATTCTGATTCCAAAAATTTTAAATCTTTGATCATCTTTTCACTTAAGGTCAATTTATCTTTTAGGAGTTCATTTATCATATTTGATAATTCTGACCAATTTTTAAAACTTGAAATCATAACCTTTGGAGAAATAGAAGCAATAGGAGGCATAGCTATTTCTTCTTTAAATGCTGGAACATTTTTAAATGTAATTGAATAGTTGTCTATACCTTTTGATGTCTTTTTAGATAAAGGCATTTTTGAATCTTTTTGTCTATAAGTTACATAATTAAAAGAAGTATTTTCTGGACAAGTGAAAATTACTTTTGAATTTTTGAGAGTACTTATATCACGAGACATAGATGTCACCCAAAATGCTTTATTTGGATATGGCTCTAAATCTGTTATTAATACTCTGTATTCTATTGTATCTCCAACTTCAAGAGTTCCAAAATCAAGAATAACTCCTCTTAAATTTTTGTATAATGGTGAATCTTTTAGAGGTGGAAAATCTTTAGAAGCTATTGACTCAGGATCTTTTGTTATGTCAATTATTCTTTTATCTTTTTTTATTACTCTTGCGAACTCAATGCGAAATTTTTGTTCAGTTGCCGTATAGAATCTCACAACTTTTGAATATTCTTTTGCAGCTTTTTCAGTTAAAATTTTTATTGATTCATCCTCTGTTTGAACCATTGTCCCGTTTTCTGTGACTATAAGACCTATCTCATCTTTTAGAACTTCAACAGGTGGACCTTTTGGCTCTTCTGATTTATTATTTTCTTTTGAATTTTCTTGCTTAATTTCTGTTGTATTTACCTGTGCAAATGAAGGCACAGAAGCAATCATGAAAAAGCAAAGAAATAATAATATTGAAAATTTAAATTTCATGTTTTTCGATTTCCCCTTTCGATTTTATTTATATATTCTAAATTTTTTTATAAAATCCCTATTTTTTATTAATTTTATATTCTTTATATTTTACACTTGCCTTTGCGTTGAATATTTTTGATTTCAATAATGCTTTTTGAGAATCTGGAAGTGAGTATTTAAATTCATTTTTAAATGAATTTTCACTTTCTACATTTGTTCCGTCTCTGTATTTTATTGATAGATAGTCTGGATTGCCATTTTCATCATTTATCCACATAAATATTTCTTTTATATTTTGTTTGGGAGGTGGATTTACCTGTATGAGATGAAGTGTTTTTCCCTTTGTTTTTTCTGTTCTTATATATTTTCTCTTTCCTCCTCCATAAGCTGTTCCTGCTGGAGCCAGTCCTTTGAATATTCCTTTATAATTACTTAAAAATATTGGAACATTATATAGTGTCATATTCATTTTATCTGGATATTCAAATACAAATTTTCCATTTAATGGTAATTGCATTGAAAAACAATATATAATTGCATTGAATTTTACAGAAAAATTTTTAATATCTTTGTTTTTATCTTCAAGTTTTTTTAAAATACGCTCTGCTTTTTCATCTTTTTTTGTTTCAGAAGCAAAAGATATTGAAAAAAATATTGTTATTATTAGAAGTATTGAGAAGAAATATTTATAAATTTTTTTTACCTCTATTTATATATTTTTTTTATATATTCTTTTTAGGCTATGATTTATCATTTTTTATAAAAAAAATAACACCCCTATTTTTATAGAGGTGTTATTTTATCAGATATTTTAATTTTTAATTTAATTTATTGGTTCTATTTTAGAATATACAGCACCATTTGCAGAATTTGTGAATTCGCCTTTAGCAGTATCGAAAGAGCCACCACCACAAGTCCAAATTATTTCTTCATAGCCATCTCCGACATTTCTTCCACTTAAAATAATTCTTGCTGGACCTAACATTGTATTTTCAGTTGATGAAGAAGCTATCCTTTGAATATTTTTACCAGTTGCACTCATTTTATATACACCTTGTGAACCGTTTGTTGAACAAGCTGTAAAGTAATACTTGTTAGAACGTAGGGAATATACCATATCATATACAGGTGGAACGGCACCATTGGAAACAAATTTTGTATCTGTTCCACTTGGGTTATAAACATATATATTCATGGTATCTTCAAAACTGGAATATATTACTTTAGATTCAAGAGTATTCAGATCTATAGTATCAGATATTGCGGTTACAAATCGTCCTGTAGTTTCTCCAGAGGCTATTGGATATTCGCTTGATACACTTTTTACTTCTTGGAAACCTGTATCTGTTGGTCTATATACAGCTATTCCTCCTAAAGCGGAAAGACTTCCTGTTACGAGAAAACGAGTTTTGCCATCTGTAAATGGATACATATTGAAAAAATTAGCTTGAGAAATTACAGTGCTTGAAGGTGTTGTTATATATTTATTTTCTGTATCATATAACACATATGCAGATCTTGATTGGCTAGAAAAATCCAATCCCACTATACTACCAGCTAAATTTCTCATATATGTTGGATCGAGAAGTTTTGTTGTACTTGTGCCAGGTTGGAAACTTTTAGGAGACCCACCTTTATTTAAATCATATTTCCAAATATGACCACTATTTCCCTCTCTTGTTGCATAATACAAACAGTTATTATTATATGCAACTGAGAAAGGCTTTGTTATTCCTTTAATTAAATCTTTTTGTGTGTTTTTTGATAGATCACAATTAACTATTTTGCTATTTTGACCTGCTATGACAGGAAAATATATGTTATCTCCATTTATACATACATCTGTTATACTACCATTTGTTGAGTAATATATTTTTTTGACATTTGTATCAACAGTTGGATCTACTGTTGGCTCTGGAGTAGGTGTAGGAGTTGGAGTTGGGGTTGGAGAGCTACCACCACCAGAAATTAAAACACCAGGTGATGCGTGTTCTGGAGCTCCAGCTGTTCCACCATCTCCACATCCAGATAGCGTAAATGCAAAAATTGTTGCTGCTAAAATTGCTGAGAATCTTTTCATTTTTTTTCCTTTCTAAAATAGGGGATGAAAAATAAATTAATCATCCCCAATATTTTAATTATTTGATAAAAAATTATTCTTCTTTTTTGTTCTTTTCGTATTCTGCAATGATTCCTTCGGCTATCTGTGCTGGAACTTCCTCATAGTGATCGAAGTTCATTACATAAACACCTCTGCCTTGTGTCATTGAACGCAAGTCAATAGCATATTTCTGCATTTCTGCAAGAGGAACTTGAGCTTTTACGAGCTGGAGACCTTTTTTGCCTATTGGTTCCATACCCATAATTCTTCCTCTTTTTGCATTTATGTCACCAATGACATCACCCATATACTGATCAGGAACTGTTACTTCAACATTGTTGATTGGTTCGAGTAAGCAAGGATTTGCTGTTTTCATACCTTCTTTTAAACCTTTGCTTCCAGCAATTTGGAATGCCATATCTGAAGAGTCAACAGGGTGATAAGAACCATCTACTACTGAAATAGATATATCAACAATAGGATAACCTGCGATAGCTCCCTCTTCCATAGTTTTTCTGATTCCTTTTTCAATTGAAGGAATGAAGTTTCTTGGTATAGCACCACCGACAATTTTGTCGATGAACTCGAAGTATTTACCTCTTTCGAGTGGTTCTATATCGAGTACACAGTGACCATATTGACCTTTTCCACCTGATTGTTTTTTGTGTTTGCTGTCAACATGTGCTTTTTTCTTTATTGTCTCTTTATAAGAAATTCTTGGATAGCTGAGTTCAACATCAATTCCGAATTTCTTTTTCATTTTGCATTTTGCAATGTCAAGATGAAGTTCTCCCATACCACTTACTACAGTTTCTTTTGTTTCTGTATCACGCATTACCTTGAATGTAGGATCTTCATCACTTATCTTTGCAAGACCTGTTCCAAGTTTATCTTCATCACCTTTACTCTTTGGGAAGATTGCCATTGATATAGCTGTTGGTGGAAATTCTATTGCTGGATACATTACAGGAGATTCTTTTGTACAGAGTGTATCACCAGTTACTGTATATACCAATTTTGCTACTGTTACAATATCGCCAGCAGCGACTTCATCTGTATTTTCTTGGTTTTTGCCTCTTATTGTCAAGAGACCAGCAACTTTTTCTTCTTTGTCCTTATTTGGATTATAGACAGCACGGTTGCCTGCAAATGAGCCTGAATATATGCGAAGGAATGTCAGTTTTCCTACATATGGATCAGCTGTTGTCTTAAATACAAATGCTGAGAATGGAGAATCTATATTTACTTCGACAGCATCACCTGAAGCTGGATTTATACCCATTGGAACTGGGACTTCAGCTGGAGATGGAATCAAATCTATGACTGCATTCATCAATGCATCAACAGCTATATTTTTTGTTGCTGAAGCACTTATGACTGGAATGACTTTTCCTGCCTTTACAGCTTCTTTTAATCCTCTTACAACTTCTTCATCTGTCAATTCCATTGTTTCAAGATATTTTTCGAGGAGTTCATCGTCACCTTCTGCAGCTGATTCTACAAGAGCTGATCTGTACTCTTCTATTTTGTCGCTCATGTCTGCAGGAATGTCTATCTTTACAGCTTTTCCATTTTCATATTTGTATGCAGTCATTGTAACAATGTCAACATATCCAGAATATGTTTCACTTGAACCTATTGGAAGATGGATAGGATGGAATGAAGGTGAAAGTTTCTCTCTTATGCTCTGTATTACTTTATAGTAATCTGCATTTTCCTTGTCCATTTTATTGACAACAAGGATTGATGGCAATTTTCTTGTTTCAATTTCGTCCCAAACTCTCTCAAGACCAACTTCAAGACCTGAATTTGCTGAAGCAAAAAGAATTGCACCTTCTATTACTGAAATAGAACTCTTGATTTCTCCGACGAAATCCAAAAATCCAGGTACATCAAGGCAGTTGATTTTATATTCTTTCCATTGACATGGTGCTAAAGATGTATATATCGACATACCGCGTTTCTTTTCTTCATCATCAAAGTCCATTGCGGTATTTCCATCTTCTACTTTTCCCATTCTGTCGAGAACGCCAGTATTGAAAAGCATTGCTTCTGCCATAGATGTTTTTCCACTTCCGCCATGACCATAAAAAGCGATATTTCTGATTTTATCGGTAGTATATTTCTTCACCTGTTCCTCCTTAAAAATAAAATCGCTTGGATTTTATTATTCTTCTACTTTTTGATATTCAGCAGGGATTTTCTTTCCAGCTTTTACTGCACATTCATAGTGCCACTTAGCTCCGCCAATTCTTATTGCTTCGCTATTTTCAAGAAGTCCATGACAACCACGGCATTTTGGATCGCCAGGTTTTTTTGTAGAACTTTTTCCGCTACTTACATTCTTAGCCATTTTATATTATACCTCTCATATTGTTTGTATTGTTACGGCATAAAAATATTTTTAGCCGTTATTTGCAAAAATAAATAAAACTTTGTTTTATTCTCTTGTTATTAACAAAAATCCTTTTTATTAAGTCGGCTGTTAAATAATTTGAATGAGCAACTTTTGTACAGTGTCTTTTTTAGTAAATCAATTTTTGTAGTTCATAATAATTTTCAAAATTGGCGTAGGCTGAAAACTAAAACTAATAAGTTAAATATGCAAAAATAGAGTTTACCAACATGTCCTAATTACCGAATTAATAATTGAGATTTTCACATTTTTTCTTCTAATTTTATAAAAACACCATTTGGGTCTCTGTAGATAAAAAACTTTGAACTTTCTTCTATATTTAAATCAAAAAGAATCTTATAGCCCAATTTTAAAATTTTATCATATGCCTCTTCTATATTTTTACACGAAAAACATAGCATTTTTATTCCAGAATTTAATGGAGCAATCCTATAATCTGGATTCAAAAGTTCTATTTTATAGCCGTCTTTCTCTATAATTACACTTCGATTTTTAAATTTTTCTGATTTTTTTATTTCTTGCTTTGTAAATCCAAGATGATTTACATAAAAATCGAGTGTGCGTTCAAGATTTGATGTTGTATAACCAATGTATTCAAATTTTAAGTTAAATTCTTTCATGCCTTTGTTTAAGTTTTTATTTTTTTTACATTATTGTGTTAAAAATTCTGTCCCCAGCATCACCTAATCCTGGTAATATATATCCAGATTTATTTAATTCTCTGTCTTTTGATATTGTATATATGTCAACTTGTGGATATTCAGATTCTATCTTTTTTAATCCTTCTGGACTTGATGTTATCGAACAGAGAGAAATTTTTTCAGCTGTTACCTTCTTTTGTTCAATCAAATAATTTATTGCAAAACAGGCACTGCCACCTGTTGCGAGCATTGGATCAAGTATGAAGCAGTGACATTTGTTTATATTTTCAGGGATATTGCTGTAATACATTGATGGCAATAATGTTTCCTGGTCTCTTGACATTCCCAATGGAGCTATTATTGCATTTTCATAGACTTTTAAAAAGCCAGTCGTCATTCCAAGACCTGCTCTTAGAATGGGTATCAAAGCTATATCATCTGCTATTGATTCTTGAACAGTATCTTCAAGTACTGATTTTACTTTTACTTTTTTTGTTTTTAATTTTTTGCCAGCTTCATAAGCTATTATTTCAGATAATAGTAATAAGCCTTCTCTAAATAATTTTGAGTGAGATTTTTTATCTCTAAGTTTTAAAAGTGCCGTTGATGTTATTGGATTATGTATTATGTTTATACTCATTTGTTCTTTTCCTCTTTTAGTTTGTTTTAGGATCAAAGGCATCTCTAAGTCCATCGCCCAAAAAATTAAACGATATTACTACAAGCATTATAAGTATTCCAGGAAATATTGCCATCCAAGGAGCTGTTGTCATATATTCTTGAGCCCTCATCAACATATTTCCCCAACTTGCAGCTGGTTCTTGTACCCCTAAACCCAAAAAACTGAGTGTTGATTCCATTAATATAGCAGAAGCAACTCCCAAAGTTGCTGTAACAATCATTGGTGACATAGCGTTTGGTATTATATGTCTAAATATTATGTGCTTCCCTTTTGCACCGAAAGACTGTGCTGCTTCTACAAATAGCGATTCTTTTAGAGAAAGTGCTTGAGCCCTCATTAATCTTGTTGGTCCAGCCCAGTTTGTGAATCCTATAACTAAAATTACATTCCAAACTGACGGAGTGAATATAACTTGAAGTGCAAGGATAAAGAAAAAAACAGGAATACTCAACATTATGTCAGACATTCTCATAATTATAGAATCTACAATTCCACCGAAATATCCAGAAATTGCTCCAAGTACAATTCCTATTAACATATATATACCAACAGCTCCAAATCCTACGAGAAGTGATATTCGAGTTCCAAATATTGCCCTCGAAAAAAGATCTCTCCCATAGTTATCTGTTCCAAAAAGATGTTTAAGTGAAGGTGGTTGCGGAATACCGTCATAAGACATATTTTGTAGAGCTGGATCATAAGGAGCTAAGATTGGAGCTAAAAATGCAGATATGATGAATACCAATATTAAAAATAGCGATATTACAGCCATTTTATTCTTTTTAAATTTTTTCCATATATCAATTAAATTAGATTTATTTTCATTCATTTTTTTCTTCTTCTAAAACTTTTTTCCTTAATTGACCACAGGCGGCATTTATATCTGTTCCGCGTTCTTTTCTTATTGTAGTTCTTATTCCTTTATTTTCCATGAAAGATTTAAATTTTTCTATTTTTTCGTCTGTACTTCTTTTTTTACCATATTCTGTTACATTGTTTAATGGTATTAGATTTATAAGTGCAGTAAATCCTTCCAGTATCCTAGCCAATTCTTCTGCAGATTTTAAATCATCATTAACCCCATCAATCATTGCATATTCAAAAGTTATTCTTCTTCCAGTTATTTCTTGATATTCTTTTAATGCTTTCATCAATTCGGGAAGAGGATATTTTTTGTTGATTGGCATTATTTTACTTCTTATTTCATCAAATGGCGAATGTAGTGAAACAGCCAATTTAACTTGGATTCCTTCTTGTGCGAGTTTTTTAATTCCTGGTATTATACCGCAAGTGGATATAGCAATATGTCTCATTCCTATTGCTATTCCTTCTGCACAGTTGATTATATCAACTGCTTTCATCACATTGTCATAATTTAACATTGGTTCTCCCATGCCCATCATAACAACATTTGCAATTCTTCTCTCAGAAGGTGCTATTATTTTTTGCATTTGTATTATCTGATCTGCAATTTCACCTGCAGTTAAATTTCTTATAAAACCACTTTTTCCTGTTGCACAAAATGAACAACCCATTAGACAGCCAACTTGTGTTGATATGCAAGCTGTCAATCTCGAAGGTCCAATATGGTCTTCATAGCTCATTATAACACTTTCAAGACAGTTTCCGTCTGACAATCCAAAAAGAAATTTTTCTGTGTCTTTTTGTGAAGATATGAGATGTCTCAATGTTTTTATGTCTTCAATATATGCTATATTTTTTAGTTTATCTCTCAGCTTTTTACCAAAATCAGTCATTTCATCAAAATCAGAAATTCCCCTTTGGTACATGTGTTTTGTCATTTGGAGACCTCTGAAAGATTTTTCTCCAATTTCTTCAAAGAAAGAATATAATTCTTCTTTTGTTAGTCCTTTTAAATTTTTCTTTTCCATAGTCTCAATTAATAAGTGTTATAAAAAAATAATTTTTAGTATTTTAGCAAATTATTTGATTTTATGCAATTATATTATATAATTTTTTTTTATTATTTGAAAATTGAAATAATAAATAAAAATATTGGTTCTAAAAAGGCATTAAATACATAAAATAGAAATAAAAATTGATTAATGACATAAAAGGAAATGTATATGAATATAATTTTTGTTCCTATTGACAATAGACCTTGTACAATGATTTTTCCTACTCAACTTGCTGAGATAGGTGGGTATAAAATAAAAATACCTCCAGAGATATTCTTGGGAATATTTAAAAAGCGTGGAGATTCAACTAAAATTTTAAATTGGTTGTATGAAAATACAAAAAAAGAAGATATACTTTTATTATCTCTCGATATGTTGATTTATGGCGGTCTTGTTGCTTCACGAAATATGAATAATTCAACTCTAGAATGTGAAGAAAATGCAAGAAAATTAGAAGAATTTTTAAAAACTAAACCTGCTTCAAAAATTATTATTTTTTCTTCTATAATGCGAACTCTTCCAACTTTTACTAATGAAAAAATTTTGCTCCAAGCCGAAAAAATAAAAAAGAACATCAAAAAATTATATCCTATCCCGTCTTTATCTGAATCTGAATTTTCTTCTGTTTTGAAAGAAATATCAAAAGATAGTGAAATGGGGGAGTTTTTTGGTGAATATATTTTATGTAGAAAAAGAAATTTTGATATAAATTTAAAAGCATGTGAGTGGAGAAAAAATAATTTAATAGATAGGCTTTTAATTGGTCTTGATGATGTAGTTTGTATTGGACCAAATACTCTTGAAGCAGAAAAAATAAAAGTTTTGATGAAAGATGATGAAAAGACTACTGTTTGTAATGGGACAGATGAGCTTGCCATGCTTGCCGAGTCACTTATTATTAAAGATGAGTTTTCTTTAAATCCAACTTTTGCAATTCATTATTCTTCTGAAGAAGGATCTTTTAAAAATACAATTTATGAAAGTAAGCCAATAAAAGATGTTGTTGTTGAATATATAAATGCTTCAGGCTGTAAAATTGTAAAAGAAAATGCAGATATAGATTTATTTTGTAAAGTTCATCCAAATGGACAGAAAGAAACAGAAGTTCAACATTTAGAGAAAAATGAAAAAGACGAAATTTTTGTAAATAAAATATTGGAATTTATCAAAAAAGGTAAGAATATAGCAGTTGCAGATGTCAAATATGCAAATGGAGCAGATATACATTTTACAAAGACTTTGATAAAAAAAGTAAATCCTTCACTTTTGATGTCTTATGCTGCTTGGAATACATCTGGAAATACTTTAGGTACAACAATTTCACATGCTGTGATAAGATATATCGCAAAAAAAATAAATAGATCAAATGATAGAACACATGTAAGATTTATGTTTGAGAGATTACTCGACGATTTTATTTATCAAAGCATTATAAGAACAAAAATGAAATTAAAATGTCTTGTAAGTGGTATATCATCTCTTGGTATGAAAGAAAATGAAGAAGAAAAAATTTCTCATAGTATAAATAAAGAGATGAAAAAATATGCTGACAAAATTGCAAAAATTGGATTCAAAAAGCAAGCTCCAAAATTTATAAAAGCGGAATTGCCTTGGTCAAGACTTTTTGAAGTATTTATAAAAACAAAATAAAAAAAAGACTCCAAATTTAACTTTTGGAGTCTTTTTACTTTGTTTTTATTGTTCTTCTCTTTCAAATTTGAAAAGATGTCTTGTCCAAGGTTGCATATCGAGATAAAGTCCCTGCCTACATAATACACAACCATCTCTTTCATATATGTTTGAGCCAAGCATATCTACTAAAGTACAATTTTGATTGTCAACTTCTTCACTTGGTAGCGTTACATAACATTGACTTCTGAAAGGTGAGAAATTTATTACAATTAAATAAAAATTATCTTTAGAACTCCATGACCAAATCAAAAAGTTTGTGTAGGTATAGTTTCCCTCCCAAGCACTTCTTTGGCGATATAGTCTGTATTTGCCATTATGGAATTCATCTTGTGATGTTATGTTCAAAAGATTTAGATAGTAATTTTTGATGTTTTCGTTTATATTTTCTTGTGGTCTTCTTGCGAGTTGAACAGGAACTTTGATTTTTTTACCTTCAATTTCGCCTTCATGGATTAATGTTGCACCTGGTAATGAAAGAATTGCAAGTAATGCACTTTTTTGGTGTTCAGTACCAAATGCTTTTCCTGCTCTTTCTTCATCATGATTTTCAATAAATCTTATACACCTTTTTTGATATTCGTCGAATCCTTTGCTGATATATGAATAAATCTCTTTTACCTCTCCATTTTTTAGCCAATCATAAAGAGCTTTATCATAAGTGTAGTCAAAACCTAAATCTTGAAGTGGTCCTTCTTTCATCCAGTATGCTTCTGCAATAAACATAAAATCAGGATATTCACTTTTTATTTCTTTTATAGCTTCACTCCAAAATTCATCATATTCATTTGAATCTTTTTCCGTGAATAATCTATCTCCCCAAATTTGATATTGTATGCCTTTCATTATGAGCATAGCCATATCACATCTTATGCCATCAGACATTTTGGCAATTTTTTTTATGACTTCTATCATTGCCTGTCTCAGCCCACCATTAAAATAATTTAATTGTGCTGTGTCAGTCCAACCTGGATAATATGGGTCTTTTCCATGTGCAAAAATTTTGGGTTCAGATTCTGTTCCTGCATTAAAAAAGTTGGCACTATCTCTTATATAATCTGAATAATTACCTCTTACATAATATTCAGGGTGTTCCTTTATCCAAGGATGGTCTATTGCAGTATGATTGGGAACAAAGTCAACAACTAACTTTAATCCTGCTTTGTTTATTTTTTCTCTAAATTTTATTAGTGAATCATCTCCACCTAATATTTTTGAAACATTATAGTTTTTTATTGCATAAGGTGAGGAGACTATATCTTCTGATTTTAGATCATTTAAAGTATTTTTAAAATCGGATATAAGCCCAGGATGTGAAGCAGCTATTTCTCTTCCTGTGATAGAAGGTTCCCATACTCCCATTAACCATATTGCATCAAATCCCAAGTTTTTTATGTCAGAGATCACTTCATCAGGTACATCAGCAAGATCCATTTTAGTTTTGTATTTATTGGAAATATCTTTTAACCATATTCTTGTATTTATTTCATATACAATTGGATTTGATCTCCACTTCATAGCAGAAAACTCCTTGCCGTATTTATTTTAAAAAATATGTTATTTATAATAATTTTCTATGTTTTTTATTTTTTATCCTCTATAATTCTAAGGTGGGCTTGTTAAACTACTAATTTATTAACAGTTGAGAAATAAAAATAGAGGCTGTGAAAAAGTCAACATTTTTTCACAGCCCCATTTTTTTTTTCACTTTCAAACTAATTATTATTCTCCGCCTGCACAACCTACAAGTGCCATAAGCAAAAATACAACTGCAGATGAACAAAGCAATTTATTTATTATCTTTATCATTTTGTGTATCCTTCCCCTCTTTTTCTTCTTGTGAAGTTTCTTCTTTTGAAGATTGTTTCTTTGTAGTTTTTAATTTGCCCTCTCTTTGTACTGGTTCTAACCAAGTTGTTTTAGCACCTTTTTTCATTATAGAAAGATGTTGAAACCAACTTTTTTCAGTAGCTCCGTGCCAATGTTTAGTGTCTGCTGGGATTGTTACTGTATCACCAGGTTCAATAGTTCTTATAGGTTCCCCCTCTATTTGATAATAACCTTTTCCAGATACTCCAACTAAAATTTGGCAGGATTTATGATGTTTATGCCAGTGATTTATACAATTTGGTTCAAATGTTACATTTGCAATTTGTATGTCTTCATCTGCTGATAGTGGAGCTAAATAACTTTTTCCAGTAAAATACTTTGCATATCCTTTATTTTCTTGACCTACTGGAAAAACAGTTCCACCTGATTTTTTTATTCTCTTAATTATATCGTCTTGTGTCAAAACTTTAGGTATTTTAGGTTGTTTTTTACCCTTGGCTTCTATATTTTCATTTATACTTATGATAAAAGCCAAAATAAGAATGAAAACAAAAGCTATTTTTTTCATTATTTCATCTCCACAAATCTTTGAAGGAATGGTTGATATGCCAATCTATAAGCTAAATTTTTATCTCCAGCTCTATTTTTTCTTATATACATTAAATATTCTTTGGCTTGGTCTATTGATTTTTTACCTTCTTCGAGTTGAATCCAGTTGTCACATGCTTGCATGACAAGAGATTCAATATATACAAGTTCTGAGATGTTGCTATCTTTATCTCTTGTTGAGAAAGTAGCAAGTATTGGAATTTTTTTGTATCTTGCAAGGGTTTTTAACTGTCTCACATTCTGTTCAATTCTTGAAGGTATATCTGTAAGTTGATTTTTTGAGATGAATGGAATCATATTTAAGGAATCAATAATCAATAGATGTGCTTCCATTGAGTCGAGAATCATTCTTATTTTTTTGATTCCCATTGAATCATTTCCTTCGATGAAGTACATATATGGTCCATAAGTGTCTTTTAATTTTTGGGAAGTATCGGCAATTCTTGCCATTTCTTCATCACTTAATGTTCCTCTTATTATTTTTCTGTAGTCAATTCCACTACATCTTGCCAACATCTTAGAAGCTGCTGTCGATTTTGTATCTCCATAAGTTATATATATTGCAGTTTTCTTTTCAGCTGCACAATGTTCCATAGCTTGTGAACAAATTGTGTGTTTTCCGCAACCTTGAACTCCTGCAACTATTGTCAGAAAATCAGGTCTTAGTCCATCTAAATCTCTGTTTAGACAAGTTAATCCTGTTGACAAACCAGAACAGGGGCGTCTATTTTTTATTATTAGATTTCTTTGTTCAGCCAATTCTTGCTCAAATGTGGTTAGTTGGTCTGAGAAATCTACTGTATCTATATCAATAACAGCTGTTTCTGAATCTTTTTCTTCTGATATTCTTTCTCTAATAGCTTGGAATGCCCATACGGCAGGAGAAAATTGTCTGTATTTTTCTTTGTCAGCTGTTGTATCTTCTTCTAATTTTCCATATCTTTCAACAATTGGTGGCTTTGGTGTAAAGCATTCTTTTTTATCAGCTGGACAATATCCAGCTTTTTTAAAAGCAGAACAAGGAGTAAAAGGCATTCCTACTGGTAAAGAAGCCAATTTTTTGTCAATAAATGCTTTGTCATATCCTTTTGTTTTTGATATGAGTTTATGGAAATAATCTGTTCTATTCCATGTTACAAACATTGGACCCAATAGTTCAACTATTTTGTCATTTAGCGTGTTTGTTTTTTTGAGCTCTGTAATTATATTTTTTACAGCTTCGCATTTTTCCAGTATTTTCTTTATGTGTGAGTCTTTTAGTTCTATACCTTCATTTGGAGTTGGATCAGATGGAATATATTCGTCAATATATAGAATAGCGTTGTCTATTTCTTCTTCTGTATATTTGTGAATTCTTGCCCAAGGAGCTTTTAATGGTTCTCCGTTATCGTTTAAAAAGACAGTGAATCCTTGTTTTGAACCTAAGTCAACTCTTGGAGCTCCACTTGGGTCTATCCATTTATCACTTCCACCAAAATATGGGAGCCAAGCATAATTTCCTTGACTACCTGTTGTTAGCATGTCTTCTGCTGGCAATATTTCAGCTTGTTTTATATCAAGTCTTTTAAAAATAAGACCAATTAGATATCTTATCTTTTTTGCAGATATAGGTTTGTCAAAGAACATCCAACAGGCATAGTTTTCACCTTTTATTTTTGTTCTTTCTCTCTTGACATCGGTAAGTCCAAGCATAGCACAGTCTTGAGCAAATAAAAGGGAGTTCCTTGATGTTGGAGTTTTTGTTGATTCATCAAATATTATATTTGCCCAAGTACAAGTATTGTCTGAAAGATGATTATAAAGTGCAAGTCGTGTTTGACCTTTTAAGTGGGCTTCTGTTCTACTTGTTATTTCCCAATCGCCTTTTTTTACTTCAATGGATATTACTTTACTTGTTGGTTGGTTATATATAGCAACCCTGTCTGTACGTCCTTTAAAAATAGAGTAAAAATTTTTAGAGCTTATATCTGAACCAATTTTTCCGTCCATTGTTTCTCTCCAGAATTATTGATTTTGTGAATTATTATTACAATATTTAATTTCTTTTGTTTCTTTTCTTTTACCTTTTATTATTTTGTATAAAATTTTGCAAATATTTTTTCTAGACCGTATTTTAGAATTAGTTTAAAAATGCATATAATAATGTTTACTTGTATTGGCTCTCCTTTTGGGTACATCATTGTAAAATTTTTATTGTTTAAAAAGTTTGGAAAATATTCATTTAAAAATGATTTGATTTCGTTAGATGTCTCGATAAAGTCTTCTATTTTAGATTTTTTTCCTGTATATAGCAGAAATCTTATTGAAAATTTTATAAAAAAACACTCTAATAATTTTTGTTCTTCTTTTGTCAATTTTTCTATATCTATTATTTTTAAGATATGTTTTAAGGTTTTTTGAGCTTCAGCCCATTTTTTTGTGTTCTTTTGATTTGAATTTGATTCAGATGTATTTCTTTGAAACCATTTGTATCCACAATATTTTATTATAGATAGTTTCTTTTTTTCAGAGATAAAAAAAGCAGGGACATTTAATGAAACATCTTCACCTAATTTTGTGTCAAGAAATTTGAGATTGTTGTTTATTAAAAAGTCTTTTTTATATATTCTTGCCCAAGGTGATATTATTCTTAAAAAAGACCATTCTGTATTTTGTGGTATTGTTTGTAAAATTATTTTATTGTTTTCATCTACTGTTTCAAATCCCCCTAATACCATGTCAAAATCATTTTTTTCAGCTTCATTTATAAATGTCTCTAAATAATCTTCTTTTATAGTATCGTCATTGTCTATAAAGAATATATATTTGCCTTCTGCTTCTTCTATGCCCCTATTTCGTGTTCTTCCTATTCCTTTATTTTCTTGACTAAAGATTTTGATTTTATCTGGATATTTATTTTTATATTTAGTCATGATTTCTTCAGATGAATCTTTTGAACCGTCATTTATTAGTATCAACTCGTAATTTTGTTCTGTTTGATTTAAAACAGATTCTATGCAATTTTCCAAATATTTTTCACTGTTATATATTGGTATTATGATACTTGCTTTTTTGATCATGGCTGTGTTTTCTTTTATGGCATGTTTTTAAAAAAGCAGGGAATTTTAATTTCCCTGCTTTTTTCTTTTTAAATATTATTTCACTTTGCTGATTTTATTATTTCTTTTATTTTTGCAACAGATTTTATCTCTTCGATTCTTCTTATTGCTGTGTCTGTTATTGAATTCCATATCAAACGAATAGAATTTTCTTTATTTTTAAATATGGCTCTTTTATTTATTACCTCTTGTCTCAATCTATCTGTATTTTCTACAACTATGTCCTGATAATCAGAATCGATGAGCTTGCCTGTTTCATTTACGATATCTTTGATTGATTCTAATTCTGTAGATTGTATTATCTCTTTTGTTTTTACAGAAAGAATCATGAGAAGTTTCTTTGATTTTTGATCGGCTGACATGAGTGCTTTTTCTGATTGTTCTTTTAAAACAGCCATTTTTTCTTCAACTTCTTTCATATACTTTAGCTTTATGCTTTCGTCAGAAAGAGCTTGATTTAGTTCATTTATTTTACTTTCATATTCGCCAATTATTTCTTCTTTTTCTATATCTTTTTGCTTTATTTTATTGTCATGTTCAGTTACAAGATCGTTTATAGCTTGTTCATGTTCTGAAATCATTTGATTTCTTTCTTCTTCATGCCGTGAAAGTATTTGTTTTCTTTCTTTTTCATGCTCTTTTACAAGTTTTTTTCTTTCTTGATCATGAGAAGATGTAAGGTTTTTTATTTCTTTTTCATATTTATCTATTTCTTCTTGTATCTGAGCTTCAACATTGGCAACAGTTTCTTCAAGTTCAAGTTCGTATTCTTTGATTTTTTCTTTTTGTCTGTTGCTTTCTTCCTCAGCTATTTTTTTGAAGTTAGCAGATGACTCTTTTTCTGTTTTTAGTTCTGCTTTTAATGATTCGCTGTTATCATGTTCCAAAACTAATTTTTGTTTGAGCTCTTCAATATCGCTTGTTAAACTTTCTTTTTCCTCTTGAAATTGTTTTCTTGCTTCGATAAGTTGTCTTTGTTTCTCAGAAACTGCAGTTCTTTGCTTTTCTTCATTTTCTAAAGCTATTTTTATTTTGTTGTTCAGTTTTATTTTTTCTCTTTCAAGTAATTCTTTATCAGATGTTACTTCAGATATTACCTGTTTTAATTCTCTTATTTTGTTTTTGCTGACTTCGTTTTTAGCTTTTATTTCATTTAGTTCTTGAGTCATTGAGAAATTAGTTTCTTTTAGCTCAGTGTTTTGTCTTTCTTCATTTGCCAATGATTCTTTTGTCTTTTCAAGATGTCTTTCTATATTTTCTTTTTCTTCTGATTGTTTTTTTATTTTTTGTTTATTTTGATGAATTGTTATATTTGAAAGTATGATATTAGCAATGAGGTTTATTAGAGTTTCTGGAAATTCTTCATTTATTGTATTGCCTTCAAATCTCATTGAAGCAATTATCATGTGGTTAAATATTATTGGTATTACTGCAATATATCTGTAATCTGAATCTTCATCACCTACAAACTCAGATTCACTGTCTTCAGCATCAGTGTTATATACAGCTTCTCCATTTTCCAATACATAGGCTTCTCTTGAACCTGCCAATACTTCATTATTATCTACTGTAAGTTCTCCGCCTTTTATCAATGAATATTCTTTAGTCTCTGTTGGTTTTTTTATTGTAAGTACTACTTTTTCACAATTTGAAATAGACAGAGCTGATTCAAATAATTTCTTTATTCTGTCAGAAGTATTTTTTGATTGACTTGTTATTGAATTCAATATAATATCTGGCTTTGATTTTATATTGTTTATAACTGTTGCTGTATTTTCTAATGAATCATATAGTGCTTGTTTTTCCATTATTACGGCAACAAGGCTTCCCATTGAGTATAAAATCCTAGTATTTTGTAAGCTCTCTTCTAATTGTTTGTCAGATATCAGAATCATTATTCCTCTTGATTCTCCTGAATATATGAGAGGAACTATTATTTTCCAGCCACCGATTTCTTCATCTGAGGCAGAGTATATTTTTTTTGTGTTTAGAACATTTTTATATTCGTAATTTTCTGACGATATTATTGCATTTTCATTTATATATTCGGATGAAAAACCAGAGTGTGCTATCATTTGAAGTTGATTTGCAGAGCGATCAAAAAAGTATATCAAATATGTTGACTGCATGACTGGCAATATTGAATCTATTTGTATCATTGCTGAATCACAAAAATCTTGAACATTGTTTTTGACATCAATATTGGAAAGTATTGACATGAAGTCAGACATACTTTTCTTAAAGTTGTCAAATCTTTCTTGAATTGAAAGCTCTTTTTTTGCAACTTCTATTGATATGACAAATTGTGTATAATCACCTGTTATGTCATTGATTGAAGGATATACTTTTAATATACAATCAATTTGTTTTAAACCTATGATTGCATTTATTGAAGATTTATTTTCTGCTAAAATTGGCAATTGTTTGGATATACCATCTCCAAAAATTGAAGAAATAGGTGCATTTATTAAACTTTCTTTTGGAATATCCAATAATTTTAGAGCATATTCACTGACATCTACTATTTGTAAATTTTCAGCATTTACTCTTAATAATGCTTCATTGAGTATAGATAGATATATATCATTTGCTTTTTTATTGTTATTATTAGTCTTTGTTAGCTCAAAATATTCCATTGCATTGCTGAAAATTTTTCCAGCACATTCCATTAACGCAATGTCTGCAGGTTTGGGTTTTATTATTTTATTAGAAGCAAGTTGAATTACTCCGATTGCTTCATTACTACAAACAATAGGAATACAGGCAATAAATTTGAATCCTTCAGACTTACAAAGAGCACAGGGAGTATTTCTGTCTCTTGCTATGTCGGCTGTATATGCTATATTTTTTTGAGCCATTGCTAACGAACATAGACATCCGCCAATAGGATTACCTGAGCTTTTTTCTAAAAATTTTTGAGATATCCCATGAAATGTTTCTGATTTTAGGAAAAATGTTTTTCTCGGATCTAATATTTTGACTATTCCACTGTCGAGATTTACCATTTCTATTAGAATATCGAGAAATTGTTCAAAAAGTATATTTATATGATTGTCTTGTTTAGCTATGTCTGCAATTCTTGACAATGCTTCTATTTTATCATGGATTTCTCTTTGAATTTCTGAATCTGGTCCTGAATAAGATATTTGACTCATAGATATCCCTCTTTTTTTCTATTTCTACTATATATAAATTCTTTCTTATATTTTTTAAACCTTCATTGAATTTTTTTTTATTTGTGTTATTATTATAATATTATTATCTATTATGGAGTAAAAAATGGAAAATTGCATTTTTTGTAAAATTGCCTCTGGGCAAATACCTTCAGATAAGGTATATGAAGATGACCGTATTTTATGTTTTAAGGATCTGCACCCACAGGCTCCTATTCATCTTCTTGTTATTTCAAAAAAGCATTTTGCTAAATTGACTGATATTGATAGTTCAAATTCTGCAGATATTGCTTATATATTTGAAAAAATTCCTGTAATTGCTAAAAAAGTTGGTTTGGATAAGGGCTTTAGGGTTATCGCAAATTGTGGAGAAGATGCAGGACAGACTGTTTTTCATGTCCATTTCCATATTTTGGGTGGTAAGAAATTTTCTGAATCTTTTTAGAATAATTTTATAAAAATAAAAAAAAGCTATATGACAAATTTTGCCATATAGCTTTTTAACTTTTAATTACTTTGCCTCTTCAGCAGGTCTATCGTTCTTTCTTGTTTCTATCAATTTTTGTTTTTGTGTTTCTGGGAGAGGATCATGCTGTATTTCAATCTTTGGATTTGCTCTTATATGTGTTGTGCTCTGCCAGTAGAAATCAGCTGATGCTTGATCACCAGGATTCATTGTTCCGATTACTTTTACTTGTTTGTCTAAATCTTCGTTATTGCCATCAAGAACATGTAATATTACTCTTACATTATTTACTGGCTTATCTGCATAGTTTTTAATAGTAGCTTTCCATCTTGCTTCCCACTGTGATTCATCAAGAAATCCCTCTACATCGCCAACTTGTTTTACAGGCTCTTTTGGATCGTAATCTGCAGAACCGCCTTGACCTGGGTCATCTGTTGGTTCAGCTTTTAGTCTTTTTTCATAAGCTTCCATTTTTGCTATTGCTTGTTGATGTTTTACCTGAGCAACTTTATCAACAACATCAATAATTCCTGTTTGTGGAGTTTTTGTCAATTCAAGTCCCATTTTTGAAGCAAGTATTTCAAGATCTACATAAGCTTTATTATCAAAATGTTTTAGTGGAACATTGAATGTGTTGTTATTAAATTCGAATCCAGCATTAGCACCTGAAAAATTTATTGAGCGTTTATATCCAGGCTCTCTTGAGACATGTAAAACACCTCTGTCATCTTGGATATAACTAAATTTCATTGCGTCTAAAAATGATTTTACTGGGATATAAAAACGATTTTCTGATATCTTTGTATCTGTCATTAATTTTCCTCTTACATATATATCCCAATCGCTAGCATGAACAGCTTGAACCATTAGAGCTAACAACACAAAAAGTGTTGATAGGCATAATATTTTACGCATGGGAAAACCTCCATCTTTAATTATTATTACATTTCAGCTTTATAATTTCTATTGCTGAAAAAAAAATCCTGTTTTAATAATATTTTGAATTTTTTATGGCACTATATATATTAAGTTAGGTAATAAAATAGTATTTTCAGCATGACCACCAGCTAAATCACTTTCTTGGTCGCCAATATTCAATAAAATTTTATATCCTTTACTTTCTATGTCTTCTCTTGCCTTTGTTTTTGCTTCTGAAGCACTATGTATTTTTTTATTTGTTTTTGGGCGATGATAAATTCCTGTATAATTTGTAAATCCTTGTGCATTTAAGTTATATTCAGATATGCTTTTATATTTTTCTGGTCTTCCTGTAACAAAAAATGTAGCAAATCCCATTTCTTGAGCTTTTCTGTAAAAAGTTAAAGCTCTTGGCATAGCAGGAGCATCTCCTTTTAATACAAATGAAGCCCATTGTGGAAGAAATGATTCATAGGCAAAATCTATTTTTTCTAAAAAATAGAAACTTGTCAATACAGTTTCATCAATGTCAAAAACTATTGCTGTTTTGCTTTTATCACCTTTGTATTCATCTAAAATTTTGTCAGCTTTTGTGTACTGTGTGTCAAGGTCTTTTTCCCATTGACCTTTTTTATAATAATGTCTTACCTGTTTTTTTACTTTGGCAAGATTCGGAATATCTTTGTATTCCTCGGCAAATATATTACATGTAAATACAAGCACTAATATTATTGTCGATAAAAAAAACTTTTTATTCATGTCTTTTCCTCCTTTTATTATAATTTTTTATTTATTACTTTTAAACTCTAAATGAGCAACTTTTGTGCGGTGCAATGCCACGGAAATCAATTTTTGTTATTAATTTTGTAGTTAAATAATTTTCAAAAATACGATACAATGTTAATATTTTTTATTTTGTAGCTGTAAGGCAATGAACTGAATCAGTTTTTTTCGTTGTAGATAAAAAGAATGAGATGTTAATTATCGAAAAAAACTGTCTGAAGTGAATGCCTTATTGCTAAAAATAAAAAAATAGTATTTTTGAAAATTATTATGAACTAAAAAAATTGATTTCCGTTAATTCCTTTTTGTACCCAAAAAGTTGCGAAAATAGATAACAATTTTATAAAAAATTATAATTTATTCATCGCTCTACTCATTGTTTTTAATTTATTATAATCGTCTTCTGAAATAACAGTGCCCTTAAATATGTGATAAGTATTGTTGTGAAATAATGGGTCTTTACTTTCTTCAGTGTCTGTACCTGGAAATTCTTTCCACATTGGAGTAAGTGGAATAGGACTGTATTCAGAAAGATGTGTCTGTAATCCCAAATCACAACAGGCTTTTATTGCTTCAGACACAGATTCTGGCTGTGTATTTGGAATTCCAATAAGTATGTATGCCTTTATATTTTCTTTTTTAAATCCAGCTTTATATAAAGCTTTAGACGCATTTATTAGGTCTTGGGTTGTTGTTTTACCTCCTGTCTTTTTTTGCATTTGATCATCTATAAATTCGAAACCAATTCTTAAACTTATAAAGCCATGACTCTTTAAGGATTCTGCTACTTCTTCTGTTATGTATTTTGCATGCATGGCATTTGGGGTGTGATATCTAAAATTATATCCATTTTCTATCAGTCTATCAATATATGGTCCAGTTCTTCTTTTGTAATCAACAAGTAGTGCATCATCATAAAATGCAATATCTGTCAATTTCATGTTTTCTATCTCTTGTGAAAATTCATCTGCAAGTTTTTTAGGGTCTGCTGATTGAAATTTTTTGTTAAGTATTGATGAAGCACAATATACACATCTGAAAGGACAACCCATAGAGGTCATGACAGGAACAGCACATGGATTATTTAAAAGACGATATGATGGGGTAGGGTAGTCACAAAAATTTTCCCAGTTGTATTTTCTTTTTTGACCAGTAATTTTTTCGAGAATGTTGATAATATCGTTTGGGTTATTACCTTTTATAATATAGTCAGCTTTGCTTTTTAATTGGGCATGGTCAAAACATAATGTAACATATATTCCACCGATTATTACTGGGACATCAGGATATATTTCTTTTATTATTTCTATTACTCTAAATAATCCTTCATACCAAAAAGTTATTAATGCTCCAGCTATAACTGCTGTTGGTTTTGGTTTGCTTTTTAGCTCTTTTATAAATGTTTCTTCAGATATTCCATATCTTTTATACTTTCTTTTGATACCTTTAAAAATATTTGGCTTTTCTATTTCTTCAGCTGGAAATTTACCACAGCCATATTTTTTAGGGTCTTCATTATATTTTGGATCGACATCAGGATGATTTCGGTCAAGACAATTTATAAAAGATATGTTATAGCCTTCTTTTTCCAAAATAGAAGATATATATAAAAGCCCTAGTGGCTTACTCCATTCATCGAAACCTTTAAAATCATATATCCATGGATTAATTACAAGTATGTTATTGTTCATCTGTCTCCCTCTTTCGGTGCCTGTCCTCTCATGTCTCCATTAAAAAATCAATTTTTTATAGAATTTGTTTGCTTATTCTTACGGAAATCAATTTTTGAAAAACAACTATTTATCAAGAAAAATAAACTTTTTGGGTATAAGGCGGTCAATTAAGCTCCTTGCCTTAATTTTTTCTCCTAAATTTTTAATTTAGGAGCTTATTTGCTCCAAGGAGAAAAAATACTGGAACTGCATCACTTTTTCTCGTAGTAGTTTCTAAAAAGAAAGCTATTACTTAAATATAAAATTATTCTAAATAGAATTTAGAAATATAAAAAGAGAAAAATGTTAAAGTGAACATCTTATACCCAAAA
>CADASF010000011.1 GCA_902790465.1 uncultured bacterium | reverse complement strand
GAGTTCGTAAAAATAATAATGTAACTTTTATAGATGTTAAAACTAAATCAGATATTACAGCTGTGACTATTCCAGATGGAGTTACAGAAATTCCTAACAGTGCTTTTTTGAACTATTCATTAACAAATATTAATATTCCTGACAGTGTTACAATCATTGAAGATTATGCTTTTAAAGCTTGCTTTTCATTAGAAAGTATTACTATTCCTGACAGTGTTACACATATTGGACGACAGGCTTTTTATGATTGCGGTTATTCTGATGGCACAGCCCATTTAAACCTCGAGGTTCCAGACAGTGTTACAACTATTGGAAAATATGCTTTTAATCATGTCAATTTTACATATAGTGGTCCTGCAGAAGATACAAACCACAACAACTGGGGCGGAAATAAAATAGAATAACAGAGTAAAAGCGAGTAAAAAACTCCACTTATCAGATTTGATAAGTGGAGTTTTTTATGTTCCAGCAACACGCTTCTAAACATGTTGTCCATTAAGTGCCTTTGCTCCCCAAGGTGCATTTGGATCACTACCATGGTATATGACATTATTAACACCTAAAAAGGCATTTTTTCCTATATCAATTACATAATCTGGAATTTCTATATTATCTATACCTGTACAACCACTAAAAGCCTCTGCACCAATTTTATAAACAGAGTCAGGAATTTTAACTTCTTTTAAATTTGTACAATTTTTAAAAAGACCTTTTTTTATAGTTGTAATAAAAAATTTTGTATTATTATAATAATAAAATCTTTGTACAGATGGTAGAGATGAATCATATTTTTCTAAAATATCAATAGAAGTAATCTCAAATTTATTTTTCTTCGTTATAAATTTCAATGTATAATTATTTAATTCATTTTTATCAACAAATTCATAAATAATAGCTGAAAAAGAATAAATAATTAATCCTAAAAGAGGAATTACCATTTCTAAAAAATACTTATTTTTCTCAACAGCTGAAAGTGAAGAGATATAAAAAAGGGTAAACATAATAATAAAAAGTAAAAAAACAATACTCAATATTGCTTGTGAATATTTTCGTTTTTTAGAATCAATAAAATCAGTTTTTAACAAATATCTTTGCATATACTCCTGATGTCTGTTTATACCTTCTTTTGTTAAATTTATTTTTTCTATTTTATTGATATTTTCTGCCCCCCAAGGGGATCCAGTTGCTGAACCATTATATATTACATTTTTAACACCTAAAAAAGCATTTGCTTTTATCTCAGTAACACTGTCAGGAACTTTTAAGGTTATAAGTCCTGTGCAACCACTGAAAGCCTCTGAACCAATTTTTTTAATAGAATTTGGAATGTTAAAGGACTTAAAATTTGTACAACCTTTAAATGCTCGATCTCCAATTTTTGTTATTAAAAATTTTTTCCCATTAAATCTAAGACTTTTTGATATATAAGTAACTGGAATTTCAAAAAAATTAAAAATATGCTTGTATTTGTATAAATCAAGTTCATGTAATAACTTATCATTTAATTCATCAGGTGTTGGATAAAATTTTATTATAATCCAAACAAAAAATAATAACATTAAAAATGAAATTATATATTTAGTAAATGAATTTATAATAAAAACAGGAAGTAATATATTTAAAGTTACAAAAATCATTAAAGGAAGCCCTATTGTTACTCCCTGTTGACTTGATATAAATTGTTCATTTTCAACATTATCTAAACTATCTTCAACTTTTTTTTCAGAATCAGATTTATCAATTTTATACATGTTTATTTTTTCGTAAATTAACTCGTTGTGTTAGTTAATAAAAAAGTGGTTGAGATTGCCACGGTCGCACAGCTCCCTCGCAATGACATCTATTCTATTTACTTTTTTTTCACAGCCCCCTGGGGGATAGGTTAAAAGTCTCATTCTTCTTCAGCAAAAATCTTTATTAAATCATTTTCAATAAGATCTCTTTGCCAAACACATAATCCAAATTTATTTACAAGAATATCAGGATCATATTCTTGTAATGTAGCTATTTTTGAAATAACTTTTTGGGTCAAAATTATTGCAGGGTCCATTTTTAATTCTGCCGATATTCTATCTCTTGCAAGTTTTATTTTGTCAAAAAATATCGGATTGACTTCTCCTCCTCCCTTGCTTCCCTTTGGATGCTTTTTTTCAGGCCATTTTGAAGGAGCTAATTTTTTTGCCCTGATTCGAGCTTTTTCACATTCTTCTCCCCTAATTTTCCTTTTTATAAATTTATCAAATAAATGCCAAGAAAAAATAGGACGATTTTCCGTTGCACACCAAACGGCAAGTTCAATAAGATTTTCATTTTTCATTATCTTATATACAGGCACATTTGCTCCTTGTGCTTCTTTTTCTCTCCAATCCCAAAGCTCTTTCAAATATGCAAGTGTTCTTCTATCAAGAGCATGTGATCCCTTAATTCTCCAATTTTCTTCATCCAAATTATCTTTAGCATGCTGTTCAAATGATTCAGATAAAAGCAATTTTTCACAATTTTCTTCCATCCATTTCATTCTTCCCTTTTCTTTTAACTCTTTTGTCAAAATATTTTTCAGTTGTGGAAGATATTTCACATCATTTGCACTGTAATCAAACATTTTATCAAGAAGCGGTCTCTGAGACCAATCCATTTTTTGTGGTCCTTTGGAAAGAGAGACCTTAAAATATTTTTCAACAAGATTGACTAATCCAAGTTTATCTAAACCCAAAATTTGAGCAGCTATCATCGTATCAAAAATTTTTTCAGGAACAAATGAATAATCTTCCCTCATCAAATGAAGATCATAAGAACCACCATGCAAAATTAAAGTCTTTTTACCAATAGCTTGAAAAAGCATTGCAGTATTTATATTTTCAAGAGGATCAACTATATAAATTTTATCTGCAATATTAAGCTGTATAAGACAAACTCTTGCAAAATAGTGATGTAATCCATCTGCTTCTATATCTATGGAAACTTCTTTTGCATTTTCAACAAATGTCAAAAACTTTTCTGGAATAACTGGACCAGCAAAATATGTAAATTTTTCAGTCAACATTATTATAATTATCTTTCAATTTTTCAATAAAAAATGCTGAGATTCGTCTTGCTTCAGAATCAGCATAAAAAATATTCTCAATAGAAGAAGGCAAACGCTCAACTTTAGACAAAGTCAATTCAATAACTTTAAATATATCTTCAAACATTATTTCTTTTTTCAAAAAAGCATACACAGCTTCTTCATTTACAGCATTTAAAGAAGCAGGCATTGTCCCACCTTGTGAAAAAGAATCAAAAGCTATTTTCAAACATGGAAACTTATCAAAATCTGGTTTTTCAAATGTAAGTGCAGGAAGTGAAAAAAAATCTGTATCTGTCCAATTTTTTTCTAATCTTTCAGGGTATGAAAAAGCATATTGTATTGCAAGTTTCATATCTGGTTTTGACATCTGGGCTATTATAGAACCATCTGAAAATTCAACAGCAGAGTGAATAATACTCTGTGGATGTATGACAATTTTGACTTGAGTAGGCTTTAAATTAAACAAATGACATGCTTCTATCATTTCAAAGCCTTTATTCATCAATGTAGCACAATCAACAGTTATTTTTTTACCCATTGACCAATTAGGATGTGCCAATACATCTTCAACAGTTGCCTTTTTTAACTGTTCGTTTGTAAAACTTCTCAAAGCTCCGCCAGAACAAGTCAAAATAACATTTTTTAAAAATTTCCTGTCATTTCCTATACATTGAAAAATAGCACTGTGTTCACTATCAACTGGTCTTATTGTTATATTTTTTGATTTAGCATAAGGAATTACTAATTCCCCTCCTGCAACAAGAGCTTCTTTTGTGGCTAAAGCTAATTGTTTTCCTGCTTTTAAAGCAGATATAGTAGGTCTCAATCCAGAAACTCCAACAGTTGAAACAAGAACAAGGTCTGTTTCTGGCATAGAGGCAATTTCATTTAATCCTGCAACACCAAAAATTAACTTTGTTTTTAAACCTTTAGGTAAATTTTCCTTTAATTGAACAAAAGAAGAATTATCTAAAATAACAGCTATCAAAGGCTTAAATTCTATAATCTGTTTCAAAAGCAATTTCCAATTAGAATTTGCTGAAATAGCAACCACAGAAAATTTATCAGGGAAACATCTTATAACATCAAGTGCTTGTGTTCCAATAGAACCAGTTGAACCAATTATTGAAATATTTACCATAAATATTCTTCTTTCATTAAAAACCTATAAAAAATTTAAAAAGCATACAGGCAACAGGAGTGCTTAACAAAAGAGAATCAAGTCTATCGAGAACTCCTCCATGCCCTGGAACAGCTTCTCCAGAATCCTTAACTTCAACATCTCTTTTCAATACAGACTCCCACAAATCACCCATTTGAGCAACAACAGTTATTATCAATCCAAAATAGAGAGAATCAAGTAAACTAAGTGAAAGTAATCTTCCAACAACAAATGCAATTACAATACCTGTAAAAATTCCACCGATAGCCCCTTCAACAGTCTTATTTGGACTGATATCTGGACACAATTTTGTCTTTCCCAAAAGTTTTCCAAAACAAAAACTTCCAATGTCTGTAAAACAAGTTGTAAAAAGAAGCAAAAATACCATTGCAGCACCTTGATCCATTGTAATTTTACAAGCTGTAATAGTTACTGTTCCACTGACATCTCTTATACTAAAAATCATGGAAAAAAACCAACCAACATATATATATCCAAGTATTGTTACACTTGCATCTAATATGGCTGAAACATGATTATCTTTTCTTAAAATAAAAATAAACATAGTAAATATAATAAGAGATGACAAAACAAATACTGTATATTTCTGATTAAATAAAAGTGTTGAAATATACAAAATAATAATACTAAAAATTCCATTTGGAACAGAAGGAGAAATACCTTTACCTTTAGCAAGTTTGTAAAATTCCAATATTCCAATAATTCCTACAGGAATAATAAAACAAGCCATAGCCCATTTTGACCAAACTATAAGAATTATAGATACTATTATTAATAATGCTCCAGTAATAAATCTCTGCATAAATTATATTTAGACTCCACCACCAAAACGTCTATTTCTCTTCTTATATTCATCAAAAGCCTTTAACATACATTGCTCATCAAAATCAGGCCAAAGAACATCTGTAAAATAAAATTCTGAATAAGCAAGTTGCCATAACAAAAAATTACTAAGTCTTTCTTCCCCACTCGTTCTTATCAACAAATCAGGGTCTGGTAAGTCCCAAGTCATAAGATTTGATGAAATAAGTTCTTCATTTATATCATCAATATTTATTTCCCCTGACAAAACTTTTTTAGATATTTTTTTTACAGCCTCTGTGATTTCAAACCTTGACCCATAATTAACAGCCAAATTTAGAACCATACCACCTGCATTTTCAGTATCTTTTTCTGTATTTTCAAATTCTCTTATAAGAGATTTCGGAAGAGCCGATTTATCACCTATTATTTTAAATTTTATATTTTCTGCCAAAATATATTTTCTTTCGGCTTTTATATAAAATTCAAATAGATTCATCAAAGCTCCAACTTCTTCAGCTGAACGCTTCCAATTTTCAGAAGAAAAAGCATATACAGTCAAAATTTTCACACCAATATTTGAACAAAATTCAACTATTTTATGAAAAGCCTTTTCACCTTCCTTATGTCCAATAACAGAAGGCAAATTTCTTTTTTTTGCCCATCTCCTATTGCCATCCATTATTATGGCAACATGGGCTGGTATTTCATTATTATTCTTTTCCATTGTCATCTTTTAGTTTAATTGTCGTATCCTATCGTGTTAATAAAACTTAAAAAAATATCTATTGAAATATTATAAAAGGGGGCATGAAAAAAGTCAATATTTTTTCACCCCCCCTTTTTATTACTTTCTATTATTTTGTATAATCTTCATAAGATAAAAGAAATTCAACTTCAATTTCACTTTCTCTTACAAATATTATCCTAAGATTTCCAAAACCTATATTTTTTCTATCAGGCTTTAAAATATTTATCTTAATTTTTTTACCTGAGTAAAAATCAAAATATCTTTTTATATCTCTAAAATAAAAAATATCTGTCGAAAAATCCATTAGCCCTCGATAATTTCTTTTTCTTTTGAAGCTGCAATTTCATCAAAAACCTTGATATATTTATCTGTCAATTTCTGAACTTTATCTGTTGCTGTCTTAATTTCATCTTCAGAAGCAGAAGAAACTTTTTTCTGTTTTTTGAGTTCATCATTTACATCTCTTCTTATATTTCTGAGTGAAACTTTGCCTTCTTCAGCTTTCTTTCTGACAACCTTTGTAAGTTCTTTTCTTCTTTCACCTGTTAAAGGTGGAATTGAAAGTCTTATTATATTGCCATCATTTACAGGGTGAATACCTACATCTGATTTTTGTATAGCCTTGTCAATGCTTCCAAGAACAGATTTATCCCAAGGTTGAATAACTATTGAACGTGGGTCTGGAACAGTGATATTTGCAACTTGGGAAATAGGGCATGTCGAACCATAAGCTTCAACTTGAACTCTATCTAAAATTGCAGGTGTAGCTCTTCCAGTTCTGATACCCAAAAGGTCTTTCTTGAAGACTTCTACAGATTTTTTCATTCTCTCTTCAGCGTCTGATATAATCTTTGGATCAAGCATGTTTTTTCTCCTTTTCTATGGTTCTTCTCCAATAAGTGTTCCAACGGGTTCTCCGTTTAAAATAGCCAATATACTTCCTTTTTTAGCTAAAGAAAATATATGAACTGGCATTGAATTTTCTCTACATAGAGAAACAGCAGGAAGGTCTATAACTTTTAAACCATCTTCTATTACTTTTATGTAATTTATAAAGTCATATTTTACTGCATCAGGATATTTGTGTGGGTCTTTGTCGTAAACACCGTCAACTAAAGTTGCCTTTAACAGAGCATCTGCTTTAATTTCCAAAGCTCTCATAGCAGCAGCAGTGTCTGTACTTACAAATGGAGAACCTGTTCCACCTGCAAAAATGACAATTTTTCCACTTTCCAAAAATCTTCTTGCTTTTACAGAAGAAATTGAATGTGCCAATTTTGGAATTTCAACAGCAGACATAATCTCAGACTCAATTCCTAATGAAAGAAGAACTTCTTGAAGTGCAAGAGAATTCATTACAGTTGCCATCATACCTATTGAATCGGCAATGGCTCTGTCAAAATTTTTAGCATCTCTTCCCCTCCAAAAATTTCCGCCTCCAACAACTATTCCAATTTCTACACCTTGTTCAAAAACTTTAACCACTCTGCTCGCAATATCCAATAGAGTATTTCTATCAATACCTCTATCGAGTTCACCAGCAAATGCCTCACCACTCAATTTTAAAAGAATTCTCTTGTAAATCATCTATAACTCCCAATTTTTATAATATTATTTCAAATTTCCAAAACAAAATAGATTTGTTTTGGAGTTTGCAAATCAATATGTAACCGCCAAACTCAATTTTAGTAGCTAAATATATTTACAGCTATAAAGAAAAATAAATTTGAAATAATTTGATTTTTTATTAAAAAGGACTGCCGATAATTTCTCAGCAGTCCTCTAAAAATTGACATTCTAAATGCCCAAAGGTTTTGACAATTTACCTAAGTGGCGTAATAGTTTTTTAGATTACTCACCAAGACAATATCTGACAAAGCGTTCTACTTTTATTTCGCCACCGACTTTTTTGGAAACTTCTTTAATAAGTTCAGCAACTTTCTTTGAAGGGTCTTTGATGAACATTTGGTCAACAAGACATTCTGCTTCAAAGAATTTTTCAAGTTTACCATTTGCAATTCTCTCTACAATATTTGCAGGTTTCTTTGGATTTTCTTCTGCTGCAAGTTCTTGTATGAGCTTTTTCTGTTTTTCAAGTTCTTCAGCTGTGTAACATTCTCTACAAATACGCTTTGGAGCTTGTGCAGCAATCTGCATTGTGAGATCTTTTGCAAGTTCTGCTGTTTCAGGAGCTTTTATTGCTTCAGCAGTTGCTGTCAATGCAAGTAGAACTCCAATCTTTCCGCCCATGTGAACATATGATTTAACCATTCCATTTTCTGGAACAGCAAATTTCAAACAGCGTTTGAGAGACATATTCTCACCGATTTTGCCGATAAGAGCTGTAACTTTTGCATTTACTTTCTCTTTTGCTTCTGCTGGCATTGTTTCGATGTTTACATCTTTTTCATCAAGTCCGATTAATTCCTGAGCTATTTCATCTGTCATAGCTTTGAATTCTTCATTGCTTGCTACAAAGTCTGTCTCACAATTTACTTCAATTATAACTCCGCCTTTTTCATTTACGAGAGTCTTTACAAGACCTGAGTTTGTTGCTCTGTCTTTCTTCTTTTCTGCTTTTTCAGCACCTTTCTGTCTGAGGATTTCCTGTGCTTTTTCAAAATCGCCTTCAGCCTTTGAAAGAGCTTTTTTGCAGTCCATGATACCTGCACCAGTTATCTCACGAAGTTTCTTAATATTTTCTGTTGTAATCTCAGCCATTTTATTCCTCCTAATTACTCGGCATCTGTTTCTTCTTCATCATCTATTACGACGATTTCTTCTTCATCAGCTGTTGCTACAGGTGTTTCAGCTACTGTTGCTACTTCGCCTTCTTCACCTTCATTTGCTTCAGCTTCTACTGTTTCAAATTCTGCTCTTGCTTCAAGAACAGCATCTGCCATCTTTCCACAGAGAAGTTTTACAGCTCTTATTGCATCATCATTTCCAGGAATTGGATAATCAATTTCATCAGGATCACAGTTTGTGTCAACGATTGCTACGATCGGAATACCGAGCTTCTTTGCTTCTGCAACAGCAATACGTTCTTTTCTTGGATCAATAATGAAGAGAGCTCCTGGAAGTTCCTGCATATCTTTGATTCCGCCAAGATATTTTTCAAGTTTCTTCATTTCATCTTGTTTTACTTTGACTTCTTTTTTAGGAAGAATTTCAAATGTGCCGTCAATACTTTCTCTTTCGATCTGTTTTAGTCTGTTTATGCGTTTTTCAATGGTCTTGAAGTTTGTCATCATTCCGCCAAGCCATCTCTGATTTACATAATACATTCCACATCTCTTTGCATCTTCACATACAGCTTCCTGAGCTTGTTTCTTTGTTCCGACAAAAAGAATTGTTTTTCCCTGTCTTACAACTTCTTGAATGAAATTGTATGCTTCTTTTACTTTTCCAACAGTTTTCTGAAGGTCTATGATATAGATTCCATTTCTTTCTGTGAAGATGTAACGAGCCATCTTAGGATTCCATCTTCTTGTCTGATGACCAAAATGTACTCCAGCTTCGAGGAGTTGCTTCATTGATATAATAGCCATTTTGCTTTTTTCCTTTCCGGGTTGAATAAGTTACATTTCTTCAACTCCATGTTTCAGCCATATTAGGACCCGGACATGAATCCAAAATGTAATATTTTATTTTGTGCGAAAAGGAATCTCCTTTCGTATAAATATTATAGATACTGTTATAAAACAGATATTGTGAACTGCTCGGAAACAAGTTACCAAGCTTCTTGACTCATAGACAGAGGTTATTACCACATTTCATAATTAGTACAAACAGCTTTTCCGCCATCTCCACAAACTTATTGGGTAATAAATATATTTTAATTGAAATATATTCTGTCTGACAAGTTTGGGCTATTCCATCCCTACTTAATTTACATATTATATATTTTTTATTTTTTCATGTCAATATTTTTTATTTTTTTTTATAAAAATATTTGATAATATACTAATTTTAATTTGAAGGTTTTTTAAAATATCACAGAGAAGAATTTCTAAAACCGCAAAAATAAGGCGGAATTTAAAAACCTGTACAAAACGGGAGCTATAAAACATGCAGACATGGCACGATTTGAAATTGGACATATTCAGAGTAAGTTATAGAGCTTGCAGACCTTATCAAGAAAAGATTGACGATTTTTATGACAATGGAAAAATCAGATTTCAATGGGATATGATAAGACAGGCATATATAATGGCAGGAGATCAAACACTACCTGCAATATGTGAGCAATGTCCTTTAAACATAAAACATACTTGTGAAGGTTGTCATACAGAAATAGAAGGACTTCCTGCTTTTTTGAATATACTTGTAAAATATATGCCTGAATCAGTTCTTTTAAATTACAAACTATACCATGACTTTATTGACATAGATATTGTAAGGCAATTATACAATGAAATGGAAGATTTCAGAAAACTTCTCGATGATGTCAAATGGCCTGTTGCAAAAGTAATGACAGATGGACAACCTGTTATGATTCCTGATGACACAGGTGGGGAGCATGAACTCTTCTATCCTTGGGAAGGTGAAGAAGATGACACATATCCCAATGGCTCAGATTCATATTATTGGGGCAGAAATAAAAACGGAATTTTGGTAAAAGACAGTTTTGGTAATAAAGCACCATATCCTTTTGTAAAATTATATAAAGAGGGATTTGGAGTTTATGGATTGACAGCTGAAGGAAAAATTCATACTTTTGTACCTGTTTTGGGAAAATTTCCAAATTGGAACAACCAAGACGGTTACGGTGGTCAAGAACTCGTAGCTTCAGATGAGAAAGGTTCACATGTCTTTAAAAGACAACTCGATATAATAGGCATGTTCGCTGAAGAAGCCATGAAAAATAATACAGGTTTAATTTTTGAACAGTTAATTTAAACATCTTTATACACTCTCTAAACAGAGAGAAAGGGGTTTTAAAAAACAAAATGGCAGAAATGAAAGCAGTAGTTAAAACTAAAAGAGAAAAAGGGGCAGAACTTTTGACAATTCCTATTCCAAAACCTGCTCCAAATGAAGTTTTAGTAAAAGTAAAAGCAACATCTATATGTGGAACAGATGTCCACATATACAACTGGGACGGCTGGGCAGAAGGCAGAATACAAAATGTTCCACAAACACTTGGACATGAATTTTCAGGAGAAGTAGTGGAAGTAGGTTCTCTTGTAAAGCGCGTAAAAGTTGGAGATTTTATATCTTCAGAGACACATATTCCATGTGGTCATTGTCCACAATGTCTGACAGGTCAAATGCACATTTGCAATGAACTAAAAATATTGGGTGTTGATATAAATGGCTGTTTTGCAGAATATGCAGTTATCCCAGAAATAGTTTGTTGGAAAAATGATCCTTCGATACCTTTTGAATATGCAAGTATTCAAGAACCGCTTGGAAATGCTGTATATGCAACTCTTGAAGGAGGAGGCATAAATGGTCATAGTGTAGCAATTTTTGGAGATGGACCAACAGGACTATTTGCAACAGGAGTTGCAAGAGCTTCAGGTGCTTCCGAAATATTTGTTATAGGCAAAAACAAATTTAAATTACAAATAGCTAAAAAAATGGGAGCAGACCACATTCTGCACACAGACGAAGTAAATGTGTATGAATACATAAAAGAAAAAACACATGGTGTTGGAACAGATGTTGTTCTTGAAATGTCAGGTGCTGCTGTCGCAATAGAAAATGCTTTCAAAGTTGTTAGAAGAGGTGGAAGATATACTGCTTTTGGAATCCCTTCAAGAGATGTAACACTTGATTATGCAAATGGAATCATATTCAAAGGCATAAATCTCATAGGAATAACAGGAAGAAAGATGTTCCAAACTTGGATTGAAGTTAGAAACTTCTTGTCTTCAAAAAGACTTGATGTATCTCCAGTAATTACTCATAAAATTCCGCTTGAAGATTACAAAAAGGGATTTGATATTTTAAATTCTCCTGAGTCTGAATGTGGAAAAATTGTATTGTTAAATAAATAAAAAATATTAGCATAACGAGATAAATTGGTGATTTCGCTTTTTTTCGACAAAAACAAAAACTAAATAACAAAAACTGTCAAAATTTTAAGGAGGCCTTTTTAAATGAATTTTATTGATGAAGAAATAAAACGCCTTAAAGAAGTTGGTCTTTACAACAACATAAGAACAATAGAAAGTCCACAAGGTGCATGGATTGTAGTTGACGGCAAAAAAGTTCTAAATCTCTGTTCAAATAACTATTTGGGATTGGCTGGCGAAAAGAGATTAGTTGATGGTGCAAAAAAATATATGGATATGTATGGTGCAGGTCCAGGTGCTGTAAGAAGTATAGCAGGCACAATGTCATTCCATGTTGAATTAGAAAAAAAGATCTCCGAATTTAAACAGACAGAGGCAACTCTCTCATTACAATCTGGCTTTGTTGCAAACCAAGCTGTAATTCCTTCAATTGTATCAGCAAAAGAAGATGCTGTATTTACAGACGAACTAAATCATGCTTCAATCATTGATGGTGTAAGACTTTCAAAAGCCCAAAGATTTATATACAAACACAACGATCCTGAAAGCCTCGAAGAAAAACTAAAAGAAGCAAAAGATGTAAAAAATAAACTCATAATCACAGACGGCGTATTTTCAATGGACGGAGACATTGCTCCACTAAAAGAAATTTGTGATTTAGCTGAAAAATATGGTGCAATGACAATGGTTGATGACGCACATGGTGAGGGTGTTTTGGGAGACCATGGAAGAGGTATCGCACATCATTTAGGAGTACATGGTAGAATAGATTTTGAAGTTGGCACACTTTCAAAAGCATTCGGAATCGTCGGTGGATTTGTTTCAGGTAAGCAAAAAGTAATCGACTTCTTAAAACAAAAAGCAAGACCTTTCCTATTCTCATCAGCTGTAACTCCAGCAGACGCAGGTGCTTCAATAGAAGCAATAAACATAATGACAGAATCAGACGAAAGAGTTAAGAAACTTTGGGAAAATACAAACCACTTCAAAGCAGGAATGAAAAAATTAGGCTTTGACACTGGCATTTCTGAAACTCCAATAACTCCTGTAATGTTGGGAGAAGCACATGTAGCTCAGGAATTTTCAAAGAAACTCTTTGAAAAAGGAATATTTGCAATGTCTATAGGATTCCCAACAGTTCCAAGAGGCAAGGCAAGAATAAGAGTTATGATAAGCAGTTCTCACTCAATAGAAGATCTCGACTTTGCATTAAAAGTTTTTGAAGAAACTGGAAAAGAACTAAATATCATCAAATAACTAAATTTGAAAGGCGAAAACATGAATAATTTCAGCGGTCATTTTAATCAACCGCCAGCAGGTGTATTCAGTATTCCAATAGGAGCTTCTGCTCCTGTAAAAACGCCTCCTGGTCCTCTATCAAAAGCAAATTTAAAAGAAGTATTAAAAAGACTTGTTGCTGTAAGTCAAGATATGGAATCAACAGGAAGAAGTATGAGCCTTTCAAGAAATATGGCAATGCTCGCTCAAATGCAGGATAAAATGGACAAACTTGCAAAAGAACAGGCAGAGCTTATGAAAAAAATTGTTGACACAGCTCAAAATACTGCATTAAAAAGTGAATTTCTGAGACTTACACAGAAGATAGGAAAGATACAGGCACAGATCAAAAATAGCAATTCACAACAAGAACTTGATGCAATGCAAAAAGCCAATAACGAAAATGTTATTAACACTTGGGTGAATATATTTAAAGATCTGACAATGGACGCAATCCAATCTTCAAAAGAATAAAAATAATAGTATAAAAAAAGTGGTTGGTTCGTAAAAGAATCAACCACTTTTTTGTACTATAATCTAACAATTATTCGAGCATGTCCCAAATTTCTTCTGGTGTTTCGTCAACCCATGTATATTCATTTGCAATGCCCTTATAAGAAATAACAGATTGGTATCCGCTTTCTTCTTCTAATTCTTCTAATTCTTCTTCGTCTTCTTCATCTTCTGAATCAGAATCTTCTTCTTCATCGTTCTCTTCATCTAGTTCTTCTTCAGGCTCTTCATAAGGTTCAACAGCCCTTATTTCATCAACATTGACGATAACGACTCTTCCATTATCATGAAGTTGTATAAATCTTGACTTCATAAAATCCTCCCTACATTAATTTTACATATTTAACACCATTTGGAGTTCTCTCAGATTTGATGATATTTATCTTATCTATCTTGAAATTTATAGGAGTTATTTTTTTACATATATCTTCACTTGGATTTTTTAGAAAAACTTGTCTTCCAAGTGTTATATGTGGCTTATATGACTTGCCGTCAAAAGTAAGATTTTCCTTCATAATCTCATTTCTCAATGATTTATAAACAAAATCCAACTCCTTACTTTTATCTGCTCCGATCCAATATAGATCACCTTTCTCATTATTCCAAGCTTCAAATTTGCCAATTCGGTCAAATTGAATTTCAAAAGGAGAGAACTCGACATTTTCAACAGCTCTCACAAGTGATTTATACTGCCTATCATTGATTTCGCCTAAAAAAATCAATGTGAGATGTATGTTGTTAAAATGTGTAAAATTGCCAGATACGGCTTTTTCTTTCAAAAAATCAATATGTTCATTGATTTTTGATTTTGTATCATTATTTGTAAAAAATCCAGTAAAAATCCTCATAATATTGTTTTAGGAGCTGTGAAAAAAGTATTTTTTATATAATTTTCGTAAATTAACTCGTTGTGTTAGTTAATAAAATTAAGTGATTGAGATTGCCACGGTCGCACAGCTCCCTCGCAATGACATCTATTCTATTTACTTTTTTTCACAGCCCCTTTAAATATTTATATTTATATTTTATTTTTTAGCAAATTTTTTGTCTTTTATTTTTTCGATCAATGCAGGTAAAAATTCAAAAGCATCTGCAATAATAGCATAGTCAGCAATATCAAATATAGGAGCATTAGGGTCTGTATTCACAGCAATAATCAACTCAGCCTCTTCAACTCCTGAAATATGCTGTACTGCACCTGAAATACCAACTGCAAAATACAATTTTGGCTTTATTGTCATTCCAGTTTGACCAATCTGTGCAGAATGTGGAATAAATCCACCATCACAAGCAGGTCTCGAACCAGCGACACAACCACCAAGCAATTCTGCAAGCTGTTTCAAAAGTGCAAATCCTTTTTCATTTTTAAGACCTCTACCACCAGCAACAACTATATCATAATCTGCTATATTTACATCACTACAAAAACAAGGATGGAATTCCAAAACTTCCATTTCAGATTTAAATAACTCTGAAGGAACATCTACTTTTTCAATTACACCATTTTTATTTATGGAATCATCTACAGGAAAAACTCCCTGTCTAACAGTAGCCATCTGTGGTCTTGTATGTTCGCAAAGAATAGATGCCATCAAATCTCCGCCAAAAGCAGGTCTTGTCTGAACTAAATTACCCTTTTCATTTATTTCAAGAGATATACAATCAGCTGTCAAGCCAGTTTCAAGCTCTATCGCAACTCGTGGCATGAAAGATCTTCCTCTAATTGTAGAACCAGAAAGAACTACTGAAGGTTTATATGTTTTCAAAATATAAGCCATTATAGCAGAATAAACATCATCTCTATAATATTTTAAAAATGGATTATCTACTAAATAGATTGTATCTGCATATTTTTTGAGAAGAGATAAATCTTTCTCATCAAATCCACTTCCCAAAACAATAGCTTTGACTTTTTCTCCTGTTGTCTTAGCAAGTTCATTTGCCTTTGACAAAAGCTCAAAAACAACAGGATTAAACTTACCACTTAAAGATTCGGCATATACAGCTATACCTTTATGCTCAGATATAGCTTCTGTATTTTCCTGTCTTTGGCTAAAAACCTCTATCGCATTGAATCTACAAGTGCTTACACATAGTTTACAAAATACACATTTATATTTATCTATTGAAGCTTTTTTATTCGAAACGGTTATTGCACTTTGTGGGCATTCTCTCGAACAAAGACCACAACCAACACATTTTTCTTCTATAACTCTTATTGACATAAAATGCCTCCACTCTACACTAAATAATTAGCTTAGATTCAAAAAGAAAATCTGCAATTTTTTGTGCCTTTTCACCTGCATTTTTGCCTTCTATTAACTCATGTTCTGCTTTTTGTCTTTCAGGTACAAAAACTTTAGCAACAGATGTAGGAGAACCATTCAATCCTATTTTTGTCAAATCACAGTCAATATCTTCAGCATTTACAACTTTAGGCTCAAACTCCAATTCTCTAAATCTTCCCTTAATAGACTCTATTCTTGGAATATTTATAGATTTATCAACAGTAATAACAGCAGGAAGGCTTACTGAAACAAGCTCATTTCCACCTTCAACAGCTCTTTTTACAAAGATTTTCTTATCTTCTATTTTTTCTATTTTAATAACATTGCACACAAGAGACATTCCAAGCCATTTAGATATACCTGGTCCAACTTGTGCCGTATCTCCATCAACAGCAATTTTTCCACATATAATTAAATCTGCAGGACAAACTTTCTTTATTGCACTTGAAAGAGTATAAGATGTTGCAAGTGTATCTGCTCCTGCAAATTCTCTACCACATACCAAAATGCCGTCATCAACAGTCATACCTACAGCTTTTTTCAAGACATCTGCTGCTTGGAAAGGTCCCATTGTTATAGCAGTAACTTTTCCTCCATAATTTTCTCTGATTTGAAGAGCAGATTCCAAAGCGTGTAAATCGCAAGGATTTATTGTCGCCCCAGCTTTATCTCTTATCAGAGTATGTTTAACAGGATCCATTTTTACATGCGTACTTGCGGGAACTTGTTTTATACAAACGACTATATTCATCTATTTCTTCTCCTATTTTTTACCCTTAGCATCTTTAATAAGTTGAAGTGCTATTTCATTACGGCAAATCTGATTAGTACCTTCATAAATCTGAGTGATTTTTGCATCTCTCATCATCTTTTCTGCAGGATAATCTTTCATATAACCGCTTCCTCCAAAAATTTGGACAGCATTTATAGTTGTTCTCATTGCTACATCAGAACAAAATGCCTTTGCCATAGCAGATTCTTTTGAGAAATTTTTCTGCTTTTTGGAGTCAATAGTTCTTGCAGTCTGATATAAAATAGCTCTTGCAGCTTCAACTTCCATTGCCATATCTGCTAACATGTGTTGTATTGCTTGGAAAGATGAAATAGGACTTCCAAATTGCTTTCTCTCTAAAGAAAATTTAAGTGCTTCGTCCAAAGCTCCAGCAGCAATTCCGAGAGCTTGAGCTGCAACACCAGGTCTTGAATTACAAAGAGTATTCATTGCAACAATAAAGCCCATTCCTTCTCTTGAAAGAATTTGACTTTTGTGAACTCTGCAATTTTCAAAAACAAGCTCAGTTGTTGAAGATGCCCTTATTCCCATCTTGCTTTCTTTTCTTCCAAAACTAAAGCCTTCAGTGCCTTTTTCAACTAAGAAAGCAGTCGTTCCTCTCGCACCTTTTGATTTATCTGTTACAGCAATTACAGTATATAAATCGGCGACACCGCCATTTGTGATCCATGTTTTTGTTCCATTCAAAATATAGTAATCGCCATCTTTATCTGCTCTTGTTGCAATACTTCCAGCATCTGAACCAGCATTTGCTTCTGTCAAACCAAAAGCACAGATCATATTCCCAGAGGCTATCTTTGGAAGATACTTTTCTTTTTGTTCTTTGTTTCCATAAAGAAGAAGAGGAAAAGTTCCAAGTGCAGTAGCGGCCATTGCAAGTGTAATACCACCACAAACTTTACTCATCTCTTCAACGGCAAGTGTCAATCCAAAAACACCTAACCCAAGTCCGCCATATTCTTCTGGAATATAAATTCCGCACAAATCGGCTTGTCCCATTTTCTTTAGAATTTCCCATGGAAATTCGCCAGTTTCGTCATATTCAGCTCTAACGGGTCTTATATATTTTTCCGCAAATTCCCTTGCGGTTTCTGCCACTATTTTTTCTTTATCGCTCAGGAAATACTCCATTTAATGCTCCTTAACCATAATACAAAATTAACAACTTATCTAATTTCTTTAAATATCAAATTAAACCCTTCCTATAACATTCATTATTTTATCATAATAAATATTTTCTGACATATTTTCCCAAACAAATTTTTTTCCATTTTTTCCTAACTCATCAAGTTTTTGAGGGGATTTCATCAAATTTACAATCTTTTCTCTCAATTCCACGACATTTTTAGGTTCAAATAATGCTCCCCTATCATCAGCAACAACTTCTTCAAGTCCGCCTATTTTAGAAGCAATTACAGGTCTTTCAAGAGCAAGTGCCTCTATAGCAGAAAATCCCAATACTTCCCACCATTCAGAAGGAACAACAGCAAGGCTTGCCCCCCTAACCAATTTCATTAAATCCTCAGTGGTTAAAAATCCCTCAAGACTTATATTCTTATACGATTCATCTTCAGCTATTTTTTTTGCAACTATGTCAGCAACTGGTCCCTTTCCTGCAATTCTCAATTTTATTTTAGTTCCTTTTACAGCTTCTACTAATGTTAAAACTCCTTTATTTGGCATTAAACGACCTGTAAAACAAATATAGGGATTTTCTTCATCTCGTGGATAATCACAGCGATCATATTTTTCAAGGTCTAAAAAATTATATATGTGTTCAATCTTTCCAGTAAAACAAGATTTTTCAAAAATATCTTTCAAAAATTTACTCGGAGATATAAAACGAAAAATATTTTTTATTCCAAGAATATCTTTTTTTAAAATAGATTCATTAAAAAATCTATTGAAAGAACCAATTAAATTGTAACAGCCATTTACTCCAGCCTTCCAAAAAGCACCATTATGGCATTCTTTACATATCTCACAATTTCTAAAACAATCACCTGTTGGACAAATATATCTATAATCATGAAGTGTCTGTATTGTTTGTATATTATATTCATCAGTCAAAAGTTTTATACAATCAGAAAAATAATATTCAACAGCATGGACATGAGCCAAATCAAATTTTTGAGAAGAAAGTAATTTGTTTAACTCAATACAAGCATTTTTTTTGCTTTTACCTTTTACATAATCATTGAAAAAAAATAAAGTAACTTTATGTCCTTTTTTTTCATAAAGTGATTTCAAAAGTTCAATGTGATATTCTGCCCCACCCAATGGCGGAGGATTGTCATTTAATATAAGTATATTCAAGATATATTCTGCTCCAAAATATTTTTTTATATTTTAACATATATTTTAAAAAAAAGATAGACAATATAAATAAAAATGTAGTATAATATAATATTAATTTTAATAAAAATAAATATAAAAAACAATGAAAAAAATACTTTTTTTAACATCAATAATTACAATATTTATAATTCTTTTTGAAATAGGCTATTCGCAATCATCTGAAACAATAACAAAAGAAAAATTATATTCTCTTTTCAAAATAGAAAAAAAAGTTATGCAAGCAGTAACTCCCGAAGGGAATATAAATCTTCCTGTCTATGTACAAAAAAGATATGATGACAAATATATTTCTCTAAGAGATAAAGAAACTGAGCAGTTATTTAAATCACTTGGTTGTTCATATAAAATTGACCAAAAGAAGAAAAAAATAACAGTAGATACATCTGAAGGTTCAAGAGAAATAAATGACAATATCCTAAAAATTGGAAAAGAAGAAACAAGGCTATCTCCTCCTCCATTTTTCACAACAGGTCATTATTTTATACATTTAAAACATGTTCCAAAAATTATACCATGTTTTCTAAACAGAAAAGACAATACAATATATGCAGATGGTCTTTTTAAAGGTATTGTACATGAAAAAGTGAAACAAAAAACTATCTTAAAATTGCAGTCAACATCTTCATTTACTGCTACAACATCTGTATTGAGAAATCCAAATAGATATGTAGTTGATTTAAACAATGTCTCACTTTCTGAATTTAGAAGAGCATTGGCAAAAAAAGAAATAAATGTACCTAAAGTTGGAACTATAAAATATGCCTTGAATCAAAGCGATCCTGGAAAAGTCAGAGTTGTTATACCATTCGGAGATAATACAGAAATACAAAAAAAATCTTCAAAAAACAAGAATGAATATATACTTTCTTGGCAAGAAAAAACAACAAATGACACTGGAATGAATTTTAGTGTTCAAAATGTAAATTCTGTCATAGCCTCTGGTGGAAATAACAAATACGAAGTTACAATAAATGTAAGTGGGAGTGTAACTTATGAAACTCACAGATACCCTTCACCAGACAACAGAATTGTAATAGACATACACAAATCAAAATATATCGGCAAAAAAATTGATTTTGTACCCAATTCAAAACTTGTTGAACAAGTAAAAGCAGGACAATTCACATTGACACCACAACCTGTTACAAGAGTTGTTGTAGATTTACAAGAAAATTACTACTGTGCTGTTTCTGCTTCGCCAAATAAAATATATGTCATTGTTACAGATCAGAAATCAACAGTATCTGAAAATGATCTTGATACATTTGGAGCTACATCTTATCCAACAAAAAATAAAGTCATCTGTATAGACCCAGGTCATGGAGGTTACGACCCTGGAGCATTGAATAATGCTAAGGGACTTAAAGAAAAAGACCTCACACTAAAAATAGCTCTAAAAACATCTGAAATACTGACCCAAAGAGGTTGGAATGTCGTTATGACAAGAACAACTGACAGAGATGTAAGTTATTATGGTTCAACTGATAAAGAAGAGTTAGGGGCAAGAGTAAATTTTGCCAAAAATATGAAGGCAGATGTTTTGGTATCTATTCATTTAAATGCAGCAGCAAGTGGTTCTGCAAGAGGAGTTTCTACACACTGGTCAAAGACTACAGATAAAGTGCTTGGCTCAAAAATACATAGTCTTTTGGCAAGTCGTCTTTATACGATAGACAGAAAGCTAACGAAAAACGATTTTTATCTTTTGAAAAATTCATCAATGCCTGCTGTTTTGATTGAGACAGGATTTATAACAAGCAGTGAAGATGTAAAATATCTTGACAATTCTTGGGGACAAAAGAAGATAGCTGAGTGCATAGCAGATGGCATAGAGGCATATTTTAAAAGCAAGTGATTGTTTTTAAAATATACCTTCTAAGAAAAGAAGACGGAATAAACGGAGAAAAAAAATGGAATACATACAATCAATAATTTTGGGAATAGTACAAGGACTTACAGAATTTCTTCCTGTAAGTTCTTCTGGACATTTAATTTTAATTCCACAGATAGCAAAATGGGACTACATGGGCAAAGCATTTGATGTTGCCCTTCATGTTGGAACATTCATTGCACTTTTAATTTATTACAGAGAAACTATTGTAAAAATATTTAAAGATTGGGTTGCTACATTCAAAGACTTAAAAACACCTAAAGTCATTTTTGATAGTCCTGAAAAAAGATTGCCTTGGCTCATATTAATGACAGTCATTCCAGGTGGATTAGTAGGTGTATTTTTAGATGACATAATAGAAAAATATGCTTCAGGTCCAATGGTTACATCAATATGTTTAATTGTATTTGGAATGGTTCTTTGCATTGCTGAATCATATTCCAAAAGACTTACAATTCAAGAACGCCCTACTTCTCAAAATGTAACTTTCATGCAGGCTCTTATAATAGGAATGGCTCAAGCCTGTGCATTAGTACCAGGTATGTCAAGGTCTGGAATAACAATGACAGCAGGAATGTTTTTAGGTATGAAAAAAGAGGAAGCCGCCAATTTCTCATTTTTGATTTCAATTCCAATTATAGGCGGAGCTGCAGTATATTCAGGTTTAAAACTTTTCACACATCCTGAACTTATGACAACAACACCAATGATATTTTTGATTGGCATAATAACATCTGCAATAACTGGATATTTTGTCATAAAATTCTTGCTAAACTTCATCAAAAAAGACAGTTTTGCAGTGTTTATGTATTACAGAATAGTTCTTGGTCTTATAATAATGGGAATGTTTTTCTTTGGTAGGCTATAATTTGCTGACAGTGAATTTCACAATTACCATTTAGCAAAAAAAAATATGGGCTTTTCTACAAAACCCATATTTTTTTTGTTTTTTTAAAATTTAGTGTTTCTTTGTCCTGATTTCTTCTTGAATCATCTTAATAAATTCATCAAGTGCCATAACAACATTTTCAGTTGTTCCACGAGTACGAACACTTACAGTTCCGTCTTCTGCCTCTTTTAATCCAAGAATTAACATATACGGTGGACGATCGATCTGCTGTGCTTCACGAATCTTATATCCGAGTTTTTCATCACGATCATCGAGCTGTACACGGATTCCTTTTGCATTTATAGCCTCATATACTTTTGTAGCATATTCTTTTGTTTTTGCACTTACAGGAAGAATTTTTACCTGAACAGGAGCAAGCCAAGTTGGGAATTTCCCCTTTGTCTCTTCAATTATATATGCCATAAATCTATCAAGTGATCCCAAAATAGCTCTGTGTAAAACAACAGGTGTCTTTTCTGTTCCGTCTGTGTCAACATATTTTAAATCAAATTTTGCAGGGAGACAAAAATCGAGCTGACATGTTGAAAGTGTATATTCAGCACCTACTGCTGGCTTTACATTTACATCGAGTTTTGGACCATAGAATGCAGCCTCACCTATCTCTTCTGTATATTCGATATTGAGATCATTTAATGCCTCACGAAGTGCTGTTTCTGCTTTGTCCCACATAACATCATCATGGTGATATTTTACCTTGTCTTCAGGGTCTCTGAGAGACAAAACACAGCGATAATCTGTAATTCCAAAATCATTATAAGCATCGAAAATAAGATCGACAACACGCTTTATTTCCTCTTTAATCTGATCAGGAGTTACAAAAAGGTGAGCGTCATTTTGACAGAAATGGCGACCTCTTTCAATTCCCTTTAAAGTACCACTTGGTTCAAAACGAAAATCATGTGCAATTTCACCGATACGGATAGGAAGCTCACGATATGAATGAGGTTTATTTGCATAAATCATCATGTGGTGTGGGCAGTTCATCGGTCTCAAAACGAAACTTTCGCCCTCAACTTCCATTGCAGGGAACATATTTTCTTTGTAATGCTCCCAATGTCCGCTTGTCTGATAAAGTGCAACTGTACCGACACAAGGTGTCATAACATGTTCATAGCCAAGTTTGCGTTCTTTTTCTTTTATGTACTCTTCCAATTCTTGCCAAACAATATAGCCTTTAGGAAGGAACATAGGAAGTCCTTTGCCAACGAGATCATCTGTCATAAATAGACGCATTTCTTTACCTATTCTGCGGTGATCACGAGCATAAGCCTCTTCGACTTGTCTTTCATATTCCTTTAGTTCATCTTGTGTAGCAAAAGCGACTCCATTTATACGAGTGAGCATTTTATTTTTGGCGTCATTTTTCCAATATGCCCCACCCTGCTGTGTTATCTTAAAAGCCTTTAAAGCCTTTGTATAAGTGATATGTGGACCAATGCACATATCTATATAATCGCCCTGTTGATAAAAACTTATAACAGCATCGTCAGGAAGATCTCCGATATGTTCTTCTTTATATTTTGCATGTCGCTCTTTCATCAACTTAACAGCTTCATCTCTTGGAAGAATGAAAGATTTGAAAGGAATATTTTCCTTTACGATTTTTCTCATTTCATCTTCAATAGCTTTGAGATCTTCATCTGATAATTTACGAGTTCCGAGATCTACATCATAATAAAAGCCTCTTTCTGTTGCTGGTCCATAAGCAAAATCTGCTTCAGGATAAAGGCGTTGAATAGCTTGTGCCATAATATGAGCAGCACTGTGTCTGAGAACATGTTGTTCTTCTTCTACTGGACATTCTCCAACTTTGCCATCATTATAAATAATCTTCATGAACATAATCCCCAAATATTTAATATATAAACTATTTTCTTTCAACACACTATTTTTTTTACCTGCAATTTTTCACTTGTAATGTTCTTGTTTTTTAGTGATTATTATGGTATAAATATTATAATAATTTTTGAAAAAAGGAAAAAAATTTTATGAAGTGTGAAAAATGTGGTGGTGAAATTTCAACAATCTTAGGTATCTGCGTAAAATGTCACGAAAAAGAAATGAAAAAAATTGCTGAAGAAGAAGGAATTATTGATTTAATAAAAATTGATACTTTTTCAATGAGCAAAAATAGTAAATACAATTTGATAAGATTTACTGATAGTCATTTTTCTCCAAAATTTGATTATAAAAATAAACCCATTGATACCAACAATATTTTTCTTCCTTTATTGTTTGTCTTTGGACTATGTTCTATGGTAAGTTTTATCTATCTTTTTCAATCAATATTCAAAAATGGTCCCTCCACATTAACTATCTCTTTGCCTTTTGTATTTGCTTTTCTTGCTTGGATATGTTTTTACATTCCCTCCCATTTTAATCCAAGTCTTAATCTTGGTTTTTGGGAAATAAACAAAGAAGGTTTTAAGGTAATTTACCTTGATCCTAAATCAAAAAAGACAAAAAAAGAAGAAAATATAGAGTTCAAAATAAATAGGGAGAATATAATCGGAATAGAAATCAGAAAAATTACTGACACAAAAAATGAATATATCTTATCTCCCACAATGGAACAGTATGATCAAGAAAGATTTAAGATGTATGAGAATAATCAACAAAATAATGCCGAACAAATGGAAAACTTAGAGGAAACAAGAAAAGAAATAATGGAAAATTTAGAAAAAGAAAGCAAAGACGGCTATTACACTTTTTATATTCGTTTAGCCAATTCTATTTACATTGAAAATCAACCTAAAAAAGAAATTCGTCTTTTATCTTATGTTTTTCCATCAACTGTAAATTTAGAAAATATAAAAGCAGAAATGGAAAAAATACTGGAAATTTAAAGTTGCTATAAAACAAAAAAAAATTAAGGAATTTTAAACATGTCATTATCTGGAGCTTCTTCATCAATAATCAATCTTCAAAACAAATTTATAAAACAACAAAAAGAAATGATTAAACAACAATCATTTGCAGATATGTTGGCAGAAGCAGAAGGAAAATATCTTTCAGATAAACTCGACTCAATAGAACAAAAAAAAGCAATACAAATGCAAACTCAAGACGGAAATCTAAGTTATCCATTAAATTCTGCACAACGGATATGTCTTCAAGATGATATGGAACAATTAATGTTCTCAAATATTGCTATATCCTCTATGAATATAATAAATGGAACAAACAATAATGATATTATAAAAGCGACACAAAATGAAGATGGAAGTCTTACAATCAATGTAAATGGAGAAGAACAGACATATTCTAAAGAAGAAGTTGCAGATGGTTTCATCATAAATTCAGATGATGGAAATGATATAATTGATATGTCCTCTTCTCATGCCAATTTTATAATAAATTTAGGAGACGGAAATAATAACATATTATTGGGAAATGGAAGAAATATAACTTTAGCAGGTAATGGAAATAATGTTATTACAGGAAGTGAAATGCCTTCTAAAGGAACATCAATATATACAGGATCGGGAAACAATAATATTTCATTAGGTGATGGTTCGTCAAATAAAATAACAACAAATGGCGGTAGTAATACGATAACAGCAGGTCAAGATTCTGTAAGTAACATAATGGATAAAAATTACACAGATATACCTTCAACAATAAAACTCGATACAGATACCGATAATTTTATCACAACAACAGGTTCAAGCAATATCAATGTTGGAGATGGCAATAACAATATACAAAATACAAAAGGAAATGCCCATATAACAGCAGGTAATGGAAATAATATTATAATTGGAAGTGGAAATGCAAATAACATAAAAGTTGGGAATGGTAATAACTACATTGAAGGTGGAGCTGGTAATGACAACATTCTAGCAGGAAATGGTGATAATGTAATTTACGGTCTAAACGGAAATGATACAATAGTTTCAGGACATGGTGATAATTATATAAATGGTGGGAAAGATGATGATACACTTATCGCAGGAGACGGTAAAAATATAATTGCAGGTGGTCTTGGAAATGATACAATAACTGTAACAGGTATAGATGGTACAATAATAGACGACAGTAACGGAGAAAATATAAATTCAGAGGGAAATAATATAAAATTATATGACAGTACAGCAACAGATTCTTTAGGGCACTCTGTAGTATCTTATGGAAGTAAACAATTTAACCAAAGAATTCAATCTGATTTGGAAGTATTCAAAGGAACTCAAACAGGTAGAAAATTATTATTTGAACTCGATCAATCTGGAAAAACAACAACAATAGAAGAGACATATAAACAAAATGGATTTGCAAATATATACAATCCAAATGACAATGGAAAACAATATGTGAAACCAAACGGAACAAGAGGCGAAGGAGCAAATGCTTGGATTGAATTTAATCCAGCTTTCAATGGTCCTGCAAATGGAAGACCTGTAAATGTACTTTTTCATGAATTAACACATGCTTATAATATCACAACAGGTACTATGGCAAATGGTAACATCAATGAAAACGGACTCGAATTAAAAGCAGGAGAACATCAAGCCGTTGGTTTAGAATTAAAGGATTTTCCTCCTGTTGAACATCCAGATGGCACAGTAAGTGCTTCAAATCCCAAAGGAATTTCTGAAAATGATTTTAGAACAGAAATAGGGATAGAAAATAGAGAGGCATATAATTAGAAAAATTAATTTTAACAAAATGTAAATATTTTTGCCAAAAATGTGAATTTTGTTTACATTTTTTTTATATTTTTTTAAAAACTTTTTTAAATTAAATCGTTATAATATATAATAAAATAATTATAATTAATTAAGTAATTAAGCAATGCCAAAATAGTTTCATTATTGGAGAGTTAATATGAATATATCATCAATGAACAATTTTATGACAAGTCAACAAATGGCTCCTCCAAACCCATTACAATATGCTTCAGGCAATAGTCTCGCTGAAAAACTTGATTCAGTTGAACAATCAAAAGCAAGTGAACTTAAATACAAAGATGGTGGCTTCTGCCCTAACCTATCTGCTCCTCTTTCAGATTCACAAGAAAGTGTTGTTCAGGCAGAAATGGATGGCATTATGCTTTCATCTCTTTCACAGTCATTCATGACACAGATAAATGGAACAGAAGGAAATGACAACATTAAAGCTACTCCAAATAAAGATGGAAGTTTAACTATAGATGTAAATGGTCAAACAAAAACATATTCAAAAGAAGAAGTAGCAAATGGTTTTATTATAAATTCAGGTAACGGAGACGATAAAATAGATGTATCTGCTTCTGACGCCAACTTTATAATAAATTCAGGAGAGGGAAATAACACAGTATCCCTTGGAAGTGGTCGAAACATTCTAACTGTTGGAAATGGGAATAATACAATAACAGGAAACAGTGCAAAAAGAACATCAATAGAAACAGGTGCAGGAGATAACAACATTTCTTTAGGACAATCTGCAAATAAAGTTGTTACAAATGGCGGAACAAATACAATAACAGCTTCACAAGGTTCACTAAATGACATAGTTGCCAAATTTGCAGACGGCAAAACAACAACTATTAATCTCGATTCTGACAGATCAAACTATATAACAACAACAGGAACAGCTAACATCACTGTTGGAAATGGTGATAACAATATTGAAAGCTACAGCGGAAACATAAATGTTACTGCAGGAAATGGAAATAATACAATAATAGGCGGTAAAGAAGCAAATAATATCACTGTTGGAAACGGAAATAACTACATAAGCGGTGGACTTGAAAGCGATAAAATAAAAGCAGGAGACGGAAATAATACAATTTACGGTCTCGATGGTGGCAATGAAATAATAGCAGGCAACGGAAATAACTATATTGACGGTGGTGCTGGAAACGATACAATAACAGCAGGAACAGGCAAAAACATATTAATAGGTGGTCTTGGTGAAGACAAGATAACCGTTTCAGGAACAGGTGGAACAATAATAGATGACAGTGATGGTTCAAACATCACTGGCGGAGAAGGGAACAATGTAAAATTATACAACAGTTCCGAAACATCATTCTTAGGGACATCATTTAAAGTATCAGGAACAGAATTATTCCAAGCAAGAATGAAATCCGATTTAGAAACATTCAGAGCCACAAAAAGTGGTCAAAAACTTCTAAGTGAAATAGACAAATCAGGTAAACAAGTTCTTGTTGAGCAGACAAATGAACTAAATGGCTTTGCAGGTCCAATGATGCCAGGAGATGGAATAAAAGGTAAGGTAACTCCTGATGGTCAAAGAGGCGAAGGAACAAATGCAAGAGTATTTATAAATCCTTCATTCTTGGGTCCAGCAAATGGTCTTCCTATAAATACATTCTTCCACGAAGGCGTTCATGCTTATAACAATGTAACAGGCACAATGCAGACAGAACAGATGTTTGACACCGATCCTGAGACAGGAATGAGAGGAATAGTAAGCCTTGCAGAATTCCAAGCAGTCGGTCTCGATATAATAAGCGGAACAAAAGTTGAACACCCTGACGGAACAGTAACAGCAGGAAATCCTGAAGGACTTTCTGAAAACTCAATAAGAGAAGAATTGGGACTTCCAAGAAGAAATTCTTACCTTGGTCATTAAAATAATAAAGCAGGTGTGTTAATTTTTGTTATGCCTGATTTTTAAAATTTTTATAATATTATTTATAAATAAAAGATTTTAATTTTTTAAAAAAGGAGCAAAAAAAATGGCTAATATTCTTGGTGGAATTGGTGGACTTAGCGGATTAGGAAATACACAAACTCAACCTGTAAACACTCCGCTTGAATTAAAATTAAACAGCCTTGAGGTTGAGAACATATTTGAACAAGCAAGAGTAAATGGAGATGTAGATCCACAAAAAACAGGTGAAGTTATAGACCAATATATAATGTCTCCCGAAGCTCAAAAAGAAATGAATCTCATTTCAGGAACAGCTGGCAGTGACACAATAACATCAAAGGTCAATCAAGAAGATGGCTCTATAACAATAAATATAAATGGCAAAGAAACAACATATACAGCAGAACAAGCTCTAAATGGATTCAAAGTAGAATTAGGTGACGGAAATGATTCTGTTGACTTATCTGCAATTTACACAAGTACATTAATAAATGCAGGTGAAGGTGATAACAATATAACTCTTGGACAATCAAGAAATCTTGTCACAACAGGTGATGGCAATAATACAATAACATCAAATAATGCAGCCAGAAACAGCATAACAACAGGAAATGGAAACAATAAAATTAATGTAACAGGCAATACAAATACAGTTAACACTGGAAGTGGAAATGATTCGATTATTGTTGCAGGTCAAAATAGCAAAGTTTCTTCAGGAGATGGTATGGATATAATCAATGCCAAAAGTGAAGAAAATGACATAAATGCAGGTGCTGGAAATGATGTCATAACCTCCCATGGAAAAAAAGATAAAATATATGGCGGAGATGGCAATGATTTTATAAACGCAGGTAATGGCGATACATATATTGAAGGTGGAAAAGGCGACGATAATATAAAAGCAGGAAATGGAAATAATGTCATATATGGATTAGATGGCAATGATAAAATAAAAGTTGGCAATGGTGATAACTATATAGATGGCGGAAAAGGGAATGACAATATAACTGTTGGAACAGGTAAAAATATTGTCGTTGGCGGTCTCGGAGATGATACAATAGATGCTCAAAAATCATCTGGAAAAGTATTTGATGACAAAAATGGTGGTACAATAAATGCTTCTGAAAATATGGAAGTAAAGAGATACGACAGTACAGCAAATGCAAATTTAGGGCATTCTGTAAAAATAGATGGCGATGATGATTTTAAAATGAGAGTTGAATCAGATAAAGAGGCTTTAAAAGCAACACAAAGCGGTCAAAAATTATTGTCTGAACTCGACAACTCAAATCATACTGTTACAATACATAAAATAGATATAAATAATGGCTATCAACAACCAGCAAAATCAGAAGATTACGATAAGCAATTTGTAACTCCTGACGGAAAAAGAGGAGAAGGAGCAGATTCTGAAATATCTTATAATCCTTCCTATAATGGCCCAGCAAATGGACGCCCAATAAATGTTCTATTCCATGAAGGAGTTCATGCATATAATGCAGCAACAGGTACAATGCAACAAGGGACACAAATACAAGAAGATGGTTACGAAGCCAAAAAACTCGAAAGACAAGATGTCGGACTAAGTGTAGAAAATGGAACTTCTGTTAAACATCCAGACGGCACAGTAACAACAGGAAATCCTGACGGATTGACAGAAAACTCAATAAGAAAAGACTTAGGTCTTGATAAAAGAGAAATCTATTAATTTAACTCGTTGTGCTAGTTAATTTTTAAAAATAAGAAAATAAAAAGTTGCTATAAACTATCCAATATATGCCTGTATACTACCACATTGTCATTGCGAGGCTTTAGCCGTGGCAATCTAAGCCTATAAATTATTATTTACTTAAAAATTAAGTCGATCGCCTATATCGTAGAATGATGTAGCCGATCTGTTTAATAAATTACTAAATTAAAATAAAGCGGTTGAGATTGCCACGGTCGCACAGCTCCCTCGCAATGACATCGCTTCTAAATAGTGGCTATTTTGGTATATTGTAAAATATTAATCAACTAGCACAAGGCGTTAATTTATAAAAAAAAAACAGAAGAAAGGAAACAAAATATGAGCCTCAGCAGTATAAGTTCTTCAACAAATACAATACAAAATAATAATGTTTCATCACAAGAAAAAACAAACAAAACTTCTCAAACAACATCTTCAAATAATACAACAGAAACAAAAGATACTTCAGCCAGTTCTGAAAGTAGTAGTTCTACGACGGAATCATCTTCTACAAGAACAGAAGATCATTCTGTATTTTCTGAAGAAGCACAAGAAGAAATGATTCAAATAGCAGGAACTGAAGGAAATGATAAAATAAAAGCAAGTGTCAATAAAGAAAATGGAAATATTATTATAAATGTAAATGGAGAAGCTAAAGAATATACCGCAGAAGAAGCTGCTCATGGATTCAAAATTGACTCTGGAGACGGAGACGACAATATCGATCTCTCCGCAGTTTTGAGCAATTTCCTTATTGATTCTGGTGAAGGAGATAACAACATAAATCTCGGTCAAGGAAATAATATGCTTATGACTGGAGATGGAAACAATACAATAAAATCAAAAAATGCTCAAGAAAACATAATAACAACAGGCAATGGAAATAACAACATAAATGTAAAGGCCGATAAAAACAATATCACAACTGGTTCTGGTGCAGATTCCATAACAGTAAATGGCAAAATCAGCACAATAAATTCAGGTGCAGGTAATGATACGATAACAACTAAAGGCAGTGGTAATACTGTTGATGCAGGAGCAGGTAGTGATACAATATATTCTTGGGGCAATGATGACAAAATTCACGGTGGAAGTGGAAATGATAATATAACTTCCATTAAAGGCAATTCCTTCTTATATGGTGGTGAAGGAGATGACAATATAACTTCTTATTCTCTTGAACACACATCAATTCTCGGTGAAGAAGGAAATGACACAATAACAGCCTATGGAGATAACAATATATATGGTGGAAATGGTGCTGATAAAATCACTGTTGGCAATGGAAACAACTATATCTATGGAAATGCAGGAGATGACAGCATAAAAGCAGGTTGGGGAAATAATTATATCTATGGTTCAACAGGAAATGACACAATAAATGTTGGAAGTGGAAATAACTATATCGAAGGCGGAGCAGGTAACGACAATATAAACGCAGGCAGAGGCGATAACATAATATATGGCTTAGACGGCAATGATACAATCAAAGCAGGAAATGGCAAAAATTATATTGACGGTGGAAAAGACAACGACAATATAAGTGTTGGAAAAGGCTCAAATATCATATTTGGTGGTCTTGGATATGACACGATAAATGCCCAAAAATCTCATGGTAAAGTGTTTGACGATCAAGAAGGAGCAATAAATGCTTCTTCAAATATGGAAGTAAATAGATATGACAGTTCTGCCACAGCAAGTTTAGGAAGTTCAGTAAGTGTAGATGGGACTGACGATTTCAAAATGAGAGTAGAATCTGATTTAGAGGCTTTCAGAGCGACACAAAGTGGACAAAAATTGCTTTCTGAACTCGATAATTCAGGACATAATGTCAATATTATTGAAACAGAAATCCAAAATGGATTTGCCTCAAGAAGAGATACACCTAATGTCTATGCAACAGAAAATGGCAGAGGTTCTGGAGAAGATGGAACAATAAAATATAATCCTTCATTTAGAGGTCCAGCAAATGGAGTTCCTTTAAATGTTCTATTCCATGAAGGAGTTCACACATACAATTATGCAACAGGCACATTGCAACAAGGCGAACAGCTTAGAGACGACGGAACAACAGTCAACAGATGTGAACAACAGTGTGTTGGTCTTGAAGTAAAAGACGGAATCGAAGTTGAACACCCTGACGGAACAGTAACAACTGGAAATCCTGAACAGTTGACTGAAAATGGAATAAGGTCTGAATTAGGACTTCAACAGAGAACAAGATATTAATTGTTTATGGAGGAAATTTTTTTATGAATATGGGAAGTATTTTGGCAAGCTCAATTAATCAAATAAATGCAAAACCTAATCTTGAAGCACAACTTCAAAATCAAGAAACAATGAAAATAATGATGGATAATATGCAAAAAAAGCAGACAGACCTTCAAGATTTAGGTAATGTTACAGACACCTGTATGATGTCTGAAGAAGCAAAAAAACAAATGAATCTGATTTCAGGCACTGGTGGCAATGACAAAATAACTTCAACTTTCAATAAAGAAGATGGCTCTATAACCATAAACATAAATGGACAAGAAAGAACATATACAGCTGAAGAAGCTGCAAATGGTTTTAGAGTTGAATTAGGTGATGGCAATGATTCTGTTGACTTATCTGCAATATATACAAGTGTCTTAATGGATGCAGGTGAAGGTGATAACAATATAACTCTTGGACAGGGAAGAAATGTTGTTACTGCAGGTGATGGGAATAATATAATAAATTCAAATGGGGCTCACAGAAATAGTATAACAACAGGCAATGGAAACAATACAATAGATGTAACAGGTGATATAAACACTATAAAAACAGGAAGTGGAACAGATTCAATTTCTGTTACAGGTAATGATAGTTATGTCGATGCAGGAGCAGGAAAAGATACTATAACTGGAATGGGAGACAGAAATCGTCTTCATGGCGGAGCTGGGGATGATGTAATAATATCTTCTGGAAAAAAAGATGATATATATGGCGAAAATGGAAATGATACAATAGTTGCAGGTAATGGAAGCAATTATATTGAAGGCGGAAAAGGCGACGATAAAATAACAGCAGGTAATGGAAATAATGTAGTATATGGCTTAGATGGAAAAGACACCATAAAAGTAGGCAATGGCAAAAATTATGTCGATGGCGGAAAAGATGATGACAATATAACTGTTGGAACTGGTCGCAATATAGTAGCAGGTGGAAAAGGAAAAGATACAATAGATGCAACTAAATCTTCATCTGGTACAATCCTTGACGACAAAGATGGCAAAATAAATGCTTCTGAAAAAATGAAAGTAAAAACTTATGAAGCAAATGAAAATGCTGATTTAGGAAAATCAATAAAAGTAAATGGTGATGAAGATTTTCAAATGAGAGTTGAATCAGATATAGAGACTTATAGACATCTTGAGTCTGGTGAAAAACTCTTGTCAGAACTTGACAAATCAGGTCATGAAACTACTATTGAAAAATTTGATGAACAAAATGGATATGCAGCAGCAAAAGAACCTTATAAAGCTTATGTAACTCCTAAAGGAGAAAGAGGAGAAGGGTCAGATGTAACTATTAGCTATAATCCTGCGTTCAAAGGAACAGAAGATTACGCTCCAGTTGGTGTATTATATCATGAAAGTGTACATGCCTACAACGATGCAACAGGAACAATGCAACCTGGAGAACAAACAAGAGAAAATAATAGCAATGTAAACAAGCTAGAACAACAGGCTGTCGGTCTTGAAATAAAAGATGGTATTCCTGTTACTCACCCAGACGGAACAGTAAGTGCTTCAAATCCTAAAGGATTGACTGAAAATGCAATAAGAGAAGAATTAGGTTTTGACAAAAGAGAAGTATATTAAAAATATTATATATTTTTAATGAAAAGAGGTTTTATTATGGATATATCGTCTTTAATGTCATCATTTGGTACATATACACCACCAACAACAAATAATACTGAAGAACAAAAAATGAATAATGAGCAGAAACTTGCCTCTATTGAAATGCAAAAAATGGCAAGTTCTATGTCTCTTTTGGGCGGAACAAGTTCAATAGACCCACAGACTTTAAACCAATCAATAGGAGAAGAAACAGATAATTATATGTTGTCTGAAGAAGCCCAAGAAGAAATGATAAACATTTCTGGTACAAAGGGAAATGACAACATAAAAGCAAGTATCAATGAGGAAACAGGAAATATTATATTCAACATAAATGGAAAAGAACAAGAATATACTCCAGAAGAAGCTGCAAATGGTTTCAAAATTGATACAGGAAAAGGAAATGACAACATAGATTTATCAGCCATAATGGGCAATTTTGTAATTGATGCAGGTGATGGCAATAACAATTTACAACTCGCTCAAGGCAGAAATGTTGTAAATGTTGGCAATGGAAACAATAATATAACAGCAGAAAATGCTCACAGAAACAGTATAACAACAGGTAACGGAAATAACAATATTGATGTAACTGGAGATATAAACACTATCAATACAGGAAGAGGTAGAGATACTATATCAGTTTCAGGTAATAGCAGTAAAGTAAATTCAGGAGCAGGAAACGACACTATAATAGCAAACGATGGAACAAGCACTATTGATGGCGGAAAAGGTAATGATACAATACTTGCAGGAAAAGGAAATCACACCATTGACGGTGGCAAGGGTAATGATACTATAATAGCTGGAGATGGAAATAATACTATTAATGGTGGAAATGGAAAAGACACAATAGTTACAGGTAATGGAAATAATACCATTGATGGTGGAAAGGGTAATGACACAATAGTTGCAGGCAATGGAAATAATAATATCTATGGAAGAGATGGAAATGACATTATAGTTGCAGGCAACGGCAAAAATTACATTGAAGGCGGAAAAGGTAATGACAACATAGTTGCTGGTAATGGCAACAATATTATATATGGATTAGACGGCAGAGACAACATAAATGTTGGAAGTGGTGATAATTACATTGACGGCGGAAAAGGTAATGACAGAATAAATGCTGGAGATGGTAAAAATATCATATTTGGTGGAAAAGGCAGAGATTATATAAACACAAGTAGCCAAACAAGCAATATCTGGGATGACAACAGAGGCTTTGTAAATGCAGGTGCAGGAAGCCAAGTAAATAGATATGCCTACAACGAAAATTCAAATTTGGGTTCTTCTATAAGTGTAAATGGTGATGATGATTTCAAAATGAGAGTAGAATCAGATTTGGAATCATATAGACATCTACAGACAGGACAAAAGATGTTATCAGAACTTGACAATTCAGGTTATAAAGTAGATATTCAAGCTACAACCGATCAAAATGGATATGCAACAGCACATGATAACAGCAGAGCTTATGTAAATTCTGATGGTACAAGAGGAGCTGGAACAGATACAACAATTAGCTATAATCCTTCATTTAATACGGAAAGATTGGGAAAACCATTGAGTATTCTCTTCCATGAAATGGCTCATGCTTATGACAATGCTACAGGTACAAAACAGCCTGGAGAAATGAGAAGAGAAGATGGTTCAATGGTCAATAGAAGAGAAAATCAGGCAGTAGGTCTTTCAACTGAAGGTGGAATTGAAGTCGAACACCCAGACGGAACAGTAACAACTGGAAATCCTGAACAGTTGACAGAAAACGCAATAAGAGCAGAACTCGGACTTGACGCAAGAACAAGATATTAATTATTTACAAATTGGAGGAAAAGGGGCTGTGAAAAAACTATAAATAGTTTGTTTTATCTGATTTCACAGACCCATAATATTTTTATGAATAACATACTTTCAGCATTATCTTTATTAATACCAACATCACAAAATAATAAAATATCAAATTTAAATCAAACAGACCCAAAAACTACAGAAAAAAATAACGAAAATACAAATAAACCTGTACAAGATAATTCTGTCTTTTCAGATGAAGCCCAAGAAGAAATGATAGAAATAAATGGGACAGATGGAAATGACAAAATAAAAGCAAGTATGAGCAAAGGCAAAATAATAATAGATGTAAATGGTCAAAAACAAGAATATAGTGCTGAAGAAGCACAAAAGGGCTTTAAAATCAATTCTGGGGCTGGAAATGACAACATAGATATTTCAGCAGTTCTTGGAAATTTCTTAATTGATTCAGGAGAGGGAGACAATAAAATAAATCTCGGTAAAGGCAATAACATGCTAAAAACTGGAGATGGTAAAAACAGTATAAAAGCAAAAAATGCCCAAGAAAACATAATAACTACAGGTAATGGCGATAATTCAATTGATGTCAAAGCAGATAAAAATACAATAACAACAGGTTCTGGAAATGATTCTATCACTGTAAATGGAAAAAATAGTAAAATATATTCTGGTGCAGGAAATGACAATATAACAACCCAAGGCTATAGCAATTATGTCAACTCAGGAGAAGGTGATGACATAATAAACTCTCATGCAGGAAGAGATGAAATCCATGCAGGAGAAGGAAATGACGATATAACATCTGATTTTGGAAATGTTACTATACATGGAGATGATGGAGATGATGTAATAAAAGTCAAAGGTTCAAATAATTCCATTTATGGTGGCAATGGTAATAATAATATTACAGTTTTTGAAGGCAATAATTACATTCAAGGCGGAAAAGATGATGACAATATAACTGCAGGAGATGGCAGTAATGTCATATATGGCTTAGATGGAAATGATAATATAAAAGTTGGCAATGGCGATAATTATATTGACGGTGGAAAAGACAACGACAATATAACAACAGGAAGTGGAAAAAATACAATATTTGGTGGATTGGGAATAGACACAATAAATGCTCAAAAATCATCTGGAAAAATTTTTGATGACGATGAAGGAACAATAAACGCCTCAAAAAAGATGGAAGTCAATACACATGATAAAAATTCTGTCGCCAACTTAGGAAAATCAGTATCAGCAGATGGCACAGATGATTTCAAAATGAGAGTTGAATCAGATATTGAAGCATTAAAAATGCTCAAAACAGGTCAAAAATTTCTTTCAGAAATCGATAATTCAGGGCATAAAGTAAATATAAACCAGATAGATGATAAAAATGGATATGCCGAAGCAAAAGGAACAGGATTTGCCGCATACATAAAAGATAATGGAGAAAGAGGAGCTGGAACTGATACAACAATTGGTTATAACCCTTCGTTTAGAGGACCAGCTAATGGCGTTCCATTAAATGTAGTTTTCCATGAAGGAATACATGCTTATAACAATGCAACAGGAACAAAACAACCTGGAGAACAGATTAGGGAAGATGGCATAAGTGTAAATAAAAGAGAACAACAGTGTGTAGGACTTCCAATAGAAAATGGTATAGTAGTTACCCACCCTGATGGCACAACCAGTGCAGACAATCCTGAAGGATTGACAGAAAATGCAATAAGAGCTGAATTAGGACTCGAAAAGAGAACAAAATATTAATAAAAAATAATAAAGAAAGGAATAAAATAAATGAGTTCAAGTATTGGAGGAATTTTAGGCGGTAATACAGGTATTTTTGGGGGTATCATTGGCGGTGGAGTTAATAATACAGATTATACAATAAAAAGAGATGATACAAAAACTCTTGAAGAACAACTTTCTAATTATGAAGACTCTTTCAATGAAAATCAACAAGGAATGATATTTGGACAAACAGATTCACAGCTTATAAGTGATAATATTGATACTTTTGTTATGTCAGAAGAGACACAAAAAAAGATGATTCAAATAAATGGATCAGAGGGAAATGATATAATAAAAGCAAGTATCAATGAAGAAAATGGAAATATTGTCATAAATATAAATGGAGAAATAAGAGAATATACTCCTGAAGAAGCAGCAAACGGATTCAAAATTAATTTAGGTGATGGTAATGACAGTGTAGATATATCTGCAATTTCCAACAATATTGTAATAGATGCAGGTGAAGGCAACAACAATATAAATCTCAGCCAAGGAAGAAATTTTGTAACCGCTGGAAATGGAAATAATGCTATTACATCAAAAGAATCACATCTAAATAGAATAAAAACAGGTAATGGAAATAACAAAATAAATCTCAATGGAGATGTAAATACAATAACAACAGGAAATGGTAATGACAAAATAAATGTATCAGGAAAAAATAACAAAATAAATTCACAAGATGGAAATGATGTCATTGTAGCAAACGGAGATACAAATAATATAGATGCTGGAAATGGAAATGATAATATAACTGTATCAGGAAATGGTGCTAACACTATAAATGGCGGAAATGGTGATGATAATATAACTGTATCAGGAAATGGGGTTAAAACCATAAATGGAGGAGATGGAAATGATAAAATAAATGTATCAGGAAATGGGTTTAACACCATAGATGGCGGAAATGGTAACGATGATATAACTGTATCAGGAAATGGTCTTAACAACATAAATGGAGGAGATGGTGAAGACAATATAACTGTATCAGGAAATGGTATTAGCACTATAAATGGCGGAGATGGAAATGATAATATAAATGCAGGCGATGGTACTAACACCATAAATGGTGATAATGGAGATGACAATATAACCGCAGGCAATGGAAAAAATGTCATACATGGTGGAGATGGTAACGACAATATAAGAACAGGTAATGGCGACAATGACATCTATGGAGAAAATGGAAATGATAAAATAAATGCAGGAAATGGTGATAACAAAATTGATGGCGGAAAAGGTGATGACAAAATAACTGCAGGTAATGGAGACAACAGAATATATGGAAGAGATGGAAAAGACAACATAAAAGTAGGTAATGGTGAAAACTATGTTGAAGGCGGAAAAGGTGATGACAAAATAACTGCAGGTAATGGGAAAAATGTCATATATGGATTAGATGGAAATGATGACATAACCACAGGAAATGGAAATAATTTTGTTGATGGTGGAAAAGGTAATGATAAAATAAATACAGGAGATGGCAAAAACACTGTATTTGGCGGTAAAGGAAAAGATAATATAACAACAACAAGCGAAAAAAGCACCATATATGATGATACTGAAGGAAATATAAAAGCAAAAGAAGGCAATAGAATAAACAGATATGAGGCTTCAGAAAATGAAAATTTAGGTTCTTCAATAAAAGTAGAAGGCGATGAAGAATTTCAAATGAGAGTAGAATCTGATTTAGAATCAATGAGGCACACCCGCTCAGGCAAAAAATTAATGTCAGAAATAGATAAATCAGGTCATACTGTTACAATTAAAGAACTCAAAAATCAAGAAAATGGTTTTGCTGGCGGTGCAAATTGGAGTAATGCAATGATAACTCCTGACGGTAAAAGAGGTGAAGGCATAGATCCAGAAATACATTACAACCCTGCAGTTAATGGATCAGAAAATGGAGTTCCACTAAATGTTCTTCACCATGAAGGAGTACATACTTACAACATGGCAACAGGAACACTTCAACCAGGAAAACAAAAAGAAGACAATAGTGAAAATGATTATCTAACAGATAAACTTGAAAGACAATGTGTCGGACTTCCAGTAGAAAATGGAATCCCTATAAAACATCCTGATGGTACAGTAACAACAGGAAATCCAGAAGGATTGACTGAAAATGACATGAGAGAAGATTTAGGATTAGAAAAAAGGCAACATTATTACACAGAATCAGAAAAGCGTAAATTTTGGAGAAATAATTATTACAACAATTAACAGGAAATCCAGAAGGATTGAATGAAAACGACATGAGAGAAGATTTAGGATTAGAAAAAAGGCAACATTATTACATAAAACAAGAAAATTTTAAAACTTGGAGAAATTTGCCAGTTTAAAATATAAATTTGATAAAAATGAGTGTATGAAGAAATTTCTTCATACACTCATTTTTTTATCAACTAACTACTAAAAAAAAGACTATCTTCTTCCTCTTCTTCTATTTACATTTCTATTTCTGCTTGAACGTCTTCTTCTATATCTATCATCATCTTCATCATCTTCATCATCTTCATCATCTTCATCATCTTCATCGTCTTCATCATCTTCATCGTCTTCATCATCTTCATCGTCTTCATCGTCTTCATCGTCTTCATCGTCTTCATCATCTACATCGTCTTCATCATCTTCATCATCTTCATCATCTTCATCGTCTTCATCGTCTTCATCATCTTCATCATCTTCATCATCTTCATCATCTTCATCATCTTCATCATCTTCATCATCTTCATCATCTTCATCATCTTCATCATCTTCATCGTCTTCATCATCTTCATCGTCTTCATCATCTTCATCATCTTCGTATTCTTCGAGTTCTTTTTCCAATTCTTCCAAGGCACGCTCAGTTTTTCTTATTTTTCTTTCTAACCTTTCATACTCCTCTTCATCATCTTCGTCGCACTCTTCGAGTTCCTGTTCCAACTCTTCCATAGCACGCTCAGTTTTTCTCATCTTTCTTTTTAACTCTCTATATTCATCATCGTGAATATCATTTGAATATCTGTTTGACTTTCTCATTTATATAAACTCCTAAAAATATAAAAATTGAAATATAAAAATTCTATATTTCTATATTAATTCCATTAACCCTCTAAATACAAATAAAAAAGTTACTCATTCAAATTATTTAACTTAAAATTTAATAGTGAAATAATCAAAAATAAAATAGCACAAAGTAATAAAGAGGGCTTTTTATATTTTTCTTGTATTATAATAATGATTATTTTAAAACGGAGGGAATACATGTCAGATTTCAGTAAAATGACCGAGCGTTATTTTAGAGAAGACCTAAAGATCTCACCGCTTTGGGGAAGTGATATGGGACTTGAAGAATATGACGACATAATGCCTGATGGCGGAATGGAAGACATAGAAGCAACAGTCGAACATGATCGCAATTTCCTCAGAGAAGTCAAATCATTTGAAAATGAAGTTTTGACAGATGACGAAAAAATAGATCAACAAGTCTTGAAATCAATGCTCGAATTAGGGGAATTTCGCCACAAAGAATTAAAACTGTGGGCAAGATATCCAAGATCAGTTGACACAGTCGGAAATGCTCTTTATACAATACTTTTTAGAGATTCTACACCTATTAAAAAGAGACTTTTAAGCATAATGAAAAAGATGAAAAAAATTCCTCTTTTTCTTGAAAATGAAAAATCTCTATTACATAATCCTGTTTGGCTTTGGACAGAAATGGGAATAGAGTCCTGCAGAAGAATGAAGGGCTTTATTGATTTTATAGAAGACTTTGGAAAAACAGTTACAAATGACTGTGATATATTAAATGAACTTCACATAGATGCAATAAATGTTAAAAACGCTTTTAAAGCTCATGAACAATGGCTTCTCGATGAACTTCCAAAAGCAGACAAAAATTTCACAATGAGTGAAGACAAATATAATGAACTTTTGAAAAAAAGACTTCTCCCCTACTCTTCAAAAGAAATTTTGGAAATAGGTTATGACTACATCAAAAAAATAAATGCAGAAATGAAAAAGACTGCTAATCAAATTGATTCTTCTGCAACTGTAATGGAAGTTTTACAAAAAATCAAAAAAGGACATGCAGAAAGTTTTGAGCATGTCATAAATGATTGCAAAAAAGTCATGAGAGAAGCAAGAGAATTTGTAGAAAAGTCAGATTTCGCAACTCTTCCAAAACATGAAATACTCGAAGTTGTAGAAACTCCAATATTCATGAGACATATAATTCCATTTGCAGCATATTCACCACCTGGTAAATTTGACACAGATCAAAAAGGTATATATATGATGACACCTCCTGAGTCAAATGACGATATGCTAATGGAATTCTGTTTTGAAGATTTAGTCAGTACATCTGTACATGAAGCATACCCTGGACATCATTTACAGTTGACTTGTGCAAATCTAAATCCTTCAACAGCAAGAATTTACGCACATGCAACAGAATTTGTCGAAGGTTGGGCTCACTATTGCGAAGACGCAACAGCTGAAGCAGGATTTTATAATTCGCCTTCTGCAATGCTCATAAGATTAAAAGATATGTACTGGAGAGCATGGAGAATCGTAATTGATGTTGAACTGGCAACAGGAAAAATGTCATTTGAAGATGCTGTAAAACATCTTGTAGAGGATGCAGGTCTTGAATATACAGGAGCAATAGGTGAAGTAAAAAGATATACTTACACACCTGGATATCAGCTGAGTTATCTAATGGGCAAACATATGTTAAAAGAGTTGATAAATGACTCTCAGAAAAAATATGGTTGTACAAAAAAAGAAATTCATGATATAATGCTTAATGCAGGAAGTTTACCTATAACTATAATGAAAAATGTGATAGATAACAAACTATCAAAGAAAGAGGTATAACATGAAAAGATTTCTTTTAGCTCTCGGAATCGTTTTGTTAATGTCATCAAATGTATATGCCAATATAATCTTTGAAAACAAAACAAATAGACCTTTAGATATATCTGTTACAGATGGAACAAATATGTCAAAATCATATACAATTACACAATATGATAAAATAACGATTCCTGTAGAACATACTGGAGAAATAGAAATAAAATTTGCAGGTGGAAAATACAACCAAACTGTACTTGAAACAGTAAAACATTCTGGAAATGATAAATATACAGTTACTCTTGACAAAGAAGACCCCAAAAAGATAAAAGTTAAAAGAGTAAGAATGCACTGGTAAACAAAATGTGAGGCTGTGAAAAAAGTTAATATTTTTACAGCCTTTTTTTATTTTATATAATTGTCGTAAATTAACTCGTTAGGATAGTTAATAAAAAAAGTTGCTATAAACTATCCAATATATGGCTGTGTACTTGCCACTTTGTCATTGCGAGGGAGCTGTGCGACCGTGGCAATCTAAGCCTGTAAATTATTATTTACTTAAAAATTAAGTCGATCGCCTATATTTAAAAATGCTGTAATCGATCTATTTATTTTTTTATGCTTTCGCAACCCCAAACATTACCTTTAAAAAGTGAAAATGGATAAAATAAAATTAATTGCCTGTGATATGGACGGAACTCTACTAAATTCAAAATCCCAAATATCACCAAAAACATTACAATCACTAAACAAAGCATCTGAAAATGGAATAGAAATAGTTATTTGTACAGGTAGAACATCAAAAGAAATAACTCAATACACAAAACAAATTCCAAATGCCAAATATGCAATATGCACAAATGGTGCTTTTATAATCGATCTAAAATCAAATAAGAGAATTTTTGAAGACCAACTACCTTTAAAAGAAGCTCTAAAAATAATAGAAATAACAAAAAATTATGATGTATCTCTTGAATTTTTCAACGAAAACGGAGCCTTTCTCGAAAAATACGCATTTGATAATCTCAAAGAATATCATCTCGAAAAATTCACAAAACTATTACATGCAACATGTACCCCAGTAGAAAATGTGAAAGAATATATGACAAAATTGGGAACCCCTGTTGATAAAATCAACATATTTTGCAAAAATATTTGTGAAAAAGAAAAAGTCATCAACTTATGTAAAGATAATCTTAATGCAAAAGTTACATTTTCACTTGAATATAATGCAGAAATAAATTCTCCAACAGCTTCAAAGGGCAATGCCCTCCAAAATTTATGCAAACAATTAAATATAAAATCAAGTGAAGTAGTTGCTTTCGGAGATAGTTCAAATGATATTTCTATGCTTAAATTTGCAAAATATTCTTTTGCAATGGAAAATTCAATAAATGATGTCAAACAAATTGCTTTTAAGACTGTACCATCAAATGATGAAGATGGAATAGCTGTAGGGCTTGAAATGTTTTGCAATATTTAGAGGCACGTAAATCAATTTTTATTATGAACTAAAAAAATTGATTTCCATGATTTAGAATAATCAACTATTTATAAATAATGATTCGCCAAAGAATATTTTAGATTATCAAAAAAATATTTCATCGAACTTTTCTTTTAAAAATTCTCCTGTTTTTACATTTTCAAAGGATATACCTGTAAATATTTCACCTGTTAATTCTTTTCTAAGACCTTTAATTTTTAATCTTTTTTTCAATCCTATGTATAATCCATATTTATATATATCATTTGGATCATAAATTGCACTACTTTTAATACGAAAAGACGCAACATAATTTTCTGGAGATTTTATTTCTTTTATCAAAAAATAACCTATGTATTTTTTTGAAACAAAAATAACATCATGGGAGTTATAAGCAAAAAATAATCTTATTCCACGCTTATTTACTTCAACTCTTTTTACTTTTTTAAATATTTTTTCTTTTAGATTTAAAGCAAATAGATAAGCAAAAATTTCTAACAAAAGTGAAGCTATGCTCGGCTAAAGACCGACCATCTTCTGATTGGAAAGTAGCTGTTGCTTCACAAGTCTAAGCCTCAGAAATGGGAGCTATGTTGAATT
>CADASF010000010.1 GCA_902790465.1 uncultured bacterium | reverse complement strand
GAGCCATTACAAGTTGTTCGTCCAGCAGATATGCAGGCTCCTCAAACTGCAGTATTGCCACAGCAAGTAATAAAAGAAGAGCCATTACAAGTTGTTCGTTCAGCAGATATGCAGGCTCCTCAAACTGCAGTATTGCCACAACAAGTAATAAAAGAAGAGCCATTACAAGTTGTTGAAGAAGAAAAAGTAGAGTTGAAGACTTTAGAAGATATACAGAAGTTAGCATTTGACCAAGAAAAAGAAATTTGGAAGTCTTCATTATATATATATAGATGTCGTAAATTGTCTCTTGCAGATGTTGTTTCTCAATATTATACTTTGAACAAAGAAGGATTTAAGTTGAGATATGGTTCTATTGGACTTCAGAATTTTTATGCAGGAAATTTTGCTGATTGTCTTTTCTATATGTGTTCATATTTCTTAAAAAATATGCCAGGAAAATTTAAATCTTTGATTGAGCAATATCCTAATTATTTTGTACATGTAACTCTTGTTAAATCACTAAAAAGTGATAGGATTTTTTCTAATAATTTTTGTTTGGAAATATCAAATGACCTTGATTTTAAGGAATTTTTGAATATTTTAGGTGATTTTTGTAAAGTTATGGGAATGAATCCGTCATATTATGTGTATTTGTATTTCAGTGATAATGATTTGAATTTTAAAGTTTTATTGAAGGCTTTAGAAGAATTGAAAATTAGAACAGGTTTAGATACCTGTGACTATGTCAAAGTTGTAGAAAATGAAAAAAGAATTTTTGAGGAATCAAAAAATAAGGATAATAAAGAAAATAAAAGTAAAGAAAATTTGATTGATAACTCAAAAATACAAGTTAATAATGAAATTAATAGTGAGGAAATAATAAATCTTCCAGACACATTAAAAACAGAAGTTGTTTCTGAAGAAAATATGTCTGTTGAGCTTGAAAACAGAGTTATTGAAGAAGAACAACCAAAAGATTTGATTAAAACATATTCTGATTTTGATGATTTTGCACCTGTTAAAGATTGTGTCTATTTAAAAAGCAATAAATCATATTATTTAAAAAGTTTTTCGTTTAAAGATCATGTTGTTGCTTCAAAAACATTGAATTATGTAGTATATACATTGTTCTATATTATTTCTAAGAAAAAACCTGATTTGATAAATCATTGGGCTGGAAGAAAATTGAATGGTTTGTCACTTACAAAGCCTGCAGATTGTAAATTTTCAAGAAAGCTTGCAAATGAATGTTGGTTGACTATTCCTTCTTTTTCTATGAGTAACTATAGGTCTCTTATGAATGTTGCAATTAAAGGATTGAGAGCTGATTTTTCTGATTTGAGTTTTTGTTTTACAAGTAAATCAAATACAAAAATAAACAAAAATAAAGATGAAAATAAAATAAACTCTGAAGGCAATGTAGAAAAAATTGATTCTTTAAAATCAAATGTTTCATCAGATTCTGAAGAAGTAGAAGATTTTGAAAATAAAAAAGAGGAAAAAAAAGGAGAAATCAAAATAAGTTATAAATATTTTGATAATATCCTTTTGGATAAAAATAAGGTGTTCTTAAGTAATAATAAAGATTTCATTTTGAAATCTTTTGTATTTAAGAATTTTAAATATAACACAGATTCACTGGAAAATGTTATATATTTCTTGATGTATCTTCTTTCCAAAAAAGAGCCAGGTATTATAAAATATTGGGCTATAAAGAAGAGATATGGAATTGATACAAAGATGTCAGATGAAAAATCTGTTATTTCAAGACAATTGTCAAACGATTGTTGGATTTCATTCAAAGATAGAAATATTGATAATTATATAAAATTATTTGAAGTAATTAGAACAAAACTTAACATTGATTTTGAATCAAATTTGTATTTTGTTTTTGCAGAAAAAGAAGAAGAAAATATTTATACAGATGAAGCTTTTGAATCTAATTCTGAAAACACTATTTCTAAATCTGAATATATAGAAGAAAAAAATAAAATATTAGAAGAAGCAGAAAGGGTAAAATTATTAAAACAAGCAGAAGTTTTTGCTTCTAAATTTTAGTAATAAAGTAAGGAGAATTCGATGGGATATTGTCTTCATTGTGGACAGCCTACTGAAGGAAATAGTTCTGTATGTAGTCTTTGTTCTTCAATGTCAGATTCTGATTCTATAAATCAGAGTAGTAATACCTCTAATATTGCAAATTCTGAAAATAACTTGTCAAATAATTATGCAGATATGTCAAATTCAGATGAAGATAATTCTGCAGAAGTTCAACAGAGTTATATGGGAATGCAAACCAAAAGGCAGAAACAAGATTATTGGAAATCTATTAATTGTAAAATAGATATTCCAACTTCTATTACTATGCTTCAAGGAAATTTAAATTCAATTAATGATTTTGATTTGGGTGAGCTAAAAAATAAATTTAACTTAGCTGCATTTTTTGGAGGCTTGAGTTGGTTTAAATTTAATGTTCATTATGGAGTAGGTATAGTTATAGATATTATCTTTTTTGCAATAATGTGGAAATTGTTGCCAATTTTAATGCCTCATCTCATTATTTTAGTTTGGTTTATTTTAATCTTGTCTGTAAATCTTATTATCTGTATATATTTGGGAATTAATGGCAATAGATTGACATATCAGACAAGACCTTATAAAGATTTCCAACATTTAAAAAGTAATCAGGGAATGTGGCTATTGTTTAGTATATTACTTGGTTTTTTGAAGTGGTTTATTTTGTTTTCCTCTTCTTATTATGTATTTTTATTTTAAAAAAGAAAGGAGTTGTTTATAAGAATGGGTTATTGTGTAAATTGTGGAGCCCCTACAGAAGGTAATACTCCTGTTTGTTCTTCTTGTGCGAGTTTAAATTCAGCAAACAATAATAATGTTTATGCACAACAGTCACCTTTTAATCAAGCTAATCAATTTAATAATCAATCTGAAAATTTGAATAGATATGATGATTTGACTTCGATTGTTAAGACTCGAAAACAGAGAGCATATTGGAATGCTATGTTTGATAGTCCAGAAATATCTTATCAACAAGTATTTAAAGAAGAAGAACCTGAAAATGATTTTGATTTAGGTGAATATAAAAAGAAATTTAATATTGGGGCTTTTTTCTTTACTACAACTTGGTTGGCATTTAACTGTAATTTTTGGGGTGGAATTATTGTATGGTTTGGATTACTAGTTCTCTCTTTTATTCCTATTTTAAATCTTTTTGGTTTTCCTGCAGGAATCGCTTTAATGATTTATTGTGGTGTTAAAGGAAATGAAATGACTTGGAAAACAAGACCATATAGAGATTTAGATCATTTTAAGAAAGTTCAAAAAATTTGGGCTTGGGCTGCACCAATTATTTTTTTCCTAAGTATGTTAATAGGCGTTGTTCTTGCTGTTGCATTTGGAACTGTTTTATCTGGATTGCACTAATATAAAATTGTATTTCGTTTTTTAGCATCGAGATTTTTTATATATCTCGGTGCTTTTACTTTGTTTTTTGTGGGGGAAAAATTATGAGTTGTGATCACAATTGTTCTTCTTGTTCTTCTGATTGTGGAGACAGAAAGCAAAAATCTTTGAAAGTTGCTGTAAATTCAAGTTCAAAAATAAAAAAAGTTATATCTGTTATGAGTGGAAAAGGTGGAGTAGGTAAGAGTTTGACATCTTCACTTATTGTTTCTGCACTTAGAAAAATGGGATTTAAGACAGCACTTCTTGATGCAGATATTACTGGACCTTCTATTCCAAAGATGTTTGGAATTAAAGAGAAGGCAATGGGAAGTAGTTTGGGGATTGTTCCTGCTATGTCTAAAGGTGGAACAGAGGTTATGTCATTAAATTTGCTTCTTGAAAAAGATACAGATCCTGTAGTTTGGAGAGGTCCTATAATTGCTTCGACAGTTATGCAGTTTTGGACAGATGTACTTTGGGGAGATATTGATTTTATGATTGTTGATATGCCTCCTGGTACAGGAGATGTGCCATTGACTATATTTCAATCATTGCCTTCAGATGGTGTTATAATTGTTACATCACCGCAGGATTTGGTAAATATGATTGTTGAAAAATCTGTGAATATGACTTCATTGATGAAAATTCCAATTTTGGGAATAGTTGAAAATATGAGCTATTTTAAATGCCCAGACTGTGGAAAAGAACATAATATTTTTGGAAATAGCAATATTGATGAAATAGCTAAGAAATTTGATATAGATTCTGTTTCAAAAATTCCTTTAGATGTAAATATTGCCAAAATGGCTGATAATGGTGAAATAGAACTATTGACAACTGAATATATAGACAATTTAGCAAAGAAAATTTCTAAAATGATATAGTTTGTTTAGTTTTTCATATCCCTTTTTATTTGTGTAAATAACATTTGTCGAACCACTATAAATTATTATTAAGTCATTTTAATTTAACTCCTTATGCTATTTGATTAATATTTTAAATATACCAAAATAGCCACTATTAGAAGCGATGTCATTGCGAGGGAGCTGTGCGACCGTGGCAATTTCAACCACTTAATTTAAATCAAAAAATAAATAGGGGATAATTTGTGCAAAAAAAAAGATTGGGGATAATGAATTTTATCCCCAATCTTTTTTTTGTACAAATTATTGTTCCAGTAATTTAATCATTTCATACCATTTTGTATTTTTTGTAAAGGCTAATTCTTCATATAATTTTTTATCTGAAGAAAGCATTGAACTTGGAGAAGTTGTAAAGAAAATTGACAATCCATAGGAATAAGCATATTCTTCATATATATCTCCTGCATTTGAATATTTGAGAATAGTATTATTTACAGATTCCATTACAGATTTTGCACTTTCTTTTACATTTTCGTCAGTTATATCTTCACAGGATGATATTGAATTCATCATATTGTAAAGATCAAAGAAATTATAATCAAAACCATAGTTCCAAGAAGATTCTTTATTTGGATTTAATAATATATTCTTTCTTACTTTTTCTAAATTATTTTCATCTGTTGATATAACTGTTTTTGCAAAATTATCTACCATGTTTTTAAAATTTTCAAGTTTTGAAGTGTCTATTACAGCAAAGGTATTTACTTCTTCAGGATATTCTTTTTGAACATCAAAAATTATTTCTGCAAACTGTCGAGGAGTTATTTCTGAAGATATTTTTGAATATGATTCTTTTGATGATTCATTTGATGATTCATTTGCTTTTGAATATTCTTTATATCTATTTTGAAGAATTTTAGTAGCTTTTGGCAATATTCCAAATCGAGCATTAGAATTAATCTTTTTTTGGGGTTCATTTGAAGATGTCAAAATTTCTTCATAATGCCAACCAACAGAAGAAGTAAGTTCTTCTGAACCTATTATATAATCTGTTACATCTTTATATTCATAGCAAGGTTCAAGCTCAGCCATAACACAAGCATCAAATCCGAGTATGTTTATTTTAATTCCTGTTTTTTCTTCGGCTTCTTGTATTGCTTCTTTAACATCTACATTAGTCATTATACTTCCTGCAGAATCATCAATAAGAAGTCCATAATAGCCTCCACCATGGTTGTTTAAGACCAAACAAACATTATCGGCTGGATATTTTGTCATAGCTTCTTTTAGACATGTTGCCAAAAAATCTTTGCTTCCACTGTCAACATCGCCATAATCTGTGATAAGTTCTGAATTAATGGCATTTAAGTTGTCATCTTTTGTTATATAATATTCTCTTGCACCTTTCCAATCTATAGAATCACTCCATTTTGAGTTTTTCCAATTGCTCTTATTTTCAGTATTACCAATGTCAATATAAGCCACAATGTGAGTATTGTCGTCTGAGCCAACTTTTTCAAGAGAATCGAGATTTGCTAGTTGATTATAAATTATATCGTCATTATCTCCAGCAATATAAATCAAGAACAGCCACGATTTTTTTACTGGATTATCTGATGGATTATCTGAAGGATTATCTCCATTGTTATTATTTGCCAACATAAAAAACAATGGATTAATGGAATTTTCGCTTTTGCTTCCACCGCCTCCGCCGCAACCATAGAGAAATATAAACGATAAAACGATTATAAACCCTAAAATATTTTTGAAAATTTTCATGGCTGTTCTCCTTTTATGTTAATTTTCGCTGTAGCTTCCACCTGCCGTCCACATATACATAAATTGAGGTGTCTGTCCTTCAATCAATGTTTTTACAGAGGGAATAGGTGATTCATTCTTGGATTCGAATAAATCTTTGAAATAATCTAATTTTGGTTTATAATTTACAAGTTGTGCTGAATCCAAATTTGCCATTTCTTTTGCTTTGTTGAAAGCATCTTCTTTATAGCCTACTCCATCAATAAGACCGAGTTTTAATGCTGTTTTTCCTGTATAAATTCTTCCGTCTGCTAAATTGGCAACTTGGTCTCTTGTTAATTTTCCTTTTCTACCTTCTGCTACAACATCTACAAATTTATTCCACATTTCTTGTACTAATGATTGGAAAAATGCCTTTTCTTCAGGAGTCATTTTTCTTGTAAATGATCCCATATCTTTAAAACTTTTATTTCCATTAGATTTGTTTGAAGTTATGACATTCCATTTTATTCCCAATTTATCGAAAAGTTTTTCCATTTCCATAAATTGAGATATTACTCCAATACTTCCAACTAAAGATGTTTCTGTTGCCATTATATAATCTGTTGAAGAAGCAATATAATAACCACCAGAAGCTGTTATATTTTCGCAATATGTTATTACAGGAATTTTTCTTTTTGCTTTAAACTTTTTTATGTCATTCCAAATTATGTCTGTTGGAGTAATTCCACCTCCAGGGCTATCTATAGTAAAAATTATAGCCCTTATAGAATGGTCTTCTGATGCTATTTTTAGATTTTCCTTTATTCGCAATGAGAGATTTTTCTTGACATTGTCGCTTTGATCATCCATTATAGCTCCAACTACTGGAATTTCAAGAATTCTATTTTTACTTGACTGTTCTCCCATTACAAAATTGTAATTCGGATTATTGAATACTGTTTTATTTGAAGATTTATTTTTTGTCCCAGCAGAGGCTAAAAACATTACAAACATAAAAAATACAACAAAACAAACAACTAATCCACCACAGCCAATTCCTATGGCCCAAACCCAAGTATTTGATTTCTTTTTTGTTTTAGTAGGGGCTTTTTTCGATTCTATATTTTGTTTGATATTGTCTTGATTACTTGGTTGCTTATTTGATAAATTATCAAATGGGTCATTTTTCTTTTCTTCAGTCTTATTTACTGTTTGTTCTTCAGTTTTATTTTCTTCTTTATTTTCGAAATTTTGTTCGATTTTTTCGCTATTTTCTTCTAATTCTTTTTTTTCATTAGAATCATTTTTTGGCGTTATATTATCCAATTTTTACACCTTCTTTTTAAATATAGATTGTATGTTTATATATTTCATCAGATTATATTTCATCAGATTCTTTAACATTCCTTTTTATTATTATCCAATAAATTTTTCAAAATATCAAATATTATTTAAAAAATAAATTTTAATATGAAATTCCATATTTATTATTTATATAGAAGGAATAAGAAATATTTTAAATGAATATTAATGAGAATTTTTGTTTAGAGGTTATTTTTTATGTTTGACTGGATTTATAATATCATGAAACCTTTGCCTGATGCAAAGGAAAAAGTACCTGCAGAAAAAATTGATTCTGTCTATAAAGCATATAGATGGAAGATGTTCTTGGGTATGTATTTTGGCTATGTCATATTTTACTGGCTCAGAAAAGGTGAGTCCTTTGTCCGTCCTATGTTTGCAAAAGAAATGTTTGGAACAGGATTGACAATCGAGCAACTTGGTATTTTAGGAACCATAATGTATATAACTTATGGTATTGGTAAATTTTTAAATGGAATGTTGGCAGATAGATGTAACATAAGAGTATTTATGGCCACAGGTCTTTTGGGAGCCTCTCTTGTGAATTTGTTTTTCCCATTTGCTCCTTCTCTTATAATCCTTTATGTGCTTTGGGGACTTAATGGTATATTCCAATCAATGGGATTTCCTCCAGTCGCAAAAGGTCTTGTCCATTGGTTTGCACCAAAAGAAAGAGCTACCAAATGGACAATATGGTCATCATCACATACTTTTGGAACTTGTACTGTCGGTTTAATAGCTACAGGATTTTTGGCAATGGGAAATTGGCGTTATGTCTTTGTAGCTTCAGGTATTATAGGTATAATAGCTTCTATTGGTCTTCTAATGACTTTGACAGACAGACCACAAGCAGTTGGACTTCCAAAAATTGAAGATTATAAAAATGATAGAATGCCTGTTGTTCCAGAAAAGAATTTAAATCGTAAACAGATTCTTTTAAAATATGTTTTTGGAAATGGTTTCCTTTGGATATTAGCTGTAACTTATGTTTTTGTCTATTTTATTCGTTTTGCAACTTTAGACTGGACAGCTAAATATCTCGTTGATGAATGTGCTTTTACACCTGGAGCAGCAGCTGCAACTCTTGCAATAATGCCATTTTTTGGTGTTCCTGGTGGAATTGTAGCTGGTTGGATTGCAGATAAGTATTTTAAAGGAAGATGTGCACCTATTAATATAATTTTCTTAGTCATTCTTGGTATTGCTTGTACTTGTTGTATGCCAAGTCTTGGATTGCTTTCTCCAGATAAATTTGGATTTTGGTCAGTATGGATTAATGGTGCTATACTTGGAGCGATAGGATTCTTTGTTGATGGTCCTCAAAATCTTGTAGGTGGAGTACAAACTTCAAGGGTAACTGTTCAAGATGCAGCATCAGCAGCAACAGGATTTACTGGAATGTTTGGATATTTAGGAGCTGTTTTATCTGGTGTCGGTGCTGCTTGGATAATAAAAGCACATGGATGGCAGGGATTCTTTGGATCTTGTGTAGTTGCTTGTGTTATTTCAATTATTCTTCTTTCATTTACACTTAAAAAGGAAGAAGAAGGAGTAGCTAAAGAAAATGAATTGAAGGAAAAGGCAAAGAAAGAAAATTCAGAGGAAGAAAAAGTAGAAATAATGCCTGTAAGAGAAGGTAAAATCGTATGTCCACATTGTGGAGTAGAACAAGATGATGCAGGAAGAAAATTCTGTATCGAATGTGGAAAGAATTTGAAATAGCTTGTTTCTTAAGAGGTTTTGATGAGAAAAAATAGAAGTCCTGAAAACAAATGCACTGTTTGTGGTTTTATACCGAGATTGTGTATCTGTTCGGAAATAGAAAAAGTTAATTCGAAAATTAGAATTATTTTAATTCAACATTCTTTGGATGCTCGGAAACCTTCAAATACAGGAAATCTTCTAAAAGGCATAACAGATTGTGAATTGATAAGATATGGCAAATTAGAAGATAAGCCTGTTGATTTGGAAGCTATAGAGAAATTAAATGCCTTTGTTCTATATCCATTTCAGGATTCTATTTTATTGACAAAGGATATTTGGCGAGAAGATGAAACTCCGACAATAATTATTCCTGATGGTACTTGGAAACAAGCATCAAGACTTGCTTCAAGATTAAGGGGACATTGTCGTGGATTTTTGAGATTTCCAAGTAATTTTGTTACAAATTATAAATTGAGAGATTCAAGAGAAGAATTTAAACTCTGTACTTGTGAATCGGCAATGAATGTCTATGGAATTTTGGGAGATACAAAATCTGAACAAGCCGTAAAGAATGCGTTTGAACTCTTTGTTTATAGAAATTTAAAAAATAGAGGTAGATTGATTTCATTTCAATAATTTTATCAAAAAAGAGATCTTAAGCTATTTAAGATCTCTTTTTTATATGTCAGTATCTGTCATTTTATATTTTTTTCAAGGAATTAGCATAAATAGATAGAATTATTAAGAAATATAATTTGATTATTTTGTGAATATGGGAGAACTAAAAATTTGAATACAAATGCTCAAATAACTAAAGATGAATGTCTTTGGTGTTCAAATTCAAAAGTAAGAGAACAAAAATTTTGTCCATATTGTGGAAGGGCTACAGGGCGAGTTTGGGGACCAATACTTTCGCAATATGAAAAAATAGGGTCTGTTAAAAATATTGAAATTGAGAATGGTGGCTCATTTTTTATTAGATTTGAACATATATATGGAGAATCTGTAGATATTTATTGTGATATTTCAGATGCACCAAATGTATTATTTAAAAAAGATCCCACAGAAACTCAAGGTTTTGTTCAGGTTAATAAAAATATTGATAATAAATGTTTTGAATTTTGTTTGAAAGATTACAAAAAACAGCCTTCAGGAATTATACGCTTTAGATTAAACAATGGTTTGAGAAATTTAAACGAAATTTGGAAAAATAATAATTTTGAGGAAATATCATATCAAATTGATGGAAAAGTTGCAGTAGCTTCATCTGAATGGAATTTAGGAAGTGAATTTTTATTTTTCTCAAATAAGATAGAAAGACAAAATATTTGTATATATAACCCTTCAAGTATAGACAGAAATTTTGTAATTGATCCTCCAAGTGGTTATAATGTCTATTCTAATGATTCGTTTGGAAATACTGAAATATCCATAAAAGCTAACAGCAATGCCGTTTTATCTATAGAAAAAAATAATATGAATCTTGAAAAAGCACCATATTGGGAAATTGCTAATCAAAAAGTAGAACTTGTTGAAGTTAAACCTCAACAAAAAAATAAGAATCGTAGAAAACTTAGAATATCTTTTGATTTGGGAGCAAAAACATTTTCTATAAGAGCTTGTTGGGTCGGTGGACATCCAATGCTCTCTAAAAACAATTGTTGTATAGAAGATATTGGTGGAAAATATTTTTCTTCTTCAATGATTATTGATAAAACAGGAAGAGGAGAATTTTATTGTTTTAATAATGTTGATGATTTCAAACAAAAATATTTTTCCTATGATAATGAAAAAGCAAAAAAAATAAAAACAATAGATGATTGTATATTGCATTTACCAAATACAAAAAATTTAGTAGCTATAACAGGATTAAAGACTTTAATTAGATTTAATCAGAAAAGAAGTGATTTGGATAATGAGTTTTTACTTGGTAAATTCTTCTCTGAAGTATACAAGATTATGAAACAATGGGCTAAAGAACTATTTCCTAAGGCTAATAAAAGTATTCCAACAGGTTTCAAATTAAACACTTTCTTTAAACCAGATTATATTTTTACATATCCGATATTGGAGAAAGAAGATGAAATCAAAAGGTATATAGATACATTCAAAAATGCTTTTAACAAAGCTTTTTCTGAAGAAAATATAGAAGAATCTCAGATTAGTTTCATTTCTGAACCTGAAGTTATTTTAAATTATATGGTTTTAGAAAAAAATGATATTTTTAAAACATTATCTGAAGATGATCTTTTTGCAACAGTTGATTCAGGAGCTGGTACAACCGATTTATCTGTGGGTAAAATCAAGAAAGATAAGGGAATTGTAACTCTTACAGATATAAAATCAATTCATTTAGAATTGACGGACGAACAAAAAAGCAAATATCCTCCTGCGATACAAAAAACGCCATATTTGGGTGGAAATTTACTTGATTTTATATTTTCAGATGCATTAGATAAAAATGCTTATCTAATTTCAACATTCTCTAATGGCACTTATATAAGTTTTTGGAAAGCTGTTTGGGGAGATGAAAGTAACTCTCCAACAAAAACTAAAGAAAAACTTGCATTTTGTAAAAATATAAAAGAACAATTTGAAAAAGAAGCCAATGAAAATAAGAAGAATCCCACAAGACATATTCTAAATAGAGAAAATTACTTGCAAGAAGAAGATGTAGGTTTTGACTATAAATCTTACGGAAATGTTGTGATAGAATCAATATTTAAAGATATAGTAGTAGAGGCCTATGATAAATTATTTTCAATGGGAATCAATTGTAAAAAAGTAAACACAATTGCTTTAGTTGGTGGTTCAAATATTTGTAGATATGTCAGAAATTCTATATTTTCAAATCTACATTTGACTTTAGAAGCAACTAAACAAGATGGATTTTTAACTGATTATGATAGATTATATGCAGTAGTAGAAGGTGCTTGCCTTCCTGTTGAACCATTATCCAAAACAACTTCTTTCGCAAAATTTACTATAAAATATGAATCAGATGAAGAAATTATTGAAGAAATTATCAAAGAGGAAGAAGTTTTATCTGAAAAATCTTTTCAAATAGATGTTCCATATAATGAATCCAATATTGCAATATTGGAATTGTTTGCTGAGTCAAAATTGTGGGAAGGAAATAAGAAAATTGCTACTGCAATATCTAAAAAAGATAATTCAGATGATGAAGAAGCATTTTTTGTAGTAACAGTTACTGACAAAAAATGCGTTTGTACTGATGGTGGAAGACAGATTTTTTGGGATATAAATATTTCTTGATTTTATACAATATAAATTTCGGAGGAAAGAATGTTAAAGAAGTGTCCGATTTGTAAGGGTGAAATATCTTCAAAACTTCCAAATGATTTACCAGAAAAAGATTTGAGATTCTGCCCTGAATGTGGTGGTAATTTTAGATATAATTGTCCTATATGTGATAAAGATAATCAAAAAAATATGATGAAGATAAGCATAATGGGAATAGGAGAGGAAATAAGGTGTCCTGATTGTAAGAGTCTTTTATATGTATGTGAAAAATGTGAAAGGCTAGTGCAGCCTTGGTTACATTTTTGTCCCGCAGACGGAGGTTGCTTGAAATCTCCTAAATTATCTTCAAATAATTATGATGGAACTGGTTTTTGTGACAATTATAAAATAAAATTATCTTCAAAGGATAAAAAATATAAATCTGAATCAAGAGAACTTTATGCAAATGAAAATGATTGTTCAGAATTGTATTCAGCTAGGATAGTTGGTTGTTATCTTTTTGTTTGGCATGACACTCGTATTGATGTTTTTGATATAGATAACAATTTTAATTTAGTAAGATCAAAGACAGTTCCTATGGGGAAAAAATCAAACATTTCTCGGAGTATGGCTGTTTTAGCAGATAACATCATAATTGCTTTAGAAGATAAGTTTTTATGGTTTAATTTAAATGGAAATGAGCCTATCCCTATTGATGATCAAGTTAAAGGAAAACCAGTGGGATTGATAGCTGGACATTGTGGAGTTGCCATGTGGACAGAAGATAATGGAGAATACTGTCTTTATACAGCGTTATGTCCAGAAGTTAATACTAAACCAATTATCAAGAAAGTAAATTTGGATTCAGATAAATATCAGTTGATGAATAATTCATCTTGTTTAGCTATGAGTTATACTGCATTGTATTGGCAAGGAAAAAATGACAGTATATATAAATATGATTTTTTCAATAAAAATGAAGATGAACCCCCTAAAGAAATTTATTTCGACAAAGGAAAAGTTGACTATATTTGGGTTAATCATGAAAAAGTTTCTGTCGCATATTCTGATTCAGTACAATTTTATGTATGTGATTTAGAAGGAAGAAATTATGAACAATCTCTTTCCATAAGCGATCCAAATCCTATTGCTTTCTTTATATATAAAGGAAAAGAATCACAAGATTATGCATATATATTTAGTGATGGAATAATGCAAAATGGCACTGGGACATATAACCTAACCAATTCAGAACATGTAAATTCTATTTTATGTAAAGAAGAAAATGGAACTCTTATTTTATTGTCAATGTTTAGAAATATACAATTTGGAAATACTTTTGGAAATATTTTTGCAATGGAAAAAGACTCAGGAAGTTCTGAAACTATATGGCAAGGGGATACTAAAATAGAACCAATAGAAATGTTGTGTTTTGAAGATAAAATATTTGTTCTACATAAAAAGGGAGTTGTTGTTGTTGATAGAATTGAAGACAATTCTGAAACTTCAGATACAACAAATACTCAAATTGTAAATAATAATTTTCAAACAACAATAGAAGAAAATGAGGAAAAACAGAAAGAGTTGTCAATTGATACTGATTTTGAATTAAATGAGGATACTGTTGAACCTATTCAAATTCTTCAAATAAATAAAGTTGTTGAAATACCTAATCGTGCAGCAGAAAAACAAGAATTGATTCAAAAAGAAGATAAGCCTTCTTTGGGTTTTGATTTTTCAAGAGATGAAGAGGATTTGCCTGTAGTTTTGGAAAATTCTTCAATTATTATTTGTCCACATTGCAAAGCAGAATTGCCTAAAGATGGAACAAAATTTTGCAGTGAATGTGGAAAACCTATAGAACAAGAAGAAGATAAACCTAAAGACGAAAAGACTAAGATAGAAGAATTATTGGCAAAATTAAAAAAATAATTTAAGGAGAGAAGTAAATGAAAAAGTTTTTACTTTTAATTTTTGTTTTTTCTATGTTTTTTGCATTTTTTCCAACTTCAATTAATGCTGAACAAATAGAGAGAATTGCTCCCAATAAAGAATTTTATAAAGGTATTGATGATTTTATAAAGGGAGAAATGAGAAAATCAAATGCTGATCCTGAAAAAGGAAAATACAATTTTGTTGTTGCACTTTCAACAAGTCATTTTACATCAGATCAGAGAAATGTAGTAGCAATGAAGCAAGCTGCTTGTTTAATTGCAAATAATATATGTACTCCTTTTGATTCGATATCGAGTGTTGCTTGGGAACTCGATGTATGGGATACATCAGATACATTTAAACTTTCAGAAGATGGAGCAGAACGTAAGCAATTTGTAAATTCACTTCCAAAAACAACAATGAATGAATCTAAAGGTGGACATGATACATATCAAGCACTTATGTCTATCCTCAAAAAAACTGAAAATCCTGAGTCAACTATTGTGATATTGATAACAAATTCCCATGAAAGTAGGGGACCTATTGGAGAACACCGCCCAGTAATTGGCAAAAACAGCCCTGAATTAAAATCATTGCTTCAAGAAAAAGGTTTTAGATTCCCTGAAGATAATTCATTTCCATTTTATTTTGAAGATAATGATAAACCAACAGAAATTTTCATAACTCTTGCACTACCTAAAAATTTAAAAAGTATGGGTAATAATGAAGAAAATCGTTATCCATCTTTTCCGTATTCAACTTGGGTTCCTGATGATTATAAGCCAAGTGCGGAAGTATTGCCTGAACCTGTAAAACCTGAACCTGCAGAAGAAGAAAGTGGGGTAACACAACCAACAGAAACACCAACTCCTTCAGAAACACAGACAACGACTGAAGAAAATAAAGGTGGACTTCCTATTGTACCAATCGCAATTGGTGCAGTTGTTGTTATCTGTGGAATTATTTTTGCAGTAATGCCAAAATCTAAAAACGGAAATGATAAAAAAGCTAAAAAAGGAAAAACACATAAAATTGAATTTAGTATTGATGACAATCCTTATAAAGAAGAGATTGAGGAAAATATCACTTATGAACTTATATTTGTTGATGGTAATTTTGAGAAACCACTTAGAATAAAAGGTGAAGAAAATCCTAATGAACCTGTTCCTGAAGATGCAAAATCTGTTTTTGAAATTTCATATTCTGTAGATGACGATTCATTTATTTTTCAATTCAATGAGTCATCTATGTCGACAGATCCTTCTGAATTTAACCCAGATGATATTCAAGAAATGGTTAATAAAAGATATAAAGTAAGAAATGGAGCAGTAATTTCTTTATCAATCGATTTGGATGGAAATTCATATGATTTAATTGTTGGTTAATTTGCCTTTTGAAAATTATAAAAAAAAGTGTTTGTTAAAAATAACAGACACTTTTTTTTATTAATATAAAAGGATATTATATTATAATTGCGAATTTTTATTTAGATTTCAAATAAAACAAACTAATACAACATTTTATTAAAAGGGTGGTTTTTATGAGAATTGCAAAAACTTTGATCATAGGTATAGGAACTTCTGGTCAAAATGTGTGTGAAGGTGTTGCAAACAATCTAAACAGTAAATATGGGGACTATAAAAAGGCTTCTTGGGTAGGTATTAGAGTTCTTGAAACAGCCCATAAATCAGATGTACTTGAAAAAGGTGATTTTATAGGTTTATCTGTTGAAACAAAGTCGTTTTCAGATTATATAAGTGGAGCTCCACATGTTGGAAGTAATTTTGGTTGGAATGATTGGGGAGATCCAAATCTTTTGAAAAATGTTGGCTCTTGCATAAATGTAGGGGCAGGAAATATAAGAATGGCAGGTCGTCTTGCTCTTTTTCATAATTATGCTTTGATATCTGGAAAGATAACAGCTGAAATACAGAGACTTCAAAAATTATCACCTGCAGAGATTCAAAAAAATCTTGGAACAAAAGATAATATTGATGTAATGCAAGGTTCTGTAAATGTATATGTTGTAGGTTCTCTCTGTGGTGGAACAGGAAGTGGATGTTGTGCAGACCTCGGTTATCTTCTCCGTGTTTGGGGAAATAATGATATTGCTGTAACAGGTATTTTTACACTTCCTCATTGGAGTCTTCAGGCTCCAAGATTGAAAAAGAATGCCTTTGTTGCATTGACAGAGTTAAATCACTATATGTTAAATGATTCTGTTTGGTCTCAAAAATTGCCAGGTTTCTCAAATCCTGCAACTGATAGCAGAAAACCTTATGATGTCATTTATTTAACTCAACCACCTAATGGTCAGCCTAATGAGATTTCAAAAAATGAAGCGACAATAGCTTCTTTTTTGAGTGCTGTCTGTACTGAAACAAGCCATGATATAGCTGCTGCAAATGTAGATGGTATGAATGCTCTTGCAACAAATAGACAACTTGGTTATTTAAGTCCTGCTTTCTCATCTTTTGGAATAGCTGTTTTGGAATATCCTGCTGAACATATTTCTAGAATGTGCAAGGAGAGAATGTTACAAAAGATTTATGGATGTTGGCAAGATAATTCTGGTAAAGATATCTCACAGGGTAGAGAAGAGATATTAGAAAAAACTCCTAAACTTATCATTGATAACTTGTTTGATAAGAACATTATAGCAAAATATGAGAAAAGAATGAAAGAGGAGTTTGATAGACAAGTTTTCTCCAAAGATTCTTCTATTCACAACCAAATGGATGTCATATTTGCCACTATCAATAGGGAAATTCAAGATGATGTGGACATCAAGAGCAGAGCTGATGCTTGGATTAATAATTTCTCCAAACATATTGAAGATAAATTTTTGCTAATTTCTCAAAAATATTTGACATCTTTGACAGGTGGTCCTGGATTGCTTGCAAGAATATTGAAGCAGACAAAAGCAGATATAGATGCTTGGTCAATGCCAAAAGGTGATATAGAAAAAGCTTATTCAAATGCTAAAACAAAAGTAGATACTGCTAGAAGAAGTATTAAGAATCAGGCAAACGAATATATTAATATAAAAGGTTTATTCTTTTTGATAGGTGCAAAACAAAAAGAAGTTTGGGAAGATGTTGTAAAGAGATCTATTTCATATGTAAGAGATATGATAAACTTTGTTGTAGCTGAAAAGGTAAAATCTTTTGTAGATTCAATGGTATATGCGAATAATACTATTCAAAGTAAGTATAATTTGTTCTCGGATAAGTATATAAAGAGATTAGAAAATTTTGAATCTGCTATTGTTGAACTGTACAAATATCATGAAAAAGAATATAATGATAATCTTGAAAAAGTTCCTCATGTAAATGGTAAACAATTTTATAAGAACAATATAGTTGCTGATGAAGTTGAAGAAATATATAATATGGTCATCAAGGCCAGTAATGATAATCCAAATATCAGTATTGAGAAGCGTGAATTTGATATGGCTTCTGCTGTTGTTGAAAAATTGAAAGACAATTTGGTTCCAAGTCTTACTGGTAGCATGAGCTCTTTTGATACAAGAATTATGTCAGATGTAAAAGAATATATTCCTGATGACATAAAGAAAAATATTGAATTTGAAGCAAATAGTTACTTTGTAGATTTATCTAATTATAGACATATACTCTATTTGATAAACAAAGAAGGAGATGCTTCTGCTGCTATATCTTCTATTCAACAAAATTCAGAACCAACAATGGTATCAAGTCAATCACCAATTCCTATAAAATTCCAAAAAGTTTCTGTCCACAACAAGAGTCTCGTCTATTTAGAAAAGAATACATTGATGATATAATTGGATTGTTGTCTAATGTACAACTTCGTAAGCCTGTTTTTGATAGTAGAGACCCATATAGAATTATGGCATTACAAATGCAGCATGGTTCTTCTCTTGCACATCTAAAAGGAATTTTAAAGGGTAATGATTCAGATATGCAAGCACTGGAAGATTCACTTAGTTGCAATGATTTCACAAATTGGAATACGAGAAATGATGTCAAATGGAAAAATTGCTTGATTTCAAAAGATGTAATCGACAAGATCAAACAATATTGGGTTGTCTTTAGGTTTATTGGAAATTATAGAGATGCAAATGGCAATTATTTGATATGTGATAAAGATGGCAAAATATCTCCTTGGTATAAGATTTCACAAGGAAAAGTGTTTTTAGACATAGTATCAGACAATGTTGTTGTAAAGACAGAAAAAGTTGAATTGTCCTTAGATGATGCTATAATGGATATTGCTTTAAATCCTTCAAGACAGAGAGCAATAGAAATGACCTGCCAAAATAGGATAAAGACTTATATTCAACAAGTTGGCAAAAGTCAATTTATTGAAGTTTTGTTCAAATGCCTTGAATTTTATGCATCATATTATTTGAATATAACAAAAGGAAAAGCAGAAGATGCTATCATAGGATATTGTTTTGCAAATGGTCTTGAGTCAGAATATATTAACTTCAAGTTCCCTGTTGATAAACCTGTTGACACAGAGCAGTTCTCACAATTGTACCAATTAGATGGAGCACAAGGTGAGGGGTATTATTGTCCAAATGGTCATAAATTTGAAGGTTCAGACATACAATCAAGACTTAGAGGTATGATACAAAATAGATTTGTTTGTCCAGCTTGTGGAACTGGAAAAAGATATTGGCCTGTTGGCTAAAATTTGAGTTTTAGTTGAATTAAAATTCTCATAAAGATAAAAAGCTCTTTCTCTTACAAGTGAAGGAGCTTTTTTATTGTCATGAATGTGAATCTTTTTTGTAATGTTTTTTTTGAAAAAAAAATCTTATAAAGATACTAAAAAATATTATTTATCATGTAAATAAGAATTTTATCTTCTTATTTATGGGTATAATGTCAGAATATGTCATTGAAATAAGTCTAAATTGTAATAAATTCACATTTATTTTGTAATAACAAAATTATAAAATTAAAATGTATTAGTTTTGTTTTAGTATTTAGTTTGTTTTGTGAGGTATTACTTTTTATGAGAGTTGCAAAGACTTTGATAATTGGTGTTGGGACTGCTGGTCAAAATATATGTGAAGGTGTTGCAAATTGCCTAAATAGTAAATATGGCTATTATAAAAAGGCTTCTTGGTTGGGCATAAAGGTTCTTGAAACAGCCCATAAATCAGATGTTCTTGATGAAGATGATTTTATTGGTATGTTTGTAGAACCCTCAGCTTTTGCCGATTATGTTAGTGGAGCCCCACATGTTGGAATAGAATTTGGTTGGAATGAATGGGGTGATCCAAATCTTTTAAAAAATATTGGTGCTTACATAAATGATGGTGCTGGCAATATAAGAATGGCAGGTCGTCTTGCTCTTTTTCATAATTATAATTTGATATCTGGAAAGATAACAGTTGAAATACAGAGACTTCAAAAATTATCACCTGCAGAGATTCAAAAAAATCTTGGAACAAAAGATAATATTGATGTAATGCAAGGTTTTGTTAATGTCTATGTTGTAGGTTCTCTCTGTGGTGGTACAGGAAGTGGATGTTGTGCAGACCTCGGTTATCTTCTTCGCATTTGGGGAAATAATGATGTTAATACAACTGCTATTTTTACTCTTCCTCATTGGAGTCTTCAAAATCCGAGATTGAAAAAGAATGCTTTTGTTGCATTGACAGAATTAAATCACTATATGTTATCAGATTCTGTTTGGTCTCAAAAATTGTCAGGTTTTTCAAGCCCTGCAACTGATGGTAGAAAACCTTATGATCTTATTTATTTGACTCAACCAATAAATTGTATGCCAAATGAGATAGACAAAAATGAATCGACAATTGCTTCTTTTTTGACAGCAGTTTGTACTGAGATAAGCCACGATATAATAGCAGCAAATGTCGATGGTATGAATGTGCTTGCAAGAGATAGACAACTTGGTTATTTAAGTCCTTCTTTCTCAACATTTGGCATAGCTTCTTTGGAATATCCTGCTGAACATGTTTCAAGAATGTGTAAAGACAGATTTTTACAAAAAATTTATGGATGTTGGAAAGATAATCCTACAAAATATATTTCACAATTTAGAGCTGAATTGTTTGAAAAAACTCCTAAATTTATTGTGGATAAATTTTATGATAAGTCAATTATAACAAAATATGAAGCGAGAATGAAAGAGGAGTTTGAAAAACAAAAATTTACTAAGGATGATTCTATTCATGAGCAGATAGATGTTATTTTCTCGACTATAAAAGAAGAAATTAATAATGATGTTTATATAAAAGAAAGAGCTGATTTTTGGTTAGATAATTTCCTTACTTCTCTTGAAAAAAGATTTTTAGAAATGGCAGATAGATATATTACTTCAATAAATGCTGGTCCAGGTTTTCTTTCAAGAATTTTAAGACTTGGAAAAACAGATATTGATAGTTGGATAGAACCAAATGGAAAGATAAAAAAGTTATGTTCTAAGGCTGTAAAAGTAAGTAAATTAAAGAGAGAAAATATCAGAAATCAGACAGAAGATTATTTACATATTGATGGTCTTCCTTTGTTTATTGATAATAAACAAAATGACGCTTGGAAGTCTATTATTGCAAATTCTGTTTCTTATGTAAAAGATATGGTTCATCTTGTTGCTACAAAAAAAATAGAAAAGTTTATTGATCCAAAAGTGGATGACAATTATAATCTTTTAAATATATATAATTTTTTTGCGGACAAGTATATTAAAAGATTGGATAATTTGGAATCTGCAATTATGGCAATGTATAAATTTTATGAAGCAGAATACAATAGAGAACTTAAAAATATTCCACCTATTAATGGAATACAGTTTTACAAGAATAATTCTATTAAAGATGAAGTAGAAGAAATATACAATATGGTTCTGGAAGACACTTATGATAATCCAAATGTTAGTGTTGAAAAGCTTGAATTTGATATGGCTTCTTCTGTAATTGAAAAGTTGAAAGATGATTTGATTTCCAAGCTTACTGACTCTATGAGTTCTTTTGATTCAAGGCTTATGTCTGATATAAAGGAATATATTCCAGATTACATCAAAAAGACTATTGAGCTTAGAGCAAATAGTTATTTTGCTGATTTATCTAAATATAGAAACATACTTTATTTGATAAACAAAGAAGGAGATGCTTCTGCTGCTATATCTTCTATTCAACAAAATTCAGAACCAACAATGATATCAAGTCAATCACCAATTCCTGAAAAATTTCGAAATGATCCTGCAATAGGCAAGATAAATGTTTTCTGTCCACAACAAGAGTCTCGTCTATTTAGAAAAGAATACATTGATGATATAATTGGATTGTTGTCTAATGTACAACTTCGTAAGCCTGTTTTTGACAGTAGAGACCTTTATAGAATTATTACATTACAGATGGAACATGGTTTTTCTCTTGCACATATAGCGGGAATAATGAAAAGTAATGATTCTGATTATAAGGTACTTGAAGATTCAATGAGTTGTAATGATTTTAGTTTTTGGAATACAAGAAAAGATGTGAAATGGAAAAATTGTCTGCTTTCACAAGATGAAATAGATAGAATTAAACAATTTTGGGTCGTATATAGATTGCTTGGTAATTATCGAGATGAAAATAATTCTCCTTGGTATAAAATTTCAAATGGAAAAGTGTTTTTAGACATAGTATCAGACAATGTTGTTGTAAAGACAGAAAAAGTTTCTTTAGATATAAATGATGCTGTGATGGATATTGCTTCCAATCAGAAAGAGATAGTAATTACCTGCCAAAATAAGATAATGAGTTATATACAGCAACGTGAAGCTAAGGGAAATAAAGGCGAATTTATTGAAATTTTGTTCAAATGTCTCGATAATTTGGAATCGTATGAGTTGAATATATCAAAAAAAGAAGCTGAAAACTGTATAATAAATTATTGTTTTAACAATGGTCTTGAAAGTGAATTTATTGAATTCAAGTTCCCTGTTGATAAACCTGTTGATGAAAAGCTGTTTTCACAATTGCTTTATTGGGAAGGAGCAGAAGTCGCAGGGCATGAGTGTTTTAAAACAGGCTATTATTGTCCAAATGGTCATTTGTTGGGTACTACAGAAGATATAAAAAGTACACTCAGAAACATGATAGCAAATAGATTTGTTTGTCCATTTTGTGATAAAAGATATTGGCCATAGTTTATTGATTAGAGTTTAACAATAAGCATTCAATATAAATAAAAAGCTCTTTCTCTTATAAGTGAAGGAGCTTTTTTATTGCCATGAATGTGAATCTTTTTTATAAAGTTTTTTTTTTTAAATCTTATAAAGATACTAAAAAATATTATTTATCATGTAAATAAGAATTTTATTTTGTTATTTATAGGTATAATGTCAGAATATGTCATTGAAATAAGTCTAAATTGTAATAAATTCACATTTATTTTGTAATAAGAAAATTATAAAATTAAAATGTATTAGTTTTGTTTTAGAATTTAGTTTGTTTTGTGAGGTATTACTTTTTTATGAGAATTGCAGAAACTTTGATCATAGGTATTGGAACTTCTGGTCAAAATATATGTGAAAAAGTTGCAAATAATTTGAGTTATAAATATGGCGATTATAAAAAGGCTTCTTGGGTAGGAATAAAAGTCCTCGAAACAGCCCATAAATCAGATGTTCTTGATGAAGATGATTTTATTGGTATGTCTGTTGAACAAGAAGCTTTTGCCGATTATATAAGTGGAGCCCCACATGTTGGTTCTGATTTTGATTGGAATAAATGGGGTGATCCGAATCTTTTGAAAAATGTTGGTACCTGTATAAATAAAGGTGCAGGAAATATAAGAATGGCAGGTCGTCTTGCTCTTTTTCATAATTATAATTTGATATCTGGAAAGATAACAGCTGAAATACATAGACTTCAAAAATTATCACCTGCAGAGATTCAAAAAAATCTTGGAACAGATGATTACATTATGATGGAATATTATGTTAATGTCTATGTTGTAGGTTCTCTCTGTGGTGGTACTGGTAGTGGTTGTTGTGCAGATATTGGTTACCTTCTTCGCATTTGGAGCAATAATAATGTTAATACAACTGCTATTTTTACTCTTCCTCATTGGAGTCTTCAATCTCCGAGGTTGAAAAAGAATGCTTTTGTTGCATTGACAGAATTAAATCACTATATGTTGCCAGATTCTATTTGGGAACAAAAATTGCCAGGTTGTTCAAGCCCTGCAACTGATGGCAGAAGACCTTATGAGGTAACGTATCTAACAATGCCTTCAATTTCTGAGATAAACAAAAATGAATCGACAATAGCTTCTTTTTTGACAGCAGTTTGTACTGAGACAAGCCACGATATAATAGCAGCAAATGTCAATGGTATGAGTGTACTTTGGGGCGATAAACAACTTGGTTATTTAAGTCCTTCTTTCTCAACATTTGGCATAGCTTCTTTGGAATATACTTGTGAAAATATTGCAAAAATGAAGAAAAATAGATTTTTAGATAAGATATCGAGTGATATTTCAATGATTAGCTCGGAATCTGAGCCATCTATACGGGTATATGATTCTCCAATTCCTGAAAAATTCCAAAATGATCCTTCATTTGTCGATATAAATGTGTGTAAAGGGATATATGCTTTTTGTTCACAACAAGAATCTTCTTTTATTAAAAATATTAAAAAAGAGAAATCGATTTTCGAGAAATCATTTTTCGAGGATTCGACTTTCGAGGATTCGACAGAGCTAATAGGTTCACAACAAGAGTCTTCTCTTATTAAAAAAGAATATATTCAGGATATTATGGAGCAACTGTCAAATATTGTGCCACTAAGAAAGCCTGTTTTTGATATCAGAGAAACAAATAAAGATTTATATAAAATCATGTATTTACAGATGGAACAGGTTTTTTCTCTTGCACATATAGAGGGAATAATGAAAAGAGATAATTCTGATGATCAGGCACTTGAAGATTCACTTAGTTGCAATGACTATAGTTATTGGAATACAAGAAAAGATGTCAAATGGACCAATTGTTTGATTACTAAGGAACTAATCAATAGAATTAGACAATATTGGTTTGTATATAGGTTTATTGGCAATTACAGAGATGCAAATGGTAATTATTTGATATGTGATAGAGATGGCAAGATATCTCCTTGGTATAAAATTTCTCAGGGAAAAGTTATTGTAGAAATACTTTCAGACAATGTTGTTGTAAAGACAGAACAGATCCCTTTAGATTTAAATGATGCTGTGATGGATATTACTTCAAATTCATCAAGGGAAAATATAATAAAGAGTATTTGCCAAAATAAAATAAAGAATTATTGTGAGCAGGTAGGCAAACATAGATTTATCGAAATTTTGTTTGAATGTCTTGAATCTTTTAACTTGTATGAATTGAATATATCAAAAGAAGAAGCTGAAAACTGTATAATAAATTATTGTTTTAACAATGGTTTGATGAAGGAGTTTATTAACTTCAAGTTCCCAGAAGATATGCCTGTTGATACAGAGCAGTTCTCACAATTGTACCAATTAGATGGAGCACAAGGTGCAGGTTATTATTGTCCAAATGGTCATTTGTTGGGTACTACAGAAGATATACGAAGTACACTTGGAAACATGATAGCAAATAGATTTGTTTGTCCATATTGTGATAAAAGATATTGGCCATACTAAAATTATATTTGACATTTTATAACTTTAAGAGTTATAATTACATAAAGGTCATTGTACCTGTTTTTGTTTCTCCTCCTGTATTATCATAATATGGGAGGTTTTTTTATTATTTTTCACAAAAGATATATATTATAATTAAATTGTTCTGTTAATTGATTTTTAAATAAGTAGGGGAAAAAACTATCCAATGTAAGCCTGTATAGTGCCACTTTATTTAAAAAAGTGTAAATACTTGTTTAATAAGGTAGAGGATAATATTAGATGATTTTTAGAATAATAAGTGATGAAGATGAGCAAAATATAAGAGTAAGATTATCCTGTGGTGAATATTTTTTTAGAAAAGAATATAAAATTTTGCCTGTAATACTTGTTTTAGTTTGTATGGTTATATTATATTTTTTACTTACTCAAATTCTTTTTAATACGATTTCTTCTTCAGATTCAGAATATAAACTTTTTATAGGTTGTGCACAAGCTATTGTTGGGGTAATGATGTTTATATCTGCAGTATTTACTACAGTTGGAAAAGATCATGATGTTATAGTTACTGTTACTAAAGATGGAATCGAAGTAAAATCTGAAATTAATAGAAATTTTGAGCCTGTTTTTATTGAGAAACTTAATATTGCAAGCATATATGTACAAGTTGAAAAAATTAATTATGAAAGAGATTATCCTTTGTCCATTAATAAAGACCTTGATATATATTCAATTATATTAAAATCTAAAAAGCATGTTTATCTTCCTGTTGGAAATGATTATAAGCAAAAATTTTTATTGTATAGGGACTCATTAACCGAAAAAGAATATCTTGAACAATTAGAACCAAAATTGAATATTTTGAAAAAGAAATTAAGATTATCAACAAAGCAAAATATAAAAGTTATAAAAGAATATAATGAAAAGAACATAGAAAAATTTTAGGGTAAAATATGAAATTCATAAAAAAAGTAAATAATTTAAATTTTGATCTTGAATCTAAGTTTGAATTTAAAAAATCATCTGATTCTTTACAAGTTGAAGCAGATTGCTTTAAAGAATTTTTTCCTTATTATAAACAATTTATAGAATTTGGCGTATTGGGTGTTTTTTGTATATTTGTAATATATGTATTTTTTTTCTTAGAAAAAGATGGAGCAAATCATAATATAATTTATTTTTTAGTTTCCTTATTATTTATAGTGTTAATTTTATTATATATTTTATATAGTAAAAAAGAAGAAAATATCATATTTAATTTTTCTGAATCAGGTATTAGCATTGGAACTAAAAGTAAGCCAAATTTATTTTTTATTGAACCTTTAAATATTGAAGATATTTACCCTAATGTAATACTTATTGAAAAATATAGGAAGAATTGTGTTAAAGGTTATGCTATTATTTTAAAATGTAAAAAGCCTATTTTTTTGAATTTAAAAGGTTATAAAATGTATTAATGATATAGATAAAGATGAAACAGAAAGTGTAATTGAAAAAAGACCAGAAGAACCTAATTATTATAAAATTATTTTAAAAACTAATTCACCTATTTTTTTAAAACCAGTAGCTGATTTGGAAAAAGATAGATTTAGTTTATTTGGTAATATTGATAAAGAATGGAAGGATATTGCATTTTTATTGAAAAGAGAATTACAAGAGATGTTAAATTATTAGAGCGTGTTAAAAATGACTTATAAAAAAGAGGGGAAAAATATGAAATTTATCCATACATCAGACCTTCACATAGGAATAAGACTTTATGAAAAAGGCAGGGAAGAAGAGTTTAGAAATTTTTTTAGGTGGCTTATAGATATTATAAATGAGGAAAAAGTTGATCTTCTTTTAATTTCTGGAGATATTTTTGATGTTGTTCTTCCTTCAAATGAAGCAAGGAAAATTTATTATGAGTTTCTTGCCGATTTAAATAGTTCATATTGTAAAGATATTATAATTACTTCTGGAAATCACGATTCACCTCTTTTTCTCGGAGCTTCAAAAAAGATACTCGATTGTTTGAATATTAAAATTGTTTCTGAAATCACAGAAAATATAGAAGATGAAATTATTGAAATAAGAGATGATTTAGGTAATTTGACAGCTATTGTCTGTGCTGTTCCATATTTAAGGGAAAAAGATATTTCCAACATAAAGGTTGGAAATAATGCAAATGAACAAAATATGGTTTATGTAAAGTCTGTTTCAGAACATTATAAAAAAATTGTTGATAAGGCTTTGGAAATAAGAAAAGATCTCGACATTCCAATAATAGCTATGGGACATCTTTTTTCATCTGAATTTGTTGAAGCAGACGAAATAATTGACGATGGTTCGAGGATAATTTCGATTTTGGGCAATAGTGTTTCAATTCCTCCAAATACTTTTTCTTATGATATTGATTATTTAGCACTTGGTCATATTCATCAGCCAATGCCTATTTCAAAAGATAATAAAATGTTCCGTTACAGTGGAGCTCCTTTAAGACTTGGCTTTGGCGAACCAAGTAATAAATCAATATCTCTTATTCAATCAAAAGGAAAAGAACTTGATTTAAAATTGATACCTGTGCCTATTTTTCATAATATGACGAGAATTGTAGGGGATTTGTCCGTTATTTTAGATAAATTATCTGAATTGAAAGAAAATAATGCAGATGATTATTTGGAAATTGTATTTAAAGGTTCTGAAAATATTGTAGATGTCAAAACTAAAATAGATGATATTTCTGAAAATGCGTCTTATACAATATTGAAATTGAAAACAGAGTTGGATAATTTAACAACGAATAAAACTGATTTGGAAAATTTTACTGTCGATTCATTGACAGATGATGTAGATGGAATTTTTGAACTTTGTATAAAAGATAAAAACGAAGAAGATAAGGAGATTTTGCGAAGAGCATATAGGGAAGCTGTTGAGCTTTTATTTAAAGATGAATCTTGTTGAGTTTTTTTAAATTTATTCGAAAAAAAAATAAGTCAAAATATTATTTGGAACAAAGGAAATTACTATGGTATCTGAAAATGGATTTTGTTTGCCACTATCTGTAAAGACAATTATTATGCTCATTATAGGTATCATTTTTGTCTATATTGGAATTTCAACAATTTATACAAATACTAAAGTATATAATGAATATGCAAAATCAAGTGATATTCGTAAAGTTGAGGCTAAAGTTACAGATGTAAAAGTGTTGACAATTTATACAACCGAATCACAAGAACATAACGATATAGAAACTAAAAAGAAGAAACATAAAACAGATCGAATTAAAAAAGAATCAGGAAAAAAATATACATATCATATTGAATATAATATAAATGATAAAGTATATAAAGATACTATATATGAGCACAGTGATTATAATAATAAAATAGAACCGATGAAAATTGGCGATACAAGAGAAATAGAAGTTTATAAAAATAAGAATGGAATATATCAAGTTCCTAAGATTAAATCTTTAGAATATGTAAAAGAACAAAATTTGTATTCATATATAATGATAGTTGTTGGAATTTTCATCTGTATTGCAGGTTTTTGGGGAATAAGGGGAAAACAAAAGGAAAAAATTTGACGAACTATTATGAATTAAAAAATTGATTTCCGTGAATATATGCGGAAAAAAGAGAAATAGTGAGCGACTTATACCTAAAAACTAAGAATAATAATTATGGCACTTTATAAAGAAAAAATACTATTTTTAAATAGCACAACGAGTTGACATTATTTTGAAAAATATGGAAGAAAAAAGCGAGTTCTTTTTTCTATTTTTTTGCAGGAATTAAAGATTGCTTGCTGAAATTTATCTTATTTATTATTTATCTACTTATTTGTAGAGGGAGGATTTGAAATGGATTTTTCCAAAATTGCTGAACTTGCAAAGAAATATGAACCTGATATGACCCGTTTTTTAAGGGATATGATAAAGATTCCATCAGAGAGTTGTGGGGAAAAAGAAGTTGTTTTGAGAATCAAAGAAGAGATGGAAAAAGTTGGTTTTGACGGTGTCGAAATTGATGAAATGGGAAATGTTATTGGACGAATTGGCAACGGTTCACGCATAATTGCTTTTGACGCCCATATTGATACTGTAGGAATTGGCTTAAAGAGCAACTGGAAATTTGATCCATACGAAGGCTATGAGACCGAAACCGAAATTGGCGGAAGAGGGGCTTCTGACCAAGAAGGCGGAATGGCTGCAATGGTATATGCTGGAAAGATTATGAAAGAACATAACCTTGTTCCAGAAGATGTAACAGTATTGATGACAGGTACTGTTCAAGAAGAAGATTGTGATGGTCTTTGCTGGCAGTATTTGATCAAAGAAAAGAATATAAGACCTGACTTTGTTGTTTCCACAGAGCCAACAGACGGCAAACTTTACAGAGGTCATAGAGGCAGAATGGAAATCAAAGTAGAAGTAAAGGGTATTTCTTCTCACGGTTCTGCTCCAGAAAGAGGACAAAATGCTATTTTCGATATGGGCAGAATTTTGGCAGACCTCGAGAATTTGCATTTAAGACTAAAAACAGATCCTTTCCTCGGAAAAGGTTCTTTGACAGTTTCTGAGATCTTCTATTCATCACCATCACGTTGTGCTGTAGCTGATGGCTGTACAATTTCAATTGACAGAAGACTTACTTTTGGCGAAGATGCAGACCTCGCACTCGGTCAAATCAGAGAACTTCCTTCTGTAAATGCAATAAGAGACCGTGTAACAGTATCTATGTACAAATATGAAAGACCTTCTTACACTGGTTTAGTATATCCAACAGATTGCTATTTCCCAACTTGGGTAATTCCAGAAGACCATGTACTCTGCAGATCATCTGTTGAATCATATAAATCACTCTTCAATGAAGAACCTTGCCTTGACAAGTGGACATTCTCAACAAATGGCGTTTCAATTATGGGAATGTTTGGAATCCCAGTAATCGGATTTGGACCAGGTAAAGAAAAAGAAGCACATTCACCAAATGAAAAGACTTGGAAAGCAGACCTAGTTCGCTGTTGTGCATTCTATTCAGCACTTCCTTCAGTATATAGAAAAAATATCGAGAAATAACATAGGAGTTTAATATGGATAAGCTAAAAATCGCAAAAATGATAACAATGCTCGCAGGTTGTGAGTATAAAAATATGTATCTCAATGATTTCTTTGAGACTTGGCACAAAACAGATGATGAAATCAAATCAGTTTTCCTCGTTGCCGATATTTTGAGAGGATTGAGAGAAGCAAATATTTCTACTCGCATTTTTGATTCAGGGCTTGGAATATCACTTTTCAGAGATAATTCAACAAGAACAAGATTCAGTTTTGCTTCAGCTTGTAATCTACTTGGTCTTGAAGTTCAAGATTTGGACGAAGGCAAATCACAGATTGCACATGGTGAAACAGTCAGAGAAACTGCAAATATGATTTCATTTATGGCTGATGTCATTGGTATCAGAGATGATATGTATATTGGCGAAGGCAACAGATATATGAGAGAAGTTGCAAAAGCTGTTGACGAAGGTTACAGAGATGGCGTTCTCGAACAGAGACCAACACTCGTTGACCTCCAGTGCGATTTAGACCACCCAACACAGATTATGGCTGACACACTCCATGTTATCCATCATTTTGGCGGTGTTGAAAACCTCAGAGGCAAAAAAGTTGCTATGACTTGGGCTTATTCTCCTTCTTATGGCAAACCTCTTTCAGTTCCACAGGGAGTTATTGGATTTATGACTCGTTTTGGAATGGATGTAGTTTTGGCACATCCAGAGGGCTATGAAATTATGCCTGAAGTAGAAGAAATCGGTCGCAAAAATGCTGAAATAGCAGGTTGCAAATTCACAAAAGTAAATTCTATGGAAGAAGCATTTAAGGATGCTGACATCGTCTATCCAAAGAGTTGGGCTCCTTTCAAAGCTATGGAAAAGAGATCAGAACTCTACAAACAAGGCGACAAAGATGGTATCAACAAACTTGAAAAAGAACTCTTGGCACAGAATGCAAACCACAAAGATTGGGAATGCACAGAAGAGATGATGAAGCTCACAAAGGGTGGAAAGGCTCTCTATCTCCATTGCCTACCTGCAGATATTACAGATGTATCTTGTGAAGCAGGCGAAGTTGCAGCTTCTGTTTTCAGTCGCTACAGAGTACCTCTTTACAAACAAGCAAGTTTCAAGCCATACATAATCGCTGCAATGATTCTCCTTGCAAAGAAGAAAGACCCAGCAGATACACTTTCTGCACTTTTGAACGAAGCAAAACCAAGAATCAGATAGTTTTTAGTTAGTATAGCGTAGATAAATAAAAAGACAGTGCTATATTTTTTATGGTACTGTCTTTTTTTTTGTGGTGTTTCTTGTTAGTTGTCTTTATTTTTCCAAAATATGCCATGATGAGAATCTCTTAAAAAGTATTTTTTTTTTTTTTGTATCTTAAAAGGATACTTATTTTTATTTTATCATGGTAATAGAAAATTTTTTGAGTTGCTAATTTGTGTAATGACAAAATATGTCATTGAATTAAGTCGAAATTGTAATAATTAGGTTAAAATCTGTTAATATTTGTTGAGTATAAATAAAGAGTGTGAAAATTTTTCACATAGCAAAAATATAGAAAGGTAGTAAACAAAATGGGATTTTTGGAAGGGGTAGGAAGAGGAATTGCAAAGCTATTTATAAATATTAAGGAAAGTAGTGATAAAATAAAAAAGTATAAGATTGAATATAGACATAAATCAAAAGATGAATTAATTTCACTGTTAGATTCATTTGGTAACAGTGGAGAGGATTTTTATAAAAAGGCTGCTATAAAAATTATATTAAAAGAACATGGAGTAGAAATTTAATGAGTTGGTGGGAAGATTTAAAAAGTGGATTTATGTATGAAAAGAATAAATATGAAAATAAGAAAAAATATGAATATCTGAAAGAAAAACTTGATAAAGGTGATTTTAGAGGAGACCTTATAAAAAGCAGTAAAGACCAAGATAAAGCAATGAAATTTGTAAAAATATATGATAAACTTTCAGAAAGAGAAAAAGAAGAGAAAAATATCGTTGAAATTATTCTAAAACAAATAGAAAAATATGAATCTGAAGATAAATCAAAAGATGAATTAATTTCAATATTAAATTCATTAGGTGATAGTAAACAGGATAATTATAAAAGAATTTCTATAAAAATTATATTAAATAATTAAATAAAATATAATTTTTATAGAAATAAATATATTATAGGAGAAGAAAATTTTATGTATTATTCTGATGATTGTGATGATTGCGAATATAATATAGATGATTGTTATGGAGGGTGTATAAAAAAAGCATTGGCAGGAGATCAGAATGCAGCATATAAAATTGCCTCTGGAATGTATCAAAAAGCATTAAGTGTTTATAGGTGTGGTGATCGTTATACGGCAATTGAATTACTTGATGAGGCTTGGGATTATGCTTTGGATGCAGATGCAAGTGAGTTAGTTGAAAAAATAAGGAATCTTAAAGAAGAATTAGGGGATTAAATATTTTATATAATTTCATATAATAAATTTTTTTTTAAAAATTTTACATTTAATACCTTGTATGAAAAAGAGTAGTGATAAGATTTTTTATTACTATGAGAAGGATTGTGATATTATTATGATTTAATTTTGCAATCCTTATATTTTTTATAAAATCATTGAAAGAGGGAAATGATAATATGGGAGATTTGAGATATTGGGTTTGTCAAGTATGTAAACAAGGATTGGTTGATGACGAAAAACCTACAGTGTGTGATTATTGCGGTGAAGTTGGGGGAGCTTGGAAATCCACTCCTGCTTCGAATATGGGGAGCTTTAGAACTTATAAATGTAAAAAATGCGAGAATACAGTTGAAGATCGTCGCCCTCCCAAAGAGCCTTGTTTTTTTTGTGGGGCAAATAGTTGGGAAATATTTCATGGATTTGATGATTAACTATTAAAAATTTATTAGAATTAACAATCTTGATAAAAAATAATACACATTCTCCCTTCACTTTTGTTTTTTTTGATATTGTGTTATAATAAAATTTAAAAGGAAAAATTAGATTTTAAACAAAAGAATATATTAGCTTCTAAATTTAATGTTTTTTGCTAATTGATTTTAAAATAAGTAAATAAAAAAAGTTGCTATAAACTATCCAATATATGCCTGTTTACTGCCATTTTGTCATTGCGAGGGAGCTTCACAAATAGTTAAAAACTCTTTAGAGTTTTAAAAAAAATACCCTCACAAGGAGGGAGCGACCGTGGCAATCTAAGCCTGTAAATTATTATTCATTTAAAAATTGAGTCGATCGCCTCTGTTTAAAATAATTTACTTTGTCTACTTAATAAAATTTCTAAATTTAAATTAAGTGGTTGAGATTGCCACGGTCGCACAGCTCCCTCGCAATGACAAGACTTCTAAATAGTGGCTATTTGGGTGAATTTTAATATCTAAATCAACTAATACAAGATGTTAAAATAGTAAATCTTTTGAATGATGAGATTTAGAAAATGATAATAAAAGAAGTTAAAGTAAAATCTATATTGACTAAGTCAAATTTGCCTTTAGGTGGCTATTCTGTAAATCCTTACATCGGATGTTCACACGCTTGTAAGTATTGTTATGCCTCATTTATGAAGAGATTTACAAATCACCCTGAAGAATGGGGCATTTTTCTTGATGTCAAATATTGGGATAAAATCAAAAATCCGCAAAAATATTCAGGAAAAATTGTGGGTTTAGGTTCTGTAACAGATCCATACAATCCACAAGAAAAAATTTATAAAAGAACTTTAGCTTTTTTAGAAGAGATGAAAGACAGCGGTGCAGAATTTGTCATTTTAACAAAATCTGATTTAATTTTGCGAGATCTTCAACTTTTAAAGAATTTGAAAAAAATAATAGTTGGATTTTCGATAAATACACTTGATGAAAATTTCAAAAATGATATGGATAAGGCTTCAAGTATTGAAAAAAGACTAAAGGCTATGAAAATTTTATATGATGAAGGGATAAAGACAGTTTGCTTTATTTCTCCCATTTTTCCTGAAATAACAAATATCGAAAAAATATTCGAAAAAGTAAGAAATATTTGTGATACGATTTGGCTTGAAAATTTGAATTTACGAGGCAGTTTTAAATCAACGATTTTGAATTACATAAATGAAAAATATCCGCAATATTCGATTTTGTATGACGAAATTTATAATAAAAACGATAAAAGTTATTTTCGACAATTAGAAGAAAATATTCAATTAATGGCAGAAAAAAATAATTGTAAGTATGTTAATAATAAATTGATTGAAGAAGATAATCCAAAAGGACATCCTGCCATTGTTAATTTCTTTTATCACGAGGAAGTAAGAGGAAGCGAAAACACAGGCAGAAGGAATAAGTAAATCTAATTTACAAAAAAGCCTTTCGATTTTATTATTGAAGGGCTTTTTTCTGTTTATATGCAGGAATTAAACTTTGCATGCTGAAATTTTAATTTATTTATTTTTATCTATTTTTTTATTATATAGCATAATAGATAAAGGAGCGTATGATGACGAAAAAAGCCTCTACTCCATGTGTTGGTCAGCCTGTTGTCAGAGTTGATGCAGATGATAAACTTCGTGGAAAAATGAAATATACAAATGACTATTATAGTGAAGATTATCTGCATGGGGTTACTTTGAGAAGTCCACATCCCTGTGCTTTGATTAAGTCTATTAATTATGATTCTGATTTTGATTGGTCATCTATAACAGTTGTTACTGCTGATGACATACAGGGTGAAAATTATTTGGATAACTTTAATAAAGAAGTTCCATTTTTGCCACGAAACAACAGAGTAAATTATGTTGGCGAAGCTGTACTATTGATTGCTGGTCCAACTGTAGAAATTGCAGAAGAGGCTAAAAAGCATATAAAAATTGAATATGAAATAATTGAGCCAACTCTAAATGTTTTTGATTCACTCGATAAAAAGAATTTGATATATTCTGATGACAACATAATCAAAGAATATAATGTTAATAAAGGCGAGCCTGATTCCATTTTTGCTTCTGCTGAGGAAAAAGGATATTGTGTCTATGAAGGCACATATAGGACACCTTACCAAGAACAGGCATATATTGAAACACAGGCAATGATAGCAGTTCCAGAAGAAGATGGAAATGGAGTTACGATATATGGCTCTATGCAGTGTCCATATTATATAAGAAAAGAAGGAAATAAACTATTTCCATTTCCTCCTGAAAATATAAACATCGTTCAGCTTCCAACTGGTGGTGGTTTTGGTGGCAAGGAACACTATCCAACATTAATTGCTTGTCATGCGGCATTACTCGCACTAAAATCTAAAAGAAAAGTTAAAATGGTCTATGAGAGGACTGAAGATTTAGAAGCAACAACAAAAAGACATCCTTCTGTAATAAAAATAAAGACTGCTTCAGATTCTGAGGGTAATCTCCTTGCTATTGATTCAGATATTATATTTGATTCAGGAGCTTATTCAATGGCTTCTCCAGTCGTTCTTGCAAGAGGAACTATCGCAGGAGCAGGTGCTTATAATTGTGAAAACATAAAGATAAGAGGGCGTGCTGTTGCTACAAATTTAATTCCAACATCTGCATTTAGAGGTTTTGGAGCTCCACAATCATTTTTTGCTATGGAAAGACATATAACAAGACATGCTGAAAAATTTGGATTTGATCCTGCTGAATTTAAGCGTAAAAATCTTTTAAAAACAGGGGATGTAACGGCTACTGGTCAGCATTTAGTCGATCCTGTTGCTCTTGATAAATGTATAAATGCTTTGTTTGAAAAATTTGACTATCCAAATTTATATAAAGAATATTCAAAACAGCCTGTTAATACAAAAAAGCGTCGTGGGGTTGGTTTTTCTGCTGTATTTCACGGAGCAGGTTTTACAGGTAGAGGAGAAGATTATATAAAAGCAAAGGCTGGAGTTAGGATTCGTGAAGATGGAAAAGTTGAACTTCTCTGTTCTACAACTGAAATGGGACAGGGAATGAGGACTATTCTTCCACAGATTGCAGCAGAGACATTACACATTCCATTTGAACAGGTGAAAGTTGCCAAAACAGATACAAAAGATGTCCCAGATAGTGGTCCAACTGTCGCTTCAAGAACTACAATGATCGTTGGAAAAGTTTTGCACGAGGCTTCTAAAATTGCATTAGATACTATAATTGAAACCCTTGCAAAAGAGTATAATTATCCAAAAGAAGAAATAAATTGTGTTGACGGAATTTTTTATTTCAATGATGAAAAAATCTGTGAGATGAAAGACATCTATGCACTTTTAAAGAAACATTCGATTGACACGAGTTTTTATTCTCGTTATTCGACACCTCCAAGTATTAATTGGAATGAAAAGACTTTCCATGGAGATGCTTATTCAGGTTATGCTTGGGCAGCCACAGGCTGTGAGGTTGAAGTTGACCTCGAAACTTATGAGATAACTGTTTTGAGACTTGTTACAGCTTGTGATATTGGAAAAGCCATAAATCCAATACTTGTTGAAGGTCAAATTGAAGGTGGAGCTGTTCAGGCTTTGGGATATGCTCTAACTGAAGATATAATAATGAAAGATGGCAAAATTCTAAATAATAGATTTGCTAATTATATAATCCCTACAACAGGAGATGTTCCAATGGTTGAAGCCATTGTTGTTGAAGAGCCATTTTGGAATGGACCATTTGGTGCAAAAGGACTTGGTGAAATGCCTTGTGTATTTGTCGCACCATGTGTTGCTGATGCTGTCAGTATGGCAACTAATATTGATGTTTGCGAGATTCCAATTACTCCTGAAAAATTATTCGCTTTGAGCAGAAAGGGGGAAAAATAATGAAGATAAATTTTAATATAAATGGAATTGTAAAAGAAGTTGATATTCCTCCACAAAAGCCATTGTGTGATGTCATTAGAGAAGATTTTGGGCTTACAGGAACAAAAATTGGTTGTAGAGAGGGAGAGTGTGGAGCTTGTACAGTAATTATGGACGGTATGACTGTAAATTCTTGTCTTGTTCCAGCCGTTTCTGCAGAGGGAAGAGAAATTATAACAATAGAAGGATTACAACAATTTCCTGAGACAGAGATAATAAATGACAATTTCAAAAAAGTTGGTGCTGTTCAATGTGGTTATTGTATCCCTGGAATGGTTATGTCGTCTTATGCACTTTTAAAAGATAATAAAAATCCAACTGAAGATGAAATAAGACAAGGACTTTCAGGAAATCTCTGTAGATGTACAGGATATAAACGAATTGTTTTAGCAGTTGAAGGTGCTGCTCGTGATTTAAACAAGATTGAAGGAGGAAACGAAGATGAAAAACATTAATGGATTTCTCCCTTTGAATTTAGAAGAAGCTCTTTTGATTTTGAAACATTCATATAAAAATGGAAGAAAAGTTAGAATCGTTGCAGGTGGAACAGATGTAATGGCAAGAGGAAATGGAAATCAATCATTTTTTCTTGATTCTGTTTTAGATATATCTGCATTAAAGGAAATTCAAGAGATAAAAACTTGTGAAGATAAAATAAAAATTGGTGCAGGTTGTACACATGCTCAAATTGCAAAGAGCATACTTTTGAAGAATCATGCGTCTATATTGACAAAGGCTTCTTCTGTCATTGGTTCTCCACAGATTAGACATAGGGGAACTATTGGTGGCAATATCTGTAATGCAAGCCCTGTAGGTGATATATTGCCTTCTTTGTATGTTTTAAATGCAGTTTTGACATTGGCTTCTGCTTCGCAAAAAAGAGAAGTACCTATAAAAGAGTTTATAAAAGGACCTGGAAGAACTATTATTCAGCCAGATGAGCTCTTAACTGAAATTACTGTCGATATGCTTGGCGAAAATGAATTTACTGATTATAGAAGAAGTGCAACGAGAAAGGCACTTGCTATAAGTAAGTCATCTGTTGCTTTTAGAGGTATTAAGAAAGAAGGAGTTCTAGTAGGAGTAAAAATTGCTCTTGGAAGTGTTGGACCTGTTATAATTTCTGCACATAATTGTGAAAAACTCATAGAGGGTAAAAAGATTGATGAAGAGATGTTGGCACAGATTCCTTCTGCTGTACAGGCTGATTGTAAGCCAATAGATGATCTTCGTTCAACAAAAGAATATAGATCGCATGTTGTTGGTGTCTTTCTTGCTGAAATTCTCAGATCGTGCTAAGGAAAAAGTAATTAGTTATGAAAAAACTTCTTATTATACCAGCTTTTAATGAGGCAAAGAATTTACCAAAACTTATTGCTGAAATAAAAGAAAAAGCTCCTGATTATGATTATGTAATAATAAATGATGGTTCTACAGATGATACAAAAAAAATATGTAAAGAACATAATTTAAATGTATTGAATTTACCATTAAATCTTGGTATAGGTGGAGCTATGCAAACAGGTTATCTCTATGCTTTGGAGAATAATTATGATATAGCTGTACAGATAGATGGGGATGGTCAACATGATCCACTTTATATTGATAAAGTAGTTGAACCTATTTTAAAAGGTGAGGCTGATTTATCTATTGGCTCGAGATTTATAGAAAAAGAGGGATTTCAATCTTCTCTTTTGAGGAGAATTGGAATTTCTCTGTTAGGCTTTATAATAATGATTTTGACAGGAAAGAGATTTTATGATGTAACAAGTGGATTGAGAGCTTGTAATAGAAAAGTTATAAATTGTTTTGTCAATTCATATCCTGAAGATTATCCAGAGCCTGAAAGTCTTATGATGTTGGCAATGCTTGATTTTAAAATACTCGAAATTCCTGTTATAATGCGTGAAAGAGCATTTGGAGTAAGCTCTATTTATTTTATTGCTGCAGTTTATTATATGATTAAAGTTATTTTATCCTTATTTTTGATAAGAATAAGAAATAAAAATAAAATGTTTGCTCCCATAAAATAATATTTTTTTTAAGTAGGCAATTTATGGTTCAAGATCTTCAAATTTTTGCAATATCTATAAGTTTTTTTTATAATTTGCTTGTCATTGTGATGTTAAGACAGAATAGAATGGAAATAAGATATTCCTTGCCGTGGATATTTGCAGGAATAGCAATGCTTTTATTTTCTTTCTATCCAAAAATTTCATATCATATAGCAAGTTGGTTACATATCTCAAAACCGATAAATGTTATTTTCTTCTTTTCTATTGTTTTTCTGCTCGTTACAGTTTTTATATTGACTGTTATAATTACTAACTTGAAGAATAAAATAAAGAAACTTTCTCAAATGACTTCACTTAATCAAAAAGTTCTTGAAGATATTACTAAAAAAGTTATAGCTGAGGCAAAAGAGGCTAAGCAAAAAGAAAATTCTCTTATAAAAGAGTCTAAAAAAGATGAAGAAGAATAATTTTAAACATATTTTTGCCGTTTGTGCTTATGAAGAATCTCCTTTTTTAGAGGAATCTATAAAATCTCTTGTAGACCAGACTAAAAAAACAGATATAATAGTATCAACATCAACACCCAATAGGTATATTTCATCTATTTGTGAAAAATATTCAATACCTATTTTTGTTACAAATTCAAAACCAGGTATTGCCACAGATTGGAATTTTGCAATGAATTTTGCAGATGCTGATTTTGTAACTCTTTGTCATCAAGATGATTTTTTTTATCCTAAATATGCTGAAAATATAGATTCTTCTGTCAACTCAGAAACAATAATTGCATTTACAGATTATAGAGAATTAAAAAATGATAAATTTATTTATTCGAGTTTAAATCTTTCGATAAAAAGGTTTATGCTTTCTCCATTTTTAATTCCATTTTTTAATAATTTTGTTTTTCTTAGAAGATTTATTCTTTCTTTTGGAAGTCCTATTTGTTGTCCTTCTGTCTGTTATAATAAAAATAAACTTTCTGATTTGAGTTTTGATACCTCCTTTAAATGTAATTTAGATTGGGATTATTGGGAAAGAGCTTCTAAAATAAAAGGTAATTTTGTTTATATTCCTAAAATATTGATGACACATAGAATTCATGAATCTTCAGAAACTACAAAATTGATAGGGGATAATATACGAGGAAAAGAAGATTTAATAATGTTTGAGCGTTTTTGGAATAAGCCTATTGCTAATTTTTTATATTCTTTGTATAAAAAGAGCCAAAATAGCAATAGTATAGAGTTGGAAAAAGAAAAGAAATAAAAAAATGTGGAAAAATAAAAAAATAGGATTTAGTTTAATTGAATTGATGGTTGGAGTTTTTATTTTGTCTTCATCTCTTGTTTTTGTAATAGGAATTTATGGAAGACTTATAAAATCTTCTGAAACATCTGCTAATATAACGGTTGGCACATCTGCAGGAATGAAGATAATGGAAGATTTTCTTTCTGAAAATGAGGGAAAAGTATTAGAAGATTTATCTGTTTTTGGAAATATGAATATTAATTCTGTCCAATATTTTTATATAATAGATGTATCTTCTCCAATTTCACATACTCCAGATCCTGTTAAGAAAGTGGATGTAACTGTTTTTTGGTGGTATGAAAAAACTTTTGATAATAATAGAAAACAATTTAGTGATTCAAAAAATAATGAACAAAAATCTTTTGAAACATATGATTTGACAACAGACGGACTCTATAATTCATTTATGAAAGATAAAAATTATTTAAATGCAAGTACTAAGTTGTCAAAAATTATTTTTTATCCCAAGCAAGAAAAATTTTAAATTATGTTTATTTCAAATAAAAAAAATAAAAAAATAGGTAGTTCTTTGATAGAGCTTCTTATTTCTTGTGCAGTTTTTTGCTTTATGGCTGTAAGTATTTTTGTTGTATTGCATATAGGATCAGTCTCTTGGAAAACTGCTGAAGAAAAATATGTAATGGAACAAAATATAAGAAAAGCTGTATCTGATATAAATTCAAATCTTTCAAATACAGACATAACTTCTTTTAATAGTGGTAAATACCATTCAGATGATGGAGAAATCTACTCTTGGATGTCTTTTAAACTTTTTTTTTCTAATTTAAAAAGTCAATTTTCAGATAATTTATATATAGATTTTTTGGGAAGTTCAAAAGGTGAAATAGAATTAGATGATTCCAAATTTTTTGTGTTATATTATTTATCTCCAATGAAATCACCTGATTTTAAAGATTCAAAAGATTTACATTTATTGCCAAAAAGTCTTGTTAAAGTAATTATTCCTATTGATAAAAATAATGAAAAAAAATATATGACACGACTTGATGTAAAATCTTTTATGAAACCTTTATCTCTTGAAGATACCAATCAAAAAACTTCATCTATTGTCGCTGATAATATCGCAGATTTTAATGTTTCTTTTAATGATTCCAATAATTTAGAAAAATCAAATGATGATGAGATCCCAAATGGAACTATAAGTTATTTTATTGTTGCATTTAGAGAGGTTGAAAGATCTTCTAGTGTTATTGATGAAGTTGCTAAAAAGAAATTAATTAAAGAATATGACAAAGCTAAGAAACATAAAAAAGTTGAAAAGCATGAAGATGACGCAGTTAAGAAAAATAGATATTCTATACAGATAAATCAGTCAGTTGTGCCTTTTAATAATGGAAAGATAAATTAAATTAAAATATTATGTCAAACAAAGATAAAAAAGAAGATAAAGCTAAAAATATAATAGAACTTGAAAATGTTGTAGTATATCTAAATGATAGAATGGTTCTTGAAGATATAAATATGTCCATTCCTTATGGTTGTGTAACTGCTGTTATTGGTCCAAATGGTGCTGGGAAAACTACACTTTTGAGATCTATTTTGGGAATTATTAAGCCTTCATCTGGTAAAATTTCTGTTTTTGGAAAATCTCCTGACCATTTGGGAAAAGATAGAAATAGGATTGCCTATGTTCCACAGATTCGCTCTGTTGATATGACTTTCCCAATAAGGGCAAAAGAAGCAGTTATGATGGGAAGATATCCACGAATAGGTCTTTTTGCTAAACCTTCCAAAGAAGATTATAAAATAGTTGATGAAGTTATGGAACAAGTAGATATTACTTCTATAGCTGATAAGCCACTTTCCAAACTTTCTGGTGGTCAGGTTCAGCGTGTTTTTATAGCAAGGGCTTTGGCTGCAAATCCAGAACTTTTGTTTTTAGATGAACCAACAAATGGAGTTGATCAACTTCATTCTTCAAATTTTTATGAATTATTAAAAGTATTAAAAAAAGAAAATATGACTATAATAATTGTATCACATGATGTAGGGGTTATTGCCAATTATGTTGATGCAGTTGCTTGTATAAATAAAAAATTATTTCTCCATTCTGTTCCAAAAGCTATTAATGGAAAAGTTCTTTCTGAAATGTATGGCTGTGATGCAGTTCTTTTTAATCATGGAGAAATTCCACATATGGTCGTTTGTAAGGATAAATAATAATGGGTATTTTTGAATATGCTTTTATGCAAAGAGCATTAATAGCCTCAATAATCATTGGGGTACTATGTTCTGTTATTGGTGTTTATGTAGTTTTAAGGGGAATGTCTTTTATTGGAGCAGGTATTGCTCACGCTTCATTTGGTGGAGTTGCACTTGGTTATTTATTAAATGTAAATCCTCTTATATCTGCCATTGTATTTTCTGTTTTAACTGCTCTTTGTATTGGTAAAATAGCGAGAAGGAAAGTAATAAAAGAGGACACGGTTGTTGGAATATTTTTTTCAGCGACAATGGCTTTTGGCGTGCTTTGTATAGGATTATTAAAGGGCTATAATATCGATCTGATGAGTTACTTATTTGGAAGCATACTTGCTGTTTCTAATGAAGATATCTATTTAATAGGTGGGGTAGCTTGTGTTGTATTGCCATGTATTTTCGTTTTTTTCAAAGAATTAAAATTTGTAACTTTCGATCCTGAAGTTGCCGAGATAATGGGACTTCCTGTAAATTGGCTATATTATTGCCTTTTAGTTTTGATTTCTCTAACTATTGTTGCTTCAATGAAACTTGTAGGAATAGTTCTTGCAAGTGCTTTGCTTATAACTCCTGCAGCTTCGGCATATCAATTTGCAGAAGATTTTAAAACTATGATGACTATTTCTGTCATTTTAGGGCTTGTCTCTTGTATAGGTGGTCTTGTTCTTTCTTATTATCTAAATACTGCTTCTGGTGCTACAATAGTTATGTTATCAACAACTATTTTCTTTATCTCTGTTCTTTTTTCACCAAAGAAAAATTACATAAAGCGTCTAATTGCAATGATAAAGAAATAAAGCGTTAGAGATAATCTATTTTTAGCTTAGTATTGAAAATCCAGATTTTAAGGCATAAAGTACGAGTTCAACTCTGTCTCTTTTTTCTAATTTACTCATCAAATTAGCAACATGTGTTTTTACAGTTGCCTCAGATATTACAAGAGATGAGGCAATTTCTTTGTTGTTCATTCCTTTTGCTATGAGTGAAAGGACTTCTTTTTCACGTTCTGTAAGTGATTCCAAAGCCTTTGAATTTGTTGTAGGGTGAATATTTTTTTCCTTTTGTTCAGAGAGTTTGCAAAATTCATTTAAAATCTTTTTCATCACTTTTGCTTGAATTAAAGATTCTCCATAATAAGCAGCACGAATCGTTTTTAGCATTTCCTGTGGGGTAGTGTCTTTTAAAAGATATGCAGTAGCTCCTTCTCTAATGAATTTAAATATATAATCATCATCTTCTATTGCTGTAAGTATTATAACTTTTATGTTATTATTTTGTGCATGAAGAAGTCTTATAGCCTCTAATCCGTCCATAACTGGCATATTTATATCGAGAATCAATATATCAGGATTTTTTTCTTTACACTGTTCTAATGCTTCTTTTCCAGTGCTAGCTTCTCCTATGACTTCTATGTCGTCTTCATCACTCAAAAGATGAAAAAGCATTTTCCTAAACAAATTATGATCGTCTGCTAAAATAACTTTTATTTTTTCACTCTCACTCATATACACCTGCTGTTTATATCTTTTTCAAATGTTACAGCAATTTTTAAAAATAATAAGAAAAAATAAACTATTTTAGTTTGGGGTGTAATGCAACGAACTGCATCATGAGCGAAGCGAGTGTTAAAGTGAGTGTATTATACCCCAAACTAAATTTGCACTAATTTTGAAAATTGCTATAACAATTCGCTATTCTTGGCATTTTTTTAAATAAAATGTAAACGAAGTTCCATCATTTTTATCACTCGTTACTTCAATTTCGCTTTTGTGATCTTCGATTATTTTTTTAACAATATACAAACCTAATCCAGTTCCTTCAGATGATTTATCATTATATGGAAATTGTGCAAATTTTTTAAATATTTCTTTGATTTTATCTTCTTCAATTCCTTTTCCGTGATCTGTTATTGATATAGAAATTTTTTTCTTTTTCTTTAATTCCTTGCAAATTAACTCTATGTTTGAATTTTCTTCACTGCTTTTTATTGCATTGCTCAAAAGATTTATTATAACTCGCAGTATCTTCATTTTATCGCCATATACAACAAAATCTTTTTCTTTTAAATTTGATGTCAATGTTATATTTTTTTCTTCAAGTAGAAGATTTACATTTGTCTCAATTTCTCCAGAAAGTTCAGATAATTTGAAATTTTCAAAGAAATATACAGTTTTTCCGCTTTCATATTTAAATGAATCGATTAAATTTCTTACAAGATTTGTCAAATGTGAATTTACTATTGCAATATTTTTAATAAACATTGTCTGTCGTTCGTTTAATTCACCTGTTTTTGGTCTCATCAATAGGGAAGTGTAACCTTGAACAGCTGCAAGTGGAACTTTTAAATCATGTGTTATAAGTGAAAAAAATTCTCTCAATTCTTTTGTTTTTTTGCTGACTTCAAGTTCGAGTTCTTCATTTAATTTTTTATATTTTATATTTATATCTTCAAGGCTCTTATTTTTTTCTTCAAGCTCTTTTTTGAAATTTTCCAATTCAATTACCATATTGTTAAAAGAGCCTGCAATTTGCATTATTTCTCCACTTTTTGCAAGTTCTGTCTGCATTCTTACATCAAATTCACCATTTGCGAGTCTATTTTGTGCATTATTGATTTGATTTAATGGTTTTTTAACTGCGTTTAAGAACCAAGTTTTTACAGCTATATAAGATAAAAATAAGAAAATAGCAATAAAAGCAAAATTTATGAATAAATTTATTCTAGATAACATAGATTTTGCATTTTTTTCTGTGTATATATAAAATATTTGATTGGATTTTAAGTGATGTTCAGAAGATATATTAACCTTATTTAAAAGATCATCGGATATATATTTTTGATGATGTTTATATGTGTAAATTACTTTACCATTTGAATATATTTCTGCTTTTATTATCTGTGAAAAATTTGAAAAAAATTGGTCTATATGTCTTTTTTCTATATGAGAAAAAAAATCTAAAAGATCTGAGTTTTTTACTTTTTCTTTTATTTCCAATATCTCACAAGTTGTTTTTAATTTTGTATTTGTCTTGACAACAGCTTCAAATGAGCTTATATTGAAATAGCTCATTATAAATAAGATTATCGAAAGTGGCAAAAGAATAGAAAAAAGAAATTGTCTGTGCATATATTTTAATCCATTTTTTCCTTCTTGATTATGAATTTATTTCAAAATAAAGAAGCTGAAATATTTATATTTTTTAGGAGCGAGATTAGTTAATTTTTAGATTTATTTTTTCTCCACAGAATTTGCATTTATCTCCATTTAAATTTATTTCTGTTATAGGTCTATAGCCATATCCTCTTACTATTACAGGCTTTGAACAAGAAGGACAATATGTATTTTTTCCCTCTTTATCATATATATTTCCTGTATATACATATTTCAAATATTCCATAGCATATTTTCTAAGTTCGATCAGTTTTTCAGGGTTTGTTGCGTCTATGTCTAATTTATAATTTGGAAAATATGCAGATAGATGAAAAGGAGTATCATTTCCCAAATGTTTTGCGATCCATTTTGCGATTGCTTGAATTTCTATTTTTGAGTCATTCAATGTGGGAATGACTAAAGTTGTTATTTCAACATGACAATATTCTTTTGCTCTTTCAGCATATCTTAAAACTGGTTTTAAAGTTGCTGAACAATAATTTTTATAAAATGAATCATCAAAAGATTTTATATCGAGATTTATGGCATCTATATATTTTAAAAGTCTTTTTTGAGGTCCTGCATTTAAATATCCATTTGTAACAAGTACATTTTTCATTCCTGCCTTGTTGATTGCTTCAGAAGATTTTAATATATATTCAAAAGAAATGGAAGGTTCATTATATGTATATGCACAACCTATATTTCCATCTTGTTTATTTGTGCCAACTTTAATTATATTTTGGATAGTTCTTTCTGTTATTTCTTCTAATTTGTCTTTATCAGAAGATTTAAATTGACTTATAGTCCAATTTTGGCAAAATTTGCATTTTAAATTGCAACCTTCAGAACCAAATGATGCTATTTTACTATTTGGATAAAAATGATATAATGGCTTTTTTTCGATAGGGTCTAAATATCCAGTAATAGGAAGAGATAATAAATGAATAGTACCATTTATATTTTTTCTTCCACCACAAAAACCATATTCACCATTTTTAATCAAGCATTTGTGTGGACATAATAGACATTTTGAAGATAAATCTTCAATGTTTTTTTTCTGATAAAGACCTTCCATTTTGCCTCCAATTATTTTTAAAGTTGTAGTATTTTTGCTATTTCTTCTGCGATTATTTTTGAATATTCATTGTTTTCTGTTTTTATGTTGCCAAGCAGATTTATTTCATCTGAAATTAAAAATCTAATTGGATAAAAAGATATTTTTTTATTTAGTTTTATTAGAATATTGTCATAAATTACATAAAATGCAGTGCTTAAACCTCTATCTTTTATATCTTTTACTTTTTCTAAATTAACTGATTTTACATCATTTTTATTAACTAAAAATGATTGTTTTTTATCGGTATCAATTTTAATTTCATAAGGTGTTATTGTATAAATGATTTTACTTGGAATTGTTTTTAATTTAAAAATAATAAATGAGATTAAAGAAACAAGAGCAATTACTATGCTTATTGTCAAAAGTTTATAATCTATAGGAGTAATAGCTGATATCCCAAATGTTGCTAAAACAGAACCAGAAAATATAACGGCAAATGATATATCAACAAAATCATTATAGTAATAACCATTGAAAAATCCGTCTATTGACTTTGTGGTTATTATTATTTTTTTTGGATATTTTTCAAATTTTGTATCTCCTATATCAAAATATTTTTCTTGATTATTATTTATGTCTTCTTTTAAATTTAAAATATGTTTTAAATCAGATATTACCTCTCGAGCTTTATTTAAATTATTTTTCCCTTCAAAATTTTTCAGTAATGTAATTTCTTCTATATTATTGTTATTAATAGGCAATTTTATTGATTTGTGGAGTTTGCAAACGATTGTATAGGTACTTTGTGAATATTTTGAATTATAGCTTGAACGATATTCTTCACTTTTTATGTAGATATTTGCAATATTATATGATTCTATATATATTACTCCTCTTTTGTATGAATCTATTATTAAAGCCTCTGGAGAAAATGTCATTTTGACTTCATTTATATTTAAATTGAGAGATGATATTAATTTACATTCTATAATTATTCCTATAATAAAGATTATGGAAATAATAGTTATATTTTGATAAAAACCATAGTTGCTACACATAATCCATATAATTGGAAGAATTAGGGTTATTATTGGTATTATTATAAATATACTTGTAATTTGTTCTTTTTTAGTTAGAAATAATTCAGTTGAACTACTTGTTTGAAATTCTATTGTCGAATCTGTTTTTTTATAATATGAAAATAATGAGTTTAAATCTGTTTCCATTTTTATGAAATTATATGCTATTTTATATTATATTTGGCAAAAAAAGATTTATTTTCCTTTATATTTTATGTTTTTTTTTATTTTCTTTAGTTTTATTCGGAAAAATATTCTTAGGCGAACCAATATTAATTAAAAAACAAACAAAATACAAAAATCTAAAACAAAACAAAGGGGGAGGAAACAGGGGAAAAATAGGAAAAATAGGAAAAATAGGGGATTATTTATTATATTAAATCGAAAAATTATAATAATCTGTTCCAACCTTCTAAAATAACTCTGTGTCCTTCGACATATTTTTTTCTAAATATTTCTGCTTCATCTCTATTTGCATCTATTTGTCTTGGATATTCACTTGCAATTTTTTCAAACTCATCACTTGTTATTTCTACATTTATAAAATAGTCATCGTTTCTTGAAGGTACTCCATGAAAAGCAAAATATTCTTTATTGCCATCGACAGTCCGATAACCATATCCAAAACGAACTTGATTTGAAATTAAAATAAATTTGTATCCTTCCATATTTTCTCCTTATTTTCCAAATTTTAAAAGGTAATTAAAATAACTAAGTATAAATATTTATATAAAATATATTACTGAGAGGCAATAAATGAAAAAAATAAACATCCTACTTTTTATATCTATTTTTGTTATATCCTTTTTTATGTTAAATGCAATTTCTTATGCAGGTATATCGAGTAGCAGATTTTCTATTGGTGGAATAAAACTTGGTAATAATCTAAATCAAGTTAAAAAAATGTACGGTCAGCCCAAAAAGATCGAAACAGAAATGAAAAACAGTATTCACGATGGTAGTAAATACGAACTAAAAACTGTTTCTTATGGTAGTTCTTTTAAAATTCATTTAATGAATGGAGTCGTAATATCTGTAACATCATCAGGTAAAAATGGGATAAAAACTCGTGACGGAATAAAAGTTGGCGATCCTGAAATAAGATTAGCAGATGTATATGGTCAACCAAGTCAATCTTTTTCAGATAATGGAGTACAAATGTATGTCTATGAACCAAATGGCGAAAATTCATCTCAATTTATATTTCAAATCAAAAATGGAAAAATAAGCGAAATGACACTTACAACATCTTACTAAAAAGGATTTACAAAATGCCCAAGAAATCAATTTTTGTTTTATCTATATTATTTTTGTTTTTGGTGGTGAATACTATGGCTTATGCTGATATTTCAAATGATAGAATGTCCATTGGTGGCATTAAAATAGGGGACAACAGTCAAAAAGTAATTAAATTATTTGGTGAACCAAAAAGCACCATAAAAAAAACACAATACAATTCAGACACACAAAAAGATTATGAATTTAAAAAATTATATTATGATGATACTTTTGAAGTCTATTGTGATGATGATATTGTTACAAGAGTTATTTTATCTGGAAAAAACGAAATAACAACTTTTGACGGAATTAAAATAGGCGACTCTAAAGAGCAGATGATAAAAAAATATGGTAAAAAATGTGCAGAAATTCCAGAAGATGGTCCTCAAACAGAAGATACAGAAACTGTTTATGTTTATGAGGGTGAAAAATTGCCAAATCAAGAAAGAACACATCTTTATTTCACAATAAAAAGAAATATTATAAAACATATTGAAATGTATAATTGGTAATTTTTTATGAATAAAATAACTTGTCCATACTGTGATTTCGAAGATATAGAAGAAATTTCGACTTTATCTTCAAAAGAAGTGAAAAAACTTGAAGCTAAAATACAAAAAGAAATAGTGAAAAAAGAAAGAAAAAAATAGTTCTAAATAATTTCGAAAATATATTCGAAAAATACAGAGGTAAAAGAACAAATGACTATTCAAGAAGCAGTCAAAGATATTATTTCACAAAGAGGAATTGAAATATTTAAAAATTCAAAAATATTTTTTGCTTCAATAGATGATTTAGCTCCAGAACATCGAAAAGAACGAATCATATTGAGAAGAAATGTTGATGATTCTATTTTAAATTTGTTCATAGATAATACACTGCCCATAAACACAAGGCTTGTGAGAATAAAAAATTATCTTGAAGATTTTGGTTTAACAGATGATTCAATAACTTTTATAATAGAGACATTTGGCATTCCTCTTGGCTATGAAAAAAATATTGAAGATTTGAAAACAAAAAATGTGATAGCTGAGAGAATTTATGCTCCAGCTCCACAAATCAACAATACCCAACAAAAAGTCGAAGAGATAACATTGAATGATGATGCCTTAAAATTGTTGGGATATGTCAATAAAAATACAATAACAAAACTAAATATACTTGGTACTTTTTCAACACCAAGTGGAATTGCTTACAAGATAACAGCTATAGAAAATTCTATTTTTGCAAATTGTACATCATTGACCCATGTTGTCATTCCAAATACAGTAAAAAGTATAAATCCTAATGCTTTTAAAGGCTGTACTTCTTTAAAGCAAGTAAATATTCCTGATTCTGTAAAATTTATTGGATCAAGTGCTTTTGAAAATTGCAACTTACTTACAGTGATTACAATTCCAAATGGTGTTACAGAAATATCACAAAAAACTTTTTGCGGTTGTAAATCATTAACTATTGTAAATATACCTGATACAGTGAAAAAAATAGGAGAGAGTGCTTTTGAGGATTGTGCTTCACTATCTAAAGTAACGATTCCAAATGGAGTAACAAAAATAGAAAAAAATACTTTTTGTGGTTGTAAATCTTTGGTGAATATCACGCTTCCTGATTCAGTTACAGAAATAGGTTCAATGGCATTTTTTGAATGTGAATCACTAAATAATTTGGTTATTCCTGAAAAAGTTGCAAACCTCGGTCTTAATTCATTTTCAGGCTGTAAAAAATTGACAAAAATAACGGCTCCTGTTAGATTTTTCAAGGATGAATATATCCAAGAGGTTAAGAAAGAAGAACCTAAGGGGCTAAACAATGGAGCAAATAATAGAAGTTCTTGGGATAGCTCTGGTTGGTGGTTATGGGAAAAAGGCTAAACAATGGAGCAAATAATAGAAGTTCCATAGGTCGCTTGGTAAATATACAAAAATAGCCTCTATTTAGGGGCGATGTCATTGCAAAGAAACGAAATAAACACTTAAAGAGTTTTTTTTCAAGAAGGGTGACGGAAATCAATTTTTTTAGTTCATAATAATTTTCAAAAATACTATTTTTTTATTTTAGCAATAAGGCATTCACTTCAGACAGTTTTTTTTTCGATAATTAACATCTCATTCTTTATATCTACAACGAAAAAAACTGATTCAGTTCCAATGGCCAATCTCCTTTGCTTGCAAAGGAGCGAAAATGCCCGCCTTACAGCTACAAAATAAAAAATATTAACATTGTATCGTATTTTTGAAAATTATTTATAAAAGCAAAATTAATAACAAAAATTGATTTCCGTTAAAGTAATAAGACTACGAGAAAAAATACTGTATTGGACCGTACAGCAAAAAGTTGCTCATTCAAATTATTTAACTGACGAATTAACACAACGACTAAACCAATAACGCTAAAAAAACAGAGGAGAAAATGAAAAATGCACTTTCACTATAGGAAACAAATACCAATAACTAAAGACAATGTTATTTTTGCCAAAATTTTTTTAATGTTTGTTTGTGGAATTTTTATACTTGTTGGTATTTGGGGACTTTATGAAAATAACGAAGAATATAAAAATTATTCCAAATCAGATGATATTCGCCAGATAGATGCAAAAGTTACAGAAGTAACAGAAAGTGATGTTACATCTTATGGAGAAAAAGTAGGAAAATCATATAATTATACATTGGAATATTTTATAGATAATGTAAAATATAAGACAAAATCAATAGAATTTAGTTATAATACAAAGCCTATAGAGCCTTTAAAAATTGGTGATATAAAAAAAGTTACAGTTTTTAAAGATGGTTATGGGAATTTTCAGACTTCAAAAATGAGTTATCAAGATTTACTAACTCAATCTGCTAAAAATAGGGAAGTTTTAAATAAAATTTCTAAAAAGGAAAGAGACAAAAAAAATAGATTTTTTATATTTTTTATGCTTTTTGCTGTAACTGTAGGAAGTTTTATGATGTGGGCTTTAAATGCAAGTGTTGCCAATTCTTCAACAAACAATTCAGATAATGAGTCAAATTATCAAGTATAAACTATATATGTATAAAAAAAAACTCTTTGTGCTAAATATCTAAAAAATATTTAGCACAAAGAGTTTTTTAGTTCCATTCAAAGAGTTATTCAGCTTGTGGACATTTTGAGAGAGCATCTTTTAGTTTATAACACATTGGTTTATAAGAGGCATAAGTTATACCTCCTGATATAGCTCCACCTAAAACTGGAATAGATTTTGAAAGAAATTGCCCCAATAATTTTTGATTGACTTTAATTCCAATCTTTTTTAGAATATCTTGTACAACTTTAAAACCAGCTTGTTTTGCTATTATTTTTGCAAGATGTCTGCCTGCATTTGCTGCTGCCATCTGTGAAGCAATTTTACTAACAGTGCCACTTGCTCCTTCGATTCCAAACATTATTCCCATAAATATTAATATTATATTTGATGACTCAGAATCAAGGTTATCTTCTACTGATTCTATTTCTCTCCAGCCATATATATATCCCAATTTTTGGGCAATTCTGATTATATGTCCAAAATATTGAGCGAGATCAGCTGGAATTGTACCCAACATTGCAAAACCACCAGGTATTCCTGCAGCAAAAGATATAGCACTGACTTTATTTGTTTCATAATTTATGCAATTATCTGCTATTGTATTTATTAACTCTTTTGATATTCCTGCTTTTCTTGGAGTTGTTTCTATAGCCTTTTGGATAGTTTCTTCAGAACAATATTTTTTTAACTCTTTTTCTAAAAATTCTTCTCTGTTAATTTTTACAAGTGGAAGTTTACTCGCTTGTTTTACAATTTTTTCAATGTCAACACCTTTTTTTATAATATCCATTTTTCCCCCAATTTTTTTATATTTCACCTTAGATTATAACATATATCTATTGACAGAATCTGTCATTTTTAAACTAATTTTCAAAAATTACACATATATCTATTCTTTATATTCTATTCAAATACATTTAATATTTTTTATAATTTCAGTTTTTTTTATAAAAGGGATATTAAAAATAAATAAAGAAAATATTTAGAAGTTGTTTAAAAAATAAAGGGGGCAGTGGTATGAAAATTTATTATGGCGGTCATTCTTCTTTTTTACTCGAATCAAACAATAACAGAATTTTAGTTGATCCAATGATGATTTCTCCAAAAATGGCAGAAAAGAAACCAACATTGATTGCAGTTTCACATGGACACGGAGACCACATTGGCGATTCCGAAAAAATAGCAAAAAAGAATGATATTCCTATAATGGCTGTTTTTGAGCTTGCAAATTATTTTGCTAAAAAAGGTTGTAAGACAATAGACGGACATATTGGTGGCAAGATAAAATTTGATTTTGGTTTCATAAAATATGTAACAGCTTTTCACGGAAATTCAACTCCAGACGGTACAGCAACTGGCAATCCCTGTGGCTTTATTTTTAACATTGACGGAATAACAGTATATCACACAGGAGATACAGGTCTTTTTGGTGATATGGAATTGATCGCAAAACAAACTCCAGTCGATGTACTTCTCTGCCCAATAGGCGACAAATACACAATGGGACCCGAAGATGCTATAGTTGCAACAAAACTTGTAAATCCAAAAATTGTAATTCCAATGCACTATAACACATTCCCACTAATAGCACAAGACCCCGAAGATTTCAAGCAAAAAGTAGAAAAAGATAGCAACACAAAAGTTGTCATAATGAAAGCAAATGATGTCTTTGAATATAACAAATAGGGAATAGAACATGAAATTTTTTACTCCAAATTCAAAAGAAGAATTATATAATTTTTTGGCTGAAAAAGAAAAAACTAATGATACTGTAGAAATTTTAGCTGGTGGTACATCTTCAATAGGAGATTTTGCACTTAAAGGAATTTATCCAAATTTTATAGTTGATATAAAAAAAATTGAGGAACTAAAAGAAATCAACTATAAATATGAAGAAGAAATTTTAAGCATAGGATCAGCAGTTACACTTACAGAGATTACAGAAAATGACTATATAAATGATGAATTTGAAATTCTTGTAGATTCAGCATTAGAAGTTCCGTCAAGACCTATAAGAAATATGGCAACAATAGGTGGAAATTTATTTGATCCCAAGAATAGTATAATTGCTCCTGTTTTATTGGTTGCTTATGCCTCTGTAAAAATGAGGGATTCTAATGGGGAAATAACAACTCTTTCTGTTTCTGAATTTTACTCAAAAGAATATTATAAAAAAGATATTAAAGAAAGTGAAGATAATTCAATAATAAGAAATGATTTGTTATTTGTTGAGTCAATAGAAATTCCTAACAAATATTTTAATTCACCTGCAAAAATTTTAAGAACTACTGAAGATTTGAACAATGACTATGAAAGTCTTGTAAATTTGGTTGCACTTGTTACAGAAGACAATAAAATTAGATTTGCAGAATCAGCTTGTTCAGACTATCCATTGTTTTTAGGTGAATATTCTCTTTCTTTAAGTAATGATGAAATTTTTGGAAAAATATTATCAACAAATAAATTAGTTTTTGAATGTGCTCGTCAAGAATTAGATTTTAAAAAATATATTTTTGAATTGCTCGAGTTTGGAAGAAATCCTGATGAAGAAATAATGATAAATTCTACTGTTGATGAAAAAATGCACACATTTTTCACAACTGATAAGAAATCATTATTTACACTTTTTTACGAAGAAGATATAACAGAGACACCTTATGTAATATTTAATGGAAGAGTTGTTGACACAAGAAATATATTTTCGATAGAAGCAAAAGATGAACATATTGAAACAATCGAATATCTCTTGACTTTCGAAGATTCAACAGCATATAAACTTTTTAAATCTTTAGAAAAATATAAAGTAAGTGATAGTAAAAAATATTTAAAAGAGATAGTAATGCTATTTTATGAAATAGTCAGAGAAAATCCGATTTTGAAGGCTGAAGATATTAAAAAGATTGTGAAAGTTGTTGACAAAGATATAAATTTTGACAACTTGTTAAGAGCAATCAAAGAATACCAAAAAGAAAATCAAAGATAAAATTTTAAAAAGTCTGTGAATGAATAGTCAAATTTGCAGGCTTTTTTTTATCTGCTTTCGCAACTTGTTGGTGGTAAAGAGGGAGTAACGGAAAAGTTAATAACAAAAATTGATTTTCTAAAAAGGCATCTCACAAAATTACTCATTTATAGTTTTTTCACAGCCACTGTTTATGTTATAATATTGAGTGCTTTTTTTATTTCTTGAACGATATAATATGTGAAATTTCTTGTATTTTCTATGTCTTTATATTTTAAATCTGGAATATAAAAAAAGTAACTTTTGATTTGAAATTCTTGGAGTAATTTTATTTCACTTTTATCTTCTTTTGAATAAGGATTATGTACAGGTTTTTTGAATTTTAAGATAATATCGTATTGAATATATTCAGGTTTCTTACATTTTACCGAAACATCATATTGAATATTTTTATTCTTAATTTTTACGCTTTGTGTTTCTTTTACAAAAACATTTTCTATATCATCTTTGGGGATAAATAATGATCCACTTCTCGAATTTATATTCATTCCATCAGAAGAAAATATAAGTTTAGTTTTATTGCTTGTAAATTTACCAACAATATAAAGTACAAGAAAAAATAAAATACAAAGAATTAATATTGAAAGACAGTGATTAATTTTCAATATTTTATATAAAATTTTGTCAATTACAGTAAAAAAATAAAAACTTGCAAGTCCTATTAAAATAGACAATATTGCCCTAAAAGTAGTAATTCTATGCTTTGGGAAAAAATTGCTTCCAATTGGTTCATTTATTATAAATTTATTCGATTCTGAATTTTTATCTATTATATCTTTAGCCATTCCCAAAGGAGATTTTACATCTTTTAATTCTATTTCTTTATTTAACATCATATTTTTTCCTTTTAAAAAATAGTCTGCAAATATCTAAAATATTACCAAATTAAGCTATTTTCAATATAATTCGAGTGCTTTTCTTATTTCTTGAACAATATATGAAACTAAAATAAACTTTGTTCGAGTATCTTCACCATCATAAAAATTATATTCTTCAAGAATTTTTGCTGAATATTTTTTTTCATAGATATATGGAATATCTATCCTTTTTTTAAAATTTAGAACAATAGAATAAAAATAAAAATCATTTCCTTTATGAGTTTTTTTATCTATTGAAATTTTAACACTGTCTATATCTTCTTTAAATATAAATATTTTGCCTTTTTGTGAATTTATATCAATTCCATTAGAAGAAAAAATGAATTGTGTTTTAATAGAAGTTAATGAATACCAAGAAGGAAATAATATTCCCATAAAAATAAATGGTAAAATACAATAAATTACAACCTCAATAGATAATCTTTCATTATTATAAAGAAATAATATAACAAACATTAGTATAATATATATACCGAAAGATATTTGTGCAGTTGTTTCTATTATTTTTTTTGTTTTATTTGGAAAAAAATCTCCACCAAATTTAGAATTTATAATAAAATTATCATCTTTTTTAGTTATAAAATTTTTATTAATTCCAAATGGAATTTTTACATCTTGAAATTTAATTTCGTCTTCCATATTTTTATCTCTCTGTAAAAAATATTACTAAGTACAAGTTATATTTTATACTATATTTTTTTAAAAAGCAATATAAAAAGATAAAAGGAAAAAGATATATAAAAAGAAAATATATTTTGATAAATCATTCTCAAACATGACTAAAAATGGGGTTAAAATATGTCGAATTTATTTTCAAAAGAAAATGTAGTTTTTGTACTGATGTCATTCGAAGGACCAGATAAATATTCGCTTGTTGGCGGTCTTGGTACTCGAATAATGGAACTGGCTAAAGTAATAAGTGAAGAAAATTACAAGGTTCACACTTTTTTTGTTGGCGATCCATATCTTCCAGAAAATACTACTATCGGAAATATCACATATCACAGAAAATGCAAAAATATAAGCAGTGAATCTTCTGGAATTTACGACAGAGAAAAAGAAAAAATAGAGGAGTGGAATAAAATCGTTCCACAAGAAATTATCGACGAAATTGTTATTCCAAATGCCCAAAAAGGTATTTTAACAGCTATTTTGGCAGAAGATTGGCAAATGTCAGAAAGTGTTATAATACTTGATGAATTATTACGCAAAAAAGATCTCAGAGATTACTGCGTTATATATTGGAATGTTAATAACGAATATGGTTTAAATGGTGTTGATATTAAAAAATTGTATGAAATATGCACAATTACGACAGTGAGTAAATTTATGAAAAAGAGAATGAAAGATATTTACTCTGTTGATTCAATACCAATTCCAAATGGAATACCACAGCGTATAATAGGTGAACCTGATTTGACAGCAAAAGAAGCAATTAAAAATTGCTTTGATGGGATAATCGTCCAAAAAGTAGCACGCTATGATTCAGATAAAAATTGGATTTGTGCAATAGAAACAATTTCACTATTAAAAAAAGAGGGATTGAGACCTCACTTTTTGATGAGAGGTGGAGCTCAACCATATCGTACAGAAGTTATATATAAAATACTCGAACTCGGCTTAAAATATGTTACCGTAAATATAAAAAATCCAACATTGTCATCAATCATATCTACTTTCAAAAAATATTCACATTTCGATATTATTGAGATGGATTTCTTTATCCCTGAGGAATTTTTGATGCTTCTATACGGAACAGCTGATCTCGTTTTTGCAAATTCAACTTATGAACCATTTGGAATAGTTGGTCTCGAAGTAATGGCTAAAAAAGGACTTCCAATTCTTGGCTGTACAGGCGAAGATTATGCTATAAACAATAAAAATTCAATAAGAACTAATTCTGAAAACCCCGAAGAATTAAAAAATGCAATATGTGATATATTACAAAATTCGCAATTAAGAGAAGAAATAAGAAATACAGGTCTTGAAACTGCCAAACAATTCACTTGGAATAGGGCATTGTCTATATTGCTTCATAATATAGAAGTTACTGTTAACGATTTTAATTTAAAAAGAATAGGTCTTCAAACTACAATAAATGGACAAATATTTTTAAAACCATTAAAAAACTAAAAAAGTAAATTTGAAAAAATGAGGATTTCAGATGTATTGATTACCTAAAGAAGAGAACTAGTGAGTAACTTATACCAAGAATGTCCATATCAATGGTGTTGTTATCCGCAATTTCACTTTATTTTAATGAGGTTCTAATTAGGGAAAATGAATAAAAAAGAAATTTTGATAATTTCTTAAATAATATTGAACATGTAGCATCAATTGTAGAGTTTATAGTATTTATTTTTCAACTTTTAGTATTTATTGGAATAATATTAATTGCAAAATTTTGTTTTCATTTATTTTAATGAGATTCTAATTAGGGCTTGTTGGTAAACTTCATATTAGCCAAAATAGACTTTACCAGCAAGCCCTAAATTTTTACCGAAAAGCAAGATAAAATCGGCATTTGTAGAATAATTTTATTTTCAAGGTGAAACAGATTTTTATTTGACGAGGTAAGATTATGATTAATTACGGATTAGAAAATCGAGTTGCTATAATTACTGGGGCTAATAATCCACAAGGCATTGGAGCAATAACAGCATTTGCTTTTGCTCGTGAAGGTGCAAAGGTTGTCTTAATATATAAAAAAGTTTTTAGACCATTTGATAAGAATAAGACTGATAAAAATGGTGTAGATAGATATTACAAAGCTAATGCAGGAAATGCAGATATTGTAGAAATCAAACTAAAAGGAATGAATGCAGATTATATTATTTTGGAAGACGATATTTCCAATGAGGAATCTGTAAAGAAAATTTATTCGAATGTTATTGAACGATACGGAAGAATAGATATTTTGGTTAATAATGCTGCTGTCGATGATGAAAATGGTTTTGATACAATAGAAAAAATCACTCAAAATGTCATTGATGATACATTTGCAGTCAATGTTCGAGGAAGCATTTTGATGATGAAGGAATTGATTAATCACCGTGGTGATTATGGAAGAATTATAAATATTTCTACAGACTCATCTCAAATTTTTGCTGGTCAAATTACTTATGGAGCGAGTAAAGCAACTTTAGAAGCACTTACTCGTAGTATTGCTCTTGAGGTTGGAAAGTATGGAATTACTGTAAATTGTGTCGCACCTGGTCCAACTCAAACAGGATGGATTGATGAAGATTTGGAAAAAACAGTTATTCCATTAATTCCAATGGGAAAATTAATTCAACCAGAAGATATTGCAGAAACTATATTATTTTTAGCAAGTGAGCAGGCAAGAATGCTTACTGGACAAGTAATAAAAGTGTCTGGTGGACACGCACTGTAAATATATTTTTTAGTTTTAATAAAAAAGACTGCGAATTTTTTTCACAGTCTTTTTTTATGTATTTTTGTAATGTGTGCCACATTGGTATATTTCTATTTGGTTATTGACTATACGGAATACTATTCGATTTTTCTCATCAATTCTTACGCTCCAATATCCAGATAGATTATTTTTTAGAGGTTCTGGTTTTCCAGAACAATTATAACCATTGCGGTCTATGTCATTTAATAAATTATTGATTTTTTTTAGAGTTTTTTTATCTTGAGTTTGCCAATAAAGATATTCTTCCCAAGCTTTGTCGTGCCAAATTTTTTTCATAAAATTATATCTCTATTAATTCATGTTCTTTTAATGTACTTGTGCCATTTTTTATACTGGTAATTCTTTTTTCGAGTTCAGCTATGTTTTCAGAACTATAAAATGGATCAACATTGATTTCAAAAGGGATTCTTTTTTCTCTTCCCACTTTTACCAAAAACATTGTAATAGCAGTTGACATTGTAAGTCCCATTTCTTTAAGGGCTTTTTCTGCATTTGCTTTTATTTCTTCGTCAATACGAAAATTAACTCGTGCCATTTTTATCACCTTCTTTTTATTATTATATCAAATTTGTATATACAATGTCAACTATTTACTTTACCTATCTTTTTCCTTTATTTTTAATGATTTTTCTCTTTTTTTTCTAAAATAAGAAGGAGAAAAAATATTTATATGGAATTAGAGCAAAGTGTAATTTTTGTGTTAAGTTAAATGTTATTTTTCTTATATTTTTTGTGTTTGTTTTATAACAAAACAGAAACTATATGTTAAACGCGAATGTAACTTGGTTTCATAATGTTAACTGAAAAGTTGTGTTAAACGCGAACATAACTTAGTTCCATAACAAAAACAGAAACTAAAAAAAACTTAACAGAAAAGTTGTAGTGTTAACTGTAATGTTAACAAAAGGTGCTAAACTACGTTGTTATACGTAAGTTTTTAGCACCTTTTGTCTTTTCTTACGGAGATTACGTAAACTACGTTGTTAAACGTTGTTGTTAAACATTTTTGTTAAATGCTACGAAATTATGTAAACTATGTTATTATGTAAACTATGTTGTTAAACATTCTTGTTAAACGTTGTTGTTAAACATTTTTGTTAAATGCTACGGAATTATGTAAACTATGTTGTTAAACATTTAAGTTTGTATAGTTTTTGTTAATTTTAACATCTTGTGTTAGTTGATTAAAAAAAAATAAGTAAATAAAAATTTTCTGTAAACTATCCAATATATGCCCGATATGCCTGTTTACTGCCACTTTGTCATTGCGAGGCTTTGAAATAGTTAAAAACTCTAACGAGTTTTTAAAAAAATATCCCCACGAGGGGGAAGCCTAGCAATCTAAGCCTGTAAATTATTATTTACTTAAAAATTGAGTCGGTAGGCTATATTTAGAATGAGATTCTTAATCTACTTAATAAATTACTAAATTTAAATTAAGTGGTTGAGATTGCCACGGTCGCATAGCTCCCTCGCAATGACATCTCTTCTAAATAGAGGCTATTCGGGGATATTTTAAATATTAATTAACTAACACAACGCCTTAATTTTATGAAAGGAGAAATTAAAAATATGAAAATAGGAGGTGAGAGCATCTGATGACTGAAGAAGAAGAAAAATGGTTTGAAGACCTTAGAATAAATAGAAAAAATTTAATAGATGGAGTGAAAAATAATCCTGCTGGAATTGGATTATTAAAAATATTTACTAATGAATATGTTTCTGAGACTGCACATTTTATTTATGAACTTATTCAAAATGCAGATGATACAGGAGCAACCAATGTTGAATTTATTCTTGAAAAAGATAAACTTATATTTAAGCACAATGGAACTCGTCATTTTTCAATTTCAGATCCTAAAAAAGAAGGAGATGATACTTTAAAGTTAGGTGATATAAATTCTATCACATCTTTTGGTAATTCTTCAAAACCTAGAGAAGAAAATGATAATAATGATTACAAAACAAATACTATAGGAAAATTTGGAACTGGATTTAAATCTGTTTTTCAATATACATCAACTCCAAAAATTTATGATAAAAATTTTCGTTTTGAAATAAGTGATTATATAGTGCCAAAAGAGATTAAACTTGACTATGAAGGAAGAAAAGAAGATGAAACTGTATTTATATTTTCATTTAAGGGAAAGAAGATAAATGATAAGGGAAAATATGAAGATATAAATATGGATTCATCATATCAAGATATTTCAAGTAAATTACAATCTCTTTCATATCCTAATTTGTTTTTAAATAATATTAAAAATATTGAATATGAATTTGAAAGTAAAAAAAATCTTGGAATGTATGAAAAAATAGTTATTGAATCTAAAATTTTAGATGAAAATACAACTGCTGAATTTATAGAATATATACAACCAAAAGCTCAATCTAAAATAAATGATATAATTACCCAAAGATTTTGGAAATTCAATAGAAAAATCACTAAAAGTAAGGATTTGACTTGTTCTGTTGCTTTTTTAGTTAATGAAAAAAATAAATTAAAACCTATTAAGAAAACTGCTTTTTGTTTTTTTTCAACAAGAGAAAATACTAATTTGAATTTTTTGATAAATGCTCCATTTCTTTTAACTGCTAATAGAGAAAGTATAAAATCAAACGAATCGCATAATAAGAATATGATAAATATTTTATCAAAACTTGCAGGTGATAGTTTAATCTATTTGCGAGATATTGGGGAAGAAAAGGGCATTAGATATATTGATGATAATATCCTCGATATTGTTCCGAAAGAGAGAGCTATTACTTATTATGATGAAATATCTTTTTCCTCGTTTTATGATAGAATAAAAGAAAAATTTGAGACAGAAAAACTTTTACCAACTAAAAATGGGTATGTCACAAAAGAAAATGCTTATTTGACAACATCTAAATTTAGAGAATTTCTTTCAAATGAGCAGTTATCGGTTTTGGTTAATAATAATTCTGCTGAATGGGTATTTTGTTCTATTGCTAAAAATGATGAAATAAAATATATAACACCTCTTGTGAATAAATATTTAACAGATGACGATTTTCTAAATAGTATTACTCCAAGTTTTATAGAAAGTCAATCTATAGAATGGTTACAAAAATTTTATCGCTGGATTCTTGAAGGAAAAGAAAGAAAAAATAAAATAAGAACAAAGCCTATTTTTTTGAATCAAGATAAGAAAGCAGTGGCTGTTTATCGTAATGATGAAATAGATTTGTTTTTACCATTAGAAGGAATTCAAGGATATAATACTATTTTTGGAGAGCTTCTTAAAGATGAAGATACTAAAGAGTTATTGACATCTTTAGGAGTGAAAGAACCTGATACTGAAGATTATTTAAAGAAGATTGTTTTAAAACAATATGAACAAAAGCTCCCAAATATAGATCACGATAATACTTTTGTAAGTTTATTCAAATTTTATAATGAAAAAGGTATATCTTGGGATTCTCCTGTAAATAAATTCAAAAATATAAACTTTTTAAAGTATTATACTTTGAATGGAAAAGTAGAATACTATGAGAAAGGTTCTGAATTGTATTATCCTTCAAAAAATCTAAAAGATTATTTTGAAACAAAGCCAAGTACAAAATTTTTGGATATTGAATATTATATAAATCTTTTGCAGAAATCAAATATAGAATATGAGAAAGAAAATTTAAATTATTTTTTCTTTAGTTTTCTCAAAGTGAGTGAAAATATAAGGAAAATAGAATCTTCTTTAAATGAATATAATGATATCGAACGGGAATATAGATATGAAATTAATAGATTAGCTACATATGGCAGACCTCGTTATTGGTATAAATATTCTATTGATGGTTTTAATGAAATTTTGGATTATATAGTTAAAAATCAAGATGTAGAAAAATCTTTGTTTTTTTGGAAAATTTTAGCAAATTTACATTATATAGATTCTTATATTTGTATAAGATGTGATTATTTTAAGAGATCTGAAAAATACAAATGTTTTCCTTCAGATGAAACATTACTTCTTCAGAACTCTAAATGGTTAGTTGATAAAAACAACAAATTTGTTGCTCCGCAAGATATAACCAAGAATGAGTTATCTAATATTTATACTGAAAATGATATTGATTCTTACAAGATTAGAAATTTGATTGATTATTTAAAATTTAAAGAAGAAATAAAATTGGATAAAGATACAGAAAAGGCTAAAAGTCTTGGTTATAATAGTGTAAGTGAGGCTCTTAATCGACTTGAAAAATTGGAACAAATTGAACGCCAAAGAGAAGAACAACGCTTGCAGAGAGAAGAAAATAGAAATCAAATTTCAACTGATGAAGATATTTCTAATATCGACCATTTGCCAACAAGATTAAGCCAACCAAAAGACATTTCTGATTTTGCTACAGAAACTGAAAAAAATCTTGAAGCTGATAATTCAGAAAAACCTTTAGAGAACAAGCCAAAAGATGTTGAATCTTCTGTTGATAAAGAAATAAATGATGAACTTAAAGATGAAATAAAGGCAATAAAAGCAGAGGCTGAAGAGAAAATCAAAAAGGCACGAGAAGAAAAACTTACAAAGAAAATAGAAAATTCTATACGATATTCTTTTGGTTGGTTTAAGTATTTATTGGAAAAAGAAAAAGATTTGATTATTGGGGATAAAAAATCAAAAAGTCGAGAGATTTCAATAACTTTTTACAAAGTAGAGAAAGAAACAGATAGAATTTTGATACTCAAAAATCCTAATAGATATATTCCTCAATATATTGAAGAATTAGGAAATATTCCTTTAACATTTACTATCGGTGAAGAAGAAACAGAAGATGAAATCAAAAAAGTTAAAGTAGAAATTGAAGTAAGTAGTGTAAAAAACTATACACTAAGAGTTAAACTAAAACCAAATGAAAATATAAAAGATATTGAATTTAGTAAAATCTATAAGGCTGAAATAGAAGCTAAAAATACTGATTTCTTGATAAAAGAACTTCAAGAAAAGTTTGAGTCGCTCAAGTTGAAAGATAATTATGAGTTGTCAGATGATTATGATCTGCAAAAAAATCTTTGTAAAAATATTGAGTTTGTCTTTGGTCCTCCTGGCACTGGAAAAACAACACATCTTGCAAGAGAAGTTTTGCTTCCAAAAATGAAGACAGAAGATGTTAAAATTTTGGTTTTGACTCCTACAAATAAATCGGCAGATGTTTTGACAAATAAAATCATACAAAATGATAAAGAAGAAGAATATAGAAATTTTCTTGTTAGATTTGGAATAACTGACGATGAAAATATTGAACAAAATAAAGATATTTTTCATGAGAAGTTTTTTGATATAGAAAAGGCTAAAAAGAATATTACAATTACGACTATGGCTCGTTTCCCTTATGATTATTTTATGATTGAAAATAGGGAAACAATAAATTTAAGGGATATTGAATGGGATTATATAGTCATAGATGAGGCATCAATGATTCCTCTTGCTTATATTGTCTATGTTTTGTACAAAGCAAAACCAAAGCAGTTTATAATTGCAGGCGATCCATTCCAGATTGATCCTATTGTACAGTGTAAAGAATGGAAAGATGGAAATATTTATGATTTGGTGAATTTGAAATCTTTCGAAGATACTAAAACTGTTCCGCATGAATATAAAGTTCATCAACTTCCAATTCAATACAGAAGTATTCCTTCTATAGGAAACATTTTTAGTCATTTTGCCTATGGCGGAATTTTGGAGCATAAAAGGGAAGAATCAGATCAGTTGAAGCTAAATATTGAAGATAAAATAAACATAAAATCTCTCAATATCATAAAATATCCAGTCAGTAAATATGAGAGCATTTACAGAGCTAAACGCCTTAGATATAGTAGTCCATATCAGATTTATTCTGCTTTGTTTTCTTTTGAATTTACACAATATTTGGCGAATATTATAAGTGAAAGAAATTCAAATGAAAATATAAAAATTGGAGTGATTTCACCTTATAAGGCACAGATTTTATTGGTAGATAAATTGTTAGCTTCTTCTGATATTCCACAAAACATAAGTATTCAAGCTGGAACTATTCACGGATTCCAAGGGGATGAATGTAACATTATTATAGCTTTACTAAATAATCCGCCTTTGAATTCATCCAATAAGAAAATATCATTGAATAAACAAAATATAATAAATGTTGCAATAAGCCGTGCAAGAGATTATCTTTTTGTGATTATGCCAGATGATGATACAGAAAATATTGATGATTTGGAATTTGTAAAAAACTTAGAAACTTTGATTAAAAAGAATGAATATATTGAATATTCTTCAAAAGAAGTTGAAAAGTTGATGTTTGGAAGTGAGACATATTTGGAAGATAATGCCTTTTCAACAAGTCATCAAAATGTAAATGTGTATAATTTGCCTGAAAAGTGCTATGAAATCCGAAGTGAAGATTATTCAATCGACATTCAAGTTCATAAAGAAATATAAAAATTTTTGGCGAATAAAAAAGAGAAGAGATAAAAATATAAAAAAATATAGGAGGATTTTTGTTATGGAAGACATAGATGAAAAGAAAGTGGAAGCAAGTAATGATGCTAAAAATGCAAATGGGATTTTGAAATATTCAGATGAAATAATATCAATAGCTAAAGAACTTGTGAATAGAAAAGATAATGATTTAGAAAAAAGTAATGAAATAGATGAAAAGTTGAGAGATTTGAATATTAGAATGAAAAAAGATTGTATTGATCTTGAATCAGATATGAAGATTAGGGCTAAAAATGGAGATTTTGAACAACAATTTCATCTTGCTATTCACTATTATACAATGCAAAAATATGAAGAATCTAAAAAATGGTTGTTGACATCAGCCGAAAATGGTTATCCTGAAGCTATGCTTTATTTAGCTTATGCTTACAACAGTAGTGATGATAAGATATTTGAACAAGATAAAGAAAAAGCTATAGAATGGTTTGAAAAATCAAGTAAATCCGATGATAAAAAAATAGCAGAATGTGCCTTGGAAGAGCTGAAAAATTTAAAAGAAGAAGTATAAGATGTTGTTGGTGATGTTTGCTGTGATGTGATAAAATAAAAATCTTTGGCGAACAAAAAAGAGAAGAGATAAAACGAAAAAAATTATAGAAGGAATGAAAGAATGTTTAAAAAATGTTTCTTGATTTTTGTGTTTGTATTTTTGTCTATTTTTACATCACAAGTATTCGCTTGGGATACATCAAGTTTAGATGTAAAAGTCAACAGTAATGTATGGATTGCCTTTGATTTAATTAAAAATACAAGTAGAAGTTCAATAATTGATAATTACAGAATGGTAATGATTGGAAATGTTTATAATAATCCAAAATCATATTATGGAACTTTGATAAAAATGGCTGGTCCTGTTACATCTACTCCAAATTCACTAAATTGGGATGGAACAAAATCTTGTGAAGTAAAAATACAGGTTAGTTCAGTACCTGTTGATGTAATACTTCTTTGTCCTGCAAGTTCAATTAAAAAGGGTGATATAATAACTGTTTATGGCTATCCTTGTGGTATTTTATACAGTGGTTATTCAGAATATTTACAGATCGTGGGAATTAAGAAGTAGCACTTTTAGCATAACTATAAAAAATATTCACAAATTGAATTTATAGCAATTAAATTTGAGATAATTTTATTGTTTTTGTTAGCTAATTAATATTTTAAAATTAAACTAAACAGCCTCTGTTTAGAGGAGATGTCATTGCGAGGGAGCTGTGCGACCGTGGCAATCTCAATCACTTTTTTATTAATTAACACAACGAGTTAATTTACGAAATTATATAAAAAGAGGCTCTTGCAGAAAATAATTTTGCAAGAGTTTTTTTATTTGCATTTTTTGTGATATTGTTGTATAATTGGAAAAAAAATAATATAAAAGGAAGAAGGGAAACATTAAGAGGAGCATTTTAAGCTCCTTAATTTTAGAAAAAATTAATAATAGGAAGGATAATGGGGCTGTGAAAAAAGTAAATAGAATAGATGTCATTGCGAGGGAGCTGTGCGACCGTGGCAATCTCAAGATATTCGAAATGAAGATTTTATTTATGTTGATAAAACCAAACATTTATTTAATCTTGTTAGAAAAAAAGGAGTTTATTTTCTTTCTCGTCCTCGTCGATTTGGAAAATCACTTACTTTATCAACATTAGAGGCAATGTTTCAAGGTAAAGCAGAATTATTTAAGGGATTATATGCTGAGGAATGGGTAAAAGAGCAAGCTAAAAATCCAAATCCAGTTATAAAAATAGATATGAGTGTTTTAGCTAAATATAAAAATAGTGAAGAACTAAATAGATCAATCATAAATTATCTTGTTAGATATTATATAAAAAAATATAAACTTGATATAGTTGTTCAAGATAATGCTGAAGATGTTTTTCTTGATGTTATAAATGAATTATATGAACAGTTTGGGTCAGTAGTAGTTCTCATTGATGAATATGATAAACCGATGACAGACAATCTAAACAATTTAGAAAAAGCAAATGAAATGCGAGAAACTCTTCGTTCATTTTACAGTATTTTAAAAGGTTGCAGTCAAGTAAAATTT
>CADASF010000009.1 GCA_902790465.1 uncultured bacterium | reverse complement strand
AGGCAAAATAATTCACGACTTTCACTGTGTAAAAACAGATGATATGCTTTGTGAAGAATTAAGAAAACCTGCAGAATATTTTAAGAACAAAAAGAAAGGAGATAATAAAATGTACAAGGATATAGATATATTTGACCTTTTAACAGATGAATCAAAAGAAAGCGTAATGAAACAATTAAAAGAAGCGAAAACAGAAGCTAAAAAAGTTGGACTTGCTGAGGGTCGTGCTGAGGGTCGTGCTGAGGGCGAAAAGCTTGGAATTGCTAAGGGAATGGCAGAAGCAATTATCAATAATATAAAGTCATTAATGGAAACTATGAATATAACTGCTGAAAAGGCAATGAAGGCTTTAAAAATTCCACAAGAAGAACATAATTTTTATTTATCACAACTGCAAACTAACAATCCTTAAAAAAAAATCAAATAAAACAAAAATAGCGTGCGGAGAAAATAAATTTCTTCACACGCTATTTTTATATTTTACAATTAATTTATTTACTTTGCAAAAAAATAAATTGCAAAAATTACACCTGTTCCAATCAAACAACTTCCAAAAACATATAAGAATGCAATAAAATAATGTCCATTTGACAACAAATTAGATGTTTCTAAAGCAAAAGTTGAAAAAGTGGTAAATCCACCACAAATTCCAACTTTTAATAATAAGACTAATTGTGGATTAATTGTTTGCTTTGATGTCCAAACAGATATAATTCCAATCAAAATAATAAATCCACCTAAACCAACTGCTAAAATATTTGCCATTTTATCTTATAAAATGAGTTGGAATCCATTCTTCTTTTTCAGGAAGTCCAAATTTTTCTTTTCCCAAAGCAATACTTTTCATCAAAAATGACATATTTTTTGCAAGTGTCCTCATTGTCTGCAATCCTTCACCATCTTTAGAAGCATCACCCTCTGCCAAGCCGTGTACTGAATTCCAATATTGACTTGAAGCAACAGGCATTCCAGAAATTGTAAAATACTTGTTCAATTCATCAAAAGTAGCAGAACAACCGCCTCTCCTTGCTACAACAACACTTGCTCCAACTTTCATTGTCTTATCACAACTTACACTAAAGAAAAGTCTGTCCAAGAAAGCGATCAATGTTGCATTTGCTGAAGCATAATAAACAGGGCTTGCTACAACAACACCATCAGCATTTTTAAATTTTTCTGCTGTTTCATTTACAATGTCATCAAAAACACATTTTCCATTTTTGCGACAATTTCCACATGCAATACAACCCCTAACATTTTTGTTACCTACATGAACATAATCAATTTCTATGCCTTCGGAAGCAAAAATCTTTTTCATCTCCTCAAGAGCTGTTGCAGTATTTCCATTTGCATGTGGTGAACCATTTACCATTAAAACTCTCATTTTTTTTTACACCTCCTAATATTTAGGTTCAGTTATTACACCCATAAATACAGGTATATTTGACTCATCATCTGACAAAACAAAAAAGAACGGTCTATCCACGATCATAGATATTTCTTTTACTTTAAACGAATTTGGTGAAGCTCCCAACTCACAAATTACAGCAGTTACAGCAGCTGCTTCTGTTCCTGATTCATTTACATCAATATAAGTTTTATGAATTATTTTTGAAACGAATAATTGATCTGCTACTCCGCTAAAATCAGCTCCAGTGCCAAATGCTGATTTCATACCAAGTTCTTTTAATGATTCTGTTAACTCAAAACTGCATTCTGTTTTAAATTTAGGCAAATATAAATTTACTTTCTTTGTTTTTAAATTCTTAGAAGCATTTAAAAATTCATCTTCTGAAAAATCTTTTACAAAATTATCAATAGAACTATTTTCATTTGGCAAAAAAACATACATTGACATTTTATTTCCCTTATAACTCAATTTAGCAACTTGATACTTATCATTTTCGTAATAAGGCATAGTTTCACTTTTATACATTGTTGGAACTTTTATTTTTTTGCCTTTTATAGTTGTAAAATAACGGTCTCTTGTAATGTCTTTATTAAATTTACTGAACCAAGTGCCATTAAAATATATAGCATTGATCAAAGCAGTATCTATTTGTAAGTCTTCAGGAACTATTTTATTTATCTTTTTGTGAGTTTTATTTGAGACCCATTTATTTATCAAACTTGGATTTGTATTATTTTTTACTTCTGCATAAAAATATTTTTTGCTGTTGTTTATAAATGATTTTTTTACTTTAACATTTTTCTTTGCCCAGAGTGAATTTGCTATCTCGAGTACCATTGAATCAGTCGATTTTAAATTGTCCATTATCAATTTTGACTGTTGAGAAATTGCTTTTTTATCTATATTTGAAGGATAACAAAGAGTTTTCTTCATCTCTTTTTCTGTTTTCCCCTCTGCCCCATTGTATAGCATATCAAGAGCTAAATGTATGCTCAAAGGCGATATAACAGTATTTTCTTTTTTATATTCTTTTGTGAGGATATTTTTTCCAAAACCTGCAATTGAATTTGAAAAATCCTCATTTATCTTTAAATTTTCTTCAGCACTTAAAAAAGATACAGAAAGTAAACTAAATGACATAATCAATAACAAGACTAAAACTTTTCTCATCTTTTTTCTCCATTTTTTAAAAAAATTCTATTTTTTATTATACAATATAACAACTCAAAAAGCAAATAAAAAAAAGTAAATGCCTTTTATTTTTCAATATAAAGAAAAACTATCTTGATAACAAAAAAAAATCATCTTACCAAATTTGATAAGATGATTTTTTCGCTTCACTACTCTGTTATTGGTGTCCCGCCCCAATTATCCTCCTCGTCATCGTTAGCATTACCACTATATGTGAACTTGACATTCAGAAATGCTTTTTCTCCAATAGTTTTTACTGTATTTGGAACATTCAATTGTAAATTGTAACAATTAGCAAAAGCCTGAGTCCCAATTTTTTCGACACTATCAGGTAAAATAACTTTTTTTAATGAATCATAAGGTGAGTCATTTGTGTTTAAAAAAGCGTTAACAGGAATTTGTGTAACTCCATCTGGAATTACAATTTCTTCTGTTGTTTTTGATATATCTCTTGCCTCAATAAAAGTTATATTACTCGTTGGGTCTGTGTAAAATCCACTTTCATGAATATGTATTTCTCCTTTGTTTGTTGTGATATATTCTATACTCGAGTTTATAAAAGCTTTAGGAAATATACATATATCGCCATCTTTTTGTATAATTAGTTCATTTAATAAAAGACAATTGTCAAATGCTCCATTTTCAATGCTTATAAGACCATTTCCAATGGTAACACTTTTTAAACCTTTACAAGCGTGAAATGCTGAATATTCAATAATTTTAACACTGTCAGGAATAGTAATATTTTCTAATAAAATAAAATCACTAAAAAGACTATTTCCAATGACTGTTATTTTGTATCTTTTACCTTCATAAGTAAAAATAGCAGGAATCTCAAGTTCTGTTATACTTTCACCATCTTTTCGTAGATCACTATACAGAATTTTTCCTTCTCCTTCTCCTTCTTCTACTTCTATTATACTATAACCAAGTTTCTCAAGTACATCTTTATCAAGTGTAACTTCTTCAGAATTATCTGTTACATTTACAGTGAGAACTGCACTATTTGCTCCTTCAAGTGATACGGCAATTTTAGCAGTTCCTTCTTTTAATCCTGCTTTAACAAGTCCCTTTTCAGCAGTTGCAATAGATTCCTCATCAGATTTATAATTAACTTGATTTGTAACATCTTCACCATTGAGTTTAACTGTTACAGTAGCCTCTTCGTCTATATTTAAATTAACCTCTGTTGGTGATACTTCGAGAGTTGGCAAATTCGGATCAATTACATTAACTGTGAATGCCTTTTCTGATTCCGCATTTTCTGCATTTACAGTAACAGTTGCAACTCCTACAGAAACTCCTGTTATAAGTCCACTTTCAACTCTTGCTATTGCTTCTTGATCAACAGTATAGGTAGCAGTTTGTGTTATATCCTCTCCATTAAGCGTAACAGTAATATTATCTGTTTCTCCAATATTAACTGTGAACTCCGTTTGTGAAAGTTCAAGTTCATAGTTTACAGGATTAGGTCTTGAAGTAGGAAAAAATAGAGTGTTTGGTGGTATTGCTTTCCCACCCCCACAAGCTGTAAGAAATATGCCGATTATAAACATACAAAGTACAAGAAGTAAAAATCTTTTAGTTATCATTTTTATCTCCAATATTTGTTAATTTATTGTATTATGTTTTTATATTTTCAAAAAGTTTCCTTTATGTATTTTTCACAAAATAAAAAACGAGCTATATTATTATAACTCGCTTTTGGAACACTTTTTACTTTATCTCCAAAACTGAAAAATCCTCATCTTCAATTGCTTTTTTCAAAACATCATTTGGCACATCTTCAGATAAAACTATTACAGCTGTTCCCTCTGAATGACTTACAGTTGCCGAAACAACACCATTTATTTTTTCCAAAACTTTTTTTACTCTTGACGAACAATGTTGACAGCTCATTCCCTCAATTTTTATATTTTTTTCCATTATTTTTTCCTCCACACTTTTAATTTTCTTATCTTTTGAAGAATCATAAATATTTACAAAATTTAATCTAAGGGCATTTGTTACAACACTGACACTTGACAAACTCATAGCCAATGCAGACCAAGAGGGATTTAATTTTAATCCACAAATAGGTATAAAAAGCCCCATAGCCAATGGAATACACAAAATATTATACAAAAAAGCCCAAGCTAAATTTTCATGTATATTACGCAAAACCGCCCTACTCAACCTTATACAAGCAGGTAAATCAAGAAGTTTACTTTTCATCAAAACAACATCTGCAACATCAATGGCAACATCTATTCCAGTTCCAATTGCGATTCCAACATCTGCACTTTTTAAAGCAGGTGAATCATTTATTCCATCTCCAACCATAGCAGTTTGACCATATTTTTTGAGTGATGATACGATTTTTTCTTTACCTGCAGGAAGAATTTCTGCGAAAAAATTTTCGATTTTTGCCTTATTTGAAATAGCCTTTGCAGTCCTCTTATTATCGCCTGTTAAGCAGAATAATTTGATCCCCATATTTTTTAATTCTTCAACAGCTTTTGGAGTTTCCTCCCTCAATGTATCAGCAGTTGCAATCAATCCAAATTCCTTTTCTTTTGAGGCAAAAAACAAAAGATTTTTACCTTCATCAGAAAGTTTTTCAGCCATTTTTTTAGTATTTTCGGAAATAGAAATATATTTACTTACAAAATTAAAATTTCCAGCATAGACAATTCCAAAAGATGTTTTTGCAGATATTCCAAGACCAAGTGATGTATTAAAATCTGAAACTTCCTCAAATTTTATGTCGTTCTTTTCTGCATATCGAGTAACAGCTTCAGCCAAAGGGTGTGAACTCTTTTTTTCCAAAGAATAAGCAAGTGAAATCAATTCATTTTCACTCGAAGAATCAGAAGGGCAAATGTCCGTAACTTCTGGCTTTCCATATGTCAAAGTTCCTGTTTTGTCAAGTGCCATACAATTTATATTTGCAGTCATTTCAAGAGCAGAGGCAGTCTTAAAAAGAATCCCATTTTTTGCACCTACTCCACTCCCTGTCATTATCGAAACAGGAACAGCAAGTCCCAACGCACAAGGACAACTTATCACCAAAACAGAAACAGCTCGTGCAAGTGAAAAACTAATTGTTTGACCAACGAAAATCCAAATAAAAAAAGTAATCAAAGAAATAGCCATAACGACTGGCACAAATACACCAGCTACAACATCTGCAATCCTTTGAGAAGGTGCTTTTGTTGTGGCAGAATCAGAAACTAATTTTATGATCTGGGCAAGTGCCGTATCTTCTCCAACTTTTAGTGCCTTGCATTTTACAAATCCAGAATGAAGAATAGAACCTGCATATACAAGGTCTCGTTCTTTTTTATCAACAGGAATACTCTCGCCAGTAAGTGAAGATTCATCAACAGAGCAGAACCCCTCAATAATAACACCATCAACAGGAATTGCTTTTCCGTCTCTAACCACAAAAACATCATCTTTTTTTACTTCTTCAACAGGTACTTCTATTTCTTTGTCATCTTTAAATAAAATCGCAGTTTTAGGAGCTAAATTTATCAAATTTAAAAGAGCATTTTGTGTCTTTCCCTTTGAAATAGCTTCAAGCAATCTTCCAAATGTTATCAATGTCAAAATCATTGCAGATGATTCAAAATACATATCTTTTAGATATTTTTTTCCTACGATAAAATCGCCAGCAATGACAAAATCTGTCATTAAATATAGTGAAGAACAACTATATAGATAAGAAGCCAAAGAGCCAATGGCTACAAGTGTATTCATATTTGGGCTTAAATGCAAAAGACCACTGAATCCGTCCGTAAAAAATTTTATGTTTATGAAAATAATTATTGTTGCAAGTAAAAGCTGAATAATCCCCTGTATCAAAAAATTATTTTCCAAAATAAAAAGAGGCATAGAGAAGATCATATGCCCTGTAGATATGTAAAAAAGAATTATAAGCAAAATAGAAGAATATATGAGCCTATTTTTTAGATTTACAAAATCCGTATCCAAGACATCTTTTTTATCTTCTTTTTTGTTATCAAATTTTATGGAATAACCTGCTTTTTCAACAGCTTTTTTTATATCATCTTCTGAATAATTGCCTTCAACAGACATTGAATTAGTCAAAAAACTGACTGAACAAGATGAAACACCTTTTACTTTAGATACAGCCTTTTCAACTCTTGATGAACAGGCTGAGCAAGTCATTCCCAAAACAGAGTATTTTTTCATAAATTTTTCTCTTTTATATTTTATTTTTTTATTATAAAATGTGAAATCTAAAAAGTCAATTATAATTTTTTTGACACATAAAAATAGCGTGCGGAGAAAATTTTCCACACGCCCTACTTAATATTAAGCTAAAGAAAAAAGGGCAGAAACACAGTGCCTCCTCCGAAGAAGAGACACTGTGAGTTGAATGTGTTAGATACAGTAATACTTAGTCAGGAAATAGGTTCTGTCCCAATCGAGAATCTTTCGCTCAGACTCCTTCTCCGAATGGATGTCAAACTCATCGAAGACCATCCATTTCCTATTCTCCAAGTCGTAAATCGGCCATTCCTTTGCCTTGCCGTCTGGAGAAATGTCTGCAGTGAGGGACGGATTGCCAGTCTTGGCAAATTGAACCCACATCTTACGCAAAGTCTTCGAGAAGGTCTCGTCAAAGGGTCTTCCAAATTCCTCGGCAACCTCTGGATGATTGAATACTGTCGAAAGCTCTACTGAATGTCCGCATCTCACATACGGCGTAGAAGTTTCAGGCGTGAAGAAATACGCATATGTCTTACCACCAGCCCTGGTCTGGTTCTCCAACAACCTAAAGAGCGGTGCTATAAAAACGATTTGGTCGAACAGCCCTGCGGAGTTAGCCCGCTCATCGCCAGTATATACATAGTCCTCGCCCCTATTTTTGCAAAAACTTTCAACCAGTGCTTTTTCCTCATCCGTCAGCTGTGCCATCTTCTTTGCTTTGCGGTCGGCTGCCCATAGGTTGAAGCCTTTCAGCCCCATGCCTATTATGAAAAAGCCCAGTTCATCCTTATTACAGCCCTGAAGGAATTCTATATCCTTTGCCATACCATTTGCATAAGCCTCGTAAGGTTCCTTTGTAATTAATTTTCCGTCTCTCTCAGCCCATACTCGTAATCCAAGGACAGAAGATGCTTCTATAAATTTATCCACATCGACCTTCTGAAGGTCTGCAACAGTTTTGCAACCGAGAATACCCATCAGTTCATCCGTGCATGCGATTGCCTCTTCTGGCGTCCTTGTAAAGACTGGAGAACCGCTCTGGGCGATGACCCGATGGAAATATTTATGGGAGCCTTCGATGAGTGGAATCAGGGTAACACTCGCAGCACCAGCAGACTCTCCAAAAATCGTCACATTGTCTGGATCTCCACCGAAATTAGCAATGTTCTCATGAATCCATTTGAGTGCCATAATCTGATCCATTAACCCAAGGTTCTGTGCATCAGGATAATCCGCACCGTCCGACAGATGGGATAGGTGGAAGAAACCGAAGACCCCAAGCCTATATGCAATAGAGACAACGATAACTTCTGGATTTTCCTTGACGAAATTATTACACTGGGAAACTGGTTCGACCGTTCCACCAAGTTCAAATGCACCACCGTGAATCCATACCATAACTGGCTTCTTTTCTGTACACGCATCATTAGCCTTCCATATATTCAGATACAGACAATCTTCACTCTGATAGTAAAGTGAAGCATTCTCAGTATCACTCGGCATTTGACGGGAACTCTTAGCATTGTAGTACGCTTCATATACGCCGTCATCGGGAACAACATCAACTGGTGCTTTCCAGCGAAGCTCGCCGATAGGTGGCTTACCTACGAATGGAATGCCTTTGTATGCAATGATGCCATCCGTTTCTTTGCCAACGAAAGTACCGTTGACGCACTTGACAGCCAGTGATTCATCGTAATTGCCATCAGTTATCCTGTGGTTCTCACCGTACTGAGCCCGTAGTTGTACCTGTTTCTTCCTCATAAATTCCAAGTGTTCATCACGAATGGCTCTGGCCTTACTATTTGTATCACTCATTTTGTTTTTCCTCCTAATTTACTTTACCTGCTCCCCACGGTAAACCTGTTGCTTTACCGTGATAATAAATCTGTGGAATACTTTCAAAAGCATTTACTGCAATATCCTCAACAGAATCAGGAACAGTTATACTTTTCAACAAACTACAACCCCAAAAAGCTCTGTGTCCAATTTTTTTGACACTATTTGGAATTATAAACTCAGTGAACTCTGAACAAGTGGAAAATGCCATATCTCCAATATATGTAACACCATTAGGAATAGTTATGCTTTTCAAAGAAACACAACAACAAAAAGCATTTCCCTTTATCAATTTTATTGTATTTGGAAGAGTTACTTTTTCCAATCCCCTACACTGATAAAAACAATTTTCTGAAATTGCTGTAATACTGCTCGGAATTGTTATTTCTTTTAAACCTTCACAATAATTGAAAGCAAAATCTCCTATAAATGTAACACTGCTTGGAATTTCTATATTTTTTATTGATTTACAACAAGAAAAAGCCTCTTCACCAATTTTAAATACACTATTTGGAATATTGATATTTTCCAATTTTGTGGAATTCAAAAAAGCAGATTCACCTATTATTTTTACTCCGTCTTTTATTTTTACACTTTGCAAAGATTCACAATGAGCAAAAGCCTTTTTCTCTATTTTTGTAATAGTACCTGGTATTTCTACATCTACTATTGAAGGACAATGACAAAAAGCCTCTTCTGCAATTTTAACAATTCTATACGCACGCCCATCATAACTGTAATTTTCAGGAATATATATTGATTTTGCGATAGTATCTCCTTCGTATATGGTCAATGTTTCATTGTATTTTCCAACATTTTCTCTTACAGGTGTATAACCAAGCTGATTGAGAACCTCATCATTTAATGTAACATCAATAAATTTATATTGTGCATTTACTGAAGTAACTGCAAATATAATAAATAAAAACAAAAACAATAAATTCTTCATCTTTTTCTCCCCTAAAATATATTCTCGGCTGGAGTTTTTTTATTTAGGCTCAGTAATTACTCCCATAAATACAGGTATATTTGAAACATCATCTGACAAAACAAAAAAGAACGGTCTATTAACATACATATTTTTAATTATTTCTTGAGCACCTGGTGCACAACCTGTCGCTCTAATTATAGCAGTTACAGCAGCGGCTTCTGTACCTGATTCATTAACATCAATATAAGTTTTATGAATTATTTCTGAAACAAAAAAATCATCTGATATTCCTTTAAAATCTGCTTTACCATTAAATGCCGATTTCATACCGAGTTCTTTTACTGTTTTAGATATTTCAAAACTACATTCCGTTTTGAACTTAGGCAAATGCAAATTTACTTTTGTTCTTTTTACATTATTAGAAGTATTTAAAAATTCATCCTGTGAAAAATCTTTTACAAAACTATCAATAGAACTATTTTCACTTGGCAAAAAAACATACATTGACATTTTATTTCCCTTGTAAGGAAGTCTGACAACTTGATATTTGTCATTTTCATAATATCTCATATATTCAGATTTAAACATCATCGGAACTTTTATTTTTTGACCTTTTACATTTGTAAAATCTTGATCATTTGTATAATTTTTGTCAAATTTGTCAACCCAAGTGCCATTAAAATATATAGCATTGATCAAAGCAGTATCTATTTGTGAACCATCAGGAACTATTTTATTTATCTTTTGGTGAGTTTTATCTGAAACCCATTTATTTATCAAACTTGGATTTGTATTATTTTTAACTTCTGCATAAAAATATTTTTTGCAATTATCTATAAATGACTGTTTAATTTTAACATTTTTCTTAACCCAAAGTGAATTTGCTATTTCAAGTGCCATTGAATCAGTCGATTTTAAATTGTCCATTATTGCTTTTGACTGTTCAGAAATATTCTTTTTAGCCATATTTGAAGGATAAGAAAGAGTTTTTTTCATCTCTTTTTCTGTTTTACCCTCTGCCCCATTGTATAGCATATCAAGAGCTAAATGTATGCTCAAAGGAGATATAACAGTATTTGCTTTGTTATATTCTTTTATAAGAATATTTTTTCCAAAACAGGCGACTGAATTTGAAAAATCCTTATCTGTCTTTAAATTTTCTTCTGCACTCAAAAAAGATACAGAAAGTAAACTAAATGACATAATCAATAACAAGACTAAAACTTTTCTCATCTTTTCCTCCCCTTAATTTTTCATAAATATTTTCTTTATATATACAAATAAAGAATCCCCTACTCCTGAAAAAACTATATCTTCATTTGAAAATAACTTTACACAGAGAAAAACAAAAAATACAGAATAAATCAAATTTGAAAATATTGTTATAAAAATCTGTTGCCAAGTAAATGACGACATCAACAGAAGTTTTATTGCCAATGCCGTATTATAAACAGGAATAAAGAAATCTAAATTGGTCAAACTGGCAATTTCCACAGTTGAAAGAGCAATAAATGGAATAAAATCAAGAAAAAAGATAGGCATTGTATAAAATCCTGCTTCAACTTGATTTTTAGATGCAACTCCTATAGCTGTTAAAACAGATGAAAAAAGTAAAACCAAAGGTATAATAACAAGCAAACCTAAAATAAAAGTCTGAAAATCAAGTTTCATCCCCTTTATCATAAATTTTGACATTGGCATAAGATAAATAGCAAGATACATACTACATAAATTTACAAAACCAGATACCAAAGCAGTCGTTATTACAACAAATAATTTAGAAATAATAATATCAATTCTCTTTGCTGGTGATATCAAAAGTGTTTGAATAGTCTTTCTATCTTTTTCTCCTGCTGTTATATCTATTGCAACTTGCATTGCTCCTGATGTTATAAACATGATCAAAAAAAGAGGAATTATATTTCCTATAAGTTCTCCTGTTATTTTTTTAGGAGGTGCAATATTTTTACTATTGACAGAAACAAAATTCATTATTTCTGGAGGAATATTTTTTTCATCAAATCTTTCATAAGTTGATTCTTTATTTACATCAAACAATATTCGTTCAAACCTATCAAGTGCTTTTAATGAATATTTATCTGTGGAATCATACTCTAAATTTGCAACTATATTTGAATATCCACTTTTAAATAGGTCTGTACTTTTTTCTAAAGATATAATCAATTTACAATCTTTATCTATTTTGTCATAGTTTCCATTTTTCAAAAAAACAATATTATCATCAGGATATATGTAATCTGATAAATTTGGAATTAATTCAGAACCTTTTACAAAAACAGATATTGTTGCAGAATCAACTTTGTTCTTTTCAGCCAATGTTGTCTGTCCTGTATAATACAACATAGCTGGATATATTATTGCAGGAAAAATAATTAAGCTGACAATTAATCCAAAAGTTCTTAAAATTTCTTTAAGTTCTTTAAAATATAATTTTGTAATTACTCTAAAATTCATAACTATTTTTTTTCGTACTGTTCAATATTGTTTAAAAAACACTGTGTCAAATCATCACAATTAAATTGTTTTTTTAGTTCTTCCGTCGAACCATTAGAAATCAATTTTCCATTAAACAAAAAAATTATTTTATCTGATAATTTTTCTATTTCGTCCATGGCATGAGCAGAATATAAAACAGTTTTCCCCTTCTCTTTAGCATTTTTTACAAGCCAAAGAATATGCTTTCTTGCAAGAATATCGAGTCCATTTGTGGCTTCATCTAAAATCAAAATATTTGGATCATTTATCATAGCCCTTGCAATAGATATCTTTTGTTTTTCACCAGTAGAAAGATTTTTGCAAACTCTATTTTCTATTTTCTTGAAATCCAAAATTTCTGACAATTCATCAATTCTTTTTAATGCAAAATCTTTTTCCATACCATATAATTCAGCAAAAAATAAAAGAAATTCCTTTCCTGTCAAACGCTCATAAATGGATGTATCGGACGACAAAAAACCTATATTTTTTTTATTTTCCTCTCCATATTTAGAATTATCCAATCCATTTACTTTTACAATCCCAGATGTTGGAGAAATGAGAGATGAAATTATCCTCAAAAGAGTTGTTTTTCCTGCTCCATTAGGACCAACAATTCCAACAATCTCTCCTTTTTTACAGGAAAAAGAAACATTATCAAGTACAGTTAAAGGACCTTTTTTTAAATCATAAAAGACTTTTGATACATTTTCTAACGATATAACTACATTATTTTCATTTACAATATTACTCATAAATTTTAAAATTTATCAAAGAAAGATAAAATCCCTTTAAAAGCAGGGAATAAAGATTAAAATAACGAAAAATTAGATAAATATTAAAATGTTCAAAAGGAAGTTTAAATATGTCTGATGATTTTATGAATTCGTTAATTGAACAGAGAAAAAAGAGAGAAGAAAATAAAGCTTCTGATTCTCTATCAGGATTATCTGACTTAGATATATTATTTGGGTCAAAAACTCCTAACAAAACAGAAGATAACAAAATTTCACAAACAAATACTCCTGAAATAAAAAAAGTAACTCCTGCTATTGGACTTGATTTAAAGCAAAATAATTTACAACAAGGACAAATGGGTTCTCTTTCTGTACAACAAATGAGAGCGATGCCAGCTCAACCACAAGATAGACAGAGAACATTATCAACCATGCAAGCAGGTCAGATGACCTCTCCTTCTGTACAACAACCAAGAACTATACCTATTCAGCCACAAGAAAGACAGAGGATGATGCAGGCACAGCAGGGACAGATGGTTCCTCCTAATATGCAACAAATGAGAGCTACAACTCCTACTCCACAGGATAGACAGAGAATGTTGCAACAAATGCAGGCACAGCAAGGGCAAATTTCACCTGCTCAGCCGAGAGCAACTCAACCATTACCAACACAAGATAGGCACAGAATGTTGCAACAAATGCAAAATCAGCAAATGTCGTCCATGTTACAACCTGGTCAACAAAGAGTGAGACAAGCACCTGCTAATACTCAATTACAAGATAGACAGAGAATGTTGCAACAGATGCAAGCACAACAAGGACAAATTTCACCTGCTCAACAAAATGTTGCACAAGTCCAAAAAGCAGCACAACCTACATCTATGCTTAATCAGCAGAGACCAATGGCTGCCACAAGTGGAATAAAAGCCCCTATAGCACCACCTGTAGCAACAAAACCTGAAGAAATATCAGTAAATTTAGAGAAAAAACAAGATATTTCTCAGATAATGGCTCAAGAAATAAAACAAACTGCAGAACATTCAGTCAAAGTTAATGAACCAGCAGAGCCCCCAAAAACATTAGATCAAACATTAGCAACAGAAGAACCAATAAAATTATTTGATTCTGCTCCTTCGACTTCAAATGCTGGTAATTCAAGAAGTATAATTGAATCAGCTCGAAGAGCCAGTATGCAAAAAAGAGCCATGGAGAGCAATTCAGGAGCAAGTGGTAGAATAAGAATGTCTCCTGCTTCAGCTGGACTACTTGCTGAGATGAGAGGAATGAACCAACCTCAAAAACCTGCTCAACCTCAAGCTCCTGCTATTCAAAATATAAAAGTTGACGATCCTTCAATTTCAGATGAAGTTGACAGACTTTTAAAACAAATTGGCGAATTCCATGAAATTAGTGATAGATTAAATGAAGAAATAGATACATTAAAAAGACAACAAACACAAATGACACAATTTATAACAGTATTTTTTAACCAAGATACTGTTGAAAATGCACTTGACACAATATTTTCGTCAATTAAAAACTTCATGAAATGTGATGCTCTTGAATTCATGTATCTCGATGAACCTCAAGGACTTATCTTCTTGTACTCTCTAACAAATGATGGAATATTCCAGTGGGAAGATTATGTCTCATATAAAGGCACAGATTTTGAGCCTGTCATTGCTGCACAACAGCCAGATATTGTAAATGATCTTTCATTAAAAGAAGCATATCCTGTTTCTGGAATTGCAGAAAGTTTTGGATTGCGTTCCTTATTGAGAGTTCCATGTGCATCTGCAGAAAGTTTTGTTGGATATCTCGACATATTTGCAAAAGATCCATCAGCATATTCAGAAGAAGAGCAACAAAAAGCGTCAACTTATGCAATAGCAGCAGCATTTTTCTTTGAAAATATGTTCCTCAAAGAAAAACTCAGTTATATAAGAAAAAGCTCTCGTCCAAAACCAGACAGAGATTATTTGAATATGACTGAATACCTAAAACAGCAGTTTGACAAGCCACTTGATGAAATAAATGAAAACGCAGACAATACTCTAAAGCCTAAAAACGGCAAATTGATGTCAAAACAATATGAATTTTTACAAAATATCAAAGGCGAAGTAACATTCATAAAAAAATGCTCTCTGTATTTGAGGGAATATCTCGAATTTACAGCAGATCAAAAACAGCCTAATATAACAAGAGTTGACATCAAAAAATTAGTAAAAGATGTTGACAAGAGAATGAAAAAAGATGTTGAAGATAAATCTGTAAGAATGATGATCGAGCATGAAAAAAATCCACCACAAATACTTGCAGATTACAACTGGATGCTTCGTATATTACTTGCACTCTTAGACAATGCACTTGAAGCAACAGAAATAAATAAATCTTTTAGATTGAGTGTTGACACAACATCTGATCCTGAATATGCAGAATTTGGTATATATGACAATGGAAAAGATCAAATAATGTCAGGAGATTATACAAATATCTTCACACCATTTGGAACACTTTCAACAAAAGCAAATAAAAAGAGAACAAGACTTTTCTTGAATTTGCCACTTGTAAAAATGTATGTTGAGAGAATGAACGGTATAATTACTGTAGAGTCACAAAAAGAAGACACTATGTTTTCTGTAAAAATTCCAATAGCAAAAAGAAGATAATATGAAAATTTATGGAATTGTCGGCTATCCATTAAAAGAAACTCTATCTCCTGTTATACATAACAGAGCATTTAAACAAAATAATATAGATGCTGAATACAGAATATTTAAATGTAAAACAGAAGAAGACATAAATATTTTATTAAAAGAAAAAAAAATAAGTGGATTTAATGTAACAATTCCACATAAAAATAATATTTTAAAGTTTCTAGATACAATATCGGAAAAAGCAAAATATTCAGGTGCTGTAAATGCAGTTAAAATATTGGATGACGGGAAAATATTTGGAGACAATTTTGACATAGATGGTTTTACAGAATCATTTTCAAAATGTCAACAGATAAAAGATGGCAATTTTATAATATTGGGTTGTGGAGGAAGTGCAAGAGCAGTCTATTATTCTCTTGCTTCTAATGGTGCAGATAAAATAACAATAAGTGCAAGAAATACAAAAAAAGCAGAAGATATGCACAGTTATTTTGACACCTATTTTCCAAAAGTTAAAAAAAACATAACATCTTTTGGTAATATTTCAAATGAGGCAAAAAAATGTAATGGGCTGATAAATTGCACTCCCTGCACAATGAAAGGATTTGAAGATACATTTAAATTTACAATTCCTGAAAATATTGACAAAAAATGTTTTGTATTCGATCTCGTATATCTTCCACAGAATACAAAACTTATTGAAAATGCAAAATATTTAGGATTAAATGCAGAATGTGGTCTTGAAATGCTTTTGATACAGGCTTTAAAATCTTTTGAAATGTGGACTAACAAAACATTTGATATAATTGAAATTTTTCAATACTTAAAAAATGATAAATTGGAAAATCTTCGTTACTAAATAAATTTAGGAGAAAAAGTTTGGAGTAAAAAATGTATTTTTTAACAGCAGGAGAATCCCATGGCGATAGCATTATAGGCATTTTAGAAGGATTACCTGCTTGTTTTCAAATAAACATTGAATCAATTATAAATACATTAAGATTACGACAAAATGGCTATGGTCGTGGAAACAGGATGAAAATTGAAACAGATGTTCCAATTTTTACGGCTGGACTTGTAAATGGCAAAACTTATGGAGCTCCAATTTCTTTTTATTTAAAAAATAAAGCTCCTGAAAAATGTGGACGAAATTTAAAAATTCCTCGCCCTGGTCATTCTGATTTGTCTGGCTCTATAAAATACAATCTTAAAGATTTATCACTGCCTGCCGAATGTAGAGGTGGAAGAAAAACAGTAGCAATAACAGTTTTAGGTGAAATTGCAAGACAATTTCTTGAAAAGTTTGGAATAAAAATACTTGGATATACCCTTTCAATAGGTAAAATATATTCTTTTGAAAATGAAGAACTTGACTGTGAAACTAAAAGAAAATATGCAGAAAATTCTTCTTTGAGATTGATATCAAAATCAAAAGAACAAGAAATTCAAGAACTTATAGACAAAACAGAAAAAGAAGGAGATACTCTCGGAGGCAAGATAAAAATAATTGCAGAAAATGTTCCGATAGGTCTTGGTAATTTTTCACAATGGGATAAAGGTCTTGACTCTCGCTTATCTTCTGCATTGTTTTCCATTCCTTCTATTAAAGCTGTTTCATTTGGAGAAGGTTTCAATTCTTCAGAAATGTTGGGAAGTGAATATCAAGATAAAATATATAAAAATGCCAAAAGAAAAACAAACAATGCAGGAGGAATAGAAGGAGGTATTTCTAACGGAGAAAATATAGAAATTATTGCTTCGATGAAACCTATTCCAACTGTAAAAAAAGGAATTGATTCAATAAATTTAGAGACTAATTTAGAGACTAAGACAGAATATATAAGGTCTGATACTTGTGCTGTTCCAGCCTGTGCTATAGCCTGTGAAGCTATGACATCTCTAATGTTATTAGAATCATTTTTAGATCGATTTGGCTGTAACACTTATGAAGATACTTTAAGAAATTTTAAAACAATACAAAAAGAAATTTTGAGACGGATTAAAGGGTGAAAAAAAATATATATTTAACTGGATTTATGGGTACAGGAAAAAGCACTGTTGGAAAACAACTTGCAAAAGCAACAGGCAAAAAATTCATAGATACAGATAGAGAAATAGAAAAAAAATTTTCAATGAGTATTAATTCCATATTTGATAAAAAGGGAGAGGAATTTTTCAGACAAGAAGAAAAAAAGCTTGTTGAAGAACTTTCTAAAAAATCAAATATGGTTATTTCTACAGGTGGCGGAACTATTGTTGACAACGAAAATTTCGATAAATTAAAGTCAACAGGTATAATGATATGTCTTTGTACAAATAAAGAAGAACTTATAACAAGATTAAAAAGAACAAATAAAAGACCTCATCTAAGAGGTGGAAATATAGAAGAAAAAATTAATAAAATATTGGCTGAACGAGAAGAAGTATTCAATAAGATAAAAATCAGAATAAATACTACTAATATGACCCCAAGAGAAGTTGTCAATAAATTACTAAGTCTTTTAAAAATAAAGCAAGATATATTATTTAAATCTCAATATATGGAAGAAGAAATATATATAGACTAAAAAAGTGCTTGTTGTTGATTATTAACAAGCACTTTTTATTTTCAGCTTAACTAAATATCATTCTTAATATGCTCTTGCAAAATATAGATAAGAATGTGCTTCCTTACCACAGCAACAACATTTTCCTTCACCTTGTTCAGTCTTAGAAATACATCTTGGAGTTGTAGATGTCAAATCACCAAATTTTTCAGCACAGGCTTCATCACCACACCAAAGTGTTTTATAGAATCCCTTTCTTCCCTCTTTTTGGTGATTCAATACATCATCAACTGAAGAAGCATCAAAAATGTGTGAATCAAAATAAGATTTTGCACGATCAAAAAATCTCTTTTGTATATCGTTCAACAATTCATCTATCTTTTCAACAGGGTTATCAAGTGGAAGAACAATCTTTCCCTCACCTATTCTTGGAGATACTGTAATCTGATTCTTTTCAATGTCCTTTGGTCCAATTTCTATTCTCATTGGAACACCTTTCATTTCCCATTCATTGAATTTCCAACCAGGTTTATATTCATCTCTATCATCAATTTCAACTCTAAAATGTTCATCTAATTTCTTTTTGAGTTCTATTGCTTTGTCCATGACTAATTCTTTATTTCCATAGAAAATAGGAACAATAACAATTTGAGTTGGAGCAACCTTTGGAGGGAATGCAAGACCTCTGTCATCTCCATGCATCATAATCAATGCTCCCATTATTCTTGTTGAAACACCAAATGAAGTCTGATATGGATATTTCTCTACATTGTCATCATCTAAAAATTTAATGTCAAAAGCCTTTGCAAAATGTTGACCTAAATTGTGAGAAGTTCCAGATTGCAATGCTTGACCATCTGGCATTAATGCCTCTATTGTATAAGTATGATCAGCACCAGCAAATTTTTCACCTTCAGTTTTTCTACCAGTAAGAACAGGAAGGGCAAGGAAATTCTCTGCAAATTCTCTATAGACTTCCAACATTCTCTCAGTATGTTCTTCTGCTTCTTTTGCTGTTCTGTGAACAGTATGACCTTCCTGCCACAAAAATTCCATACTTCTTAGGAAAAGACGAGTTGTTTTTTCCCATCTTACAACATTACACCATTGATTTATCTTTAGTGGAAGATCTCTATAACTTTTTATCCATTTTGCATACATACTGCAAATAATAGATTCAGATGTAGGTCTTACAACTAAAGGCTCTGTCAAATCTTCTCCTCCACCTTTTGTTACAAGTGCAACCTGTGGAGCAAATCCCTCGACATGTTCAGCTTCTTTTGTCAAAAAACTCTGTGGGATGAACATTGGAAAATAGCCATTTTTATGACCTGTTTCTCTGAATTTTTTATTCAAGTAATTCTGAATATTCTCCCAAATTTCATATCCATAAGGACGAATGACCATACAACCTCTGACTGGAGAATAATCAGCAAGTTTTCCCTTCAAAATTACAGATGTGTACCACTCACTTATATTTTCCGCTTTGTGTGGAATTTCTTTTACAAAATCATTTTCTTTATTCTTCATAATAAACCCCTATTGTCATTATAATGTTTTATTCATTATTTTCTTATTTTTCAATATTTTTTTATCTGGGAAAAAAACAACATCATTATTTTTTTTTATATTGTTAAATAATAATCCAAAAACAAGAAAAAATCAAGATTATTTTACAAAAAAAAATGAGGTGAAAAAATTACTCACCTCAACACAAAAAGTTATAAACTACTCCTCCAAAAGGAGGCGAAAGGAGGGAAAATGCTAACAAATTTTTACAAATCAAACATTTCACCCAACAACCTACTTACCCAACGCATATTATTATAATACTTAAATAATAAAAAATCAAGTGTTTTTGTTATTTTTATTTATTTTTTTTAGATTTTTTCTTTGATTTCTTTTTTGTTTTTTCTGGATTATCTTGAGAAACTTCTTTTTTCTCTTCAGATTTTGTAGATTCTACTGTATTTTCTTCTTCCTCAATATCAATAGCTTCTTCTTCCTCAATATCCTCAGATTCTTCTTCCTTCTCTTCTTTCTTTAGTTCAACTTTAGATATCTTCTTATCTTCCTTAGCATCTTCTTTATCTTCTACAAACTTAGTAAGTTTATCAGAATCATTTATCCTCATCTTATAGAAAGATTTCCAAACGAAGAACAATCCAACTAAAACAAAAACTAAACCAAGTATATGAGCATGAGTTGGATTTAAAGCAACAGCTATCTCAACAGCAAGAACACCAAAAAGTGTTGTAAATTTTATTATTGGGTTTAATGAAACAGATGATGTATCTTTGAAAGGATCACCTACAGTATCTCCAACAACAGAAGCATCATGTAAAAGACTTGTCTTATCTTTAAGATCTACTTCAACAACTTTTTTGGCATTGTCCCATGCTCCACCTGCATTTGCCATATAAACTGCTGAATAAAGACCAAAAAGAGCTAAAGAAATTAGATAGCTTATAAAGAAGAAAGAATCAATACAAGCAAAACCAAGAGCAAATAAAAATACTGAAGCAAATATATTGATCATTCCATCTTGTGCATATTTTGTACATATATCAACAACTTCTTTGCTGTCTTTTGTTGATGCTTTTTCAGAAGTTTCATCCAATTTAATATTTTTCTTAATAAATTCAACTGCCCTGTGAGCTCCAGTAGTTACAGCTTGCATAGATGCTCCACAGAACCAATAGATTACAGCACCTCCTGCTATAAAACCAAGCAAATTTTGTGGTGCAAGTAAACTCAATTTAGTTGACAATTCGCCACTTCCAAAACGCTGTTCAAGCATCATAATAATCGAAAATATCATTGCAGTAGCACCAACAACCGCTGTTCCAATCAAAACAGGTTTTGCAGTTGCTTTAAATGTATTTCCTGCACCATCATTTTTTTCAAGATTATATTTTGCAACAGAAAATTTTGGTTCGAATTTATATTCTGATTTGATTTCTTTTTCAATATTAGGAATATTTTCAATCAAAGAAAGTTCATATACAGATTGAGCATTGTCTGTAACAGGTCCATAACTGTCAACAGCTATAGTTACAGGACCCATACCCAAAAGTCCAAAAGCAACGAGTCCAAAAGCAAAAACAGGATAATATGGACCAAAGAAAACAGATAATCCTTGATTACTTATCCACCAAGCAAATCCCATAAGACATACAAGTATAATGCCCATCCAAAAAGCACTAAAATTACCAGCAACAATACCAGAAAGAATATTTAAAGAAGGTCCACCTTCTTTTGAAGCATTTACGACTTCTTTAACATGCTTTGATGTTGCACTGGTAAATACTTTTGTAATCTCAGGAATTATGGCTGCAGCAATAGTTCCACAACTTATTATTCCTGCAAGTTTTAACCAAAGGAATGGGTCTTGATAATCCCCCAATAACAAGAAACTTGCGAATATAGTTATAATAATTGCAAAACCAGATGAAAGCCATATCAAATTTGTAAGAGGTTGCTCAAAATCAATATCTGCTTCTTCTTTAAAAAATTTAGCAGATAAAAAGTTATTGACATAATATGCAAGTATTGATGTTAAAATCATCAAAAATCTTATTGTAAAAATCCATACTATAAAATCAGCTCTCCAATTTATTTCAGGTACAGCAAGACATATAAATACAATTAGTGCAACACCAGTAACTCCATAAGTTTCAAATCCATCTGCAGTTGGTCCAACACTATCTCCTGCATTATCACCTGTACAATCAGCAATAACACCTGGATTTCTTGCATCGTCTTCTTTTATCTTAAAGACGATCTTCATTAAATCTGCACCTATATCAGCAATCTTTGTAAATATTCCGCCACATATTCTCAAAACACTTGCTCCCAAAGATTCACCAATGGCAAATCCAATAAAACAAGCTCCTGCCGCTGTTGGATCGACAAATAGAAAAATAAATAACATTATAAGTAATTCAACACTTACAAGAAGAAGTCCAATACTCATTCCAGCACAAAGTGGAATTGAAAAAACTGGAAATTGTTTTCCCTCTAAAGAAGCAAAAGATGTTCTTGAATTAGCATAGTTATTCATTCTTATGCCAAACCATGCAACAGCATAAGAACCAGCCATTCCAATTAAAGACCAGAATAAAATGAATAGAGTTGTAGGAATTGACTTTTTAGATAAAACTGCAAAATAAAAAAACATGCAAATTGCAATTATCACCCAAATAGAAAGTAAAAATTTACCCTGTTTTAAGAGATATGTTTTGCATGTTTCCCATATAACATTAGAAACATCTGCCATAGATTTATGGACTGGCATTTTTTTTACTTGGCGATACTGTAAAAGTCCAAAAGCTATACCCAGTATTGCAACTACCAATCCTATATAAAAAATTGTGCTTCCTGAAATTGGTTTTTGTAAATTGCTCAAAAAATAAAACTTTGAATCCAATGCTAAATTAGGCAATACCAAATCCGCTTCAGAAGCAAACACCTCACCAATATTTAAAAAAGATATAAAGAGAGAAAATATAAATAGAAAAATATTACTAAAAAGATTTTTTTTATTATTTTTTATCAATATAGCCTCCACAAAATTCAAGATATTAGCTATATTGACTTCTTTTTATGTCTCAATAAATCCTTCAATTGATATTGTTTAAAGATAAGGATTATAAATTTTTTCATCTCCTATTTTTGTTGGACGCCCATGACCAGGAAAAACAGAAGTATCATCTGGAAGCACTAAAATTTTATTTCTTATTGAATTTATTATATCTAGGTGAGAACTACCAGGTAAATCTGTTCTGCCTACAGATGACTCAAATAGTGTGTCACCACTAAATAAAATTTTATTATCAGGCAAATATATAGATACACCGCCTTTAGTATGTCCAGGAGTTTCTAAAATTTTACATTTTATATCCCCTACCATAAATTCATCACCTTCTGAATACAATATCTCAGGAGGTGTTGGAGGCTGTTCCACATCTTCAAAACCAAACATATCAGTCTGCTCTTTTACATTTTCATAAAGTGGCAAATCCTTTTTATTTAAACAAACAGGAACATCTAATAATTTCTTAAATGCAGAAATACCTGCCACATGATCAAAATGACCATGAGTGCAAAATATGTATTTTATAGAAATGCCAAGTTTTTCTATTTTAGAAAAAATAAAATCTCCTCTTCCACCTATGTCAACAATAAATCCCTCTTTTTTATTTTCATCAGCTATAATGTAACAATTACAATTAACAGGACCAACAACAAAATTTTTAAAAATCATACTCCCTCTCTCCCATCTTATCTTATCTTATCTATCCTGTCTTATCCCAATAAGAAAAATTTTAATATTTACACCTATTCTAAAAATTAAAAGAAGATATAATTACACCATCAAAATAATCAGAATTATCCTTACAATATTTTACAAAATCTGTTTTTACTACTTTTCCTAAAATAGAATCGGCATGAACCAAATTTTTTTTATTCAAAATAAAACCTTCATGTGAAATAACAACACCTATTTTAAAATTTTTCTTTCTTACAAACCCTACTCCAAGTGCATCTGAATTAAGTTTTTGCATAAATTTATCATCAATATATTTCATGGGAATATAATATGCAGAGACAGATTTACTCCATTTTATAGGTAATAGTTCTTTACCATCAGACTGTCTATTTAATATCATATTAACATTTTCTAAACATTCACTTGAAATTAAAGAAGAAGTTATATCTGAAAAATATTTACATGAATGTAACCTGTCATAAGTAAAATGAATTCTATTTTCATATCTCACAAGATTTCCAGGACTTAATGGAGGATCATAATAGTTTAAATATTTCATCATATATCTTGCATTATAATATGTACATCTATTTGCAAGTGCAAGTGTAGTCAAAACAAAAACTGTACAATCTGTTGACTCAGTCGTAAAAACAGGACCTCTCTCATCATCTTCTCCCAAAGGACCAAGTTTATAAGGTGTTCCTATTCTAAGTTCTGCTATCTTACAAACCCTATCTTCAAAAGAGATATTTTGCTTAAAAATAGGCTTTAATTTCTGATCAATTTGATTTGAATTCATTTTCCAAAATGGAATATCTGAAGAATAAGTCCCTGTGATACAAATAAATAAAAAAACTAACGAAAATAATAATATTTTTTTCATAAAAACCTCAAAATTGAAAATAAATTTCCGTATTCTGATCCACAGAATACCACTAAAATATTAAATTGTTCAAGTAGGACATATTTTTACATTTTTTTCAACTTTCGCCAATTCAAACTCAACAGAAGTTTGCAATTTTTCTGTTGTAGCATAAGATTGTTTTGTACAGTCATAATATTTGTCGCAAAAAATAACAATATCTTCATATATGGATTTTTCTTGAAAATCAAAAGAATTTATTTGAATTGTCTCTTCATCATCAAAAAAATTTAACTCAGTCTTATCAAAAACTAATCCATATATAAAAACAAATAAAGCAAATAAAAATAATAAAATTGAAAATAACTTTTTACTCATAATTTTATTTTATCATGTTGATAGAAAAAAAATCAATACACAAAAAAAATAAACTTTTAAAGGATTATTTTTTGAAATATAGAATAATCAAAATATTTAAGGGTGATTTGCATTAAAATTTGTCCACAAATTATGGATTTAATTAAACTGAAAATCACGCATTGCTTTTTTTTTCGTAGGAGGATTTTTATGAATATTTATGTTGGCAACCTGTCATATGATGTAACAGAGGACGAACTCAAAGCCACATTTGAAGAATATGGCCAGGTAACAACCGCTACCGTAATCAAGGACAAATACACAGGCAGATCAAAAGGATTTGGTTTTGTTGAAATGGCTGAAGCTGAAGGAGCAAAAAAAGCTATAGAAGCTCTCAATGGAAAAGAATACAGAGGCAGAACAGTTAAAGTAAACGAAGCTCTTCCAAAACAAGACCGTCCAAGAACACCAAGAACAGGTGGATTTAGAAACTAATTACAATTTTTGATAAAAAAATATGGCTGTGAATAAAAATCACAGCCATATTTTTTTATCAATTCAGCCTTTTTTGTATCAAAGTAGAAAGATTTTTAGAATAAACAAAAATAACATAAGATTTATAAGAAAAAATTTTGTCAGGCAAACCAAAATTTTTTTTTGCTTCATCTTGCCCAAAAGATAGAATAAAAGACTCGTCTCTATTCAAATCAAAAAGTATAAAATTTGTATCTTCGTTATACCAATTATTTTTACAAAACCAATTACTTTTATAAAAAATATTTTTTTCAAAATCAATATGTCTTATTTTTACTTTCCCTTCAGATAAAACTGTAAATACTGAAGATTGCCAAAAACTTGAAAAACCATGAGAAAGATTTTTTTCCTTTAAAAAAGTTACAACTTCCTTCATTTCTTCCGTTTTTGCATCCAATTTTGCACAATTTATTCCAGTAACTTTCCCTATAAAACAAAACATAGATAATATACAAAAAATAATAACAAAAAAATTTTTCTTTCTAAATATATTAGATATATAATCTAAATTGCGAATAATTAGAATATATAAAGCAAATGGAATAATAATAGTATATCTTGCCAAATTAAATGGAGTAAAAATATTTGCTAAAAAGACAAAAACAACAGAAAACGAAAGTAAAATAGAAATATTATCAACTTTTTTTAAAGAAAAAAAACTAAAAATAATATAAAAAACAAGAACTATTCCGAAAAGAACAATAATAAAATTCGCTAATTTTGTATAAGTTATAAACTTTCCTATATTATAATCCCAATAATTTCCTGAACTCAAATTTAATAAGTTATTTATAAAAACCAAGAAAGATTCATATATTCTATTAGGTTCAACAAAACACTGATTATTTATATATGAATGTTTATTTGCTTTACTTATAAGAAAATAAATTTTATCTGCTACAAAAACAAATATTAAATTTATAACAACATATAAGAATATTTTCATTTTATCTGAGATATTTCCATTATTATTTTCTTGCAAAATAGAAAAAATTAAGTAAATAACTATAGGAAATATACATTCAATAATAAAAAGAAAATCTCCAAAAGCACCCAAAAAAATAGATAGAACAAAAAGAATTAGAATAATTTTATTTTTCTTATCTTTAAAATATTTTTCTAAAACATCAAAAAATAATAAAAAAACTATAAAAGTAAAAAACAATGCCCCACTGTGAATTCTTATATTTAGCAAATAAAAATAACTAAATACTAAACAGAAACAAAAAAATAAAAATAATTTTAATTTACTTTTTTCATTATTTTTAAATGTCAAAAAGAAAGAAATTAAAACAACAGAAAAAATCATCAAAGCAGATGATATATAAAAAGATTTCCAAGTGATACCAAAAAATAAATATGCAATATCATAAAATAACAAATCTGTTGTCAAAAAAGTAACTCCAGAAAAATTCCAATCTTTCATAAAAAAATTACCTGAAAGAAAATCTTGAGCTTGCAACATGTGGTTTGCAATATCTGAATTTATTGGAAGACAGCGAGTTACCAAACATATAAAATAAAAATATATAATGAAAAATATAAAATAAACAAAATCTTTCTTTAAATCTATATTAAACTTCATAGAAAACCCAAAAAAAGAGTTACAAATAACTTGTAACTCTTTTAATCATTATAATTTATATTTAGTTATTAAAAACTATTTTTCTGTTCCGTCGTAATAGACTTTGCTACCTTGTGTTGGAACACCTTTTACTGCATTGGTAGGAGTGAACATAACAAACTTGAAATCTTTGTTTGTTTTTGATCTGTTTACTACTTTAACTTTAACAGTTTCTGGAAGAAGAGTATTTGCTTTGTGTGGAACACTTACTGTTGCATTTGTTTCATCTACTCTGACTTTTCCAAATTCGACACCATTTGGTGTGTAGAAATGTACATCAAATCTTGCTCTTGCATCACCAAAATATTCTGTATATTGGATTGTGAAGAACTTTCCATTTGTTACTTCGAACATTTCGGTTTCAAAACTTGGAGGAAGATAGAAATAATTATTTCCCTCTGGATATACTGTTTTTGTATATTGTGTTGTGTATGCTGGAGAATGGTAGCCCTTATCAACCTGAGCAGTAGCTGGAGTTGATGATGCTACAAAAAGACCTGCAACTAAAAAAGACAATACAGCTAATTTTTTAAGCACTGTTTTTAAATCTCCTTTTAAATTTTTTTCGTAGATTTAATTTTACTTAAAACTACAAATAATTGTTGAAAACTCTGAATTCTGAAAATGCTATTTAGACAAAAATTCTTTATAAAAAAATAAAATCCTTCAATATATAAAATATGTTTTATATGTTTTTTGATAAAGAAAATTTATAAGAAATCATTTTGTAAATCAAAGAAGCAGCAGTGAATGATGCATGATTATTTCCATTGGCTGGACAAAGCTCAACAGCATCACATGCTACAACATTTTTAGTTTCAAAACACTTTTTTAATATGGATAAAATTTGATACCAACCTGGTCCACCTGGCTCAGGAGTGCCAACAGAAGGCATTATAGAGGGATCAAAACAATCAAAATCAAAAGATATATAGACATTATCTGAAAGTAAACTCAAAATTTTATCTATATCCCATAAAGCCATATCTTTGGCATAAAAAATATATTTATTCAATCCCTGTTCTTTTATATAAGAAGCCTCTTCTGGTCCCATACTTCTTATACCAACTTGTACAACAGGACATATTTCCCTACATCTTCTCATTGGACATGCATGGCTAAATTTAGAACCTTCATATAAATCCCTCATATCACTATGTGCATCAAAATGTAAAACAGATAAATCAGAATACAATTTTTTCCAAACCTTTACAATAGGAGGAGTTATTGAATGTTCTCCACCCAAAACAATCATAAATTTATCTTTTTTAGCATGTAAATTTATATAATGTTCAATTTCATTCATTGCTTCAGAAATAGAACTTTTTGTAAATTCAGTTTCAGGCAATGTATAAATTTTTTTATTGTTTGAAGCATCATAATCTAATTCTATATCGTAAAATTCCAAATAATGTGAGGCTTCTATTATTGCACTTGGTCCAAATTTAGTTCCTGGAATATAACATGTTGATTCCTCATAGCCCATGGGAATTATAACAACATCTGATTTTTCGTAATCTTCTTTATCAGAAGGAAAACTTCCAAAAGTTCCAATCAGGCGAGTATTCATCTTTTTACACCTCTTGAAAATTACTTCTTGTACTATTTTTTTTAATATAACGAGTAAAAATTGATATTATTTAACAGTAAAAGAAACACTGTCAGAGCCATTTTCTGAAATTGCTTCCAAAATATAATTACCCTCTTTTAATTTCCATTCATAAGAAAAAGGTTCTTTAACCTCTCCTAATATTTTCCCATTTAATTTCCAAGTAACCCTATTTAAATTACCTAAACAGACTAAGTGAAAAACTATCTTTTGATGTTCTTCTTCAACAGTTTTATCTATTACAAAAACATCACCATCAGAAGGAAAAGTTATATTCAACTTTTTTCTTGAATTTGAAAAATTCGATATTATTTTCTCACTAAAATTTTTTATTCCTTTTTCTTTAGCCCATTCATAATAAATATCTGGATATATTTCACAAACTTTTGCTTTTAAATATTTTTTAGAGACAGAATCACTGGCTAAATAGCCCGTTCTAACATCTATATTCAACAATTTATGAAAATAACATTCTTCTGTCGGAGACATTGATTCAGAAATAAACAATTCTTTCACAATATCTTTACAATAAGGATTTGGAAGTTTTCCAGAAAGAGAACATACTTTTTTTTGAATTATTCCTTCAGGGCATGCAACATCTTCAGGTTTCGAATTTTTATATAAATATCTCATGATATTATAAAATACAGGTCCAGCTCCTGTTACACCTGATATATTTTTCATTGAAGAACTGTCAAAATTACCGACCCAAACTCCTACTGTATATTCTGATGTAGTACCAATACACCAATTATCCCTATAATTTTTAGTTGTTCCTGTTTTTACGGCACATTTAAAAGGAAGTCTTAGATAACTATTCCTTCCAAAAGCAGGTGTTCTAGCTTCATTATCAGATAAAATGTCAAAAATTATATAAGAAACCTTATCTGAAAAAACATTTTCGGACTCATGAACATCATCTTCAAGCAAAAATTTAGTTGTTATTGTTTTTCCATTATTAGAAAAACATCTATAAGCAGAAACAAGCTCTTTTAATGAAACTTCACCATTCCCCAATGCAATACCAGGACCATACCATTCAGGTCTTTTATCCAATGATGAAAACCCAATCTCTTTTAATCTTTTGTATAAGTTGCCAACTCCTATGTCAAGAACTGTTCTAAAGGCAGGAATATTATAAGAACATGCCAAGGCATTTCTCAACCTCACTGGTCCATGATATTTTCTATCATAATTTAAAGGAGAAAAAGAACCATTTTGATCATTTACAGTTATCTTTATATCAGGAATTATATCTGAAGCCATCATTCCTGACTCGAGAGCAAGAGCATAAACAAATGGCTTAAGTGTAGAACCAGCTTGCCTTGTAGCCAAACATCCATTTACTTGTCCATCTTTTTCAAAAAAATCAACAGAGCCAACCATTGAAAGAATATTACCTGTTTTATTGTCAATAACCAAAACGGCCCCATTTGTAACATTATTTTTATTTAAAGAAAATACAGAAGACTTCAATATATTTTCTACTTCATGTTGCAATTTTAAATCAAGAGTTGTTCGAATTTTGCCATGAATAGTTTTATTATTTTTTTTGTATTCAGATATCAAATAATCACAAAAATGTGGAGCTTCAAATTGGAAATTTGGTGATTGTACGACAATTTTTTCATCAAGTGCATTCCTATATTCTAATTCTGAAATCAATCCCTGTTCCTTCATCAGAGATAAAATCAAATCTTTTCTCTCAAAAACAGCCTCAATATTTCTATAGGGATCATAATATGATGGCAAAAGAGGAATAGAAGCCAAAAAAGCAGACTGAGCAATAGATAATTCAGAAGGTTTTTTTCCAAAATAACATTCTGAAGCCTCTCCTATCCCCTGCAAATATGAACCATAAGAAACCCTATTTAAATATAGTGATAAAATATCATCTTTAGTCAAATATAATTCAATTCTCAATGCTAAAAGAGTTTCACATATTTTAGCTAAAAAAGTTCTTTTCTCATTTTTTAAAATAAGTTTTGATAACTGTTGCGTTATAGTAGAACCACCAGCAACAATTTTCATTTCTTTTAAATTCAATAAAAAAGCTCTTGCAAGACTTCTAAAATCAATGCCAATATGGGAATAAAAACGCTTATCTTCAACAGAGATAATGGCTTTTTTCATATTTTCAGAAATTTCTTTTGAATTGACAAATTCAGATGTTATAACATCATTTTCAGAAAAAACATTTCTCAAAATCATATCATTTCTATCCAAAATAACACCAGAAAATTCTGAAATCTTAATCAAATCCTTTGATTTGATAGGAATCAATATATAGAGCAAACAAGAGAAAAACAAAATAACAAAAAGAGAAAGAAAAATAAATATAATTTTCTCTTTTATTGAATATTCAAAAAATTTCTTTTTTAAAAAAAACATTATTAAATCCCCTAAAATTATAAGCAGAAAATAATTATATTATAATATGTAATTATTATCAATGTTTTTTTGAAGGTTTTTTGAAAACAAAGTAAAATTAATTAAATAAGATAAATTATAAAACACTCAAAAGGAGATATGTTTTTATGTATGGGTATATTCTAAAAAAGATAAATCTTATTATACCTCTTCTTGTTATATGCTTTTTAATAACAGCAGAATGTAGTATTGCAGCTCCACCACCTGCTAAAAAAGCTCCCGTACAACAAAAAACAACAGGAACAAAACAAGTTCCTAAAAAAGTTGTTCCTACAAAAACAACACAAAAAGAAGTTCCTGTTAAACAAGATTCACAGACAACAAATACAACAGATGAAAAAACAGTAAAAGAAGAACCTCAAGCAAATACAGAAACTAAAAACGAAACAACACCTGCTGAAGGATCAAAACAACCAGTACAACCAGTAGAAGAAACACCTTCCAATCCAATCGAAGCAATGTTAAAACCTTATGGTTTAGGAATTATGCATGTAGCTATTGGTGGCGGTGTTTTAATTCTTATAATAATAATAGCTGTCGTATTAGCAGGAAAAGGAAAATCTAAATCTGTTTGTCAAAAATGCGGAGGAAAAGTTTTACCAGGAAATACCATTTGCGAGTCATGTAAAAATCAAGAAATGATGTTACAAATGGAAAATAATGCAGGAGAAATTCAACAAAATCAACAAAATGCAGGATTTGGAACTCCTACAAATTCATTTGATACTCCAGTAACAAATACTGGAATGGGAACAATGCAAACTCCCACTTCATCATTTATGCAACCAACAGTAACAACTCCACCTCCTTCAGCTCAGCCACAACCTGCACCTGCTAAAAAAGCTACTCCAACAGGAAGAGTTGTTGCACAGATAAATATAAGAAAAGGTGCAAATAACGGATATAGATTCAAATATTACGAATCACAAAATCAAGTTTCCATAGGAACAGATAAAGAATGCGATTTCGTATTAGAAGATGAAGCAGCTGAAGACGATAAACTCCCAAAAATTGCTTCAAGACATGCTGTAATAACCCTTGAAAATGGCTCAACATTTACAATCCATGACATAAGCACAAGTGGAATGCTTATAAATAACAACCCAGTCAAACAACATCAATTAAAAACTGGAGATGTTATAAAAATAGGAACAACAGAATTAGCATTCGCAAGATTATAATACTTATTTAAAAAGAAAAGAAGCTACTGATAAAATTATCAGTAGCTTCTTTTTTTTACACGCCTAAAATAATTTTAATCTATTTTTTTCATATTTTTTATAGGCAAAATTCCAACTAAAATATTCAAAGAAGAGTTTTCTCCATCTTTTCTATCTAACATATTATTTATTTGTTTCTCAATAAAAGAAATTTCATAAGATGGCATATCACCAAAATTGGGTAAACTATTTGTGGACATACAAAAAATAAGAGAAGAATCATTATAAAATTTCAAGGCATAACAAGCATCTGTATTAATATATAAATCTTTTGAGAATGTCTCATTTTTATTTGTATCTATATAAAACATTTCATAAGTTTTATTATAATTCTTATCTCCTATAGAAGGAAATACAATATTTTTATTTTTATCATATTTATTATTTTCTACAATAATATCTTTGTCTTTTTCATTAGAAGAATTTTTATTACTATTTCGCTTATTTTTTTGAGATAAAAAAGCAATATTGTCATTTTTATCTACATCAAAACAATACAATCCCCAACATTCATCTTTCGGTGTTGATAGATATTTCAAATACTCTATTTGTTTGTCAAATGCAAGTTTAGTATTTAATCTTAATAAAACTAAATTATTATAATTCGCATTTTCACCCTTTATCTTAACTCCTTCTAATTCTCCATCACAGGAAGAAGATAAAAAAGCTATCCAATATTTTCCTTCTTTTGATTTCAGAATGGAGGGCAAAAAATCACAATTATTTCCTCCTATAAATCTTGAAAAAACAATCCAATCTGATTCAGAACGCTTAGTATCAAGAGATAAAACCAATACATCAGAATACCTTCCTGACTTTATATTTTCATCATCTTTTGATTTTTTATCATCTTTATAAGATATTTTCTTTTGAATATTCAATTCTTTTTTTATATCATTTGGCATAAATATGTGGTCTTTGTCAATAGCAACAACAAGAGTTGCAATACCATCATCTGAAAAAACAATCTTATTTTTTGTATATATTGATCCATCTCTAATCAGTTTCATATCCGTAAAAAATATATCTCTGCGAAAAAATTCACTGTTGTATGATGGCTCTTTAGAAAAGTCTAATCCCAACAAGGAATACATACATCCATCACTATTTTTTTTACTAATATACAGATAAGCAATATCTTTAGATACGAATTTAATATCATTCACATAATCAAATTCAGAACCATGAAATGCCATACTGAAAGTAATTTGTTTTTTCCATTCTTTCTTTGGGTCAACTCTGAATATCCATTTTTTGTCACCTTCCCTATATGACTTCAAATCACCATCATTTGAATTTGATATAGAACAAATAACAATCTGCTCATCTTCTGTAATTGTAGCACTTGCCACACCATCTCCTTTGCTTCCACCAAAACAACGAGAATATATAACTTGTTTTCCCTCTTCTTTTTTAGGATCAATTTGAAATATCCAAACATCTCCATAATCTTCGATACAATCAGACATGTTAAACAATCCATAAGATTTAAAATGACAAGAGTTAGGAATATCTCTTATAGAAGCTGGAGAATATGTTTCAGCTACAACATAAAAAGTTCCATCTTTTAATGGAAAAACTTTCCCAGGTAAATCAAATAATACTCCCCCAAAAACATTTAAAAATTCAAATGAATGATTTTTTTCTTGTTTTTTAGATTCAATATTATTTTTTGAACATGATGTCAAAACCAAAATAGACAAAAATAAAATAAAAATAGTAAATATTTTTTTATTTTTCATAAAAATCTTCCTCTTCAAAAACAGAATATACATCTTCTATCTGTCCATCTTCAGATTCAGAATGTAAAATCAATGGATTATCAGGGAATATAAGTTCTTGACATGAACAAGAATATACAAAACAGAATAATCCAACATGATATGCAAAACAAGAAGCTATAAATATAAATAAAATCCAAAGTATTATGTTAAACACCCAAATGATTTCAAAATATTCCTTTATCGCAAATAAAAATACAAAACCAACTAAAACCAAAATATTTGACAAAATATAAACTATTGCAAGAACTAAGCTTGGAACAATCAATTTTGCTGAACAAATTCTTGTTGAAATATTCCAAATACCAATTGATTTTAAATCTTGATATTTATCTGAAATAAAAACAGGTGCTACAAAAACACGAGTTACAATTGTATATAAATCAACAATAATAAATAAAATACAAACAACTATAAATATTAATATATGTTCAATTCTATTTGAAAAATCTGCAAAAAAATTAGACCAAATAAAAAACGGAACAAATATAAAAAATTTAATAAAAAAGCATGAAATTTCCCAATAAAAATACTGTTTTAAATTGTCTGATTTTTCAACATACAAATCTTTTATATCAACATCAGATTTAAAATTCAAAATTTTTTTAACTAGAATATTATATGCCTTACAATGAATAAAGATATAGATAGTAGAAGTAATAGCAGATATTATAAAAGCAATGACAAAAACCCAAATAAACATCAAATGAGGATTATAAGTTCTAATAAACAACAATCCTAAAAGAGGAGATGTCAAATAAGACTTAACAGGATTTATTATAGGACTAATTAGAGATAATAAATCAAATCCTGGAATTATCCAAGCAATTTCAAATATCAATCCCCATAAAAAAATAAACAAAATAGATTTTTTCTCTTGTTTTATTTTTTTTAAATAACTCAAAGTTAGTTTTAAAGTATTACCCATTTTTTTTCTCCTCATTTATTTTCGTTATTAGAAAATTCTTTCATATTTTTTATATCTATTTTTCCAATAACAATCTCACTTGAAAAAGCCTTATTTAATACATCATCACTACGTTTTTTAAAAAAATTATTTAAAGAAATATTTCTACTTAGATAATTTTCAATAAAAGATGTTTTAAAATTAGGCATGTCTCCAACCAAAGGAAGAGAACAAGAATCAATCGGAAATAAAAAAGAAGAACCTACAAAAGACACATTGGGATTCAAAAGTCCATTGACTGCCTTACAAATATTTATATCTTGAAAATAATACTTTTCTTTTTCTGTATCTATAATAAATACCTTATAATAATCTAAAGAATTATATTTTTCTTCTCTTTCAAAAGAAGAAAAAACAATATTTTTTTCTTTTTGTTTTTTAGTTAAAGAAATATCTTCTTTATATTCCCCTTTTTTTATAAATGTATCTTCGTCAGCTGTATATCTTATTGAAATATCTTTTTTATATTTCCCATTTTTTATAAATCCTATTCCAAATAAAAATCCAACTTTATTTTGTTCTACAGAAAATGGAGCTGAATGAAAAGCATGTTTATTATCAGCATGTATAAATTTAGAATATTCAATTTGTTTATCTCTCGATAATGAAGGATTTATTTTCATAATTGCTATAGAAGATAGTTCTTCTGAAAGATTATCTTTCATATCTCCGTCATCTGAAGTTGAAAAACAACTTATCCAAAAACAATTATTTTCAGCTTTACAAATTTTAGGAAAAATCTCTGATTTAGAGCCTCCGATAAGTCTTGAAAAGACGATCCAATCTTTTTCTGGCAATTTTGGATTCAAAGAAATAAATAATATATCAAGATTATTTGTAAAAACCTTATCATCTATTATATCTTTATGATTTATAGTTCTATCTATATTTAACAATTTATTTTGTTTCATTGGTGAAAATAGCTTATCTTTTTCTACAGCCCAGAGAATTGTAACAATTTCATCTTTAGAAACAGATAAATGTTTAGAGAAATACCAAGAACGCAAATCAGTTGAAGAAGTATTAAAAAAAATATCTCTTTTAAAAACTGGATTATTTTCATTTGTTTTAGAAAAATCAAATTTCATCAGAGAACAAATATTTCCAGATTCACGTTTAATATTATAGAATAAATAACAAATATCCTTATTTACATACTCAATATCAAGTGGAGCCCACATTTCTGACGCAGGAAATACTTGACTATAAACAATTTGTTTATCATAAGGTTGTCTAGGATCAACTTTAAAAATCCAACATTTGTCTTTACAATTATTATGTTTTTTTAAATCTCCATCAGTTGAATTTGATTTTGATCCAATTATCATATTTTCTTCTTCATCTAAACAAGCAGACCAATATTCATCATATCCACTTCCACCAAAACAGCGAGAATATATTATTTGTTTATCATAAGGCAATTTTGGATCAACTCTAAAGAGCCAAATATCAGATTTTTCATAAGCATTATCCAAATCTTTCATAAAATCATGAAATTTTAAATGCATAGATTTTGGAACATTTCCATTAGAAGCAGGTGAATAATTATTTGTAAGAACATAAAATGTTCCATCTTTCAACGGAAAAACTGTTGTGCAATCTTCAGCAAAAGCTCCTCCAAATGTTCTCAAATAGTCAAAAGGAGGTATTGATGAAGTTTCTTCAACTTTTGAACAAGAAATCAAAAAAAATAGAAAAAAACAAAAAGATAAAAAAAAGATTTTTTTCAAAACTTCCCCCTTACAAAAAAAGAGGCTATTTATTTACAGCCTCTCATGGCAATTTTCGTATTTTTGAAAATTGCTGTATTTTTTTATATATCTAATTTAACAAAATTACCATTTTCTTTTTTGTAACAAGAATACATATCTTGTTCCATACAAGAAGATAAAATTGATAAAACTTTCTGCAATAAATTTTCTTTAAAAGAAATACAAAGACCACAAGCTGAGGCTAATTCATCAGGATTAGGTCTTAACTCAAACTCAATACATTCTTTGAATAGTGCCTTTTCAGCCTTCATGACATAATGAATTGATTCAAAAATAATATATATCATAATCTTTAAGAATAACAAAAAACAGTTCCATCTTGAACAGAAAAATATAATTTACCATTATATATAACAGGTTCCGATGTAATCTTAACTCTTACACCATTTTTATCTATCAATTTACCTGTAAATAAATCAATAACAAGAATTCGAGCATCTGGCGAAAATACATAAGCTCTATTATTTGTAATAGAACACAAATATTCTCCTGTCAAACCAAGTTTTACTCTCCATCTAATATTTCCATCTGAAGCTACATTATACATTATTCCCTTTTGAGTTATAAAAATATAAGTATCTGGAAGTGCCTTTATAGGACATGCAAGTGGAGAATCTGCCTCAATTTTCCATTTTAAAGAAGCCGAATTTATATCAACATTAAAAATTACTCCAGTTGTTGTTGAAATTAAAACACAATCGTCATTAAGGGTACATGGCAAAGAAATATTGCTTCCTGTTTCATAATGCCACAAAATTTTCTTCTCATTTATTCCAAATGAATACAATATTCCATTTAGACCAGCAACCAAAATTAAATCATCATTTATAACAGGAGGTGAAATAGTCATTATGTTCAATGATTCCTGCCAAATAATACTTCCACTATCTGGTGAAATAGCATAAATCACACCATTATATGAAACTTGATACAAAACTCCATTTCCTAAAAAAGGAGAAGTCATCAACATTCCGTCAATATTTGTACGCCATATACCTGGATTTTCAGATTCAGGATCAAAACAAAAAACAGATGGAGAATTAGAACTACTTGAATAAATCCTCTTACCATCTGAAATCACTGGGTTTAATTTTTCCCGCATATTGCAATTCCAAATACATGTTCCTTTTGAAGCATTTAAAACAAAAATTTCTCCATTATTAAAAGAACTAACTATATTTTTACCAAAAGGAGTTATACAACCACTCATCTTTGTAGAACTGGGAAATGACCATGCCATTTTCATTGGTATTGAAGTATTTCCTCCAATACTACCAGTTCTTGCATTATTTCCCAAATAGATGTCCCAAACAACAGATTCAGGCTTAAAATCTATGAATTTATAATAAAAATCATAAGTATTTACTCCCCTTGCTCTACATTTTGATACAAAATCCTTTTTAGCCTCAGTTGCTGAAGAATAGCCAGAAAGTCTATTAGACCCAAGCAACTTTGTAAGAATCTCACAAAAAGCAGGAGACAAATCTTTTCTCAAAGAGTTTATTTGAGAAGGTTCCATGCTCTCAAAAATCTGAAGATCGAGATTTGATATCAAGAAATATATTACAGAACCAACACACCAAAGATCTCTTTTAGGATTTTTAAGAGAATTAAAATAATCATGACTATTATCAGGAATATCCTTATAAATACCTATCAAATCTTGTACATAAGATACACCTAAATTTATATATGATAACTCAGATATATCTTCTGATACAATTACAGATGAAGGTCTTATATCAACACAATATAAAGGATTATCAAGACTATGTAAATATTCAAGCATTTCGAGTAACTTAATTGCAATCAGAACAATAAGTCCCTCAGGTAATGCCATTTGCGTTCTATTATAGAAATCATTTAAAAACTTTGTTAGCGGAAGCCCATTTGCAAATTCATAAACTAAAAAGAGAGAATTTTCCCTGTGAAAATAATCAAATAACCTCGTTATTGATGGATTTGAAACCCGCAAAATATTAGTTGCAATTTCATCAAATTTTTTAAAAATATCTTCTGTATTATCAACTTTTTCAGATGAAAAATCAAATTCCCGAATAGAATAAATGGAATTCCTGTCCAACTTATCACATGCTTTGTACATAGAAAAAACAGGACCATCTTTATATGTATCAAGTTTTAAATATTTTTCATCTACCAAAAGGGTTGGATCGATATCTTCATCAATATTATCTGATGAATCTTTGTCTTCAGAAGAAGCAGCAAATTCGTTAAAACAAAATGGACAAAATAACATCCCCTTAGATGATTTTTTTCCACAAGAAGGACATACTATAAAATTTCCATTTTCAGTTGACTTTTCTTCTGAATTTTCATTTACAACTTGATTTGATACAGAAGTTTTCTTATCTTGCGATGAATCTTTAGCATCCTTTAATTCACCAAAACAGTTTGGACAAAAAAGCATCTTATCATCTACATCTGCTGAACAAGAAGGACATTTAATAACTCCCACAAAAGCCTCCTATAAAATAAGACTAAAATCAAAAAAAGGACACCGCCATCAAATAATAGATAACAATGTCCTTACACACTCTAAAAAATAATTAATTACTAAGGAAGAGAAATTGCTTCAGCAGGACATTCACTTACACATGCCCCACATTCAATGCATGTACTCTCATCTGCTTTTGCAACTGACTCTTGAACTTTGATAGCCTCTACTGGACAAACTGATTCACAGCTTCCACAACCAACGCATTTGCCGGGATCTACTACTGCTGCCATTTTTTTATATCCTTTCATAATAAAAAATTAAAAGGACACCGCCCAAAAGACGGTTTTCCTATATAGGCTATGGCTTTTTATGAGGAAGCCTTTCCCGCTATCCCCCGCGGTACTAAAAGTAAATTTACAAAACTAACTTTAAAACCTCGTAAATAATATTATATTTATTTATTCTAATTTTGTCAATCTTTTTTATAATATAATTTATTTTAAAAAAATAAAAGGTTATTAAAAATAAATCAATAATATATTTTTTATTAATAATAAAGTCAAAGGAGTTCCGAAATTGGCAATCGTAAAACCATTTAAAGGTCTAAGACCGAAAAGTGAAAATGCTTCATTAGTAACCTGTCCACCTTATGATGTTCTAAACACAGAAGAAGCTAAGCAACTTGCAAAAGACAATCCAATAAGCCTTCTTCATGTCACAAAACCAGAAATTGATTTAGACCCTGCTATAAATCAATATGACGACAGAGTTTATGAAAAAGCAAAAGAAAATATGGATCAATTTGAAAAAGATGGTATTTTGGTACAGGACGAAAAACCTATCTTCTATCTCTACAAACAGATTATGCCAATAGGCGACAAACTTCATGCCCAAACAGGTCTTGTAGCTTGTGCAAGTGTTGATGAATATGAAAAAAATATCATCAAAAAACATGAATTGACAAGAAAAGACAAAGAAGATGACAGAACAAGACATATATATGCAACAATGGCAAATACAGGACCAGTATTCTTGGTCTATAAAGACAGAGCTGAATTAAAAAAGATTTTTGACGAAATCGAATCTCGCCAAAGTGAATATGATTTTACAGGTAATGATGGAATAAGACATATTCTTTGGCTCATCGACAATCCAGAAGAAATCAAACAAATCGAAAAAGAATTCAAAGCTATTGATGTAATGTATGTAGCTGATGGACATCATAGAAGTGCTTCAGCAATGCGTGTCAAAAACATGATGAAAGATACAAATCCTGAGCATAAAGGTGATGAAGAATACAATTTCTTCCTATCTGTTATATTCCCAGCAAGTGAAATGAATATAATGGCTTATAACAGAGTTGTAAAAAATCTAAACGGACATACAAAAGAAGAATTCTTTAAATTAATCGAAAATAAATTCGAAATTAAAGAATGTTCAGATGAAGTTCCAATGCCTGAAAAGAAGCATGATTTTGGCATGTATATCGACCACAAAGGCTATATCATAACAGCAAAAGCTGATTCTTATGATGAAAAAGATCCTGTAGAATCACTTGATGCATCAATTCTTCAAAACAATCTTCTCGATCCAATTTTGGGAATAAAGAAACCAAGAGAAGACAAAAATATTGACTTTGTTGGTGGCATAAGAGGAAATGGAGAATTGAAAAAACTCACAGATTCAGGAAAATTTGTAGTAGCATTTGCTCTATATCCAACTTCAATAAAAGACTTGATAGATGTAGCAGATGCAGGAAAGATAATGCCTCCAAAATCAACTTGGTTTGAACCTAAGTTAAGAGACGGCATGGCAATACATTTAGTAAAATAAAAATTTCTTGGCTGTGAAAAAATTAAATAGAATAGATGTCATTGCGAGGGAGCTGTGCGACCGTGGCAATCTCAATCACTTTTCTATTAACTAACACAACAAGTTAATTTACGAAAATCATAAAAAAAACTGGCTTCTATTTTTAGAAGTCAGTTTTTTTATTCAATTAAAAGAAATAACCGCCGTAATCGTCTCCAGAATCATCATAATCGCCATAACTACCATATCCACTCGATTTTTGATTCTTAGGATTTTGTCTTTTCAACATAGAACCTTTTGGAATCAATTTTCTTTTCTCTTTTGGCTTTTCTGTAACTTCTTCAACTTGTTTTGAAACTTTATTAACCCCAATCTTACCTATTTCCCATTTTAAACGCTCTATCTTTTCAAAATGAGGACAATGTTCAGGATTACATTGCTCTTCTTGTATATCTTTTGTTCCAAGCAATCTGCAATACCATTTAGTAGGCATATCTTCTTCTATAGACATAGGAAGAAAAGAACGACATCTCGTCTCTTTTACTCCCATATCAGGAACATTGCATTGTTCACATATATATCTATCATCTTTTACTTCAAAACCTGGAATATAAGCAGTACAGAGCTTGACATCTGTCATTTTCCCCTCTTTCATTATACGAGCTGGTCTGACAAAAGGACATGTGGCTTTAGAAGCCTTCAAAGAACCTTTGAATTTAGATGTTCCCTTATCTTTATCTTCTGTATTATCACTCATTTTTAAAATGTCATTCCTTTCGGTTTTTAATTTCCTTTATTTTTCCTGAGTTTTATAAATGGCGGTAAATCATCATCGTCTGTAATATTGTTATAAGAAGAATTTGCCTGATTTTGCGAAGAAGCTCTTTTACTGTTATCCAATGATTCTCTGAAACTTGAAGAAAATATGGATGTAGGTTGCTGATAATTATCATAAGATAAATCATCATCTGAAGAATTATCTTCTAATGTATCACTTTCTCCCATAAGTCCAGTTGCAATAACAGTAATTGCCATTGCTCCATCTTGAATATTGTCATCTATGACTGATCCAAATACTATTTTTGCATCTGGGTCTGCTGCATTTACAATTATATCAGCGGCAGTTCTTACTTCATGTAATGTCATATTAGAATCGCCAGTAATGTTGAACAAAATAGATTTTGAACCATCAATAGAAGTTTCAAGAAGTGGACTATAAATAGCATCCTGAGCAGCCAATACCGCTCTATCTGGACCTGTTCCAAAACCAATGCCAACTTGGGAAGCTCCTCCCTTTTGCAATATTGATTGAACATCTGCAAAGTCAACATTTATTATACCTGTACCACTTAGAATATCTGATATGCCTCTAACACCATATCTCAGTATATCATCAACCTTTTTAAACGCATCCAAAAATGTTATATCCTTATTTATTCCAAGCAATTTGTCATTAGGAATTATTATTATTGTGTCAACTTTTTCTGCAAGCTCGGCAATACCATTTCTTGCAATATTCATCATTTTCATTCCTTCAAAACCAAATGGCTTTGTTACTATTGCAACTGTCAAAGCTCCTGTCTTCTTTGCAATGTCAGCAACAAGTGGAGCAGCACCAGTTCCAGTACCTCTTCCCATACCTGCTGTTATAAAAACAAGGTCAGCCCCTGCAATACATTTCTCAATCTCATCTGCATTTTGCTCTGCAGCTCTTCTTCCAACCTCTGGTATAGCCCCAGCTCCTCTTCTTTTTGTAACTTTTTCACCAAGTACAATTTTCGTAGGTGCATGACTTTCTTTTAAAGCTTGGCAATCTGTATTCATGGCAATAAAATCAATATTGGAAGGTATATCTTCCATCATTCTTTCTATTGCATTACAACCAGCCCCACCAACTCCAATTACCTTTATTTTAGCAATACGTGGTTTAAATTGTACAACAGGTTTTGATACTTCAGAATTTTTTTGTTGTGCTAATGAGGTCTTAGAAGATTGCTTTAAAGTTTTTCTTGATTGAACAGGTTGGTCTTCATGTACTTGTTGAATATTTTGTATTTGTTCTATATCAGGGAGAGTTTCTTCAACCTCTTCTGAAGGAACTTTCATCAAATCTTCTTTTGGTGCTTGTCTCATCTCTTCTCTATTTGACAAACCTGCTTTAACCATGTTTGCAAGAAAAGATCCGCCTGCTTTAGCGGTTATATTTTCATTCATAAAAAAGTCCTCCCATATTTTCCCAAACTTAGAGAAAATAGTTATTTTTCTAAAAAATCTCTTATTTACCTTAATTATTATTTTTGTTTATTTATCTTATTTTTCCTCTTATAATATATTAAATTTATTTTATTTTATATGATGTGAAGGAATTTTATAAATTAAAATAAAACATGAAAATTAATAAAGAGGGGTATTTGTTATGTTTAATAAAATTAACTTTATTTTGCTAATTCAAATAATATTATTAATTCTTATAACAGGCACATCAAGAGCAGATGAATTGACAACAGTAGAAATAAACTGTTTTGGACAAAAATTCAAAGAACCTGCAACAATTTCAGATTCAGGAAAATTATATATCTCAATAAATCTGCAAGTATTCAAAAATATTTGTAAAAATACTTCAACAGAATTGAGATCTTTTTCAAAAAAAGAGTTTAAAATTTCAAGAAATGGCAGTATTGCAGTAATAGAAAATGATATTGCAGATGAAACATTCATAAGTGCTTATGATTTAGCAGAAGCCTGTTCCTGTTTTTATTCGTTCGAACCAGAATCAGAAAAATGTATAATTGCCCCCCAACTCTCATCTATCGAAATAAAAGAAAATGAAATCATAATAAAATCAGGTGGTAATATATCTAAATCAGACATAAAAACAAAAAAGAATGTAATGACAAATATTATCACGCTAAAAAATGCTTATGCTCCAAACAATATAAAAATAGAAAAAACTGGAATAATTCCTGACAATATAACAATATCATCAAAAAACACAGATAATGACATAATAACAGAAATATCAATAAACAGCCCAAAAAATATAGTATTGAAAAAAAATACAAGACCAAATGATAATTCAATTTTAATAGCAACAGAAAGAACAGGATCAGCTCAAATATCAAGTAACAATACAACAGTAATAAAAGAAAATAAACAAGATAAAGATAACAAAGACAACAAAGATAATAAAGATAACAAAAAAGAAGAAAAAATTACTCAACCAAATCCCAAAAACAATGATGAAGATTTAATAAACAAAGAAAAAATTGAACAGACAACAAGTGATGATAGAGATAAAACAAAAAATCCTTATTACACTTCATCAATAAGAGTTGCAACTATACCTATTCCTAAGACCACAGAAGGAAGAAGAAAAGCAATTAGTCTTCAAAAAGAACAAGCAGACGAAGCAATAAAAATATCACTTAAGAATCAAATAAGCCTTGATTCCTTGGATATAGATACATACCCTGATAGACTTGAATTGAAAATCAATACATCTGACGCTTTTAGCTATAAATGGCTTAGAATGAAAATTCCTGATAACAGATTCATAATAGATATTCAAGCCTGTAAAATGAACTTAAAACAAAAAGAATATCCATTAATCAGCCCAATAGCAGACAAAATCAGATCAGCTCAATTTGAACCTGGTCCAGATGGTGCTACAAGAATTGTAGTTGATTTAAAAAAGCCTTCGAGATTCGACATTGTAAAAAACAGTAACACAAGTGTTACTTTTAAGTTCTATGCAACAGAATTATCACCATCAATGCTTGTTATGTCAGGCTATGGCTACACTGATAAAAAAGCTATACAATACGATCCTGATGGCATAAACATCTGTATAGACCCAGGTCATGGTGGCGGTGATTATGGAGCTGTAAACAATAGACTTAATATAAACGAAAAAGATCTCACTCTATCTATTTCTCTAAAAGTAGCAGAATTATTGAGAAAAAAGGGATTTAATGTAATAATGACAAGAGAGACAGACAGAGATGTCTCTTACAAAGGTTCTCCTGACAATGAAGAGCTCGGTGCAAGAGTAAATGCTGGCAAAAAAGCCGATATTTTTGTAAGTATTCACATAAATGCCGCAACAAATACAAAAGCAAATGGAATATCTGTCCACTGGTATAAAGCAGTAGATAAAGAACTTGCAAAAAATATACAATTTGCACTAATAGGAAAAACAGGAAGAACAGACAGAGGAATTTCTCAAGATAATTTCTTTGTTGTTTCAAAATCCAAAATGCCTGCAGTTCTTGCAGAACTTGGTTTTATAAGTAATGACGACGAAGCAAAATTATTAAACGAAAATTTTTACCAACAAAAAATAGCAGAAGCAATAGTTGACGGAATAGATATATATGTTGGTCAAAATATGAAAAACAAGATAAAAATCAAAAAATGAAAGAAATAACTGCTGTTTTTCCATTTAAGACAAAATCAATTTCTGTAACAGGAAACAGATGTTCGTTTAATTGTTCACACTGTGGAAGAAAATATCTGCACTCAATGGAATCAATAACAGACACAATAAAACTTGGAAAAAGAAATTTTACATCTGTATTGATAAGTGGAGGCATGAATAAAGATGGATATGTTCCACTTGATGAACATGAAGATGAAATAAAAAAGATTAAAGAACTCGGACTAAAAATAAATATTCACACTGGAATAATGCCAAAAGATAAAATTTTTAAAATATGTCCTTTGGCTGATAAAATTTCTTTTGATTTTACATCTGATGAAGAGACAATATCAAAAGTATATCATTGCAATTTCACAGCAAAAGATTATATAACAACTTTTGAAAATTTAAGAAAAATAAAAGAACCTGAAGTCCATGTAACATTGGGATTGCTTGAAGGTAAAATAAAAGGTGAATACAATTCGATAGATATTTTGTCAAAATACAATCTAAAACACATTATATTTTTAGTCTTCATTCCAACAAAAGGGACATTATTTGAAAAATGTTCTCCTCCCTCACTCGATGAAATAGATACTTTTTTAAATTATGCAAGAAAAAAAATGCCAAATACAGATTTTATTTTAGGCTGTATGCATCCACGAGGAAAATATATTTCATCACTTGAAGACATCTGTGTAAAATATGAATTTAAAAAAATAACAATGCCATCTTCAAATTTTGAAAACAAGATGAAAAATTTAAATATAACTGTAAAAAAAGAAGAGGAGTGCTGTATAATTTGAAAATCGGTGTATCTTACGGAACGGCAACATTGATGGGATTCAATCATTCAAAATGTGATTGTTTTCCAACTACAGCATATTTAATAATTGGCAAAAAATGCAACAACTCATGTGCATTTTGTTCAAGAGGAAGTGGGCAAGCAGAGACAAAACTATCAAGAATATCTTGGCCTGAATACGAATCTGACGAAATATCTGATAAAATAGCAGAATTATATAAAGAAAATAAATTAAAAAGAGTTTGTTTTCAAACTGTTTGTGAAAAGGACACTGTAAACAATCTCAAAGAACTCATAAAAGAAATAAAATCAAAATCACCAATACAAGTAAGTTGTTCGATTGGTACGATTTCGATAAATGATTTAAAAGAAATTTTTGATTCAGGAGCAGACAGAATATCAATTCCGATGGATTGTGTATCTGAATCACTTTTTGAAAAAATAAAGAAAAAATCTTTTAAAAGACATCTTGATTTTTTGGAGAAAGCTGGAGAAACATTCAAGGGAAAAATTACAACACATGTAATTGTTGGACTTGGAGAAAAGAAAGAAGAAGTTTTTGATTTTCTTTTGAAAATGAAAAAATGCAACATAGAAGTAGGATTGTTTGCCTTCACACCAATCCCACATTCTGAAATGGCACATTGCAAATCTCCTGATCGCAAAGCATACAGAGAGATTCAACTTGTCCATTGGTTGATAAAAAAGGGATATGGAGATGTTCTCGAATTAAAAGAAGGAAATATTTCACAAATTAAAAATAAAATATATGATATTTTAGAAAAAACAAATGACAAGACAGAGATTTTTATGACGACAGGTTGTAAGGGATGTAATAGACCTTATTACAATGAAAGACCTGGGCAGATTCCATATAATTATCCTTACAAGCCTACGGAAGAAGAAATTCAAAAAGCTATAGAAGAGGCTTTTAGTTAATTTTTTGATTTTTATTTTGTGGTATAATATAAATAAATTTTAAAAAATTTATTTCAACGACAGACAAAACAACTGGACTGGAGAAGACGACATGCAGACAGATTTAAATAATATTTATAAATTTTTAACTGAAAATTCAACGAAAATTGCAGAAGATGTTACAAACTTTAATTTTAGAGAAGTAAAAAATTATCAAAATAGTAAAATAACATCTGATGATTCTGTCAATGACACAAAAAAATTCATTGATTATATTGCAGAATGTATAAAAATGGTTGATGTAAATGCAGAGGCAATGAAAGAATATTTTGATTTTATAGAAAGTGTTGCAGACAAGAGAGTTAAATCAAATATAAATGCAATGGATTTATTGGAAGCCATTATACAGACAAGAACTGTTGTTTGGGAGTGGATCGAGACAAAAGCTCCTGCAATCGCAAATCTCAAGGCATTTTTCTTGATAGAAAAAAGAATAAACAGTATGATTGACAAATTTTCAATAGATGTAACAAAGAAATTTCTTGACAAACAAAATCTATTGATAAAAGAACAGGAAAATTCATTGAAAATTTGGGAAGAAGTTGTAAGAAGAACTTCACATCTCGATCTCAAGATTCCTTGCACAGGTGAATTTGTTTTGATAGCAAGAGCCCAAGCAGAAGCAATAGCATCAAGACTCAGTATGACATCTGAAGAAATTCAAGATTTTGTACTTGTCATAGGAGAAGCCTGCGACAATGCAATCGAACATGGAGTTTCTGAAAAAGGCGTTGACATTAGATATGTAATAATGCCAAATGAAATAGTAGTTAAAATAACTGACTATGGAAAAGGATTTGATCCAACAGGAAAAGGTGAAGAAATTCCTGATTTATTCTCTGAAAGAGGAAGAGGAATATTCTTGATGAAAACCCTTTCAACTTCTGTAAATATAGACAGCAAAATAGGAGATGGAACAACTGTTACAATCCATAAACAGAGAAATAATGCTCCAATTTTGCAACCAATTTGTTGTAACTAAAACTATATAACAAACGATACAAAAAGTGGCTGTGAAAAAACTAAATAGAATAGATGTCATTGCGACCGTGGCAATCTCAACCACTTTTTTATTAACTAACAAAACGAGTTAATTTATGAAGATTATATAAAAAGAGGCTGTAAAAAATACTTTTTTCACAGCCTCTTTTATTTTTTAGAAAATTATTTAGCAAAAAAATCTGCAATTTCTGTCATTTTTTCACTCTGTTTTACATGGAATGGACATCTTTTATCACAATGACCACATTTTACACAATCAGAAGCCTTCTTATCAAGTGTTTTATAATGTTCAACTGCCAAAGAATCTCCAACTTTTGCCAAATCATAATATTTGTTTATAAGTCCAATATCCAATCCTGCAGGACAAGGCTTACAGTGATTACAATAAACACATTTTCCCTCTGCCTCTATAGGTGCAAATGTTCCTATTATTGAATAATCAAGTTCTTCATCTGTTTTATCATAATATGCCAAAAGTTTTTCCAAATCATTCATATCTTTTACACCTGGCAAAACTGTCAAAATTCCAGGTTTGTCAAGAATATATTTCAAGCATTGATATATAGTTAAGGCTTTTTTAAATGGAGATGTTGAAGAATTGAGAAGTTGACCACCTGAGAAAGGCTTCATAACAGAAATACCTATCCCCTCTTTCTCACAACGCTTAAATATTGCATTACGCTCATCAACACTGCCTTTTGCATAATCTCCCTTTTGATAGTCATAGGCAATATTTACAGAAAACATCAAAACATCAACTAAACCTGTATTTAAAATGGTCTGTATAACTGAAGGAGTATGAGAGGAAAGACCGATATGTTTGACAACTCCACTTTCTTTTAATTCCAAAATATAATTTAAGATTCCGTTTTCTTGATATTTTTTCCAATCGGAATGTTCATCTTGACAATGGATAAATCCATAATCAATATAATCTGTGTGAAGTTCATTTAATTGTTTATCAATAGATTTTTTGACTGTATCAAGATTTAATGTCCAACCATAAGTACCTCTTGAATAATCAGCTCCAAAGTGAATCTGATAAAAAATATTATTGCGAACATCTTTAAATGCTTCTCCATACATTGGAAAACTTGAGCCATCCCCTGCTGCCAAATCATAATAATTTATGCCATTTTCATAAGCTCTTCTAAGAACTTTGACAGCATTTTCCATTCCTGCTTCATAAATATATGCAGAACCAAAACCAATTTCACTTATTTTATCGCCTGTTCTTTTGTTAATTCTGTATTTCATAATTTCTCCCATTTATCCAAGTTTAGCAGTTACAACTTCAAGCATATCTCTAATTTTAATATGTTGAGGACAGGCTTCTTCACATTGACCACATTTTATACATTCTGATGCTTTTTTTCTTCCGTGCATTCCAACAAGCCAACCTTCCTGCTCTTTTGCAACCTTTAAATCATTGTACAATGTCAAATAATTTAATGCAGTGAAAGAACCTGAAATTCCGATCTCCATTGGACATACTTTTGCACAATAATTGCAAGTTGTACAAGGAATAATAGGAATCTTTTTGAGTTCTTCCTGAGCTTTTTCAATAACTTTTGATTGTTCTTCAGAAAGACAAGTAAAATCTTTCATAAATGAGAGGTTATCTTTCATCTGCTCAATATTACTCATACCAGATAAAACAACCATAACACCTTCAAGATTTGCAGAAAATCTTATAGCCCAAGAAGCACAAGAAGAATTTGGTTCTGCATCTTTTAGAACATTTTCAACAGATTTTGGAGGCTTTGCCAAAAGTCCACCTTTTACAGGTTCCATTACAATAACAGGCTTTCCGTATTTTTGAGCCATTTCATATACTTTTCTTGATTGTATGGCTGGATTATCCCAGTCTGCATAATTTATCTGAAGTTGTACAAATTCTGCTTCAGGGTGAGCTTTCAAAATCTCTTCAAGTTCTTCAGGTGTTGAATGAAAAGAAAAACCAACATGTTTTATAAGTCCTTCTTTCTTCTTTTCAAGTACAAAATTCCACATATCAAAATCATCAAAATAATGAGTTCTTCCCTCTCCCAAATTGTGAAGAAGATAAAAATCAAAATAACCTGCACCTGTCTGCTTTAGTGAAGTTTCAAATTGTCGTATTGCGTCTTCTCTATTTTTGCAAGCAATCCAAGCAGCATTTTTTGTCGCAAGTTTAAATTTTTCTCTTGGATATCTTTCAATCAAAGCCTGTCTAATAGCATCTTCACTACCAGGATATGCCCAAGCTGTATCAAAATATGTAAATCCAGCCTCTAAAAACATATCAACCATTTTTTTTGTCTGTTCTACATCAATTTTTTCTGTTCCCTCAATCTTGGGAAGTCGCATTAAACCAAATCCAAATTTCTTTATATCTTCACCCCAAAATCCCATAAAGCCCCTCCATTTTTCCTGTAATAATTATTTCTTTAATTTAGACAAAAATTTTTCCTGCTTAAAGCAACTACAGGGTTGAAAATAAATTGTGTTAGGTGATTTGCAAACAGCAATTTTGGCAAGAAGAGTTCTCGAAGCTCGGAAAGTTTTAATATATCTATTTTATGGAAAATAATAAATTAACGCCTTGTGCTATTTGATTTTTAAAAAAATAAGTAAATAAAAAGTTGCTATAAACTATCCAATATATGCCTGTATACTGCCACTTTGTCATTGCGAGGCTTAAAATTAGAATTTAAAATAATATTATAAAAAAATCCCCTTTCGATTGAAAGAGGATTGAAAATTTATATAATTATATTTTATACATCTTCAAATCTTGTAGTTTCGGAGATCACCTTAAAATATTCTTTGACATTCAATTTATGGCTTGAATCTCTAAAACAACTATCTCTAAAATATACTGCTTCAGGCTCTTTATCTGCCATATATTTCATAACTTCATCAGAAATATTTTCATCAAAACAGCACATAATACTAAAATTATCCAAATTATAAACAGTGAAGCCGTCGATATTTTCTGTCTTTATAGGCAGTGTTAGTTCTTTTCCCAAACTTAAAATACATTGATAAACTAAATCAAGTGAAGTTCTATCTTCTTTTATATTCTCGATACAGTTTTCTAAATTTTTAAAATCAAATTCATCTGCAGGAACGCTGATTTCTTCTTTAAAATTGGAAGAATCAACTTTAAAAACTTTAAATCCATAATCAATATTTGCATTTGTTATTTTTATACCCTGCTTTGTATGCTTCGCTTTTTTCATCGCATTTTTCAGGAATCTGTACCATTATATATTTTCTGTTTCCGTTGTCTTCTGCGTTTAATTGCATAACAGCATGTGCCGTTGTTGCAGAACCAGAAAAGAAGTCGAGGATAATGTCGTTAGGTTGTGAATCTATAATATTTATTAAATATTTTATTAAATCGGAAGGTTTAGAAAATTCAAAAGGTATTTTTAATTCGGATAATTCTTTAGTTCCTATACGATTTTCCCACTTAGTAATTAAATCTACAGGAACCATTCCTTCTTCCTGTCTATCTTTTAACCAAATCTTAGTATAAACATTCCATTTTGCAGGTTGTCCTTCTGAAGTTACTAAAACTCCTTTTGATTCTTTAAAAGCTATATTCCCCTTTTTCTTTTCTTCAATATATCTTTCTTTACTCCATCTCCAACAACCATCATTTGTCTTAGGAGTAACCATAGCACCATCTTTCTTGATTGAAGGCATAGAGTCTCCTGGAGGAATTACTAAAGTCCCATCTGGACATTCTATATAATATCTTTGATTTGGTCTTATATCTAATGAAGATTGATATAATCCAAATGGTCTATATCTTTCTCCTTTTCTTTCTCCTTCTTCTTCAATAGAAGTGTATAATTTATTAATAATTTCTTCGGAAATAGGTTCTCTAAAATTTTTAACAGTTTCTATATTTCTACAATAAACAAGCACATATTCCATATTTGGCGAAAAAAATCTACCTTTTGCCCCTCCACTTTTCATAACTCTCGATATAATATTTATAAAATTATCTTCACCAAAGACTTCGTCACAAATTTTACGAAGTGAAGCGACTTCATTGTCATCTATAGAAATAAAAATTACTCCGTCTAGTCTTAAAAGGTCTCGTGCCAAAAGAAGGCGAGAATAAATCATGCTACACCAATCAGAGTGAAATCTGCCGTTTGATTCCTTGTTTTCAAAAAGCATGTTGTCTTCTTCGTCCCAAAGTCCGAGTTCCTCTTCTTCATCTTCCTTTGATTTTTTGAAATTATCATTATAAATAAAATCGTGTCCTGTGTTGTATGGAGGATCGATATAAATCATCTTAACCTTTTCAAAATAAGATCTCCGCAAAATCCTTAATACATCAAGGTTATCGCCTTCTATATAAATATTTTGGGTATCAAAAAAATTGAGACTATCTTCAACAACAGGACGGAGAATTTTATCATTATATTCAAAAGCCTTTCGTAAAGCCTCTCTCTTCCCTGCCCAAGTAAATTCATAAGCCTCTTCTCGGTCTCTTATATCATCTAAAAATAAATCTTTGAACTTCTCAAAATCAACAACCTTTTTTAAATTGCCATCCTTGTCTCTTATCTCCGTTATGCACATCGGAAAATCTTCAGCAATCTTTTTTACATTCTCACTTCGTAAATCTTTTTTCATGATTTTTTTCCTGTATTTTTTTCTTCCAAAATAATTTTAGGAGCGAAATTCCACTATTTTTTCATTATACCACTACAACCACTAAAAAAGCAATAAAAAATATTCTTTCTGCAATCATAACAACAAAAAAACTGAGCTGTATTTTACAACTCAGTTTTTGTTATTCACTTCAATTTTTTCACATATTTCTATTTATCAAAAAAATTGGCAATTTCCGTCATCTTCTTACTTTGCTTTACATGGAATGGACATCTTTTATCACAATGTCCACATTTTACACAATCAGAAGCCTTTTTAAGTTCTTTTATTAATTCTGTATTTAATAAGTTACCTCTTGCTATCCAATTGTTGAAGCAATTTTTTCTAATATATCTCTAATTTTAATGTGTTGTGGACAAACTTCTTCACATTGTCCACACTTCACACACTCAGAGGCTTTCTTTCTTCCGTGCATTCCAACAAGCCAAGATCCCTGTTCTTTTGCAACTTTTAGATCACCATATAATGTCAAATAATTCATCGCTGTAAATGAGCCTGAAATGCCTATTTCCATTGGACATACTTTGGCACAATAATTACAAGTTTGCATGGAATAATAGGAATCTTTTTCAATTCTTCCTGTGCTTTTTAAATTACTTTTGATTGTTCTTCAGAAAATCCCATAAAAACTCTCTCCCTTTTTATAATATTAAGTCGGCAGTTAAATAATTTGAATATTTAATTTCCAAGTTAATAATTATTTTTTAAATTTAGAAAAAAAAATTTACTGCTTAAAGTAACTAAAGGGCATAAAACAAAATAGCCCTAATTTTCTACAACCAATAAAAAAAGAGCGTGTAAAAATTTTTACATAAATTTCTACACACACTCTAAATAATTGATTTTTTATTTTTCTTTTGCAATTATCAACTAAATAAATGCAAATTACATATATTTTATCAATAGTATTTAACAAAAATATAATATAAAAACAACTAATAATAACAAAAAGGGGCTGTGATTAAATAACCACAACCTTTTTATAACATGAATACCATATTTTCAAATACTCTAATTATTGTTTTGTACAAAATTGAGCCAATATTCGTCTCTTAAATTTAGATCGATTCTTTCAAGTTCTTTTGTTTTTTTAATTCTATTGATGATTAACAATCCTTTTCTTGCAATATTATAAGCAGAATTTGAAATTTCATTTTCTGGCACTATAGAAGAATATTCATTATGCTTTCTTGAATCAAAAAATTTTCCATCACTATCTTTTACAGGGGATATTATATAACTTTCTTTGCCATCTGAATTCTGTAACTTTAATATTAATGCAAAAAGTCGCATAAATTCCCTACAAAATTCTTCTTGTTGAATACTTTGTTTATTTATAAATCTATTCGTTCCCTTAATTTTAGCCTGTAATCCACTACCTAAATCCAAATTTTCAAGAAATTTTATAATATTGGTTTTAAGTTTTTTACCTTGTCCAATATTAAATTTCTCAAAAAGACATTTAAATTCTTTTGTTAGGTCTATTTTTTTATATTTTGTTTTTCCTGTATTTATATCTTTACTTTCTTCAATTCTGTCACCATAAGAGCAAATAACCCATTCTTTTTTTGAAAGTTTTTCACCTATAAAATATCTTGTATATTTACTAATGTTTTCATAGTTTACAACAAATTCATAGTAGCCTTCTTTTGTGTTGAATTTGATTTCTTTAAATTTTTCTAAGAAATCTTTCACTCCATCGATAGATTTTGGAAGACTGACAGAAAAACAATTTACAAATCCAGTTTTTGGGTCTATATTTGTTGTCATATATGTTGAAACATAGAATACGATTCCATTTTGTTTTTCTTCTGAATCTTCTTGTTTTTCAACTAAATCTTGTTCGCAATAATATGTCAACTGATAGCCATTTAATATTGAGCCTTCCGCAAATTTGTCTTTTTTCTTTTTGTCTACAAGGTAACTCAATTTTGTTATAACGGCATTTTGAATATTACGATATATTGATTTTTCTATCTTTGATTCTATTTTTTCAGATTTTTTGTCATTTAAATCCTCAAAAACAATGATTGCATTATATTTTTTGACAAGATTTGCAATAACATTTACAGCTTGACTAATATAACCATTTTTGATGTCTTTAATACTCTTCTCAAGATTCAATTCTTCGCCTGTTTTATTTCTGTTATTTGCATTTTCTCTTTCTTTTTCTTTTGTATCAATGATTTTATTATAGTCTGAAATTATTTCTCTGGTTGCATTTATTGACTTGTCAAATACAACATTTTTTATTTTACCTAAAGAAGTCTGTTCGATAATTTCGCCCTTGGAATTTATAACAGTTGCATATAAAAGATCATTTGTGCCTCTGCTTATGCCTATTATATTTACTTCTTTCAGGTTTTGAATATTTTTATTTACTCTATAATTTAACTTTCTCTGATTCAAATTTTTTGAATTGCAGTTAATTTCAATAGGAACATGAAGTTTTATTTTGTCTTCGGTATATCTTTTGTTTTTTATCAATGGATAGCTAAAAATACTTGTTGTTTTTTGATTATCTTTGTTTTTATTTGACAAAACTTCGCCTTGTTTGTGAGTCTCTCTTCTCTCAAGACTTTTTGCTCTAAAGAAAATTGTTGCTCCACCAGCTATATTGAAAATAATATTTTCGATATTATTACTATCAAAAATATTATTCCAATACATTGTGTTAAGTTTATAATTCCCGTTTGAATAACTTGAAAAATCTTTATTATAGATTTGGAATAGATACATCTCATCTTTTTCTACCATCTCATCTATTTTTGCAGAGTTTATATATTTGAATGATATTTTATAATTTTTATTCTTTTCTTCTTCAGATTGTGATGTATATATCATTTGCCTATAATTGTTTTCTTTTACATCTGTGTATTCAAATTTAGAATAGTTTGAGCTATTGAGAATGCCAAGATAATATTTTGTTTTTTCCTCTTCTTCTTTTAAAAGTATTGTTCCAAGTGTTTCATCTATTTTATCTATATCCCAAGTATTTAATAATTGTTCTACATTGAAATTCAATCTTATTTTCTTTGTTGAAAAATTCTTCAATGTAAAATAATCTTTAAAATGATTAAAAATCTGGTTGATTATTGAAAGTCTTTCAAAATTTATTTTATTGTAAATATCAAAATTTACTTTTTCGTAGTCTATATTATCTCTGTTTTCTGCTTTTTTAGGAATAAATATTGAAACAAAATCATATATTGCTTTTATAGATTCTAACAATTCTTTTATCTTTGCTATATTTTTATCATTCTGCCCTAATATCTTAGTTCCACTATCATATTTAGCAGTTAGAATATATTTTACATCTTCATATTTTTTGATATAATCATCAACAAGTTCATTTATTTTAACGGAAATAGCCTCATAAATTTTAACTTTATTTCTATTTATACTATCTATATAGAATAAATTTACATAAGATGTAGTAAGCCTTGCTCTTCCCTTAAAATCTATTCTTTTTAGAAGATCATCAAGTTCTTTTCCTCTTCTTACAAATATTTTTTTTAAATTATATTTGTCATTTAAATTAGAAAAAGTATTTTTGAGTTCTTCGATATCCTGACCATCTATAAATATGTTGATTATTTCAACCAATTCTTTATCGTCAGATATTTTTTTCACAATATCTGAATATTGGTCTAAATCGAAAATATCTTTCATTTTTCCTAAATATGAATATTTTTTTCCCTTTTGATTTAATTTATTTACTGCATCATTTATATTTCCAATAATTTTATTGTATTTTTCTATTCCTGATATAGAAAAATAAGAAGCAAATTTATCAATATATTTTACATTTTCAAAACTTGCAGAAAATTTTACTTTTGTCAATATATTTTTTTTTGTATTGAAATAAAAAATTGGAAGATTATCTGTTATGAGTCTATTTAATATTGATTTACATGTATTTGAAATTTTGCCTTCACATCCATATATATTTTTAAGTTTTATGTCATATTTCTCAAAATATGAAGCAAATTCTTCAAAATGTGAAATTAATTCAAATTTTTCACAATCATCTTTATAATATTCTTTCAACATATCTATTTTTTTGTCGGAAAATATCAATTTATATTTTGGGTTATGTCTAAAAGTATCTTTTACTATTTCAACAATTTCCTTTTTGTTATATATATTTTCTTCTATAAGCTTTTTGTCTCTTGGAAGTGGCTTTTTTGAATTTATAACATGTGGCTTGAATTCATATTTTTCAAGAAGTCTTGTAAATTCAGAGTTTTCCGATAACTCTTGAAAACATTCTTCTATTATCTCTTTATGTATAGGATCTATTAAATGTTTTATCTCTCTAAATTCATCTGATCTATTTTGAGCTTTTTCAATAATTTCATTTTTGTAAAAATGTTCAAGAGTATTACCTATTGGACGAAGCTCAAAACAAACAGTTTTTTCAATAGGATAAAGGTTTGTCATACCTTTTAGCATTTATTTTATTTCCCCTTTCACAGAAAGTTAGTATCTGTAAAAAACATATTTTATATAAATTGATTATTTTTTAAAAAAAAAATTTGTTGATAAAAATACTAAAATCATGCATAAAACGAAATTTCTTATAAAAATCACCAATTTATTTTTTCTTCATCACTTCCTATGTATATATCATAACCTTCAAAATTATCTCTAAGCTTAACCTTAGCTCTATTATTGTGTTCTGCTGATTTATTATAATATTCTTCAGATTTTTTATAATATTCTTCTAATTTTTCATAATATTCCTCAGATTCTTCACAATCTTTAGACAATTCTTCATATTTACTATAATATGTATCACCAAGGTTCAAATATAACAAACCAAGCTCTTTTTTAGCTTTTTCATAATCTTGTTCAATTGATTTATTAAACCATTCAATAGCCTTATTTATATCTTGTTTAACATCAAAATCATTATATTCTTTGTAAAATATATCACCAAGGCGACATTGAGCTCTAAAATTATCTTGTTCTGCTGATTTCTTATACCATTCAAAAGATTGTTTATTATCTTTTTCTACTCCTATTCCTTGTTCATATATTTCACCAAGTCTATATTGTGCCAAATCATTACCTTGTTCAGCTGACTTTTTATAATATTCAATAGCTTTGATATAATCTTTTTCTATGCCAAGACCTTCAAAATACATATTAGCAAGCATGAATTGAGCATCCTCATAATTTTGCTCTGCTGATTTCTTACACCATTCAAATGCCTGTTCAATGTTCTTTTCAATACCAAATCCCTCAAAAAGCATTAAACAGATATAATATTGAGATTTACAAATACCTTTTTTAGCTAAACAAAGATTAGTATAAAAAGATCTGATAAAAAATCTTTTCGATTTATTTTCATCTTTTATCTCATTAATATATTTATACATTAAACCCAAATAAAATTGAGCTTCTGAAGCTTGTTGTGGTTCATCTTCATAAGATAATTTTAGGAAATTATTTAAAGATACTTCATAATCTTCAGATAATATTGCTAATTTAAATAACAAACTATTTATACCAATATATGAAATTTCACTCATAAAAATATACCAGACAAAAATATTTTTTAATATTATTTTTACAAAAAATAAAATAAGACCTTTAAATACATGAAATTTAATTATCAAAAAGCCTTATTTTTATCAAATTATGAGTTGAGTAATTCACTCAATAGTATTCACTAATTACTATTTTCTAATCTAAATATCTCTTCTTTAGCTTTTTCATTTCCTTGTTTTGCAGATTTTTTATACCATCTATAAGCCTCTATAATATTCATCTCAACTCCTATAGCTTGCTCATACATAGTACCAAGCATATGCTGAGCCTGTGCATGTCCCTGTTTTGCAGATTTTTTGTACCATTTAAAAGCCTTTTCAGAGTCTTGCTCTACACCATCTCCATTATAATACATACAAGCAAGATTATACTGAGAATGTAAAAATCCCTGTTCTGCAGATTCTTTATAATAATCAAAGGCTTTTTTATAATTCTTATCAATCCCTTCACCATTTTTATACATATAAGCAAGAACAAATTGTGCTTCTCTATTCTTCTGTTTAGCGGATTTACTACAATATTCAAAAGCCTTTTCATAATTCTGATCAACACCTAAACCAGCGTAATACATAAGACCAAGATGAAATTGTGCAAAATTATTTCCTTGTTTTGCAGATTCTTCAAACAATTCAAAAGCCTTTGTATAATTCTGCTCAACACCATCTCCATTATAATACATAATACCAAGAAATACTTGAGCAAAATCATGTCCCTTTTTTGCTGATTTACTAAAAAAATTTAATGATTTTAGCAAATCTTTATGTGTACCATATCCATGTAAGCACATTAAACCAATATAAAAATTAGACTTTGAATCCAATTTATCCGATTTGGTCAAATTTAAAAAAGTACGAAGGGATTTTACAAATAATATATTTGCTTTCTTTTCATCTATTACTTCCCCATTCCCCTCTTTATACATACGCCCTAAATAAAATTGTGCTTCTGGATCACCTTCTGAGGACCATTTTTCAAAACTATAACGAGTTTGTTCATAATCCTCAAATTTATCATAAAACAGAGAATTCATAGCTAAATGAAAATTAAAATTATCAAAAAAATCTCTAAATAAATATTTTTTTTCAAAAAATTCATCTATCATGTAATCACCTATAAAAATATGAAATATTATTAATTATACAATTTTACAAAAAATAAAATAAGACCTTTCGATAACTAAAATTAATTATCAAAAAGCCTTTATGTAAATTCACCTACTTATTATTAAACAAGCATTTTAAAATTATCTTAGAAGATATATCACCTTGTTCATTAGAATCATAAAATAAAAGTTTTGCTTTCTCTTTATTTAAAGGAACTCCTAAACCAAAATAATATAAAAGCCCAAGCTCATAATGTGATTTTAAATGCCCCTTAGCTGTAGCTTTTTCAAAATATTTAGTTGCTTCTTCGTAATTTTTATCAACACCTATACCATCTTTATAAATACAACCTAACTTATATAGTGCCTCTACATTACCATTATCAGATGATTCTGAAAAAAATGTTATTGCTTTTGTTATATCTTGTTCTATTCCATATCCACCTTCAAGATACAATAATCCAATTAAATATTGAATCGTGCTATCTTTTAAATTAGAGTATACTTTATTAAAATATTCCAAAGATTCTTTATAATCTTTATCAAGACCTATTCCATAAAAATATAACAAGCCCAAACCAAAACATTTATTGATATTTTTATCATCTTCTACTTCTTTTTTTAAACTATCAATTTTATCTTCAATATCTAAATCCCCAAAAATCCACTCTAAAACATTTTCTTTATCAATAGCACTACATTTTTTCAACAAATCCAATATATACATGATAAAAAACACCTGCCTTAATGGAAATATCAATCTAAAATAAATCTTTTTATTGGCATTTCTATTTCCAAGCTAAAAATATCTTGTCTTTTAGATGGTCTAAAATATTTTTCTATCGGAATATCTTCTTCATATAACATAGGCAAAATATTAGCAAATGATTTTAAACCTGTAGAAGAAGAACGCAATCCTATCTGAATATTTTCATCTTCATCAAATAGATAATTTTCAGTATATATTACAAATTGATCTTCTTTAGAATAAAGTTTTAATATCATTGGCTTTTCTAAATTTCCATAATTAAGAAAATTTAAAAAGAGTTCTTGAAATATATCTTTTAAATATATAAAAGCATAATCTTCTGATTTCAATGAAACACGATTCCAATCATCAGATTCAGATAAAATCAAATTACATGAAATACCATTATCTAATAACCAATTTATACAATCTTTTCCTTTAAATATAACATTTTCCTGAAAGTCTTTTATAACATCATCTATATTATCTTTCAATAATTCCACATTTTCTCTCATGTATACAAATTTTGAATCCTTGTTATAAAATACATTTATAAAACAAAAGACTAATGCTGTATTTATAACATCTCTAATATTTTTTTTGGAAGAATCAGTATAATACAATAAGCTATCTTTCAATTTTTCACATAATTTTACTTTATCCTGTTCAAACATCAGCTGCATCATATAGACATCTTTAGTCAAGGATTCTTTAAGTACATATTCAACTAAAACCTTTTGACCATATTCTCTATAATTCTTATTCTCAGATTTCAGCAATGTATTTCCTATATCATGCAAAGTTGTTGCTTTCATATTTTTATATTTATGTGAAAAATCTTTTATAATACTATTTTTTTCTTTTTCAGTATCAGATATTTTCTTATAAAGTTTACTTTGTTTCAAAAGAAGTGAAACATAATATTTTGATTTAAAAATAATACAAGGAATCCCTAAATACAATAATCTATCTTCAAGTATATCACTATTAAGATATTTCTCTTTTAAATTTTCATCATTGTAATCAAATTCCTCAATTTTTTTTACAACTTCAGATATATAAGAATTTAAATCCTCATATTTTTTACTTTTACTTTCAAATGATTCCTGTTCTGATAAATATTTAAATTTATCAAAATATTTAACAGAATTTTTCAAAATAAAATCTTGAAATTCAATCTCATTATTAAAAACCTTTAAATATGGTAGAGGTTCTTTATCAAAACAAAAACAACTTTTAAAAATATTATCATTTCCAAGGATATAACTCTGTAAATCATCACTGATATTATCAAAATATTCTAAAATTTTATATATAATGTCTTCATTATCATCTAAAATAGAATATTTTTTTGCATCACCAAATAGAGGAGTAAAAAAATCTTTAATCTCTCTTTGTTTTTTAGAATCACTTTCTTTTTTATATTCAGAAACAGAATAATCTCTTAAATAGTATTCAAAAAGATAAATATTAGCAACAGAATATTTATCATTTTTTTCATGTGCTTTTTTAAAATAAGAAATATCTTGATTATAAATTCCATTTTGAATTAAATCCAAATATTCCCTCATTTTATAATCATCAATCTCTTCAAAAAGTACGGAAAGACCAAAATCTTTTTCAGACAATACTTGATGAAGATTATAACGAATATAAATATTACAATAAATGGCAAAAAGAGTAATAAAATTATCTTTTTCATTTTTCCATTTATTATAATAACGAGCCAAAACATCAATCATCCCTTTTCTGTCTTCTAAACACTGTTCTTTAGAAATTGCAGGACGATTTAATCTATCATTTTCTTTATAATAAGAATCGATAGAAAAATTTTCATAATTCAGATTATATTCATTAAATGTATTTATGATAATACATTCAATCTCATCTACTGCTTCACAAAGTTTATTATTCATAAAAACCTCTAGTGAAATCATTTTTTATTTTTTAGTTCTTTTTTCCTATTCTCAATATCCAGCAAATCATCATAAATCTTTTTCTTTAGAGTATTTTTAACACCATCTAAATACTTGTCTTCAATCCTATCTAAATTGTCTGAGTTACATTTATAAAAGGAAAATCGATCTTGAGATTTATAGATTATTATTGTTCTATTTTTAAAAGAATTATCCAATTTCAATTCGTCGTCAGGTTTACGTGTACCATCAACTTCATATAAACATTGTAAAAATAATCTAGGCAAATCAACATCTTTAAAAAATTTTAAATCTATCTTTTTTATAATTTCTATAATAGATTTATAAACTTTAATCTCGTTATTTGATTTATAATCAAAATTAATCTTATCTTTATTTGTTAATTTATAAGATTCACAAAAACAATTAAAAGATTGAAGAGATAATTCTGAAAATTTTATTTCTTCTTGATGTTGATTTTCTTCATCAATATTATGCATCAATTTCAGTAATTCTTTTTCCCAGAGTTTATATTCTTCATAATTTCGTTTTACTTTACTATCAACAGAAGTAAAATCAAATAATCCATGAAGAGATAAACCAAACAAAAAAGCAGATACCTGAATTCCAACTTTAGTTATGCTACGATGTGCTAAGTAATTTCTTATTGCCTTAAAAAATATATAATATCTATCATCTTTGTTTGTTTCATATAGATAATTTACAGAAGTTTTTATTCCTTCCCAAGGAAGTACGAGTTGCCAAATTATATTAAAACACTCATTTTCTATTCCTTTAGAAAAACGCAAAGGAAATTTTCTTACATTTTCTAAAATATGCCTAACAGATTCAATACCATCTTCATCATCTTCCCATACTTCATTCCAAAATTGTCTCAATTTAATACCATTCTTGGCTATCATATCCAACAAACAGCCTGACATTGCAATAACACAAGAACGAAAACGATATTCATTTGAGAATCGCTCATCTAACCATTTAGCAAATTTGCTATTATTCCCCTTTTCATCTTTTCTATCAAAAGTTTTAGGAGGTATTAATCCTGCTTGTTTAAATAAATCATCCCATTCTGAAGAAGTATTTTTAGGACCAGCATTGCCAGTTAACATACAAATTCGTTCTGCAGGCATACCTTTTTGCAAAAGATATAAATATAAATAGTAACCTGCATTTTCAAAAAAACTACTACTACTTATTACAAGCTTACCTTCAGAATCTCTATAACAATCTTTTTCTCTTAACTGAACATTATTTTGTTCTAAAATTTTCTTAATTTTAAGCAATTCCTCAGTTGCATTTAAAGGCTTTTTATAACGATATGGTAAAACAGATGGCTTTCGAGATCTCCAAATTCCTTTTCCTAAATTTATATCCAATACAACACAATTATATTGAGAAAAATCATCTTCAAGATGTAATAACAATTTCAAAAAATACTTGTAAATATTGACACGAAAATGATAAGACATTGGGTAATAATCATTCAATTCATTCTTAAAAGTTGCAGTATCAGAAGTATCATTTGTAACTAATTCACTATCTGCAATATTATCACTTGTATCAAAGTCATCGACCCAAAGAATATCGCAATGATTCACTTCTTTTTCCTCCATAAAGAGTTTATTTACTCATTATACTATAATGATCTAATCTTTCATATATCTTCATTTTTCTAATTTAACATATATTCTTCCTTTTTATCTTGTTAAATTTAAAAATATTTTTTTCATAAAATATTTACCTAAAATTTAGTATTTGATATATACAAATCTTTATTTTTTAAAATCTAAAGAAATTTTTTATTTTATTTCCTATACTTTTTATTCCATCACAAAAATTCTTAACACCTGTTTTTACAGTATCAACTACATTACTTACAAATTTAGTTACTTTTGGAGCAACTGTCTTAATAACCTCGACAGCCTTCGTTCTGATTTTTTGTACACCTTTGACAACAACTTCTCCAACTTTCGAGCCAGCCATATATCCTATAGTTCCCCCAACAAACCCTCCTACAGCTGAACCAACTGGACCAAAAACACTTCCTACAGCAGCTCCAATTTTAGCTCCTCCTGTCATTGCTGCCAATCCAGCAACAGTAGAAACAGTAGTTTGTTCAATTTTTTCTACTCCTTCTTTAAATGACAATTTGCCAGTAACCATTTGACCGACAACTTTTACATTTTCGATAGCAACAAAGGCTATATTAGCAATCGTACTTGCTGGAGTTCCTTTGGGAATAACTTTTATTATTTCCTTTTCTACTCCAACTTTCAAAGCTCCAGCAGCGGCTGCTTTTATTCCAAAATCTGCACCACTGACAACAGCTTTTTCAATAACTTCTTCTGCTTTTACTTTTTCACCTGAAAATAATTTTTGAGCAACATCAAAACCAACACCAATACAAGCACCTTGAATAGCAGCATGTCCTGCTTGTTTACCAATACCTATAGCAAGATCTTTTACATTGTATTCATTCCAATTAAGCTCATTCCATTGACCACTTTGAGCCTCATTTTTCATTTCTTCAGCCCTCGCTTTGGTCAAAGGATTACTCTTTGTTCCATCTGGTGCTTCTATTACAGAAGTTGCCTTTTTGGAAAGCTGTCCATCTTGGTCTTTTGGAATAAGTTTTTGTTGACCTCTATAATCACCTTTTTCAAAAGCCTGTTCTGTAGCTTTAGCATCTTTACAATATTTTACTTGATATCGTTTTACTATCTTACCATTAGCATCTTCAACTACTATATCTACAGAATTTTTTGCATATCCATCTGTAGGTTCTAATACTCTTGCACGATATTCACTACCAGTAGCTTCTGCATTTAAATTAAATGTCTGTGCATGATATTGTTCTGCAATAAATCCATCTAACCTAGGATTTTGATTAATATTTCCTGATTGCGTAACTATTGTTTTATATAGAGATTCATTGGCTTTCTGAAGGGCATTATCTAGATTAGATAAATATTTTGAAGCCTCTTGAGTTGACATTCCAGAAGTAGCTTTTTTTATCTCAGAAGCAAACCAACCTTCTTTACTTCTTCCATGTGAAATAGCTTCAGAAAGAGATTGTTTTTTAGCTTCATTAATTTTTATTGTTTCAACAATCTCTCTTGCCATTGACAAAACTTCTTCAGATTTTCTCTCTGGAAGATATTCATGCATTTTATTGCCAAGCCATACATCAACAGGTTTGTCAATACTTACAGAATAGGAATCAATAAAATCATATAAAACAGGTTTAAAATTTTTACATTCTTCTTCAATCAATATTGGAGAATCTTTTTCATCAATAAGTAAAAATTCAACAGCACTATCGCTCATTTAAATATTCCTTTTTATTAAAAATTCAATTTACTTTTCTACTTGCAGATTTTATATCAACTTTTTTTATACGCTCTCTAATCTCATCAATCTTCTCTTTTAATGTATTAGATATAGATTTTGTGTTTTTCACAGTATTTAGTAAATCTTGAGTTGTTATTGTATTTCTATACTCAATAAATGCAAGTTCAACAGTATCTTTTACAACAGACTCCAAATCGGCTCCACTAAATCCTTCTGTAGCCTTTACCAAAGATATATAATCAATATCTTTATTCCATTTATTACGCTTTCTCAAGTGAATATCAAAAATTGTCTTTCTCTCTTCAACATTAGGCAAATCAACAAAAAATAATTCATCAAATCGCCCTTTTCTCAAAAATTCTGGAGGAATTTTAGATATATTATTTGCCGTTGCCACAATAAATACAGTATTTTCCTTTTCCTGCATCCAAGTTAAAAACTGTCCAAAAAGTCGAGTAGTAACTTCATGCCCAAGTCCATTTTCTCCAACACCTGCAAAAGCCTTTTCTATTTCATCTATCCAAAGGACACAAGGGCTTATAGCTTCAGATAATCTCAAAGCCTTTCTCATATTTTCTTCAGATTCACCAACATATTTTCCTAGTAAACGACCAACATCAAGACGAACAAGAGGTATTTCAAATAAACTAGCTGTAGCCTTTGCTGTAAGACTTTTTCCACAACCTGGCATACCTATTATCATCAGACCTTTTGGAAGATCAACTCCAAATTTAAGTGCTTTATCAAGATTCTCAAAAATTTTTTGTTTACGATAAAGCCAATCTTTTAAATTATCCAATCCACCTATATCTTCTATCTTTTCTGAAAAATTGACTAGCTCCAACATTCCAGATTTTTTTATAAACTGTTCTTTCTCTTTTAAAATAAGAAATTTATCTTCTCTATCTATACAACCACCATCTTGGTACGCCAAATTCAAAATTTGCTTTATTTGAAATTCATTTAATCCCTTAAAAGACAAAGCTATCTCATCTATTGTATCTTGTTCAACTTTTATATCCAAATCTTTTATAAAATTTTTTATTATTTTCAAAATTTCACGCATTGAAGGCAAGGGAATATCAAAAATAGTTATATAATTTTCAAGACTATTTGGAATCACAAGAGTTTCAGATAAAATAAAAACTGTTTCATTATAAGTATCATCATAAATATTGAGTTCTGCTATTTTTTTCAAAAGAGAAATTATTTTGGGATTATTTAATTCTTCGTGAACATCTTTTAAAATAAGAAATGTCTCTTGTTCAAAACCATCTTCCCAAGTCAATCTTAAAAATCCTTCTAAATCACAGTCCATCATTGGACTTTTAGTTCTAAAATCAACAAGTCCAAAAGCATTGTTAAATTCAACACATTTTACATCTTTTCCAATTTTCGCTATCGAATCATCAATAACTTTAAAATCAAAGTGGTTTATGTATATGATAGAACGAAGAGCATCTACATAAGAAGCCAAAGTTTCAACAGTTGTTCGTTTCACTATTAGACCTCCATGTAATACAATGTGCTAGAAGGTGAATTACTCTTATAGTCAATTCCATCCAAAATAACAAATTTATTCTTTATATCTTTTTGAGATAAATCTCCATCTTTGACACCTGCAGAACGAACAAAATCTTTTCCAGTATTACTTCTATTTATATCAATAATCATATATTTTTTGCCTTTTGGTTCAATATCACTCCAATATCCATCAGTTACTTTAGAGACTTTATATAAATTATTTCCCATTTTATTTACAAAATCAGAAGAATTAATCAAATCACAAATACTGTTATACATCTCTTTTTTATCTCTCATATCTTGAGTATTAGTATTTATATCCATAACAGCTATATTTTTGCCTTTAATTATATTCTCTATTGGCAAAAAATATTTTCTTGTCCTCTCATTCATCAAAAGACACATAATAGCCAAAGGAGATTTATCTCTCAATTTCCAAAAAAGCGATCTATGATTCAATTCAAAAAGCCAAAAATAAAAATCAGCAATCATTTTTATACTTGATTTGATTGCAGATATATCGCTTGCATTTTGAAGTTTTGTAACACAATTATCATATTCTTTTTTATAATCTTGAATTCTCGTCTCATTGCTGGAATTGTATCTATTATATCTATCCAAATTGTCCTGTTTTTCTTTTAAATATTTCAAGATATATAACGATTCTTTTATCTCATTTTCATCTTTTGACACATCAAATATTTTGATCAATTCAGTTATTATATCAATATCACCCTTACATGTTATTTTTGATATATTATACTTCTCATCTTTTTTGGAATACCCACGAACATTCAACCAGCGTTCTAATAAACCATTGTGATAATAAGCCAAAACATCTTCAATAGAAAAATTTTTTTGCAAATCTTCTATTGTGCGAATTGGCTTATTATCGCAAATCAAATTGAATTTAATAGTTTTTGCCATTTATTATCTTCCGCCCAATTTTTTTTAGTTAATCCTCATCATTTTCTTCATCTTCATCATCAGTTTCATCAATATTTATTTTTATATTACTACTTCCTGTATCACCTGTTATATATACCAACATAGCATAAAGTAAATCAGGAATATCTTTATATTGACCTTTATCACTAATTTCCAATTTCAAAAATGATTTAATTCCAAATTCATTATTTTTTACTTTTTCAATAATTTTTTCTATGTAAAAATATAAAGTCTGAATCTTTGGATTATTTAAAGATAATTTATAATTTAGCTGACTATCTCCCAATTCTCTCAATCTAAATACACCTAAAATATATTCAATACATTTTCCTATATCTCTATTTTTATTTAAAATTTTACCATCAATCATATCTACTATATAGTCAATTGCCACATACAAATAATACAACAACTTATCTCGTTCTACATTATCTGAGAAAACAAAATGTCTATTTCCCCAAATGGCTTTAGACAATATACAAACAACTTTATCTTTCTTTTCTTCTGGAAAATCAAACAAAATATTTTTCAATTGTATTTCTTTATCATTATTACAACTTCCAAGGGCATATCCAATATTATCAGGCAATTTTATAGAACCATCAAAATATTTTTGCATATGTTCAAAAGCAATATCGTAATAATCGTCAATATTTTTCGCCATTAAAGACATTATATTAAAGACCACTGGTTTTAATCCGTTTCCCACATCATAATAAATCTCTTTAAAAGCATGAGAAAAATTCGTAATAGAGTTAACTAATTCTCTTGGACAATCTCTATCATACTTGGATTTATTTTCTGAAAAAATCTTATGAACTAAAAACAAAATTCTACCATAAAATATATTTGTATTTATTTTCTTTCCTAATCTTATATTTTCAACATTATATATTTTTTCTGGCTCATATTTTTTATTATCTTCATCATTTATCCATTTTGCTATATATCTATAATTTCCATATTTATCTTTTATTGGTTCTTTTTTTAGTTCAAATGAAACATGAGTTATATCTTTATTACAAGTTTTTTTATCTATAAAATTATCTTGATAAAAAGTAATATTTTTATATTCTCCATCTATGTTGACATTGTCTTCAAAACAAGCATATCCTTTATTAGAAATATATTTCCAAGAACTTTTTAAACTGCATCTATATCTAACTACATTTTTTGTTGTAAAATCTTTAGGAATATCAAAAGATATCATTTTCTTATTATCTATTATATTATCAAAAGAAACATTATTTTTTCTTTCAATATATATAATAGAGCTTTCTCTAAATTTAAGAGTTATATTTCCACCCTTAAAATTATTTATATAAAAAACCCTATCGCCATATTTTCCATTCAATTTTACATTATAATCAGAAGGTCTTAAAGTTTCATATTGTCTTGAATCTATGATTTCTTGGAATTTATTTATTATCCCCTTTGGTCCACTTATTAAATTTTCTTCTCCATTTTTAGATTGAAAATGTTGTAACTCATCATAGGAAGGAACATTTGGAAATACAGGTGAATTTAAATCTTTATATAGGTACTCATCTTGAGGCATCCAAATTACTTTTGCCTTATCAAATTTAGCCTTAGCCGTATCTTTTGGAATAAAAAACAATTCATAAGGATCATCTGCTCCATATTTATATGTCATATCTAATGTACATTCTATATTTTCAGATAGTGGAAAAGCTGGATTTTTTATTACAGCCATAAAACGACTATTTTCACTTGAATCATTTAATATCAATCCAAATTTGTATTCTTTAACACCTTTTGGAAGTGTAAATGTTTTATTAATAGGTATTTTATGCTCAATATCAAATTGAGGAGTGATAGTTTCATCATCGACCAATGGAAATTCTCCATACAATAGTTTAATCGACAATTTTTGAAGATGGTCTTTCCAAAGTGATATTTTCGTCTTCTTTTGAAGTTGTTTAAAAAAGGTATATCCTTCTAATGAACTACTTTTATCGATATATTCTAAATTATAATCATAAGAAACAATATGTTCAGAATCAGAAATATAACTTATAACTTTAGATTTACCTATTATTTTTTCATATTTTTGTAAAAATTCATTTATATAATCTGTTATATCTATATTATAATTATTTATAGTATTACATAAATTACTATTTATTCTAAATTGGTTATTTTCATCAAATAAAACAGAAAGATTATCTCTTTCATCTTTTATTCCATCAATTCCCCAAATATCATATATTTCGTCTGATTTTAAATTTTCTTTCAAAATATCTATATCATCTTTAAGAGAAAAAGATATACTTGGATGTCTCTCAAAAACAAGCCCTTTATATTCAGGTATATCATTTTTTAACTTACCTGTTTCATCGACAATTCCATGAATCAAAGACAATACCAATTTATCATTTACCAAATCAGCAATCAAAATGAAATTTCCATTTGATTTATTATTTGGTATTATTGAATCCACCTGATATTTTTTGAGATAATAAAAAGCAAATGCAATGCTATTTGGAAAAGCAGTTACATTATTAAATGCTCCTCTTGCCGATTTATACAACAAACTAACTTGTAATTCACTAAAAATATCTGGATATATAAAAGCAAATTTCTTGCTTTTTATATGTGATTCCAACAAATGAAACAAATTAGTCATCTGAAATATTGAATTGCTTCTTATTGAATTTAAAAAGCTATAAGTTTCAATACTTTTATGAATCTCTATTGCTCTTGAAATATCTACAGGTATAATATATTCCTTATCATCACAAACATATTTTTGCTGAATAATACGAGAATCCAATTTTGACACCCTACCATTATTAGCAATATATCGTGGATAAACAGAATAAATATTCATTACGACTTCATTATAAATATTTTTTTCTTGTTCAGAATATTTATTTTCGTAATATTTTTTCCATATATTATTTTGATATAGTTTGAATTTTGACATCATCAAAGAAAATACATAATTGATTCTATTCAAATTTTGAATATTCAAACCATATTCACAAATTTTACGATTATTGTTTTGAAATAAAATCCTGTCATTATAAAATTCAACTATTAAAGATGCTCCTCTATAAAATATATTTATTATTGATTTTGATTCTTCTTTTATATGCTGCTTTGATATTTCAAATTTATTTCCATTTGAATCAACTGCATATAAAAATGGAGATTTTATAGAAAATTCAAATTCTTTATAATCAACAGTAAATGGAACTTGTGGAAGATAAAAATATCTTGAAATTATCGTCAATAACTCAATAAAAGACAATTCACAAAAATTATGTGCTATTTTTGAGCAATCATCTTTGATCCACTCGTCTATATTCTTTAATACTCCCCAAGCATTCCAAATTTTTTTATAATTTTTATCACCTAAAAGAGCATTATTTGGAGGCATATTATTCCATAGACCTATTTCCTCAATATCAGGAGTATTTAAAAAATATAAACACTGTTCCAAAAAATTTCTTTCATTTGAAAGCTCACTATTTATAGTAATTTTAGTTTTAGCAACAAAATTACCATAAGATTCACTTTTAACAAAATCAGAAATACTATCTAACTTTAATTGAAGTAATCTCGAAATATTTTTTAAAAATGCAATAAAAAGACGATTTTCTCCTGTATTTAAAGTCATTCTACGCCTTACAGCTAACATAGAATGATTATTGTTTGATATTTTTTCTTTAATAGAATTTCCAGGTTTTCTACTAAGCCAATTCAAACAACTACTATTTATTTCTTTCACTTTATATACAGGCATTACAATATTTTCACGAATTATATTTTCCCGCATATTATTGCTGATATATTTGAAAGCATCAAAACTTTTGTCAACAATATTTGATAATATATCATTTTTTAATTCATTTTTAAAAGATTGTTTTAACTCAGGCTTAAAATATAGATCATCATTTTCTAACAACAATCTATCGAGATTATAATCAATATTATCTTTATCAATTTTATTTATGATATTTATTATCCAATTTCTGATATATATCAAAAGCAAAAGCTTATCTTTTTGTGAAGAATTCAGTTTTTGGCAAAACTCCTCATAACTATCAATATTTTTTATCATAATATCCTCAGTTATTCAGTTTCATTTTCCTCAGATTCATCTTCAAATTCACCTGTTTGAGAAGGTTCATCATTATCTTCTTGTTCAATATATTTTGCACTATTCCAAATAAATTGACCGTGTCCTTGTTCATAAGCTATCTTAAAATCATCTTGAAGTTTTTCAAATCCCTCACTTACCAAAAGGTCTCCTATCTCTTTTAGATGCTGAAGTGAAGAACCATAAGTTTCAATTCCTCTGAGTTTTGGCATAACTTTTTGGACAATTTGATCTTCAAAAGCAATTTTCATAGCCTCTTTTAATTCATCAGAAAGAACTTCTGGATGTTCTGCATCCATATATTGACGAACAGTTGGATAATTTAAAATGTAGAACTCTATAGCTTGCCAAACACGATGTCCAACTGCACGCCCCATATTTTCTAATTTTTTATTTATATTTTCAACAATTTCTTTGTATTTATCTAACTGTTTTTTAGGTTCACCTTCGAAATCATTAGTTCTGGTTATCCAATTGCCCCAATTTTCTCTCAACAACATTTTACAATTAGATTTTTCTACAAACTTAGAAAGAATAGCCATTTCTTCTCTACTTTTCAATTTAGTAGGTCTTGGAAAATTGATGACAATACCACGGTCGAGAACTTTATCTGAAAGTGATTTTGTTGTCTCATCTTGGTTCATTGTTCCTGTCCACAAGATACAGCGTTCTAATTTTAATGGATATGGAGCAACACCTGATCCCAATTTTACTTCAATATTAGGTACATCTTTCTTACTACTTGAACGTCTTGTTTCCAATTTACTCAAAAAATCAGCAAAATAATGTTCAACATGAGCTAAATTCATCTCATCAAGAAGAACTATACTCATATATTTATTGAAAGAATCATCATTTATACATTGAACCAAAAATCTCAAAAGTGGTTCTGGCTCAAATCTATTGTCTATAGAGTTAAAAAATCCCAACATAGATTCTTGACTATCCCAACTTGGCTGAACAGGAACTGAAATAAAATTCATTCCTCCAAATGTGGCATAGAGTTTTGGAAGTTCTGATTTTCCAGTACCACTAACACCTGCAAGAACAGTTATAGAAGCCCAATCTGATATTTTCAAAGCAGTATGGAAAGCATATAAAATACGCTTTGGAAAATGAATACCATATTCGTTACAATTATCGTATATATTTTCCAACCAAGGCACTTCATTGACAAAATAGTTTTCAAGTTCAACTTTTCTAGCTTTTTTATCCAATTTCATAAATGCTTCAAAAACTTCTTGTTTTCCATAAATATCTGGAAGCAAATTATTTGGTATAGGTTTTAAATATCCTGTATTTATAGCCTTAATACGTTCATCTCTATCAGCCAATCTTGCCTCAGGAGAAGACAATCTTTCTATAATGCCTTCATATTTTGTACAACGAGCTTCCAATTCTTTAATTTCTGTCTCAAGTGATTGTTTTGTTCCTTCTAAACTATTCTTTTCAATTTGTAATCTTTCAAACTGTTCATTCTGTGCTAAAAAATTTTCATTTTCTTTTGAAAGTTCATCTATAGTATGCCTTTGCTCTTCTGATTTTTCTTTCAATCTCTCATAATCATCTTTGAGTTCAACAGAAGGAGAATTTAGCAATTTCTCTTTTAATATTTTATTTTCTTCTTGAAGATTATTTATTTTATTCTCGATTATTTCACGAGTATCACCATATATTTCTCTAAAAGAACCAAAAATTTTAAGTTCATCACTTAGCTCTAAATTTTTTTTACGCAAATCCTCTATAATTGTTTCTTTTCGATTCAATTCTTCTTTATGAGTTTCTCTATCTTCTTTGCAAAGAGAATCCAACTTTTCCTTTAATTCTTCTTCTAATTCATCTTCACGATCATTTAAAGATTCTTCACGCTCTTGTAATTTTTCTTCTCTTACTAACAATCTTTCTTTTTCTTTTTCTAATTTTAGTCTATCATTTTCAAAAGTCTCAATTTCTTTAGACAGCTTTTTTTCTCTCTCTTCCAATTCTCTCAATTTATCTTCGGTATTTTTTTCAAACTTATTTTTCAAGTCATCCATAGATTCAATATATTTTTTATGGCGTTCTTCTTCAAATTTTTTCATCGCCTCAATATATTTTTCATGTTGTTCTTCATCAATTTTTTTCAACAATTCCAACTTATCTTGTGTCAACACTTGCAACTGTTGATTCTTTTCTTTTTGCAATTTTAATTCTTCTTCTTTAACTGCATTTTCTATAGAAATAACTTTTGCTTCTCTTTCTATTAATTCTTCCTGTTTCTTTTGTAAAGAAGACTGTTGTGCATTAAATTTAGCAATATCTTCATGATATTTTATCATTTTTTTATTATATTCTTGTATCTTATCGGTTATTTTTTGTTCTTTTTCTTTAAGAGACTTATCTTGATTAAACAAAAAAGCTTTTCTTTCTTCAATCTCTTTATTTCCAATAGCAATATCATTTTCTTTAGAGTTTAAAGAAAATTCTTTGTTATCTAAATCAAGCTGTCTTTTATGTAAGACATCATTTTTAGATTTTACTTCATTTTCTCTTATAATCAACTGTTTTTCTTTAGCTGACAATTCATTCTGAACCTTTTTTAGTTGCTCTTCTCTTAAATTCAACTCATTTTCTCTTCTTTTCAATTCCAAATTTAAAGCACTCAATCTATCATAATCAATATTATTAGACATTTGCTCCTCCAATTATTTTTGTTGCCTTTATAGCTTTTTCTCTAAAATCTTCCAATTTTTCACCATCAACTTGTAAACCAACATTATTTCCATGTGTTCTCAATGTTATTATTTCATCAATAAATGAAATAAATCCAATATTTAATAGCTTATTACATATTGCTGACTCACAATTAGCCATAAAAACTAAAGTATAAGCTCCTAATGTTGATTTATTATTTTTAGTTGCATCTATAAAAAAAACATCATTAACTTTTTCCAATGAATTTGGTAATTTTTTTCCATATCTCGAAGTCAATTTTTTTATAGTTTCTTGTTTATCTTTATTAACTCCAAAAATTTCTTTTATTTCATCTGATAATAATTTTTCCATCAATCTTGATATTATCAAAATATATTCCAAAGGGTCAGGTTGTTCTTTATTTGGTGATATTTTTAGCCATTCATTTTTTACATCATTACTCAAGGTTTGATATATCACACTACCTAAATCTCTTTCTAATCTTACTTGTGCAGATAATTTTACTTCAGAAGCACTAATTATTTTACTTTGAGTGGAAGTTTCATCATTAAATATAATGTCTGGTAATAAAATTTCAATGATTTTTCGGCTATTATCTACAATTTCATCAACCTTCAACCCTAAAACATCAGAAGCTAAATCATGTCTCAAAGAATTAGATTTATATTTTAAATCATTTAAAAATACCAAAAAATCTGGTTCTTGTTTTACAAGTTCGTATATATTGCTCTTTTTATTTTCACTTGCTTCAGCAATAGCTAAAGGAAGACAAACATTCATCATAGGAGTAGGGTCTGGATATTTATAAGCAGTTTGTATTTTACTTTGATCAACTAGTGAAAACAAATACTTATAAGATTCAACATTTTTTATTCCAATATCATTTGCAAATTTTAAGAATAATTCCATATTTGACGAAGATGTTTGTTTTTTAAATAAATTTAACAATATATCAGAAGGCATATTATTTTTATTATAATAATAAAATCCCCATTCTAACATTTTATAGCAATAATCTATGGCACTTTTATTTTCTCTCAATATTTTTTCTTTTTCGTCTTTTGTCTGTGAATCTTGTATTTTATTTATTGAATTTCTTTGTATTTCATCATAACACTTAACAACAGAATAATATCTTATATCTTTATATTCTTGCTTTGAATCCTCATCACTATCATCTTTAGACAATAATGATTTTTTTTTCCTAACATAATTAATAAAATTTTCATCAATTTTATTAACATAAGAAGATATACCATCAACATTGGAAATTAAACCATCTGAAAAAAGTACATCATCTGCATTTCCCTCTTGAATAAAAGCCTTAAAGTGAAAAAAAACATCTTCGCTTGAAGTAGAATATATAAAATTATTACTTCTTAAATCATAATCTATTTCAGGCAATTCTTCTCTTTTTTGAGCAAGTAAATTATATGTTTTTATTGCTTTTCTTATTTTATTCTGTTCAAGAGTATTTTTATTTTCAAATATATTTCTATTTGTTTTTTCTTTTTTTTTCTCTCCAATATATTTTCCCCTAATAATAATTGAATCTCCAACTGTTCCATATTGAATATAAATGAATCCATTTTCAATGGTTACATTTTTTTCAGTTTTAAATTCTCCCAACTGAATATATGGCAAAATAATATCTGATTCTTTTATAAAAAAACAAGTAGCTGGAATATATTGTATATCTTTTTTTTCATTTATGTGTAAATTTATTTTTTCTTTACCTTCATCTGTTATCTTTTTATCTTGATCTATATATCCCTTATCTAAAAGTTTTATCAAAACCAAATTTACGATATCTGTATTTATTATTTTTTCTTTACCAGTATAATTGCAAAAACAAAGAATATCAGAAATTTGTTCAACATCATTTATTCCAATATTAATTATCCTTAAAACAGCTTCTTCAAAAATATCCAATACTCGTATTTTAGATTTTATTACTGGAATTTGAAGTTCATAAGTCTTGCACTTAACAAAAACATCAATAGTTCTTCCAATGATTTTTATATTTGGAAATATGTTTTCAAATCTTTCTTTTTTAAAAAGACTTATTACTCGTGTTTTAGCCATTGATTATTTTTCCTTCTCTTTCACACAAATCATATAAATTTCTCATAGCAGGAACACAAATATCAGCTATATCCTTCCATTCTTCATCATAAAAAATTGTTTTATCTCCTACAACAATCAATAATCTCTTTTGTCTACTCAATGCGACACAAAGTCTATTTTTAGAAGTCAAAAAACCATATATTGGAAGTCCAATTCTTTCACAATAAGTTTCATAATCTTCATCTTTTCTTCTATTTTTATCCATATGCTTAAATCTTTCAGGAACTCTGTCATAACTTCTCACAACAGAAAGGAATATTACATCAAATTCCATTCCCTGAAAAGCATCAACACTGCCTACTCTTACAAATTTTGAAAGTTCTCCCAATTTTCTTTTTATCAAATTAACTTGTGAACTATAAAATGTTATAACTCCATAAGTCAATTTTTTTTCTTTGTCATTTTCTATAAATTTCTTCAACTTTTCAACAATATAATCGGCTTCACATTCTCTTATTCTACTTGTTCCTCTTTTTTCTTCTCTTCCTTTATTGTACGGCATATCTACCCACACTAATGGAACATCATATAAATCTTGGTTAAATTTTTCCGCTGGTAAAGGAGATTTAAAAGATTCTCCATAGGATTCATAAAAATTTTCGCTGACAAAATTGCCAAGAAGTGGATGCATTCTATATTGAGCATCTAAGGTAATATTTCTCTGAATACCATCTTGTTTAGCCAATTTTCTCATCTGATCGATCAAATATTGAAACATACTATTTTTGATTATATCTTCATTTATGTCTTCTCCATCAACATTCATACTTTCAAAAATTTCTTCATCATATATATGTGGTAACTGTCTGTGATCTCCAACTAAAATAATACGCCTTTTTGCTTGTGCCATAGGAATCATCAAATCCCCTGGATTTACCCTTGCAGCCTCATCAATGATAACTGTATCATAAACAATATCATCATCTTTATTTTTAGCACCTTTTACTTTTCTAATATCACGTTCCTCACTCTGTTGAGTCGTAGCAGAATATACAAAAGCATAATTTTTAATCGTATCTTCAACAGCTTCAATATTGAATTCTAATTCATTTAACAAATTGTAAAGAATTTCATCTTTATCATTTTTAGGATTCACACTTCTTAATTGTTGAGAAACATTATTATATATCTCTATTATATCTTGACGCTTTACTTCAGGTCTATAGGTTGGTCTTGGAATACACAACAATAACAATTTTCTTTTAAAGTCTTGTATCTCTTTTAAAAATTCATCAGTAGGTTCTTTATCTTTAAAATTTTCTGCTTGTTCCAATATATCATATATTTTATTTACTTTATTGTTTTTCTCTATATTTCCATTAAAAATATATTCAAATTCATAAAGCAAATCATTTATCACAGAAATACCATCATCTAAAAAACCTTCTTTTGTAGTCCTCAACCTATAAATTTTGTTTATAAGCTTATTTTCGTATATATTTTCTCTAAAATTTATTTCTTTTTCTATTTGATCTACTTTATCCAATATTTCTTTATCAGAACAAATTCTTCTTACACATTCTAAAAAAGAATTTGCATTAAAATTACTCGGAGAAGAAATATAAGCTTCTATCTTTTTTGAAAGAACTTTTTCTTCTTTTGTTTTTTGTATTATTGGATTTCTTTCTTTTAATTTTTCAGAATATTCTTTACACCAATTTTCAACGACTTCATTTATTGAATTGTCTTCATCTTCTCTTCTGGCTCCAAACTTTATGGTAGGTAAAGAATTTATTCTCAATCTTTCGATAACATTTTTTACTGCATCATGTTGAAAACTCGTTACTAATATTTCTCCCCTATTGTCTTTTGACTTATCTGAAAGCTCATTTAATCTTTCAATTATTGCAGTAATAACTGTCGTTTTACCTGTGCCAGGTGGTCCTTGAATTATGGCTATATCTGGAGTATTTAGTGCAATCTCAATAGCTTTTTTTTGTGTTTCAGTTGGTTCATTTTTAAAAATTTTATTTCTTACAAAAATAGTCAAAGGATTATTATATGTAATCGTTTGTTTGATTATATTTTCATTGGGTTTTACCCCTTCAATTAAAAGTCCAAGAGCTGGATTGGCAGATTGAGCATTTTTTATTAAATTCCTTGCTTTTTCTCTTCTCTCAATTTGTTTTATATTTCCATAAATACTCAGAGATACATTTTCATAGGGAATTTCTGTATTTTCAGTTTTTATAATAAAAGTCCCCGTTTTCTTATCTATTTTTAAGATCTCATAAGTTCTACTCTGTTCTTCTTTACTAGGGATATTAAATTGTTTATTTAATATCCTCTGTTCTTCTTTATATTCTGCATATTTACGCCAATCCAAACTTTCATCTTTTATATATATAGGTATTTCCTCAGAAAACATCAAAGAATCATTTTCTGTTATTATATCCATAGCTTCATCACTCAAACCAATAGGATATATTATGGTTCCATCATTTGAATAATTGATTTGATTTTTATTTATCCTAAAAGAGCCAACTTTGCGAGCTTTTTCTAATAAAAAATCCCCTTCTTTTGCAGCATACTCATTCCAAATTTTTAAATAATGAGATTCTGCATCTATTTCTTGTTTTAATTTTTCAGAAACATATTTTTTTTCATCTGTAAATTCAAGATCACCTATTTTTAAGGCCAACTCAGGAATATTGTCATTTTTTATATCTATTTCTTTTAATTCCAAAAAACTTTCTTTTTGTTCATTTATATCTTCATCTGCAAGTAATATCAAAAAGGAATAATCACGACCATATAATTTTATTTCTCTTCTATTTTCTCCATAATTATAAGCATAATATTTTTCAACACCATCTGATAATACAAAATTATCTAATATATATTTTTCATAATCGACTAAATCAGCAATTAAATTATTTGTTTTCAATATACTTTTTAAGTCATCAGATATATAAATATTTAATTTTGTCTCTCTTGAAACTCTGAAAAAAAACACCAAATGTAAATTAAATTCACCTTTATTACCAAGTGGTCTTATATATGCCAAATTATAAGCAGAATAATGTAATCTATCAAAAATATTGCTTGATTTTATCCTATCATCAATATAAAATGGAAAAATATCACTATTGCCAATAAAAGAAAATTGTTTTCTATTTTTGGCTCTAATTCTTCCCTCAATAGCTCTAATTTTTTTATGTTTATCTAATGATATACAATGAATATCTAAAAAAGTACAATTTTCATTAGTATTAAAATCTGTCAATCTCACTTTTTATTTATCCTCATATTTATATTACAAATAGTTTGGTCATTTTTTATTTTTGATATAATATTACAAAAATCAAATATATTCAAAATAAGTTTTCCATAAATTTCTTCTTTAGAATTTTTATTTACAAAATAAAAATTACAATCATCAAGAAAATTTGTGATTATTAATTTATTATTTTCAATTTTAATATCAAAAGCTATTTCATCTACATTACTTATAGAGAATCCATATATTATTCTACTAGGAACATGTATTTCTTGACCATCTTCAATTTCATGAACAAATTTCCAAATAGTCATTCCATTTTCTGTTTTTGATTCTATCTCTATAGCACTATTTTTATTACCACACCAAGGACAATTACCTTCTTCAGAAGATATATAATCATAATCCATTTCACAATTTCTACAGTGAATCGATGTATCTAAATCTTTTGACAAAACATAAGCCCATTCAAACATTGTAGCACGTTTATTGGGTTTATTTATACCTTCTGAAGAAAATGTCTTAGAAAAACATTTTCTTATATTTGGACTTAATATAATTTTTGAAATACGAGTATCAATATCTTCTTCTTCATATCCATTGTAAAAAATCCAAGGTTTACCTGCATTAATTCTATCTTGTCTATTGCTTTGTTCTTTAAAATCATCTGAATCCTCGTCATCTTCACTTTCAGCTTCAGGCTCTTGAAATGGATGTGTCCAAGTTAATTGCCAAAATAATGATATTGCAAAGGCAAAACAATCAGAATAAAAAGTACAACCACTTTTTCCAGTTGAGATCTCTTTCGGAGCATAATCAGGTGTATGTAAAAAAGTATTTTCTTTTGTTATATCATAATAATTGATATTATCTGAATCTATAAGCCAAACTATATTACTTTTTTTATCTGAAACAAAAACATTATTTGGTGAAAAATCACAATAAACTAATCCACTTGAATGTAATTGAAGAAGTAGAATAGCACTGTGTAGATAGGCAACAATTCTTTTTCTATATCCTCCACTGGTTATATATTGGCCATAATCATTATAAAAATCCTCATTATCTTTAAAATTGTCAAGCCAATTATTTGTACATTGTGATGTTTTACCTTCTTTAAAATCAAATGCTTTTCTGAATGGAATCATATCTTCCAAAAGACGCATTATATATCCACTATAATTTTTCAATGTTGAAAGTGGTTTTGTTACATTTAAATTTTGTGAAATAGGAAGAATTCTTATATCATCATATTTTGAATTATTTGAAGTATCTGTAACATATTCATCATCTTTGAGTTCTATTTTTACACAAACATCACCATCATCAGTTCTAAAAACTGCTCCCTGTCCACCTCTAGTTATTTCTTCTTTAATATTATAAACATAATCATAGATATCTTCTACTTGTTGAATAATATTTGCCATAAAAACTCCTCTTAATACACGCAATAAGCCAATGTTTTATCATCAGAACCTGTCCAATCTTTCAACCATTTATATATCTCATTTTTTGCTTTTTTTCTCTTACGACCTCTATATTCATTTAAAAAATCTTTTGTAAATTCTTCATAAGAATCATCTTGCATCATAAGTCCATCTGTACATAAGACTGCACCTGCAAAACTTTCAACTTTTACATCCAAAAATTCTATTTCCTCTAAATACAAATGAGAAGAAAAACAATAAGTTTCATTCGCAAAATTATCTTCTTTTTTATCGAATAAAACTTTCACTGAATTGTCATAAGATAGAGCAATAAATCCATCTCCCAATCTTATTGCAATAGCTCTATTTTTAAAAACTACTAAAATTAACATAGTAGCAGAACATTCTTGAACATCAACCCCATTTGAAGATATTACTTTAATCCATCTCTTATGAATTTTTTCAACAAGCTTCAAAGGAAGTATTTTAGAAAGTTTATTACCAAGTTCTTTTACTATTTTATAAGCAGTGTAACATAATTTTCTTGCACCAATATGTGAATGTAATTTACTGCCAAGTCCATCAGAAACTGTAATAATAAATCCATTATTTCTTAATCTCTTATAAATATAACCATCTTGATTTCTTTCGTGATAAGCACCTTTTAGTGAAATTCCATTTAATATCATCAAATTACCTCAGACTTGTTTAATTTACATTGTGTAAAAATTGCAGATATGAGCTCAAAAGATTTAAATATCAAATCTTTTTTAGTAATTTTATTTGCAGAAATATCAAAATCATTTCCAATTTGAAGTAAAATCAAAGGTGTTTTTTTTGATATTTTTTCAAGATTATTTTTCAAATTGTGCGAAAAACTTCCATCTGTTATTAACATATTAACAGAGTCTTTGTTATTTTCGAAAAATTCTACTAATTTATCTTCATTCTGTTTAATATTAAAATCTTTATCTTTAATATCTTTTAATGAAGAAATCAATGTAATATCATTTTGCCATTTATAGATGTCAAAATCAAATTTGGAAAAATCATCTGTTTTAATTAAACTAACTATAGATTGGAAAATATATCTCAACAAAAAATATTTTCCATTTTCCTTCATACTTCCAGATAAATCTATTATTATATTATTTTTATTCATAATCTTTAAAGATAAGACTGAAAACTCAGTTATTTTGTATATTTTTGAGTTTTCAGTCTCTTAATTATAATTTAATCAAAATCTTCGTCATCATCATCTTCATCTTCGTCTTCATCTTCAATAGGAGTATTTACTTTCTGAGAAGGCAAAGAACTATTTTGCTTAGTAGTTGTTTTTGTTTCAATACTATATTCATTAGGAGTAAATGGGTCATTTTTAGCAATTTGATTTGGATTTACAGAAGTAGCTCTTTGAGAAATAGACATAGTAACTTTTTTGAATTGATCTGCAATATCCTTTGCATTTTGAGCAAAAAATACAAAAGCTCCATTTTCAGTAAATTTTTCCAAAACACTTCTATCTGCATCGTTTCCTATAGCAACAGCAAATCTTTGACATTTTTTAGAACGACCATCATTGATAAAGTTATCTAAAGGTTGTCTCCATTCATCATTAGGCTGTCCATCTGAAACAAGTACAACTACAGGTCTATAAACATTTGAAGGTGTTGTATCTTTGTCTTCTATCATATCTTTTGCCATTGTCAATGCTGTTCCAAGTGGAGTCCAACCATTTGCATCAAATCTTCCAAGGTTGCCCTGCAATTTTTTTACAGGAGTATATGGCGTATGTAAATTGATTTCATAACCAAATGTAATGATAGCAATATCAATTATTGTCTCTTTCAATTCCAAGTCTACAAAGGTATCAATCATTTCATTGACTGCATCATATAAATTATCTATTTTTTCTCCTGCCATACTTCCACTTACATCAAGAAGAAGAATCACTGGCAATTTTTTAGCTTTTGGTGCTTTATATTTTTTGGGATCAAAAACCATTTTATTTTTCTCCTATATACATATAAATTTTCACATTGTAAAATAGTTAACTATTTTTTAATATTTTACCTTTAAAAAATAAAACTTTTGACAAAATTATTATAATATATCACTTATGACAGAATATGTCATAATAAAAAGTTTTACAAATATTTTACTTCTATCAAATTCTATACAAAATAAAAGTTTTTTAACTTTGAACACTGCCATTTTTTTTGGAAAGTCAACAAATTTAGAAGTTACAGAACAAATTGGAGATTATACCGAAAACGAAAAAAAAGCAATAAAAAAGGAATTTCAAAATTTACACAAAAATAAAACTAATATGAATAACATACTCAGAGTAATAAAAGACAAAAAAATACCTGCTACTGAAAATATGGCAACAGATGAAGTATTATTAAATTCATGCATAAAATACAATACTTCAACATTGCGTTTTTACTATTGGGAACACCCTACCCTTTCACTCGGTCGAAATCAAAAATTGAGCGATATAAATTTAGCTGAGCTTGAAAAAAATAATTTTGACATTGTAAGAAGACCGACAGGGGGAAATGCCGTTTTTCATGATGATGAAATAACATACTCAGCAACTTTTAAAATTCCACAGGGAAAATTTGGTAGTATTGTTGAAAGTTGCCGTTTAATTCACCTTGCAATGGCAAAAGCATTAAACAAAATGGGAATAATAACATATCTATCCCCTTCTATTCAAGTAGCACACAAAGACCCAAAAGCAAGTGATCCTGTATGTTTTGCACACGCCTCAGACACAGAACTAATATACAATGGTATAAAATTGATAGGCTCAGCCCAAATGAGAAGAAGTGGCTGTCTAATGCAACATGGAAGTATTCCATTTTCAATAGATAAAAAGAAACTTCTAAATTTATTCTCTAAAACAGATTGCACAGAAAATGATGAATTTTCTCCAGGACTCCCAATAAGAGATAAACAAGATATTTTTATGGATTTCTTTTCAAAAGCATTAGCAACAAATTTAGGGCTTACAGAACAAATTGGTGATTATACTGACGAAGAAAAAGAAGCAATAAAAGAGCTGAAAAAAAATAAATATATGACCAAAGAATGGATGGAAAAAAGGTGAATTATATAGTTATGGCAATGTTCAAAAAATTTAAGAAATCTTAGAATTTTTGAACATTGCCATATTTTTTAGTTTTCTACTTTTACTTTGCTTTTTTTATCTTTTATTTTTTTCTTACTTTTTTTATCAATATCTTTTTCTTTGACCGTCTTTTCTTCAGTATCTTTTATTTTTTTCTTGCTTTTTTTATCAGTATCTTTTGTTTTTTTCTTACTTTTTTTATCAGTATCTTTTTCTTTGACTTCTTCCTCTTCAACAAATTCTATTCCTAAATACTTATTAAATTCATTTGCAAGATACTTAGCAGGCATCTTTGATTCATAGCACAAACCAGTATCTACTTCTGAGACCGTAATACAAACTTTATTAAAATTAGAAAATATTTTTCCACTTAAAACATTATTAAAAGAAGACAAAATATCTTGGTTAAATTTTATTGGCTCATCAGGAATTTCATTTAATTTAATAAAAACACAATAAAATATTTTTGCTTCATCTGAACTTTTATATTTGTATCTTTTAACTTTTTTAGAAAAACAATAATCAATTTTTTCTCTTGGTATAAAATATTTTTTATTATCTATTGTTTTTGCCAAAATACCTTTTAAATTTACAGTAAATGTAATATAAATTAGATATCTTATACTGGATGGAAATATAATAGAAAACAACATTACTAAAATCATAGGAAGGCAATTTCCAAATATATTTCCTAAAATAGCACAAAAAATACAAAAAAATATAAATAAAAAATATATACAATAAAATCCGAGACGCCAAAAATGTCCACCATTTACAAAACGAGAAATTTTAAGTTCATCTTGTTTTTGCTCAAATGAACAAGCTATACCTTTAAAATATCGTTCAATATCTGATAAATTCATTTTTTATCTCCTTCATCTTGTATAAATCCTAAATATTCATTGAATTTATCTACTAAATATTTAACTTGAATCCTATCTTTGTAGCATAATCCAGTATCTATGTCTATTTTATTAAAAAGATGTTTATCTTTATTTCTTAATATAATAAAAAGATCGTAAAATGACTCATAATAGTTATCATCTAAATCTATTTTTTTAACTCTACGTACACATTTGCAAGCAATAGAATCAATTTTTTCTTTTGGTATAAAATATTCTTTTAAAGGCGTTTTTACAATAATTCCACTTGAATTTACTCTATATGTAGAATAAGTAAAATCTTGTGCAAATATTATAGCTATCAAAAATAACATACCCATTCCAATCAAAATTATCTCTACTATACCAATAATATATGGAAAAAAGAAAATAAATCCCAAAAGGAAAATAAATCCCATTATAAACAGTATTAAATTTCCCAAAAAAGAAAATTGCCCACCATTTAAAAAGCGACTCATTTTCAATTCATTTTTATTTATTTCAAAAGAGCAAAACCAATCTTCTCTAAATTTTTGTGGGATAGTTGAACTATACTCATGCGGTCGAGCAATTAGAGAATTATCATTATTTTTTTTATTGTATTTTTTTCTTTTTTGTTTTTGTGAAGAAATTTCTTCTCCACAAAAAGGACATTTTGAATTTTTTTTTGATTTATTAAATTTATAGCCACAAACTTTACATATCATTTTTTGTTTTTCCAACCTTTACATTATGTATTTTCGATAAAATTCCTAAAAACTCTTTGTTTGTAACCAGTATATAAAAAGGAAAATATTTTATTTTATAAAAATATACTTTTGAAGATAAAACGAAAAATTTTATTCCAACAATATACAAAAGAGGCGAAAGACAAAATACGGAGGAATAAAAAATGCCTATATTTGAATTTAAATGTAAAAATTGTGGAAATGAATTTGAAAGACTTGTCAGAAATTCAAAATCTGACACATCTTGTCCAAAATGCAAAAGTGCAGACACAGAAAAACAATTTTCTTCATTTGCTGTGAGTGGATTATCGTCTGGTGGTCATTCACATTCAAGCGGTTGTTCTTGTGGAAGCTGTAGCGGTGGAAATTGTTCTTCCTGCTGTCATTAATAAACTTCTAAAAAGGAAGGTCTTTGAAAAAATGCTTTTTCAAAGACCCTCCTTTTTTTTAACTAATAAAATCAGCAAAATCAAGACAAACTGGCTTATTTGTTCCAATTCTAATTCCCCATTTTCTAAAATTCTTTTCATCAATTACAAAATCTTCAAATGAATAAGTTAATGAAAGTTGATGTGAAATTGAAAGAATTTCCTCTTTATATTCAAGCATCTGTTCAAATGTATCAAATGGCTGAATGTACTCACAAACCATTATGTGACAATTACTGGTAATTTCATAAATTTGACAAACATACTGCTGTAATTTGTTTGCTATTTCAAATTCTTTCTTATTATCAATTGTTCCAGCAACTTCAACTGCACATTTAATAATATAGCCATTCCAAGTAAAAGTACAGCGATTAGTTCCCATAAGAATTGGAACAAAATTTTGAATTTTATATTTTCTCAAAATCTTAAACAATTCATCTTGTTTGTCTTCGTTCACAACATCAATTCGTCTTGATAACAAATCTAAATCAGCTCTTAACTCAAATGGAAAATTTTCAATAATAAAAGAGCTTATTTTTTCAGCCATTTTTCACATTTTCACCACCTAATAAATATTTTTCTGAAAAATTTTAAAAGGAATATTATTTACTTCCTGTAGTGAAGTACAATTTTTAAAAAAATACTTCCCAACACAAGTCAATTTTTTCGGTAAATGTACTTTCTTTAAATTTGTACAATCTTTAAACATATCATTAGAAGAAAGATCATAAATCAAATCAACACTATTTGGAATTACAATATTTTCCAATGAAGAACAACCACTAAATACTCCACAGCCTATTTCTTTAACACTTTCAGGAATAAAAATACTTTTTAGTTTAGAGCAATCACTAAAAACATTATCACCAATTTGAGTAACTGAATTTGGGATAACTATATTTTCTATAGACGATTCACTAAAAGCACAATCTCCTATTTTAGTAACTGAATCTGGGATAATAATACTTTTCAAATTATCACAACAAGCAAATAAATCTTCCTTTATTTCTATAATACTATTTGGAAGAGTTATATTTTCAATTTTTTCTGCCCCCAAAAATGCTTCTTCTCCTATAAACATTACACTATCTGGTATAACTATACTTTTTAAACTACAATTACTAAAAGCACCTTTATCTATCTTTGTGACAGTATCTGGAATATTTATAGATTCAAAATCTGTAAAAATAAAAACATCTTTTCCAATAGATGTTATTTTGTATTTCTGACCTTCAGATTCATAAGTTGCAGGTATATCAATAGAAAAAACTCTCTTATTATTGTTATAAACATGATATTTAGTCCACAATTGTTTTTTTAATTTTATAACCCAATTTTTTTAGAACATCACGAGTTAATTCAATCTCAATAAAATCAGACATTCACAACCTCGCATTTGTCTTATTTTCTTTGTTATTATATTCACTTCATCCCCAATTTATTCATCTCTTCTCTTGCTCTATAACTTACATATCTTATATTTACAAATTTCTTTCTTGTCATTTTTTTATAAGCTAAATGTAATTTTACAAATATACTTGTATTTTTCTTTAATATCACCCTATAATTACATGGATATACAGCAAATGGTATCCGAGTAAAAATAGGTAATACAAAACAACAAAAAATATACAAAAATATAAACCAAAATATATTTGATCTATAATGATAATATTTATTTTGTATCAACAAAATATTATACTTTGAATTTAGACGAATTCTTTTTTTCCATAATTCAGTGTAATAATTTCTGTTTTCATTATACTTTTTCTGTTCAAAAATTACATGTAAGATTGAAGAAATTTTATGTATTTTTTCTGAATTACATCCTGTACAGCATATGTTTTTCATTATACTTTTCTCTCAAAAATTTTCTTACCAATACTAATAAATATTTCTTAAAATCGTCCTATTAAAATTTTTAATTTTGTTTTTGTCAAAATTAAATTTATCAAATACATAATAACAAAAGAAAATATAAGTATCCAAATATTTCTCATCTTTGAAAAGATAGATATTTGGGGAAGATATTTATTCAACAGCAATATTGCAAACTGATTAAAACAGACATATACTATTGAATCTCTACCAACTTCACAAAGCCATTTTGAAATAAAATTGTTGTTCAAAAATTTATAGATATAATTTGAAATAGGAATACAGAGAACAGAAGACAATATTGCGATAATCAAAAACAATGATCTATTTGCATAAAGTTCAGACCTCATATTTATGTACCCATTTTTAAAAATAAGATAATATAAAATAGGCAATAAAATCAACAAATGCCAAATTTTCACTTTTTCTGTCAAAAATGAATCATACTTTTTGACACATCTACCAACATGAAATAATCCAACACCAACTAAAGCTGGTCCAATAGCATAAGGCAATGCAAATTTTAACATAGATTTGAAATCACACCCAAGCAAAGTTGCAAATATAACGACAATCCATTTAATATTTTCATCTTTAAATTTATTGATCCAAAAATAAATAATATTTGTAAAAAATAGTGCTATCAAAAACCACAATGCATCTGCAATACCTAACTTATTTGTAGATATCCAAAATAGATTTTTTACACGAATAGGATCGAATTTATTCCAAATCAAATCTACAAAAATAAACAAAATTCCAAATACAAAATATGGAATAAGCAAACTTTTACTTTTCTTTATTAAAAAATCTTTAAATGGAGTATCTATATTTTTTGTAAGAAATCCTGAGATAAAGAAAAACATCGGCATATGGAATGCATGTATAAAATAATCAAAAGCCTTTCCAAACCACACATGTCCCATAACCATTAGTATAATACCTAATGCTTTAAAAACATCTATATATTCTATCCTGTTATTTAATAAATTTGCATTCAATACGCCCCTCCAAGAAAAGAAATAATTAGGGCTTGTTGGTAAACTACCTAATAATTATTTTTTTAATTTAAACAAAAATTTTTCCTGCTTTTCACTTCCTAATACACTGATAATAAAAAAGAGCTTTCAAATTAGAACTGCCCCAAAATTTTCGTAATTAACGAAAAATTTGGGGCAGTTGCAGTTCTATCGATAATACCTACTAATATATTAACCTACAATAGTAGGCATTTAAGGTAGTTATTAGACCAACCAATTTGACAAATACCCAGAGCAACCTACAATAGTAGGCATTTAAGGTAGTTATTAGACAGGGTCTTAATATAAGGAATCTCTATGTACCTACAATAGTAGGCATTTAAGGTAGTTATTAGACCTCGGGGTTATTGGTATTCATTGTTATACCTACAATAGTAGGCATTTAAGGTAGTTATTAGACTCTGAAGCAATTAAGCCAAGTCCACGGCGACCTACAATAGTAGGCATTTAAGGTAGTTATTAGACTAATAAAAAATCTATTATTAAAGCAAATGCTCACCTACAATAGTAGGCATTTAAGGTAGTTATTAGACGTTCCAAATCTAAATCCTTTTCGAAGGCTAAACCTACAATAGTAGGCATTTAAGGTAGTTATTAGACGAATCTATTCTTAAAAATTTTAATGAAACTACCTACAATAGTAGGCATTTAAGGTAGTTATTAGACGCAGATGCAGCTCTCAAATTCTTAGGTACCTACAATAGTAGGCATTTAAGGTAGTTATTAGACATATAAATAAAAATTTAGAGAGATACCACCTACAATAGTAGGCATTTAAGGTAGTTATTAGACTCTTCTTCTGTTTCATTTTTTACTGCATAAACCTACAATAGTAGGCATTTAAGGTAGTTATTAGACTGCACAAGGTCATGGAAAAATTGGAAAAACCTACAATAGTAGGCATTTAAGGTAGTTATTAGACCCTTACGGGGTCAAAATACTACAAAATTATTATTAAACATTAAAATTAAAATTATGTAATACATTATATTTTGTCTAATAACCACCTTTTTAAAAAATTAAGACCAGGGTTTGTAAAATTAAGACCAGGGTTTGTAAAATTAAGACCGAGGTTTGTAAAATTAAGACCGAGGTTTGTAAAATTAAGACCGAGGTTTGTAAAATTAAGACCGAGGTTTGCAAAATTAAGACCAAGGTTTGTAAAAGACATAATTTTAATTTCCAAGTTAATAATAAATTTTATTTTCTGTACTTTAGATTTAAATTCCTTTTAAAAAAATAGAAAATATTTTTTCTTCACACTCTAAACAATCACAAAATCGACACTGAAATCAGTTTTAAAAAAATGCACTATTTAGCCAATTTAACAAAGTTTTGGGGTATAATAAAGGGAGGGGTAGAAATAAATTTTTGTTATTAATTTTGCAATTTAAGTGCTTGAGATTGCCACGGTAGCTCCCTCCTTGTGAGAGTATTTTTTAAAAACTCTAAAGAGTCTTTAACTATTTGTACAGCTCCCTCGCAATGACATCGCCCATAAATACAAGCACTAATTGGGAATTTACCAACACCCCCTATATTACCACAAATTGTGCAGTTTGCATTCATAATACTAATTGGGAATTTACCAACACGCCCTATATTACCCATAAAAATAAAAAATCCTCCGAGACTTTGATATGCTCCCTTCTAAGTTGACATTAAAAATAATATAAAAAATGTCATTTAGAAGGGAGTTTTTATATATGATAAGAATAGAACCAATATTGATAG
>CADASF010000008.1 GCA_902790465.1 uncultured bacterium | reverse complement strand
CATTTGTAGTAAATATAATTTGAAAGGTTATATTGAACAATAAAGAAAGATATTTTATATTAAAAATTTTACATATTATTTAATATTTTTAATATTTTTCATAACATAATCCTAAACTATCTGAAAAATTAATATTATGGTTTAAAGAAAATATCATCAAAATATTTGACTTTTGCTTTTCAAAAGGATTATCAAAAAATCCTGATGATTGGGTTGATATATTATGGTATAAAAATTTAATTAAGACAGATAATTTATATTTAGATACTTTAATAAATTTACAAGAAATTAAAAAAATATAAATATGCAAGATATTTATTATGGAAAAGTTCATGGAGGTAGTACAATACAATTGCCTTTTGGTTTTGTACAATGGCACAGTCCAAGAAAAATAATACCTGGAAATTTACAATTTCATCATAATTACGAAAAAATTATTAAATTGAATTTAATGCAATAAAAATTTGTTTAGCAATTGCTTTAGACAATAGAGGAGGAACTGCATTTCCAATTTCAAGTCGTTTCATTGAATCAGAACCATAAAAAATATAGTCATCAGGAAAACTTTGCAATCTTGCCCCTTCTCTTATTGTCATTGCTCTTGAATCTCTTGGGTGAATACATCTCGAAGAAGAAGGACAGGCAAAATTTCTCGTTATAGTTGTAGCAGGTTTCTTCCACCACAATTTAGCATAAGTATTTCCATAACCTGTTTTAGGTCGCAAATTTTCAGGTAAATCGTCTTTACTTTCTCCGTCTTTCAATGCTTCCATTATTTTTATAAGGTGTTCTCCATTTTTGAGGGCATTGTGTTCTGTTAAATTATTTGAATTTAATCTAACAAATTTTAAAAAGTCGTTATTGGGTTCAAAATTGTATTTTGTTGCAGATTGACCACTTTTTATAGAAGGCAAATCACCTATAGATTCTTCTAATGTTACATAAGATTTCAAATTTTCCCCATGAGTTGGTTTTGGATATTCAAAATTATTAACATTCTTAAAACCTACTAAAATAACTCTTTCCCTGTGTTGTGGAACTCCAAAATTTACAGCATCTAATACTTTATATTTTAATTTATAGCCAAGTTCTTCAAATTCACTTTTTATCAGACTAAAAAGTTTTCCTTTATCCATACTCAAAAGTCCTACAACATTTTCAAATACAAATGCAATAGGATTTAATATCTTCAAAATTCTTTTATATTCTTTAAAAAGATTAGCTCGCTCGTCCATTTGTCTTTTGCCAAGAGTAGAATATGACTGACAAGGAGGTCCTCCTACAAGTAAATCAATTTTTTTATTACCAAGTATTTTTTTTATTTTTTCTTCATTTATATCAATAATATTACAATTCAACATTTCTACATTTGGATGATTTAATTTATAGGCTATAGAAATATCTTTTTCTATTTCATTTGCAAAAATAATATTAAAATTTTCTAAAGATGAAAATCCATAACTTAATCCACCAACACCTGCAAATAAATCAACAACATTATATTTTTTCATGAGTATTAGTCTCCTCAGATAAAGAATATTCTAAAAATAAAGAAACGGATCTTTTTAGTTGTGATTTAATGAATATTGAATTTTTATTAAATTCTTCTATTTTAGATAATTTTACTATAGATTCTTTTGTTATTTCTTCGGTTTGTAATATTTTGCAAACTCTTTTATATCGTGATATAACATCTTTAGCAGAGCGTTCAGTAAAATTTTTATTATTAAGAAGCCAATCTTTAAAATAAGAATAATTCAATTTTTTCTCCAAAATATATTGTTGTAAATATTATATCAAAAAATTACGTCAACGTCAATATATTTACCTAAAAAAATTCCTCAAATTTTATCCATTTAGTGGGTTCTTCAACCCCATAGACATCAAGAAGTAAAGAAAGCCAAAATATTTGACTTTCTCCCTTTTCATAACCTCTGCCCTTTCACTCTTCAGAGAATTTCCGTGCTTTTTCCTTTATGTCCATAGTCCGTCCCTCGTCGTCAGTTGTCGTTGTGTTTGTTGTCATTAATTTATTTATTTTGTTTCATTTATACTAAATCCCTGTTTTTAGAATTTTCTATTTTGTCTTTTATAAATCTGCCAATCTTCTTTAATAAAAAATTAACAAACTTAACACAATTTTAACGATATGTACTCATAATTTGTAATAATAGAAAAATACAATAGGAATAGCTCTATAAATAACTCACAAAAATTATTTCAAATTTTTTGACTTTATTTACCGCTTATTTTTTTTCTCCTTCATCTATGAAGGAGCTTAATTGTCAAATAAAATTATGGTGCTAAATTAAAATTTTGTTGGTTACATATTGATTTCAAATACCACAAGTCAAATAAATTGATTTGCGGAAATTTGAAATAATATTATAAAAATATTGATTCTTTGCCTATATTCATATATAATAAAAGGAGGAAAAATATGATTAAAAATGGTCTAAAAAGAGAAAAACTGCTCGTATTCCTCAAAAATTCTTCTCTTTTCACTGACAAATTTTTTAGCCTTTGCCTCAAAAATAAAGATTTTAATCCTATGCAATATCTTATAAGATTATTGCTTAACAATGACAAAATTGTTATTACAAATGTTGTTGGACAATACCAAATCACAAGTTCAGGGGGAAAAGTTACTGTTTTTGATGCTTATGGTGAGGAAATAAAAACTGTTGAAATTATAGATTCTAAAACTCAACAAAAGACTACAGAAGAAATCAAAATCAGGTACAATATAGAAATACAAAGAGTTAGTGCAGGGGCAGACCCCAAAAGAGCTCGATTTTATAGTGCTACTTTTGATGCAGAAAATCTTGGAGAAAAGCAAGACTATAAAGACCTGACAGAAAGTTATATCATTTTCATAACTGAACATGATGTTTTCAAAAAAGGGCAAACTATTTATTATGTTGATCGATTTATCGAATGGAAAGATAAAGAAGGAAAAGTGATAGGAAGAGAACCTTTTAACGATGGTGCTCATATAATTTATGTAAATGCTTCACTGAAAGGTAAAAAAAATCTACCAAAAGAAAGATTAACAGAACTTGAAAGAGCTTTGCACGATCTTCACTGTAAAGATTATCGTGATATGTATTGCGAAGAATTGAGAGAACCAGTAAAATATTTAAAAGAAACAAAGGAGGGAGAAACATTTATGCTCGACTTTTTTGAGAAAGAAATACAAAAAGCTAAAGAAGAAGCTATGAAAGAAGCAGAAGCTAAAATAAGAGAAATCGAGAAAGCAAGAAAAGCTGAAGAGAAAGCAAGAAAAGCTGAAGAAAAAGCAAGAAAAGAAGCAGAAAAGCAAGCTAAACAAGCACAGAAAGCTGAAGAAAAAGCAAGAAAAGAAGCAGAAAAGCAAGCTAAACAAGCACAGAAACAGGGAAAGCTTGAAGGAATGTTGGAAACTGCTAAAAATCTTCTAAAAGAAGGTTTTTCAATAGATAATGTAGCTAAATTTACAAAATTGAAACTAGCTGATGTAAAAGCATTGACATTATAGTAGGGCGTGTTGGTAAATTGAAGAACAACAAAAGAAGCAGATTGCCTCTCCGCCTTTGATGAAGCTATAAAAATAAAAAATAACAGATAAAAATAGCAAGGGAACTCAAAAAAGGTCTCGCTCAACAAATATTTACATAAAACAAGAAAACTGAAAAAGTGTGTTGTGATAAAAAAAATAACAGCACACTTTTTTTATAAAAAGGCATATTTTATATTTTGTAGAAATTTTTCTTTTTAAGAATTTTGACAATTATTTTTTGTATTTGATACATAATACATAACATGAAAGGTTTGTAAAATGATTTCAGTAGAGGGTATTACAAAATACTATGGTGAAAAATGTGCTCTCGATAATGTGAGTTTTAAGGTTGATAAAGGTGAAACTGTTGGTCTTTTAGGTCCAAATGCTGCTGGAAAAACGACAACTATGCGTATTTTGACAGGTTATTTTCCTCCTACATCTGGAACAGCTACTGTTGCAGGACATGTTTTGCCTGATGAATCATTGGAAGTTAGAAGAAAAATTGGTTATCTTCCAGAGTTAGTTCCTCTTTATACAGATATGTCTGTTGTTGAATTTTTATTCTTTGCTGGTGAGGCAAAGGGGATTCCAAAATGTGATCTACAAAACAGAGTTGATTCTGTTATTGATGATTGCAATTTAAATGAATATGTATATAAGCAGATAAAAACTCTTTCAAAGGGATATAAACAGAGAGTAGGGCTTGCACAGGCTATTATAAATTCTCCAGAGGTTTTGATTCTGGATGAGCCAACAGTTGGAATGGATCCAAATCAAGTTATGGAGATTAGGGGAATTATAAAAAAGTTGGGAGAAAAGTCAACAATAGTTTTATCTTCCCATATCCTTGAAGAAGTTGCTAAAACTTGTGGAAGAGTTATTATTATGAATAGGGGAAAGGTGCTTGCAATAGACACCCCAGAAAATCTTTCAAAGCAGATCGAAACTTCAGACCGTATATTTTTTGAATTGATGGGAGATAAAGAAAAGGCATTTAATTTAATAAAATCTCACAAGGGAATAAATAAATGTGAGTATTCAAAAAGAGATATTCTTGAAGAAGGTTGTTTTGCTATTGAAGCTTATGCAGAAAAATCACCTGAGTTGAGATCTTCACTTCTTCGTTCTCTTTTGGATAATGATGTTTCTGTATGCCAAATGGCACTTGAAAAATTGACACTTGAAGAGATATTTACGCAAGTAATTGCCAAAGGTGGAGTAGAGGGTGAAGAGAAAAAAGCAAAAGAAGTAAATGTTGAATCGGAAAAAGAAGAAGAAAATAAAAAAGACGATAAAGATGAAAAAGAAGAGGTGTTTGAAAAATCTGAAGAATCTGAAGAATCTAAAGAGAAAAAGAAAAAAGCTAAGAAATCTAAAACTAAAAATAAATAGTGTTTTTATTTTTAGTTTTTTTCAACATTATATGACGATAGAGAAAATGGATGATATTTGAAAGGTGGAATTTTTAAAATGTTTGCGGTCTTGAAAAGAGAATTAGACAGTTATTTTAAATCCATAACTGCCTATTTGACAGCGTCATTTCTTTTATTGATTTGTGGATTTTTATTTTATTGGAGAGTTATGTTTTATGCTGAACAAAGTCAAGTTATGGCAGGAGCTCCTTCTGGAATGGGTATGAAATTGAATTTTAATACTGCAATCCTTGCTTCATTGCCTGGAACTGTCGCTTTTGTTCTCCTTTTTTTTGTTGTTCCTGTGATGACAATGCACTTATTTGCAGAAGAAAAGAAAAATGGAACACTTGAAGTTTTATTTACTTATCCTTTGACAGAAATTGATTTGATATTTGGAAAGTATTTTAGCTGTTTTTTAGCTATTCTTCCAGGTATTTTGATTTCTGCGGTTTTTCCATTGTTTTTGCGTGCAAAAATGCCACATATGGATTTAGGATATTTATTCACAGGTTATCTTGGAGTTATTCTTGCCTGTATTGCAGGAATTTCAATAGGAATTTGGGCATCTTCGATAACTGACAAACAGATTATAGCTTGTGGTTTAACTATTTTTGTTATTATGGCTTTTTGGATAATTGGTGCCCCTGCAAGTATGCTTACTGGAAATATAAAAGATGTTTTGACAGCTCTTTCTTTTTCTGGAAATATGGAAACATTTACGAAAGGTGTTATTGATTTAAATTCTGTTTTGTATTTTATCGGTTTGTCTGTGATATTTCTTTATTTTACATATTCTAATCTTTCTTCAAGGAATTGGAGGGGATAGTTATGAAAAGGTCTGTTAAATATGAATTAAATTCCATAGTTTCACAAATAATAGTAATTGCAATAGTGGTTATTTCAATGATGATTTCATATCAATATTCAAAAAGATGGGATATGACTAAAAATAAGGTAAATACACTTTCACAGCAGAGTACAGATATTGTCAAAAATTTACAAAAGCCAGTAAATGCCTATCTATTTACGGAACAACTAAGCAAAAAGAAATCAATAGAAGACCTTCTTTCAATGTATGAAAAAGCAGGAAAAAATTTTAAATATGTAACTTATGACCCTGCTAAATCACCTCAGAAGGCTCAGGAATTTGGGGTAACTTCAGATCCAAGTCTTTATATTGAAGCTGAAGGCGGAAATCGAGAGCGTATATCTGATCCGACAGAAGAAAATATAACAAATGCAATAGCTCGTTCACTTTCAGTAAAAGAAAAAATTATCTATGTTTTGTCAGGACATGGTGAGGCTACTATTGATGACAATCAAAAAACAGATATGAAATCATTAGCACTTTTAAAAGAATCACTTGAAAAAGAAGTATATAAGGTAATACCGCTTCTTTTAAAAGAAACTGGAAAAATTCCAGAAGATGCTTCTATGATTTTAATTGCTGGACCAACTTCTAAATATTTTCCAAAAGAGATTGAAATTATAGAAAATTATTTGAAAAATGGCGGAAGAGCTTTGATATTGACAGGAAATGAGTTTCCAAAAGAAAATAAAAATTTCTTTGATAAGTATGGTTTTGAATTTGAAGATGGTTATGTGTATGATAAATCAAGCAGTATGCTTGGAGTTGAGCCTTCTATTGCAGTGATATTGGCTGTAACAGATTCAGATATAACAAAGGGATTTCAAAATTTGAAAGATATGTATTTTATGCCTTTAACTTCTGCATTTAGATATAAAGAACAAGTTGAGGGGATAGATGTTCTTCCAGTTATAAATACAACAAGTCAATGTATTTTAAAAGATTCAAAAGAAAAAAATGCAGAAGAAGAAAAGAGTTATACTGTTGGACTTACAGTTGAACGACATGTAAAGGGAACAGATAAATTAGAAAGACTTGTAGTTTTAGGAAGTTCTTTAATGGCAGGAAGAACAATAATTTCAAATGGTCAAAATTTAAATCTTTTGTTAAATTCAGTAGCTTGGTTGACAGGCGAAAAAAATCTTATTGCAATTAGACCAAAAGATGAAATTTTTGAACCATTGAATTTAACTCCAAGAGAATCTGCACAATTTATGTTTAAAATAGTAATAATGTTCCCTGTTTTGATTATGGGGCTTTGGTTCTCATTTAGAGTTGCAAAAAAGATAGCAGGCAGAAAATAATTATGAATAGTAAATTGACATTAACTCTCGCAATAATTGCATTGATTTTAGTTAGTGTTTATATGTTGGGAGAGATAAAGAAAACAAAAGAAAAAATAAATGAAACACAGTCTAAATCTGTGTTTTCTATAGATTCTGAAAAATTGAATCGAGTTAGTATAGCCCGTAGAAAGACTGTTGTTCAATTTGAAAAACAAAAAGGGCGTTGGGTAATGACTTCTCCTTCAAAACATTTGATAAAAGAATGGGATTTCGAAAATAATATCTATTTATTGACTGGACTTTCGAAAGAATCTGAAATTAAAGAAGAGGTAAATTTAAAAGATTTTGGTCTTCAGCCACCAAATATGTTGATAACTCTTTTTTCAGATTCAAAAGAAGAGACTTTAGAACTTGGAAATAGAACTTATACAGGAAGTTCTCTATATGCAAAAAAAGGTGATTCTGTAAATGTTTTTACTGTCAGTGGTATAGGAATAACAGACCTTGAAAAGCCTTCTTCTGGATTTGTTGACATGGGGGCTTTACCTGTGAAAATGGATCAAGTAAAATCTATAGAAATTAAAAATTTACAAAAATCTTTTAAAATTACTTGTAAAAATGATGAAACTTGGTTTGTTGGAGACAAAAAAGCTGATCCAGAAAAAATATCAACTTTTCTTCAAGCACTTTCTTCTCTTGAAACAGAAAAAATGAAGTATTCAAATGAAACAGCAGATATTTTAAAAAAGGCGACACAATTTATAAAAATTCAATATGCGGATTTTGATGATTCTGGACTTTATGTGATAGGATCAGAAGATAAATTTTATGATTGTATTAGAACTCCAACTTTTGAAACAATGAAAATAAAAAAGGATAATGCCGATTTATTTTTTGGAATTAATGCTGAAAAATTTGAAGAGAGACATCTTTTCCATATTCACTCCCATGATGTTGAAAAAGTAGAAATAAAGACAAAAGATAAAAATATTATTTGTAGTAGAAAAGACGATAAATGGGTTGTTGGTAATATAGAAATACAGAGTTTAAACTCACTTTTTTGGGAACTTGAAAAAATTGCTTGGACAGAAAAGGTTAAAGATTTTCCAAGTGCTGAAAATATCACTCTCACATTTTTTGGAAAAAACGATAAAAAAGTAAAAGAATTTTCTATTTTAAAAAAGATGGGAAAAGACAAAAAAACTGAATATGTTTTAAAAATTGATTCTTCTATTTATAAGATAGAGGAAAGCAAACTTTTAAAAATAGTTGACATAATTTTAAAAGATTCTGAAGGGAAGTGATTTTTTGTATAATTCAAAATTTTTTATTTCTATTTTTGCTATTTTTCTTTCTCTTTTCTTTTTGACAGGTTGTTTTGAAAAAAAAGAAGATGTAAATGGTAAAAAGAATGTAAAAACATCTGAAACACAGTCAAAAGATAGTAAAAAAGATGATTCACCAGCTAATGCGACAAATGAATCTAAATTAAAAGAAGGGTTAGTTGTTCGTCCAGGTGGTTATGGATTTATTTTGCCTATTGATTTTGTTGTTGATACATCTGCGAGTAAACCTATTTATATAAATAAAGCTGAAAATATAAAAGTTGAATTTTCGGAGAATGAATTTGGCAGAAATATAAGTATTCAGGAATTTGGTGGATATGCTCAAAATCTTTTAAAAAGCATTTCACAGAAACTTGAAGTTGAATCTGTTGAATCTGATAAATATACTGATTATCCTTTCTTTATTATTTCTGCAATTTCAAGGCAAGAAAAAAAGAATTTTTTAATTTATGGTATTCTTGCAAATAATAATGAAACAGCATATATGACATTATGGGAATTTGATTCAGATGACGCAACGGCAAAAGATAAAATAAAAAATATTGCTAAGACATTTTCAAAACATTAGAAAATATTGGAGGAGGATAAGGCATGAAAAAAGTAGTTTTGTTATTTTTAACCGCTATTTTTGTTTTCTCTTGTTTTTCTTATAGTTTTGCGGAAGAATATGATTGGAATAAAATCATAAATGATGAGGCTGAAGCAAAAATTTTATATCAAAAAGCTGTTGACTATGTAAAACAGATGAAGATGGATGTTGGTAGAGATATTTATATGCGTTTTGAAGAACCCGAACATGTAAAAGTTCATGCTTCAAATGGTGGTCGTTCAGGAGAAAATGTCTTTGCTTTTTATAGACCTATGGGACCAGAATTAATATTTATGCCCAAAGGAGCTACTGCTATTGATTTTTATACTGCTGCTGTGCATGAATTGACACATGCTTGGAATTCTTCAAATTGTCCTCCACAAGATAGATCAGTAAATGAAGGGCTTTCAAAATGGATGGAATTTATGTCTTGTATGGCTGTTGGAAATAGAAGTAAAGCAGGGAGAATTTTATATGAAAGTTCTGTTAGAGACCCGATAGAATATAAGGTTGTTCAACATTTAATGGAACTTTATAAAAAAGGTGGTATTGATTCTGTTAAACAATATGTGAAGACTACTTATAAGTATGAAGATAAGTGAAAATGATTGAAGATATTTTTAGAATAGAAACTAAAAATCTTTTTTTAGTGCCTCTTCCTCTTGATTATTTAAAAAAATGTCTAAATGGTAGGCGAACAATGGAAGAGGCTTTAAATTTATTTCCAGTCGGTATTCCTCTTGAATATGAGAATCCTTTGACTATTGAATCATTAAAAAATATGATTTCACTTGTTGAAGAAAATATAGGATTTGAAAAATGGTTTACAAATTGGGAATTTGTTTTAAAAGAAAAAAACAGAATAATAGGAGGAGGGGCTTTTTATGGCTCTCCTTGTAAGGAAAATGGATATTGTCCTGAAATTGCTTATATAATTCAAGAAGAATTTAGAAATTTGGGATATGGTTCTGAAGCTGTAAAGGCTATGATATCTTGGGCTTTTGATAATGGAGCAAAAGAAGTAATGGCTTTGATTGAAGATTTTAATGTATCTTCACAAAAAATGATTAAAAAATGTAATTTTAAATTAGGTAATATGGAAAATGGGGTTTTAACTTATAAGATAAGGAAAAATTGATATGGTAAATTATAATCTTGGAGATTGTTTTGTAGCTGCTTTTTTGCATACAAAAAAGTTACTTTTTAAGAAATTTGATTTGAAGACATATTTGTTTTGTATGTTTTTAATGATAGTCTCATCTTCATTTAGTTTTTATGGTTTGAACTGTAGATATTATAATATGGGAATATCAGATAATAACATATTTGGTATTTGTTATAAGCATTTTAATAAGTTTCTTTATTCTATTTTTGATATAATTTTTAATTCTATTAGAAATATTTTTACAAATCATGCAGTTGTAAATGATTTTAAAGTTTTTATTGTTAGTATAATTTTAATGTTTTTGTTTATTTATATTGCTATCATATTAAAATTGATATTTTTTGATTTTAATATTTTCAAAAATAAATTTAATTTTAAAGAATATTGGAATAGAAATAAAGAAAAAAGTGCTAATATCATAAAATATTTTTTGAAGCAATTTTTCTTTGCTGTTTTATGGACTGCAGGTATTGTATTAGTTATAGGTTTTTTATTTATTACCATTAATAATAATGCTTATATAGAAAGTATAAAAAATTCAAATATAGGGCAGATGATAGAGTTTTTTAAGATTCTTCTTGGTTTACTATCCTTGGTAATTGTTCTTTATTTATTTATAAGAATAACTATTGTCTTATCTATTGCTTGGATATTTATACTTCCACTTTATCCTCAATATAAAAAAGATATAAAATTAGACGAAATTATAAAAAAATTTTATAGTGAGTTGAAGGGAAAATTTTGGAAATCTCTATTATTTTTTATTTTTATTTTTATTTTAAACATCTTTTTAACATATTTTTTTGTTCCTGTTCAGATGTTGATTAGCTCAATTTTCTTATATTTATTTAAATCTCAAGGAATGGCAGTTTATTTTATTGCTTTAGGTGTTGTTGTTATTACTTATATTTTGGTTATTGTAATTGTAAATGTTCCCATAGCTGTTTATCTCAATTCGTTTTATCAGCTTATATCCTCTTTATTATGTCCTAATTATGCTATTTTACTTCCTGTAAAAAATGAACAAGGTAAAGTTATAGATACAATGACTTATTTTGAGCATTTGGAAATGAAGAAAGAGCAAATAGCAAACAATGAACAAGTAGAAAACAATGAACAAGTAGAAAACAATGAGCAGATAGAAAATGGAAAAGAAAATTAATTTGATTAAGTTTAACTTCTCATTTATCAATAAATTAACTCGTTGTGCTAATTAATTTTAAAAAAATAAGTAAATAAAAATTTGCTATAAACTATCCAATATATGCCTGTATACTACCACTTTGTCATTGTGAGGCTTGGAAATAGTTAAAAACTCTAAAGAGTTTTTAAAAAAATATCCCCCAAGGGGGAAGCCCAGCAGGGGGAAGCCCAGCAATCTAAGCCTGTGAATTATTATTTACTTAAAAATTGAGTCGATCGGCTCTATTTAGAATGAGATTATGATCTATTTAATAAATTACTAAATTAAAATTAAGTGGTTGAGATTGCCACGGTCGCACAGCTTCCTCTCAATGACATCGCTTCTAAATAGTGGCTATTTTGGTATATTTAAAAATATTAATCAACTAGCAAAAGGCGTTAAATTATGTTTGTGAAAAAGTGATTATATAAAAAGAAAAAGACCTGTAATTTACAGGTCTTTTTTAATTAGTGCGGAGAGAGGGACTTGAACCCTCACGGTAAAGTACCATACGCCCCTCAAACGTACGCGTCTGCCATTCCGCCACCTCCGCAAAAATGCGTTTGTGTTTCAACGCTGTATATTATAGCAAAATATAAAAAAATGTCAATACTTTTTTGAAAAAAATATTGACATTTTTTTATTTAAAAATTATTTTTTGAATTTACCAACCCATTAATCCACAGCAACGAGAACAAATTGGGAATGTACCACCGCATTGTTTCAATACTTGGCGGAATTTTCTATATTTTTCGTTGTTGTATATGTCTAGAATTGGAGTTTCCATGATGTTTCCACAGATGTAATCTGGAAAATCTCTGCATGGGCTTACATCACCATTTGCCATGATTTCTGCAGTGATCCAAGGTGTTACACATCTTCCATATCCCATGAAGTTATCTGCTTCATTGTAATATGTGTTGAGTTGATCTTCTTTGAGATCAGGAATGAAGAGATATGGGAAAGAATACTTTTTGGATTTGATTCTTTTTATAGCCTCTTTAAGAGCTTCTATATCAATTTCGTTTACTGGCTGTACATAACTCTTCCATGCTGTTGGGTTGCAGTCGAGATATTTTTGGAATATCTCAGTGTGTTTTTCTCCTGCTTTTTCATTTGTGAACCAAGCATAATAGACAACCATGCAGTCTGCACCGAGTTCTTGACCTATGTCAAAAATTTTGTCCAAAATTCCTGCATTGTCTCTTGAAACTGTTACGAGAAGCATTACATAAGGAAGCAAGCTCTTTTTATCTTTTTTGACTTTTTGTATTTTTTCAATACCTTTTGCAAGAGTATCAAAACATTTTTGTGATCCTCTTATCTCATTGTGGATTTCTTTTGTTCCATCAAGAGAAAGCATTAGAGCGTCCCACTGATTTTTTACAATTTCTTCAGCACTTTCTTCAAGTTTGATTCCATTTGTAACGAGTGATAGAGTACAACCTTTTTCTTTCATGTATGATGTCAAAGGCATTAAATCAGGATAGAGGAATGGCTCACCACCCCAAATATAAATGATTGGTTTTAGATGTGCTACATCATCAATCATCTTTTTATATACTTCGAGAGGTACTACTTTTTGAAGCTCTTCTCTTGCTTTTTCGAGCTTTTCATGGTTGTAGCCTTTTTCGCCCCATTGACCACACATTTTGCAACGAAGATTGCACATATTGGTAATCTTTATGCTTATCTGTGTGAGAGGTTCGCTTATTCCGTCATCTCTCTTATAGTCTTTTTCAACATCCATGTGTTTTCTTTTAAGACCTTGTAATGCTTTTGCTAAAATATGAGGAGTTCTCGCAAGTTTTGTCAAAAATGATGGTGGTAGAGAACTGTGTTTTGGTAAAATATTCATGAGAAACCTTCCTAATTTATTTCGTATTTACCTAAATTTTTGATTTTACTATTAAGTCAGTGATTATTAAATAATTATAATTATGACTTATTTCCTCCTTTTAAAGGAGGAGTATGGGAGATAGCCCAAAAGTTAGGTGTCGGCAGACACCGAAAAACTCCCCCTTAAACTTGTTCTCTCCCAAAAAATTGGGAGGGTTCAACTTAGGGGGAATGGGGAGTCGAATCTTTTTTAGATATTCTAAATTTAATTATTTACTTTTTCAAAAAATCCTTTATCTTATTTCACACTTTTTAAAAAAGAATATATAACAAATTTTTTATCTTCTTCAAATAGTTCAGATTTTTCTTCAAGTATGTCTGGAGTTTTTGGAAGAATTTCTTGTAAATCTTCTATACTTGCTTTTTTATCTTTATTTACAACAAATTCAAGTATTTTACAAAGAATATCTTCTGAATTTTCTTTTTTATATTCTTCAATAAATTCTTTGGCCTTATCTTCTTCGTTATTTTTGATTAAGAGAATTGCCTTATATAGTTCTTTCTTGTTTTCTTCTTTTTCAAGCTCTTCAATAACTTTTATTGAGTCATCGAACATTTCAGCTTTTTCGAGATATTTGGCAAGTGTTTTTATATCTTCTTTTTCTTTTGATTCTGTTTTGTTTATATATATTGTCTGTCTATATGCTGATTCTCCATATTCTTCAAGACCTGCAAATGCTTCAGCCAAATATTTATTTGCTATAACATTATAATTTTCAGAATTTATACATCTTAACAGATGACTTGCCGAAGTTTTGTAGTCTTTTTGTAAAAGACAAACTTGACCAAGTAAAAGTTCTGTATCTGCATTATTTTCTTCTATTTCTTCAGATTTTTTGGCAAATAGAAATGCAGAAAATAGATCGTCATGTTTTATACATTGTTTGCAAAATTCTCTGTAGGCATAGGCATTGTTTTCATCAAGAAGAAGAATACCTTCAAGAATTTCAATATTCTCTTTTCCGCATTTTTTTAATGCTTCATAGGCAGCAGCCAATGTTTTTGCAGATTCTTTTATCTCGAAAGATTGCATATATGTTTTTGTTGCTTTTTCATATAGACCTCTTTCCATGTATAATGAAGCCAATTTTGTGTAAGCACCAGCTATATTTTTATTTTCTGCACAGAATTTTTCGAGAATTTCTGTTGCTTTTTCTGTTTGCCCTGTTTTTGAATAGACTTCAGATAAAAGCATGTGATATGTTTTTGGAAGGTCATTTTTTTCTCCTATTGATTCGAGGAAAGAAATACCGTTTTCCATATCTCCCAAAAATATATGTGTCAATGCAGATAGATAGACAGGAGGAGTATCAAGGGGAAGTAAATTCCTTCTCATTTTGCAATTATAAAATGCTTTTCTTTTTATTTTTTCAAAATCAAATGAGAATGGAAATTTTATTTGTTTATAGAAATCAAAAGGTGATTTTTCTGATTTCATAAAAAGATTCCAAGTATTTATTGATTTATCGTATTTTTCTGCAAGTAAATTTGATATTGCGGAAAAATAATATGCTTGTGAGTAAGATGGGTCTATCGTATAGGATTTTATAAACCAGTTTACAGCTCTTTCAAATTCGTTATCATCCATGTATAAAAGACCGATGTTAAAAGGCAATTCTGGTTTTGAAGGGTCTTTTGCAAAATTATCTGTAAGTCTATTTATTGCGAGAGTGTTATTCACTTGTTTTTACCTTTAAATTTTATTTTTTATATTATATTATATTATAATTGTTGTATTTTAGCAAATATATTTCAAATATGTAATTTTTATAAGAATGACTTTTTGTCCTTTTTTATAAAAGAATAATTATTAGAATTTTATTATTTTAAAAGATTTTTATATAAATTTAGAGAATAGTTTTATAGGAAATTATGAAAGGTTTAGTTTTTAATGATTGGGGTTATTGGTGGCACACTTTTTTGTGAAGTTGATTTTTTGAAAAATTCTAAAACCGAAATTGTAGATACTTCTTTTGGAAAAACTGTTATTCAGAAATCAGAAAAAGTTATTTTTATAAATAGACATGGAGAAAACAAAAATATTCCTCCTCATTTGATAAATCACCCTGCAAATATGGAAGCATTTAAAAAAAATGGGGTTAAATATGTGATTGGGGCTTGTTCTGTTGGTAGTCTTCACAGCGAATTAAAAGTAGGTAGTATTTTAATTCCTGATGATTATATAAATTTTTTCTGCTCAACTATTATAAGTGAAGCGAAATTTTTCACACCGTCATTTTCTGAATATTTGAGAAAATTGCTTATTGAAAAAGGTAAAAATTTTTGTAAAGATATTGTTGATACGGGTGTCTATTTTCAGACTAAAGGTCCTCGATTTGAGACAAAGGCTGAGATAAGAATGATGGCACAATTTGCCGATGTCGTTGGTATGACAATGGCACAAGAGGCATCTACTGCACAGGAAATAGGCCTTGAATATGCTTCTATTTGCAGTATAGACAATTATGCAAATGGAGTTAGTGCTTATTCTATTTCGGAAGAAGATGTCAGAAAATATTCAAAATTGAATGCTGATAATATAAGAAATATAGTATCTGCTGTTATTGCTTCTCTTTAGACATTTAATAATGGAGCTTTTTTATGAATCCTATTGCTTTTACACCTACTCCACAGTTTAGTCAAAATATAACTTCAACAAATGGAACAGAAGTTTCAAAATGCCCTGAAGAATTTTTAAATGAAGGGGAATATATGTTTTATGATGTTCTTGATGATGAAGAGGGGGGAGACCTTGAACAACAAAAACATTTCAGCAGAAAAGAAATCATAGAAAATGATTTGAAAAAGTTAAATTTTAAGGAATTTAAGTCTCCACATTTTGATTTACTTTATACACAAGGGAGCGATGCTGAAGAATATATCGAGGATATTGCAAATAAAAGAGAATATGCAAGGACAAAGTTGTGCAGTTTTTTCCCTATTGCTCCAGATGATGCAAGACATAAAATATATATTTTTGAAAATGATATTCAAAGTTATTGCCCTACTTGGGGGAAAACTTTTGCTTCAAGGGCTATTCCAGAAGATTTAATTGCTGGCATTTTATTTATGAGTGATCCAAAATCCTATGAAAACAACAATTATGGGCATGAATTGACTCATCTTTTTGAATTTTTCTTTCTTCCATTTATGATGAGAGTTCCTCCGTATTTGCGAGAGGGAATGGCTGATTATATGTCTATGGATTCATGTAGTCGTCATTTGAAGTTTATAAAATTTTTAAAAGCAGGGCTTGTTCCTCAGCCATTTGTTATGACAGAAGATAAGTTAAACAATCCTGAATATATGGAGAGTTCTTCTTTTATAGAATATATTGCAGAAGTTTTTGGAACAGGCAAATTACTTGATTTTTATGTTGCTTCAGCTGTTCTTCAAAAGGGAGAAAATATAAAAATTGAACAATTTTCAGAGATCGTCAGAAAATCTCTCGATATATCACTTGAAGATATAATGACAGGTTTTTATAATTACATCTGTAGCCTTTGGAATTGTGAAAATGTATCTGTTCCAAAGGAGAGACTTTCTGATGTAATAAATATTTTAAATAAAAGTTCGGAATTTGTAAAAACAGAAGATGTCTATGGAATATCTTCATTATATAGTGATGATTTTTATTTTAGGACAAAAGACCAATTAAAAAATTTATTTACAGATCACATGCTCGCAATGGATGGATTAACACCACTTGAATATAATTTATATCCTTTGGATAGTTGGCTTTATGGTGAAAGTTTTGCTTGTAAAGTGCTTTTTGATAAATTGGGAATAAAATTAAACAGAACTTTTGTTTTTGAAAAATTGTATGGGACTTGGAGAATAAGTCCAAAATATGTAGGTGGTCTTGAATGTTAAGATTAAATGTGAATACCGAAGAGATTAAAAAGATTATTTTATTAAAAAATAATTCATCCGCTCCTAAATCTAATTTAGGAGAACAAAAAGAGGGGGAAAATATTTTGGTTAAAATTAAACATGAATTTATAAAAGGAATTCCACTTGTTTTTTTATTTAATAATACTATTGAAGAATCTGCAAAAAATGGAACAGTCTTTTTTTTCCATGGACTTCTTTCAAATAAAATGGGTTCTCAAAAAGAAGTTGTAAGTCTTGCTGAAAACGGATTTTTGGCTGTATCTATAGATAATTATGCACATGGAGAAAGGCGTGCAGATGATTTTGATGTAAGATTTCATTCAAATAATCCAAATTTTAATGATAATTTTATTGATGCAATAGAGAGAACAGCTGATGATGCAACAACTGTTGCTGATGAACTTTTTAGACGAGGTATTATATTTGAAGATAAATTGGGGATAACTGGTATATCTATGGGGGCTTTTATAACTTATAAAGTTATATCACAAGATAAGAGATTTAAAGTAGCTTGTCCTATTTCTGGAAGTGCAATATGGGAAGGAAAAGATTCAAGTCCACATTATAATGCAGATAATTTTTTCCCAACTGCTCTATTGATTCAACATGGAGAAGTTGACACAAGTGTTCCTTCTTGTGATGATCGTGAGTTATACCGATATTTAAAACCATTTTATGCAGAAAATTCAGAGCGACTTGCCTATGTAGAGTTTGCAAATCAAGGGCATTTTATGTCAGACAGAGATTGGAATTATCTTTGGCAAAATGTCATAATTTGGTTTAAGGAATATTTGGCAAAATAATTTTATTTTTTTATAGCTTTTAATATTATTAAATCTATTTTGTGGGCTACATAAAGAGCTGTTAATAGATTGTGAAATCCAAATATTTTAATCATCTCTTTTGTTTTAAAGTTATATATATGTAATTGAAATCTTTCGTAATTATCGTTAGATTTATTATTTGGTATTATAATAGCTCTTATATATTTTTTTATTTTTATCTTTTTTACTATTTTAGATTTTTTATATATTTTTATATTTTTTTGTTTTTCTGTAGATATTATTTCAAATCCATCTCTCAAAATTTTCCAATCACGATATAAGTATATAGAAGCAATTATCATAAATGTTATAACATAAAGAGGTACAAAATTTACATCATTTATTATTGTATTTATAATATTATATGATATAAAGATAACAATAACACTTATTATTATTTTTAGCCATGTATAATCTTCAAATTTAAATGAAAATATATAATTTCTGTTTTCTATAATTTCTGGAAAATCGTTAGTATTGGGATATATTCTTCTTATATTATAAATATCTAAATTTGAGAATTTTGCTTGGATAGTCTTTACTCTTTGGTCTAATTTATCAATATTTTTTGGGTTTCTAATATCTAAATATTTTTTAACTTTCTTGTTATAATTTACGAAACAATCTAGCTCATCTTTATATTCGTTAGCAAAAAGCATAATTACCTACTTTATTTTGTTTAAACATGTTTTTTTTGTTCAAAGGAATTTTATTTTTTTTTATTGAAAATTCCTTTATAAGATATTATTTTTTTTAGATATAAATTTTAAAAATTTTTATATACATAATAAACTTAAAAGGGGGTTGGAGATTTTATGAAGTTGAGAAAGAAAGTAAATAAAAATAAAGATGAAGATATAAAACAGAATATTCAGGAGAATATCAATAGTATTTCGACAGATGATCCAAATGATGTAGATGTAAATTTTAGAAGATCGATTTTTACAGCAGAAGACACATATTTTGCTGAAAAAGATAGAGAAAGAATAGAAAAAGTAAAGAAAGAGAAAGAATTAAAAGAAGAAAATAAAAAAGAACAAGAAGCAAAAATAAGAATGTGTCCTGACTGCAAAACAGAGGAATTAAAAGTAGTAAAACTACACAATTTTTCTGTTGCAAAATGCAAAAAATGTGGTGGTATGTGGCTTAAAGAAGCTACATTTAAGGCTATTATGAAAACAGAGGCAAATGTAATAACAAAATTTATGTCGATGTTTGGCGGAAAAAAAGAATAACACAAAGTTTAGTAAACAAGCACCGTGAAAATCCACAGTGCTTGTTTTCATTAATGAAAGAGATAATACAGAAAAAAAATAGACCAATCATTTTAGGAGAGACAGAAGTCAAATTTGATCTAATTTAAAAACTTCCTATATTTGTAAATAAATACAATATAGGGAGTTTTTTTTGTAAAAAAGGACTGTTAAAAAAAAGTAACAATCCAAAGAGTTTTAGATCATTTACATTTACCCGAAATGAAAGGGCAAGAGAAGCGTCATTTGGATATATCGTGCCGTGTGATATATTGAAATTTTGACTTTTTGTCTTAGGGCTATATCGAACTTAATGGAGCGAATAAGGTTTGTATGAATCAATATAATTTCGTTGCTTTATATTGATTGAGTAGTCGTGCATGACTTAAAAGAGGAGAACCATTAAGTGGTGTTATGCAGCTTCATAGTTCATCTGCACCTGAACCAGATCTCATAAGTCCTCTGCCCCTCCCAAAATGATTGGTCTTTATTTTTTTGTTATTTTTCGAGTAGCTCTTCGATTATGAGCTTTCTTTCAGTGTTTATGTCAAAACTTGGAATATAATCAACTTCTGTTTCTATGAGTACCTTATCTATTTTTTGAGAAATTTGATTGGACTCTTGATTCAGTTTTGTTATGATATCTTTTATTTTGTTTCTGTCATAATTTATCGTCATTATTTTGTCAACATCATATGAGTAAGAAGTTGGAGTACCTTCATTATTTATAATATAGCCGTGTCCTTGTCCTTTTTGTAATTTGTGAGAACTTTTCTTACCTGCCATATATTTTAGAGTTGCTATAAAAGAATGACGGCTTTTGTTCAAATCAACAGCAGAATCTAAATTGAAATCCATTTTTTCTTTAGCTTTTGCTATTGAATCACTCAGTTTTTCTTTTTCTTTCATCAATTGTTGATAGATAACAACTAATTTGTTTATATCAAAATCTTCTTCTTTTTGATCATCACAATCTATTGTTTCATCTTGCTGACCACTTACAGCTTTGCTTTTTAGATGTTTTTCTGTAATTGTCATTATGTTACTTTCATTATCTAAATAATCTGTTATATATTCAAGCAAATTATTTATTTTGTTTTGAGCTTGGAATGCTTCTTTTAAATTCATAAAATTATCCCTCTTTTGAATGAATTTACATTATAATTCGTGTTATGTAATCTTGTTCCTTTGATGAAATCCATTTTTAAAAATATTTTCTGTCGTGTATTCTGTACTGTATAGCCTCTGCTATGTGGTTGTCATCAATAATTTCTTTCTTTTCCATATCTGCTAAAGTTCTTGCAAGCCTCAATATTCTACCATAGGCTCTTGCAGTAAATCCCAAGCTGTCCATCGTCTTATATAAAAGTTTTTCTCCAAGTGAAGTCGTCTTACATACTTTTGACAAAAGACCTGCAGGTATTTCTGAATTGTATTTAAATTTTTCTTTTTTGAAGCGTGTTATTTGAATATCCCTACATTCTTCAACTCTTTTTCTTATCTCCTCTGAAGATTCTTCTTTTTCTGTTGATGAAAAATATTTGCTTTCAGGGCGTGCTACTTCTGTGTTTATGTCTATTCTGTCGAGTATTGGACCAGATATTTTGGACATATATTTTTTAATTCTCAATGGTGAACATTCGCATTTTTTAGTGGGATCGCCATAATATCCACAGGGGCAGGGATTCATTGCGGCTATCAACATAAAAGAGGCAGGAAAACTTATTGAATTTTTGACCCTTGAAATCAGCACTTTTCCGTCTTCGAGTGGTTGTCTCAACATCTCGAGAATATTTCTTTCAAATTCAGGTAGTTCGTCTAAAAATAGAACGCCTCTGTGTGCAAAACTTATCTCACCAGGTGTAGGAATTGAACCTCCACCTATAAGTCCTGCATAGGAAAGCGAGTGATGAGGCGATCTGAAAGGTCGTTCTCTTATTATTGATGAATTTTTGGGAAGTAATCCTTTTACACTGTAAATTTTTGTTACCTCAAATGCTTCATCATAAGTCATCGGTGGCAATATTGTTGGGATTCTTCTTGCCAACATAGTTTTTCCTGATCCAGGAGGACCAATCATCAAAAGATTGTGATTTCCTGAAGCAGCCGTTTCTATAGCTCGTTTTGCCAACTTTTGACCTTTTACATCTGCAAAGTCAACATCATATTTTGTCGATTCTTCAGAAAAAATTTCTCTACCTGTCTTTGATTTTATTGGTTCAATCTCTCCTTTTAATGCTTCGACTGCTTCATATAATGTTTTTACTGGATATATTGTTATATTTTCGGCAAGTAATGCCTCATCTTTGTTTTCATAAGGTAAAATAAAAACGGCATTTGGAATTTTTGCAATTTTTGAAGCCATTGATAAAATTCCATTTGTTTTTCTAACAAGACCATCAAGTGATAATTCACCTGCTAAATAAAATTTTTTGTCTTTTTGGACTTCTATATATTCCATTGCACTTATTATCCCAGTAGCTATTGGTAAATCATAAAGCGATCCCTCTTTTCTCAGATCACCAGGTGCTAAATTTATGGTTACTTTTTTACAAGGATATTCAAAACCAGAATTGCTCAATGCTGAAAAAATCCTCTCTTTAGATTCATTTACAGCCTTGTCTGGAAGACCAACAACTGTTGTTTTGGGAAGGCCATTTGAAATATCAACTTCTACCCTTATCTCATGAGCATCAAGTCCAATTATAGCCATACTGTAAAAATTATAAAGCATTTTTTTTTACCCCTTTTTTTCTTTATTTATAACATTTTAATATTAACTTTATGCTTACTTTTTTGTTAAAAAAGATGATTTTTTGTTAATTTTTTATGAATATTGAAAAATGGAGAAGTTTCTGTAAAATTTTTTGTTTTGTTTATATTGTGGACAAAAAATAAAAAACGACCGAACGAATTTTATCGAACGATCGTTGTTTTTTAGTGGGGGGATTTTTTGTAAAACTATGTGGTTTTTACTAATTTCTGAAAAAGGGCTTCATTTAAAACATTTGAAAAATTAACATCTTTTTTTATGGCTAAATCATTTAGCCAAGTTGGAATACTAACTGATTTTCTTACAGATTTATTTGATTTAATTTTTATGTTTACATCAACTAAAGTAGAAAAACAATTTTTTTCTACTTTCACATCTTGTATATTAGATGGAGTAGGTAATTTATTATTGTTTTCTAAAATATTGAGACAATAGCCTTCTAAAGCCTCTTTTCCATTCTCTAATGTCTCATCAATAGTATCTCCAAAACTTTGACAGCCTATCAAGTCAGGAAAAGTAATCCAGTAAGAATTTTCATCTTTATGAAAAATTGCAGGATAAATTAATTTCATAATATTTTTCTCCAATTTTAAAATTTTAGATTTGTTCTCTTTAAAATATCGTTTAATAATCCTTTAGGAACATCTTTTCCATGAATTGGAATAACTTCTGTTTGACCGTCTTTTTCTAATATGTGATGACTTCCGTGTATTCTTTTTTCTTTCCAACCATTTTTTAGAAATAATTTTAGTAGGTCTTTATCTTTCATTATTTTTCCATTTTTTCTTTAATTATAACATAAATATAAAAAAATACAAGAGGGATATATATTTCTTTTTAGACTAATAAATATTCTTTGGCGAATCAAATATAGATTAAAGATATGAAGTAAGGCAAAATAGGAGAAATTGAAGAGAGAATTGGATAAAATAGGGCGAAAAAAAAACGACCGAACGAATTTTATCGAACGATCGTTGTGTGGTGTTTAGTGGTAATTTATGTAAATTTATGAGTAAACCAAATTAATAATTTAAAAATTAAATATTTATCCATAAAGCAGGGCGAACAAGTCGATCGTCTGAATCAGCATTGCGGAAATTACCAGCAAAGCCAAGACTATTGACATAATAAACATAATCAGAACTATAATAACCAAAATTCGGAGAACGAAGCCACCACCAACTATAACCATTATCATCTACAAAAGCACCATTTTTCACAGCATATTCAGTTGCTTTACATCTTCTTACCTTATCATTAACAAAATAATTTTCTGCCTCTTCTTTACTCAACAAAAATACTTTATCACTTGTACCGACATCTGAAAGATTAGAAAGATTTATAGATTTTTTCTCTTTTTCAGTAAAGGCTTTATTATAAAATTTATCATTTAACCAATAGCGAATTTCACTACTTGCCCAATCATTTGAATTATCATCAAAACGCTTTGCATCAAGACCATATTTTGAAATAACAAGGATTTTATTACCTTTTTTTGCCAATACTTTCCATTCTATAGGCTGAACTTCACCATCCATAGTCTGTGGATAATTGCCAAATTCTATATAATCTCCGACGAAAGCAGTTTTAAAAGAATTGGAATTTTCTATTTTTTGTTTTGATTCTTTCTCTATATAATCTGTTGTTTTTTCTTTTAAATATTTTAATTCTTCTATAGCATGTTTATTACCTTGATCAGCAGACATTTTTAGATACTCTTTAGCCTTATCATAATCAATAGGAACACATATGCCATATTCATAAAAATATCCAAGTAAATATTCTCCAATATTATTTTTTTGTTCAGCAGATTGTTTTGCAAATTTTAATGCTTTTTCATAATCTACTGAACCGCCACCTAAATAATTTGAAATACCTGAATGATATAAGCCCATAAAAGCTTGTGCTTCTCCATCTCCATTATTAGCCGCTTTTGTGTACCACTTTATGGCTTCTTTATAATTTTTTAGTGTTCCTGTACCATATTCATAGCAATTACCGAGAAGTGCTTGGGCATTTTCGTCAGAATCTTCATTTTCTGCTGCTTTTTTGAACCATTTAAATGCTTCTTCAAGATTTTGCTCAATACCTAATCCATGTTTATAAAATTGAGCAAGTAATTTTTGAGCATTTGCATTTCCCTGCTTGGCAGATTTTTTGAACCATTTAAATGCTTCTTCATAGTCCTGCTCAATCCCAAAATCACCTTGATAGAATATTACAGCTAAGTTATTTTGTGCTTCTGAAGAACCTTGTTTAGCAGCTTTTTTGTACCAGTTAAGAGCTAATGTATAATCTTTTTCAACTCCATATCCATTATAATACATATATCCAAGATTATTTTGTGCTGGTGCATAACCTTGTTTAGCAGATTCTATGAAATATTTTATAGCTTTTTTATAGTTTTTCTCAACACCTTCACCTTCTAAATACATATCACCAAGAAAACATTGTGATTCAAAGTTACCTTCTTCTGCAGATTTCTTCAATAATTTTATAGCTTTTTGGTAATATTTATCTGCTTCTTCCTCGTCTTTTTCAACTTCATATCCATTTTTATACATATCACCAAGGCATTTATATGCTTCTATTATCCCTTGTTTAGTTGCTTTTTTGTAATACTTTACAGCTTTTTCATAATCTTTTTCGGTACCTTTTCCATCTTTGTAAAAACAAGCAAGAAAATATTGTGCTTGTCCATTGCCTTGATTGAAAGATTTTCTATACCACTTAATAGCTTCTTTATAGTTTTTTTCTACACCACAAGCATTTTCATACATATAACCTAAATAGCATTGACCATAGGCATTGCCTTGTTCTGCTGATTTTTTATACCACTTAACAGCTTCTTTATAATCTGTTTTTACACCTTGACCAAGTCGGTATATATCCCCAATTTTATTTTGTGCTTCAGGATCGCCTTGTTCAGCAAGTTTTAAATAATTGTGAAAATCATTAGCTGTATTTGAAAATTTTTGATTTGATTTGGAAATATTATTTTCTGTTGTTTCTTTTTGTTTATAATTCCAACTTAAAACACTTGCAAATGAACCTATAATAAACTCGCTCCAAGATTCAGACATTCCTTGGACTTCGAATTCATCTCTTAGCCTTGATATTTTTACATTGTCTCTTTCATTGCCAAAGATTCTTTCTAAAATTCTATCATCTAATGCTCTGTTTATTATTTTCAGTTCTTTTTGATTGTCTGAGCATAGGTCTAATAAATATGATTTAAATCTTTTTGAATCTGTCAGAAGTTTCTTGTCATTTTGATCGACTATAAATTTTATAGCTTCTGGTATAGTCATTTTGTCGTAATTACCCCTATTATTTTAAGTATGTTGTACATTTTTTTCAATTCTTGCAAATATTTTCCTTCTCTTTCCTTACCTTCACCTAAAAATTCAAAGGATAAAACTTGTTATTGAAATAGATTAAAAAAATCTCAAATTAAAAAAGGTAAAACCTTGACTTATCAAAAATTAAAAAAGTAGTGTTTTTTTGTAAAATAGGGAAGGAGGATAGGTAGGATATAAATGAGTTCTGAATTTTTTATTCCTGATACAATACAAAAAGCTATTAAGATAAAAGAAGAAACTAAGAAGACATTTTTTCTTGGTGGTGGAACAACCCTTAATTCTTGGACTAAAAATACAGGTTCAAAGAATTTGATTTGTTTAAAAAAATTGGGTTTGAAGAATATTGAAAGAAAAAATGGTTATATATATATAGATTCTATGGTTACAATGACAGAGATGACAAAAAATCCCATTTTGGCGGACAATTTGCCATTGAGTGAGATCGTAAAATCATGCCATATTGTCTCTAAAAATATAAGAAATATGGCTACAGTCGGAGGAATTATTGCTTCAAGATATACAAGAAGTGATTTTATACCTCTTTTTCTTGTTCTCGATGCAGAGATTTTATATGAAGCCCCTGATGGAGAACATTTAGACCCTATAGAGGAATATTATGAGAATCCTCCTTCAAAGACAATGCTTATAAAACAACTCGTTTTAAAAGAAGATCATGAACCCTTCTTTTTCAAAACAAAGAGATATGCAAGAAGTTCTAATGATCTGCCTATTATTAAAGTGGCTGTTTTCTTTAGACCTGAAGGCGTTGCAATGAAAAACATAAGAATTGCTGTTGGTGGTCTTTATGATAAATCAATGCGTCTTTATGAATTGGAAAAACTTCTTGAAGGCAAAGATTACACGGATACTGATTTACGCAAAATAATATCGGAAAAATTAAATGAAATGCCCCCTGCAAGAAATGATTTTCGTGGAAGTGGCGATTTTAGAAAATCTCTTGTTTCGGCTTTTCTTGAAGATATTTTGACATCTGCAGTAAAGGGGGATTCAGTAGAATGAAAATAAAAGTTACACTCAATGGAAAAAAGAAAACTTTGACTGGAGACCCAATGCTTCCTCTTGCAAAGGTCTTACAAAAAAATCATCTTTTATCTATAAGAACAGATTGTGATGGCACTGGGTATTGTGGTGCTTGTAGTGTCATTTTAAATGGTGTTAAGGTTAACTCTTGCCAAGTTAGACTTGGTCAATTAGATGATAATGACGAGATTTTTACAACAGAAGGTTTTGCGAAAGGTAATGAATTGCACCCAATTCAGAAAGCATTTCTTGAAGCAGGAGTTGTTCAATGTGGACACTGCACACCTGGTATGATGTTAGCTGTAAAAGAATTGTATGATAACATAGAAGACCCAACAGAAGATGATATGAAAGATTATCTTTCAGGTAATATGTGCCGTTGTACAGGATATAAACAATATTTAAATGTATTGAATATTCTAAAAAAAGAATCATTTGATGATCACAAGACTTTTAGAGATGATCTTAGAGCTGTAGGAAAACCAGCCAAAAAAGTTGATGGTCCAAAGCTCGTAAAAGCAGATCCTGCTTATGTTGGTGATATGGTAACTTCAGATGCACTTATAATAAAAGTAAAGAAAAGTCCTTATGCACATGCTTTTATTAAGAGTATAGATACATCAAAAGCGGAAGAACTCGAAGGAGTCGAATATATTGCAACATATAAAGATGTTCCAGACCGTCCATATAATACGGCTGGTCAGGGTTTTCCAGAGCCTTCTCCTTATGATTTTAGACTTTTAGACAGAACACTTCGTTATTTGGGAGATAGAGTTGCAATAGTTGCTGCTACAACTGCAGAAATAGCAGAAAAAGCTGTAAATTTAATTAAGGTAGAATATGAGATTTTACCTGCAATATTCGATCCTTTTGAATCTAAAAAATCCGAAGTTTTGATTCAAGACAGAGATATTTCTGTTGATCCTCTTCCTATTGGTCAAGACCCAAAGACAAACAGAGCTGCACACAATGACGGTGGAATAGGTGATGTCAAAAAAGGATTTGAAGAAGCAGATGTCATTGTTGAAAGAGATTATGGAACAACAAGAGTTCACTGTACACCAATGGAAACACATCGTTGCTTTGGTTATATGGAAGGTGGACGACTTGTTTTAAGAGCTTCAACTCAGGTTCCTTGGCATTTGAGAAGAATTCTTTCAAATCTTCTTAGTGTTAAAGAAAATAAAATCCATGTTATTAAAGAAAGAGTTGGCGGAGCTTATGGAGCAAAGCAAGACCTTGTTCAAGAGGATATTGTCGCATGGGTTGTTTGGCAGACAGGTATGCCTGCATATTATGAGATGACAAGAGAAGAAGAATTCTTAAATGCAAGAGTTCGTCATACAATGTTCTTTAGAATTAAAGCAGGAGCAACCAAAGACGGAAAACTTACTGCTATAGATTTGAGAGAAATTTCAGATACTGGACCTTATGGTAACCACTGTTTGACAGTTCCAATGAATGCCTGTTCAAAAAGTTTGCCACTTTTGAAATGTGAAAATATGCACTATGATGTGAGTACATATTATACAAATAACATAATTTCTGGAGCATATCAGGGATATGGAGCTCCACAGGGAAGTTTTGCCGTTCAAATGGCTTTGGCAGAACTTGCAGAAAAACTTGGAATTGATCAACTTGAATTTTTGAGACAAAATATGGTCAAAAAGGGCGATTTCCTTGAGATATTAAAATCACTTGGTGAAGGTCAAGAAGGTATCGCTCAGAGGATTAGTTCTTGTGGATTAAAAGAATGTCTTGATAGAGGAGCCGAATTAATCGGTTGGGATAAGCCTATTGTTCCTTCTGAGAATCCTTATATTAAAAAGGGTAGGGGAGTTGCAATAATTCAACAAGGTTCTGGTCTACCAGGTATAGATTCTGCAAATGCTGAAATAAAAATGATGAATGACGGCACTTTTATGATTTTAATGGGTGGAACAGATTTGGGAACAGGTCTTGATACTCTTGCTGTAAAAGTAGCTTCAGAAATGCTCTGCACTGATATAGAGAACTTCTCAATTTTATCATCAGATACTGATGTTACACCTTTTGATGTCGGTGCTTATGCTTCATCTGGTACATATTTTAGCGGAATGGCAGCATATAAAGCTGCTGAGGATATGAAGAAAAAACTTCTTGAAATTTCTGCACAGTTTTTAGAAACAGATGTAGATAATTTGGTTATGGAATATCCGGGAATCATTAGAAAGAAAGATAACAAAGAGGCTTCTTTAACTTATGCACAGATAGCATATAGGACACAATCAGGAAATGGTGTTGGACAAATTATTTCAAGAGGACATTTCACAACAGAAGAAGCTCCTATTCCTTATGGAGCTCATTTTGCAGAGGTAAGTGTTGACACAAGAACAGGTGAAGTAACTGTTGATAAATATTATGGAATCCAAGAATGTGGAACACCTATCAATCCTGAATTGGCACTTGGTCAAGTTTATGGAGGAGTTGTAAAATCAATCGGACATTCTATAATGGAAGTTATGACTTTTGATCCAAAGACTGGCAAATGCCATAATCCAAATTTTGCAGATTATAAAGTGCCTATGTTCAGAGATCTTCCAAAAGATTTTAAATGCGAGCTTATAGGTGTAGATGAGCATTTAGGTCCTTATGGCGGAAAATCTGTCTCTGAAATCAGTACAAATGGAGCTGCTGCTGTTATTGGTATAGCTATTTATAAAGCTGTTGGAGTTTGGATGCAAGAATGGCCGTTCACAGCAGATAGAGTATATCAGGCATTGCAGGAAAAGAAAGACAAGCCATATTTGTATGATTTTGATTAAAAATTAGAGTGAGTAAAAGCTCTTGCGGAGTATCTCTGCAAGAGCTTTTTTGTTGTAGTTGACAAAAAATAGAATATATGGTATATAATAGTTAACAGATCCCGTCAAGCTTAAGGTTAACGAAAGTTAACACAGCTCAAACCGATGGGCCTTTTTTATTTTGAGGAAAAATTATAATGATAAATTTTCAGAGTTATATTGACAAAAATTTTAAAAAATGTTATACAATAGATAACAGATCCCGTCAAGCTTAAGGTTAACGAAAGTTAATACAGCTCAAACCGATGGGACGTTTTATTTTTGAGGAAAAATTGTTTTATGAATATTTATCCCAAAAAAGTTTTATCTATTCAAGAACAATTACAGGCATATAAAAATGCAGGAATGATTATTGATTCCGATGATGAAGTTTTAGATTTATTGAATATTATTAGTTATTATCGCCTTCGTGGATATTCTTTTCCGTTTTATGATAAAAATAATAAAAAATATAAAGATAATACAAAATTTTCTAACATATTAAATATTTATTATTTTGATAGAGAATTTTCAGAGTTAATTTTTTCAATCTTGTCTAAGATTGAAGTGGCTTTAAGAGTGAGATTTTTAGATTCTCTATTGAGGATTTATAATGACCCATTGATTTTATACAATCCTTGTATATGTAGTGATAAACAAAATTATTGGAAAAATTTATCTATAATTTCTTCTGAAATAGTTCGATCAAATGATGTTTTTATAAAACATCATTTAGATAATCATGATGGACAAATTCCGATTTGGGCTATAGTAGAAATTCTTTCTTTTGGTATTTTGTCAAAATTAATAAAAAATATGAAAACAGGAAAAGGAAATGCTTTTAGCTTGCTTGTAGAAAATTATAAATTTAAAAATAGAAATAATAAAGACTGTAAGCCTTCTATGTCAATGTTTTCAAGTTGGATACATTCTTGTTGTATTTTGAGAAATATTGTTGCTCATAATTCTCGTATTTATAATCGTTTATTTTCAACAAAACCTGAAATTATTGATATTGATAAAATTCCAAATGTAAAATTTTATGGTGTGTATTTTGTTATTTTAGCAATGAAATATCTTCGCCCCAATGATGAAACTTGGAATTTGTTTTTTAAAAATTTAAAGAAATTGATTGAAAAATATTCTCCTTATATTGATTTGAAACGAATAAGTTTTCCTACTGACTGGGAAAAGCATTTAGATATCAGATTGTAAAAGCAAAATCCCTCTTGCGGATATATTACACAAGAGGGATTTTGTTTTTATTGACAAATTTATTGAAATAATTTAAAATTAAGTATGAAAGTAGGAATTTCTAAAAATAGGAGGATTTATGATAACTGAACTTAGAGCAAAATCACAGATAACTTTACCTAAAAGTATAGTTTCTTCTCTTGGAATTTCTGAAGGTGATAAATTAGAGATTTTTGAAAAAGATGGTATGATCTGTATTGTTCCTGTTGTTGTCTATCCAAAGAAATATTTAGATGAATTGCAAGATGAAATAAACCAATTAAAAGAAAATATTAATAATGGAAAACAGCCTGTTTTTGATAATTTAGAAGCATTGTTTGATAAACTTGAGGAATAAATAATGTTTCAAATAACATTTACCGAAAAATTTAACAAATATAAATCCCTCTTGCAGAAATTATATTCCGCAAGAGGGATTTTGGTTTGATTCTTCCCCATTGAGGAGTTGCATTATTTTTTCTATTTTGCTATAATAAAAATAAGGTGGATTAAAAAAAATGGCAGAAGAAATACAAATTAACACACAAGATTTAAGGGACTACATAAAAAATGCCTCTCTATTTTCAGATACTTATTTTAGGGCATTTTTGCAGAATAAGACCTATAAACCTGCTGAATATTTGATCAGAAAATTTCTAAAAAATCCTTTTATAATTGTTAGGAATATGGAAATTCAAAAGGTTATAGATAATGTCGGAGGTAGGGGAATTCGCCTTGATTTTTATTGTGAAGAATTGGCAGAAGATGGGACTGTTAAGCGTAGATTTAACATAGAGATTCAAAGAAGCAGTGAAGGAGCTGTTGCAGTTCGTGCGAGATATTATAGCAGTTCTATTGATTCAAATGCTTTGAAAAAAGGCGAAGATATTAGATCGCTTAGTGAAACTTATGTTATATTTATAGCTGAAAAAGATATATTCAAAAAAGGTCAAGAATTGTATCACATTCAACGTTACATAAATGGCGAGTTTGAAGATATTTCAACAGATATTGGTAAAATTGTTCATGATTTAAAATGTGTAAATCCTGATGAGATGTTATGTGATGAGTTACGAAAACCTGCATTATATTTAAAACAAACAGAGGGAGGTTTTAAGGAAGTGGAAGCTATATATAAAGATAATGTACAAAGAATTATAAATGAATCAAAATCTGAATGGATTGAAGCTGGCAAAAAAGTTGGTATTCTTGAAGGCGAAAAAATTGGAGAGAAGAATGGACTTTGGAAAACTGCAAAAAATTTATTAAAAATAGGTCTTCCTTTAGAGAAGATTGCGGAAGCAACAACATTGGAACTTGCAGAGATACAAGCAATGGCACTAACGATGGCATAAAAATAAAATCCCTCCTGCATATATACTCCGCAAGAGGGATTTTGTGTTCTGTAAGTTTGCTAATTGGAACTATTTATTAGTTCATAGATTTTGCTCCCCAAGGGGCACCACTTGCTGAACCGTGATATTCAATGTGTTGAATATTGTAAAAAGCACCAGAACCTATTTCTGTAACACTATCAGGAATGATGATATTTTTTAAGTTTCTTGTATAGCCTTCAGAATTGTTAAATGCATTTTCTTTTATTTTGGTTACAGAATTTGGAATGATTATTGTTTCTATTAGACCAAACCAACTTTTTATGGGGATGCGACATTTTCTTTGATATTCTTCATAAAGTTTTCTTAAGGAATCACTTGGTCGAAACATACTTTTTAAGAAATCGCTTCCTATTTCATCTATATATCCTTCAGATTTACCACCATACAGAGTAGTTGTTTTAGGTATTGTAAATTTTTTTTCAGAGTCAGAAGGGTAACCTACCATTTTAGTAAAATCATTGATATGCTCCTGCCAACTGACTCTAGTAAATTCTTCAAAGGAGAAACGACTATGAGAATTTTTTTTAAGATTATTTTCTTCACTATCTCCAAAAATGTCATTTAGAAATCCAAAAATAAGAAACATTTATTACACCTTCTTTGTGTTGTATTAAATAATTTATTTTAGAACTTTTTCTAATTCGTTTATAATATCTTCAATTTTTTGATATGCTTCTTTAGTTGAATTTAAATTGTAATATTCAAAATTTTTTACAATATCGTTTATGCTATTACCAGTAAAAATTTCTAAAAAGTTATCTATAGTTTCTTTTACTTTGGGATCGTTATTTGATTTACCATATTTATCACCTAAAGCAAAAAATATTGGACTTCTCCAATTTAGCATTGTTAAATTATCATTTGATTTAACTTCAAAGTCACCGTAGCCACAATTTAGATATTTACGAAGAATACCTTCTAATTTGTTTCCTAATTTATCAATCTCACTTAATCCACTATCCATTTTTTTTCACCTCCTTTTTTTGAATTTTTGAAATTTTTAACTTTTATATATCTATTGTTAAAATGAGGGCGTGTTGGTAAACTTATTTTTGCATATTTAAAAATTGCTATAAACTATCCAATATATCCTGTATACTGCCACTTTGTCATAGCTCCCTCGCAATGACCTCGCCTGAGGCTAATTGGTGTTTTAGCAACAAACCATAAAAGGGCGGACGCCTTTTATTGGCGTCCGCCCTTTAATGACTAATACTTAGTTTTCCCTAAACAGAGAATATGTGCTTCACAAAGCGATCGCTTTGTGAACTATAATTTAGCTATTCTATTGATGTTAATTTTCTCCTTCTTTTTAGATATAAGATATATATTTTATTCATTTAATTTTCATTTTTATTTATTTTTATATTTTCGTTTATAATTTTCTAACATATCTTTCCATTTAACTCCAGAATCTTGTAAATGATATTTCCAAGCTGAATAAAGGTTTTTATACTCTGAATGTTCGCATTGTTTTTCAATCCAATCATTCCATGCTTGAACATCTTCAATAATACTATTTTCATTAGGTTTTGGGGGTTTAATTTCTTCTAAATAGCATTCCCAATCTCTATAAAACTTTTCAGGTTTAGTTAATTCTTCGTCTTTATTAATATTTATATTATCTCCATCATTAAAATAATTTTCTCGTTTTATATTTATAAAATCACTGAAAAGCATTAAAACAAGTAATAAATTCACAAATAAAATTATATTATTGTAATCTAACATTTCACTTTTTCCTTTCAGCTTTAAAAAAAATTTGAAAACAATATCCTATTTTTATTTTTTACCCTTTTTCCTTCTATGTTTATTATATCAAATTAAGATGACAGATTATGTCATTTACAAACAATATTTTATATTTTTTTATATAATTTCTAAAAGTTATAAATTTAAAAAATAGATAGAAATAACTTTTAACATTTATTAATTAGGCTGTTAAATAATTTGGTTAGTTTTTTTGAAATGACATATTTTGTCATTGTCATATGTTATAATATAATTAAGAAATTATAGAAAGGAAATATAAATGACTGATTTTATTGAAGTTGAATTAGATAAAAAAGTTTTGAATCATTTAGGTTATGAATTTAAATGGAAGGAATGGAAAAGGAAAAATTCTGGAAAATTTTATCTAAAATTTTCTTTAAAGCAATATCTTGCAATATTAAAAAACGGCAAGGAAATAAGAATTTTTGACATTCCAGCTACTTATGAATATGAAGGTAGAAAATATAAAATAACTTCTATTGGAAAAGAGGTTTTTGCTTATTGTGCTGGTTTAAAAGAAATAACTATTCCAGATACAGTAAAAAATATTAAAAAGAGAGCCTTTCGTCTTTGTTTGTTAGTAAAGGAAATAGTCATTCCTGACAGTGTTATAAAAATAAAAGAATATGCTTTTGATAATTGTAATTCTTTAGAAAAAATTTCTCTTTCTTGTAATTTAAAAGAATTATCTAGTTGTGTTTTTGAGAGTTGTAGATCGTTAAAAGAAATAGTTATTCCTGATAGTGTAACAAAAATAAAAGATTTTGCTTTTTATGGGTGTATTAACTTAAAAAGAGTAAAAATTCCAAATAATCTAAAAGAAATTGGTGATGATGCTTTTATTGAATGTGAATCTTTACAATCTCTTGAACTTCCAAAAAGTGTTAAAAAAATAGGTAATTGTGTTTTTGATGGTTGTTTTTCATTAAAAAATGTAATCATTCCAGATAATTTTAAAAAGATTCCTTTTGGCTTTTTTAATGATTGTTTTTCGCTAAAAAAAATAACCATTTCAAATAAAATTACTGAAATAGGTGAATTTGCTTTTACTAATTGTAAATCTTTGGAAACAGTTGAAATTCCTGATAGTGTGCAAACAATAGGTGAGAAGGCTTTTTTAGGTTGTGAAAAATTAAAAAATATAAAATTTTCAAATAAATTAGAAGAATTAAAAAAATATACTTTTGCTAATTGTAAATCATTGGAAATAGTTGAGATTCCCAAAAATATCAAAAAAATGGGAATAGGTGTTTTTGAGGATTGTAGTGCATTAAAAGGGATTAATTTTTTAAGTGAAAATAAATTTTATGCAGATTTGACTGATGAAATATTAAAAATATTGGGTTATGAAATAGACAGACTAGATGATAAATTTGCAATTTTCAAAAATGGTGAACCTGTAGAATATTTAGAAATTCCATCAACATATAATTATAATGGAATAGAATATACAATAACAGGGATTGCTAATAATTTTTTTGCAAATTCTGTTTCTTTAAAAAGTGTAACCATTCCAAATTCTGTATTAAAAATAGGGAAATCTGCTTTTGCAAATTCTACTTCTTTAAAAAGTGTAACAATTTCAGATTCTGTATTAGAAATAGGGGAATCTGCTTTTAAAAATTGTGAATCATTAAAAGATGTAGCTCTTTCTAAAAATTTGGAAAGTATACAAAAATATACTTTTTATAATTGTAAATCATTGGAAGACTTAATTATTCCTGATAAAGTTGATGGAATAGACGAAGAGGCTTTTAAATATTGTACTTCTTTAAAAGATATTGTAATTCCTGATAGTGTTGGTTATATAGCAAATTCTGGTTTTGAATCTTGTACATCTTTGAAAAATATAGTTCTTTCAAATGATCTTGCAATTATTTGGGCTTCTGTTTTTGCAAATTGCACATCTTTAGAAAGTATATCTATTCCTCAAAAAGTAGTAGAAATAAGTTATTCTGCTTTTAAAAATTGTACTTCTTTAAAGAAAGTTTATCTTCCAGATAATGTTTATACTATCGGATATGAGTCTTTTGCAAATTGTACATCTTTAGAGGAAATACATATGCCTAAAGAATTACATCGATTGGGAGACGAGGCATTTAGTGGCTGTACTTCTCTAAATTTGACTATCCCTGATACTGTATTTAGAATAGGAGAAAAGTCTTTTAAAGATGTTCTAAATGTAAATTATAATGGTAATTTAGAAGGTTCACCTTGGTGGGCAAAGGCAATTAATGGGGTTAAAAGTGAGACAAAAGATGGTTACATTGAAGTTGAATTAAATGATGATATATTTAGACAGCTCGGTTATGAAGTAGAAAGATTGGGAGAATATAAAGAATACGCAGAGGATAAAGAAGTAATACTTTATAAAAATAAAGAAAAAGTAGAGCATTTAGATATTCCAGCAACTTATGAATATGAAGGCAAAAAGTATAAAATAACTTCTATTGGAAAAATGGCTTGTCTTCATTGTGAATCATTAAAAAGTGTAAAAATTCCCCTTGGAATAACTAAAATTAAACCATTTGCTTTTGACCTTTGTTATAATTTGGAAAAGGTAGATATTGAAAATTTTTATTACTGTAAAGATACTATAACAGAAATTGGAGAAGAGGCTTTTTATTATTGTTATAAGTTAAAAGAATTGTATATTCCTTATGGAGTAACAAAAATAGCAGACCGTCTTTTTTTTGAATGTCATTCATTAAGAAATATAGTTATTCCAGAGACTGTAACTGAAATAGGAAGTGGATCATTTTCTTGGTGTAGAATGCCAACAATAGAAATTCCAAATTCTGTTACAAAGATAGGAAGTTATGCTTTTGCCTGTTCTTCTTTGGAAACTATGATTCTTCCTGAAACTATAACAGAGATACAAGAGAGTACTTTTGAATTTTGTTCACGATTAAAAAAAGTAAAAATTCCAAATACTGTTACTAAAATAGGAGATAAGGCTTTTTTTGAGTGTTTTTATGGTTTAAAAAGTATCAAAATTTCTGATAGTGTAACTGAAATGGGAGAGCGGGTTTTTGCTTCTTGTCAATCTTTAAAGAAAATCATAATTCCAAATAGTGTAAAGACTATTGGAGATGGTCTTTTTGAAGATTGTAGAAAATTGCGAGATGTAAAAATTTCTGATAAATTGGAAACAATAAAAAACAGAATGTTTTCAAATTGTATATCTTTACAATCTCTTGAAATTCCCAAAAGTATAAAAAAGATAGAATCATATGCTTTTTCAGATTGTACATCTCTAAATTTGACAATTCCTGATTCTGTAAAAGTCATTGCAGAAAATGCTTTTGAATGTGTTCCAAATATAAATTATACAGATAGAGAAGAATTAAAATCGCAAAAGGGTTATCCAAATTGGGGAGCAAATTCAGTAAATGGAGTAAAAGTAGCGAAAGAGTGAAAAAAAACTTCCTCTTGCAGTTCCGTTTTGTGTTTTGTATTTAGTTATCTACTAAATTTGGTATTTAATTTATAATAAAAAAAGACAGTCAAATTCAATTTTGAATTTGACTGTCTTTTTTAGTTATATATTATATTGTTTCATCATTTGTACAGCCTGATTCAGAATCTTCATAATTTCCGACTCCTTTTGTTGCTGTAGAGCCTGTTGCCTTTTTGTATTTACAACCTGAAATTTTTAATCCTGATTCGTCTGAAGCATTACCTGCAATATATCCTGAATAGTTATAATCTTCATTAACTTCGCCTTTTATAATTCCCGATTTATGCTGACAGCTTTTTATTGTTGATCTATAAGAATCACCAACAATTCCACCTGCGTAATGTGAAGATGTAACATTTCCTTCATTTGTACAATTACTTATTACACTTCCTTCATTAGTATTAGCAGAGATTCCACCAGCATAAGGATAAGAATTTCCAGAAGCAGTAATTTTACCTTTATTTGTACAATTTGTTATAGTTCCATTATAGGAGTCTGTTATTCCACTTGCATGACTGTCATATTCACCAGTAGTAGTAACATCAGCTTCATTTGTACAATCACTTATTGTAGAACCACCTATGCCACAAGCTCTATATGTAGCAGTAATTTTACCTTTGTTAGTACAATTTGTTACTATATTTTTAAGATTTGTTACTGCGTTGCTTGGAGAAATTCCATAAGCAGAAGCATAGTCACCAGTAGCAGTAACTTCAGCTTCATTTGTACAATTACTTATTTTATTTTCTCCAACAAGGTTGCTATTATCAAATATTCCACAAGCATAAGCATTATTACCTGTAGCAGTGATTTTTCCTGCTACTGTCAAATTTTTGATTATTCCACTACCATAAGTAAATAATGAAGCATTTCCATCTGTAACATTTATATTTGCAGTCAATTTTTTACCATTTCCATCAATAGTGCAAATTTTACTTGCAGTATTTACAGCATTACCTACATTATGACCATAAGGTAATCTTATTGGAGAAGTTATACCTGATATGTCAGAATTTATTTTAAAATTTTTATCTGCAAGCATAATATTACCAAAAGCACTTAAGAATCCAACTTTAGACAATTTATTTAAATCATCTAAATTTGATATTATGAATGGATTATCTTCTGTTCCTTCTCCAACTGCGAATGCTCCTTTTTGTTTTACTGTTATGTCTATATAGTCTGTATTTGCAAATATTCTAATTTTAACTTCTCTATATCCAAGAGGATTTTCATAAATTGTTAAATCAACTACTCTATAGTTGTCAACAGCAACAGCCCCAGAAACATCAAGTACTTGACCACCTAAAACTTTAAGTTCACCTTGAAAATTTGGAGCAGTTATCTTTACTTTCTCTTTTCTGCTATTGAAATTAGTTGGACTATTTATTGCTTGGCTTGTATCTATATTTGTTGAAGAAAGAGAATCTACTTCAAATAATGTTTTATCAGCTGAAATATTTCCTCTCTTTTCTGGGTCTTCTTTAAAACCTGCTTGAATAATAGTTAAAGTATATGTTTTATCCCCTGATTTAATTTTGACTTTTTCAGTTCTTCTTTCTCCAGAATTTACAGGAAGATTAAATGTTAATTTCTCTGAAGCTGAACCTGAATCATTAGTGGTATAAAGCCAATTATTTATAAGTCTATAATTTCCTTTTGTCAATCCTTCTACATTTTTTGTGTCTGTGATTTCCCAAGAATCAGGCATTTCAACAGAAAGAGTTGATTCTAAAGAAGAAATTGTAGGGGTATTTTTTTCTGTTTTTCCGTCAGTAAAACTGACTGAGGCTTCTTTTGTATTGTCAAAAGAATATTCGGCATCTGGTGAAATAGGATTTATTGTCCCATTTCCACCATTTCCATTTGCACCTGCTGGAAAATATCCGAATCCACCACCTGAAGCAGAATCTCCTCCTCCGCCTCCACCGCATGCAACAGTAAATGTTCCTATAAACATGAGGCAAAGAATCATGTAGGCAAATTTTAAAAATTTTTTCATAAAAACCTCCCTATGTTTTTTTTGAAACTGTGAAAAAAGTATTTTTTATATAATTTTCGTATTTTATTTTTTTCACAGCCCCAGTTGAATTGTTTAAAATTAATTTTGAGTTAAAACTTGAAAAAAGGGCGGACGCCTTTTATTGGCGTCCGCCCTTTAATGACTAATACTTAGTTTTCCCTAAACAGAGAATATGTGCTTCACAAAGCGATCGCTTTGTGAATTATAATTTAACTATTCTATTGATATTAGTTTTATCCTTCTTTTCCTTTAAATTCACTCCAATGCTTGATTCGTTATTGACTTACTAAATTTTTCTCTTTTTTCCAGTATCTCTAAAAATAATTCTTCATAATTATTTTTCATATCGCCTATAAAATCTCCAATTTCGGCACTATGTATTATCGTTTGTTTATGTGTTCTCACATAAGATATTTTTTGTAAATTTAGTTTAGGATATTTTGTAGGTTCTATTTCAATGTCGTATTCTAAAACAAGATTATCTTTTCTTGTTATAGTAGATATAGGTAAAACAACATAATCTTTTTTATCTGCTTTTGCTATTATTAACGCAGGTCTTGATTTAAATGACATCTTATTATTTTTAAGATCATAAAATGAAGTAATAATTTTTCTTATTTCACCAATCAAGATTTTTTCTCCTGATCATCGTAATCTTCAAATTCGTCATAATACATATCCCAAACATGATCATATGGACGAATTTTTTTTGCATCTTCTCTTATATCACTTAGTTTTAAGGGATTACTGCCATTTTCTGTATTTTTTAATCCTTGTCTTGAATTTAACCAAGAAGTTTCTTTATGTGAAATTTCGCTTAATTTCCAAGAAGCAAGAGAACCATATTCAAGAATCACATTGTTAATTATATATTTAAGTTTATCTGAAATATCTTTCGTTTTTACTGAAAATTTTTTTCTATTATAAATTTTATTAACTTCAGGACTTACTGGTCCATATTTCCAACCTTCTAAGATACCTTCAAAAGCAGGTTGTCCTGTTATTGCAAATGCTTCTCTTTGGGTAAAATATAACAATTTATGGAGCTTCATCTTATCAAGATTTTCACCAGTTATTTCTCTGTATTTTTTGATAATATATGAAGCAGTATCAATAATTGTATCCATAACAACCTCCTTTTTAATAAATATTCATATTATTATTTTATATTATAAATAACAAAAATTCAAGTGAAAATGTTTAAAAATCGTGTTATTCTCATTCGACAATAAAATTAAACTTTACCGATTTATTTATTTTTATATTTTCGTTTATAATCTTCTAACATATCTTCCCATTTAACTCCAGAATCTTTTAAATGATATTTCCATGCTGAGTAAAGGTTTTTATATTCTTCTTGTTCGCATTGTTTTAGAATCCAATCATTCCATGCTTTAAATTCTTCAAGAGTACTATTTTCATCAGGTTTTTTAGGTTTAATTTCTTCTAAATAGCATTCCAAATCTCTATAAAACTTTTCAGGTTTAGTTAATTCTTCATCTTCATTAATATTTATATTATCTTCATTATTAAAATAATTATTTCGTTTTAAATTTATAAAATCACTGAAAAGCATTAACACAAATAATAGATTTAAAAGTAAAGTTATATCATAAGCTAACATTTCATTTTCCCCTTTCAGATTTAAAAATTTTATTAAAAATAATATTTTTCCTTCTATATTTATTATATCAAATTACAATGACATAATCTGTCATTTTTAAAAAATATAAAAAAAATCGAGGTTTTGACTTATTGTCAAAATCTCGATTGATTGTAAGTCCCCAATTCACACGGAAATCAATTTTTTTAGTTCATAATAATTTTCAAAATTAATAACAAAAATTGATTTCCGTTATTTTCCAGTTTTTTCCAAACATTGTTCTTTCATTTTTTTGACATTTTCATTTTCTGTTGTTATGCTATTCAAAACTTCAAGAGCTTCACTAAATTTTTTAACCAAAATCATATTTTGTGCTATTGTGATTTTGTGTTCTTCAGATATATTTTCTCCATCTAATATTTTGAAAATATTCTTAGTTTGCTCAATAAATTCTTCATATTTTTTATTTTCATATAAGAATAATATCAGATATTCAATATATGCCGTATTTTGAGGATTTAGTTTTAGTGCTTCTCTTATTCTTTTTTCTCCTTCAATAGGATTGTTTTCTTGTATATATACTATTGTTTGAAGGAATAGGGAAGATTCAATATTTTTAAGCTCTTCATTCTCAAGTATTTTTTTTGCACATTCAAAAAATCTGTTTGTCAAAAGCATTGCCCCAAAAGATATTGAAATATTTTTATCTATTTTTATTATATCACTTTCAATTAATTTATCTGTGATTTTTGTTATTTTTTCTGTATCTTTAAGTTCAATAGCCTTTTTAAAAGCGTATTTGTAAATATCATTATTATTTTGATATTTATCAATAAGTTTTATAAGATTTTCTATATTTTCTGAATTTGACAATATTTCTACTTTTATTTTAGATTCATCAGAATCTATTTTTTTATATAATTCAACAGCTTTTTCTATTTTGTTTAAATCTTCAGATAATTTAGCATATAGAAGACAGAAATATTGAGAATCAATAAGTTCTTTTTCCTGTTCTTTACAATATTCAAAAGCATCGTTTTTATTTATATTGTCAAGAATATATATAAGAGCTATTTTGTCATCTTTGTCATTACTGATTTCAATAGCCTTTCTTGCATGTTTTTCTGCTTCTGAATATCTATTCTCAGAAAGAATGAGAGAACGCAAATTTCTTATTGCTTCAATATTATTAGCCTCTTTTTTTAATATGAGATTATAATATTTTTCTGCTTCAGATTTTTTGCCAATAGCATTTGAGACATTTGCTTTAATCATCATTGGTCTTACTTCTCTCAATGAATGTTTTAAAGCTAAATCTGCATATTTTTCAGCCTTTTTATAATCTTTTGTCGCAAGTAAAGCCTCAGCCTTTGCACAGAGTGCTTTGTATGAGCGAACATTTATATTTAGTGCTTTTTCTGCTTCTTCCAATGCACGATCATATTTTTTTTCTTTTAGGAATAGTGACGACTTATTCAAAATAGCTTCCAAACATTTTGGATTTAATTTTTCAGCTTCATCGAATAATTCAATAGCTTTTTGAATATTCCCATTATTATATTCTTCAACACCTAAATTGCATATTTCAACAGCTTTGTTTTCCATAGTTTAATCTTTTCCTGTGAATGCTTTTTTTAGTTTTTGTAAAAATGTCTTGTCTTTTTCTTTGTTGTCTTTTCCAGAGGCATCGGCAAATTCCTTTAGTGCTTTTTTCTGCTTGTCATTTAATTTTTTAGGTATCATAACCCAAACCTTTACATAAAGATCTCCTCTGCTACTTCCATTTACAGCAGGCATACCTTTTCCTTTTATCTTAAATACTGTATCACATTGTGTTCCTGCTGGAATTTTTAATTTGGCTTCTCCATCTATAGTTCCGATTGTCAATTCGGCACCAAGTGCTGCCTGTGGAAAATCTATTTGCTCAACTCTAAAGAGGTCTTTGCGTGATCTTTGGAAAATTTCATGCTCTTTTATAAATATGACTACATACAGATCGCCACTATCTCCGCCATTTGTGCCACCTTCTCCTTCTCCTGCAAGTCTTATTTTTGAACCTGTATCAACTCCTGCAGGTATATCTATTGTCAAAGTTTTTGTTTTTGACATTCTTCCTGTACCATGGCAGGTTTCACAGTATTCATCAATTTTGACACCTTGACCTTTACATTTTGAACAAGGAGCTTGTGTCATTATTTGACCGAATGGACTTTTTGTAACTTTTGTTACTTGACCTGTTCCACCGCAAGCACCACAAACTTTGGGAGAAGTTCCTTTTTTAGCTTTTGTTCCTTTACATGCTCCACAAGTTACGAGAGTTTCAACTTCGATGTCTTTTTTACAACCTGAAAATGCTTCTTCAAGAGTGAGCTCGAGATCATATCTCATATCTCTGCCTCTTACAGGAGCATTTCTATCTGGACGGGAATTATATGCTCCTGCACCAAATCCGAACATGTCGAATATGGAGCCAAGACCTCCCATGCCTCCAAAGCCAAAATCTCCTCCCATGAAGTCGCTCATATCTCCCATACTTGCACCTTCTGGTCCAAATTGGTCGTAATTGTGCCTCTTTTCTTCATCACCTAAAACAGAATATGCTTCATTTATTTCTTTGAATTTTACTTCTGCCTCTTTTTTGTCTTCTGCGACATCTGGGTGATAAATTCTACATAATTTTCTATATGCCGATTTTATTTCATCTTGAGTAGCATTTTTATCTACTCCAAGTACCTCATAATAATCCTGTTTACTGTCAGCCATTGTCTTTTCCCTTTACTACATAAAACGGAAAGAGCTGTGGCTTTTATATATAGATATTTTGCCTCAGCTCTCCTTATAGTTCACAAATACTGTATTTTAAAATATGTTATTGTTGGAACCAACCGAAGAGATCGTCTTCTGAAGGCTCATCTCCTGAAACACTTACCTGTGGCTCGCCATCTGGATTTGTTTCCATTGTCTTGTCAAGTTTACTACCATCAACATTGATATAGACATTTGTTGTAACTCTGTACATCTGTTCTTGCAATGCTTTTGTACAAGTTCTGATTTTGTCATTGTCATAGGTCTGTAGTGCAGATCTAAGTTGATCAGCAGCAGCTCTTATTGCTTTTTGTTCATCAAGAGTCATCTGTTCTGCGAGTTCTCTCAATGTTCTTTCAGCAGTATCAAGCTCGACATTTCCTTTGTTTCTTGTCTGAGTTTCTTCTCTGCGTTTTGCGTCTGCCTCTGCATATACAGCAGCTTCTTTGACCATTTGGTTGATTTCGTCGTTTGTCAAGTTTGTTGGAGACTGAATTGTAATCTTCTGCTTGTTTCCTGTAGCCATATCTTTGGCAGATACATTAACAATACCATTTGCGTCGATTTCAAACATAACTTCGATCTGTGGAATACCTCTCAATGCTGGAGGAATATTTCTAAGCTCGAATCTACCAAGTGATTTGTTGTTTGCTGCCAAGTCTCTTTCACCTTGGAGAACATGGACTTCAACTGTTGTCTGACCATCTGTTGCAGTTGTGAACATTCTTGATTTTGAACAAGGAATTTGAGTATTTCTTTCAATTAGTTTTGTGAATACTCCACCTACTGTTTCGATACCAAGTGACAAACTTGTAACATCGAGGAGAACCATGTCTTTAACATCACCTGAAAGGACACCGCCTTGGATTGCAGCACCCATTGCAACGACCTTATCAGGGTCGATTTCTTTACTTGGTTCTTTTCCAAAAATCTTTCTTGCTTTATCTTGAACTGCAGGCATTCTTGTTGAACCACCAACAAGAAGAACTTTTGCTATTTGGCTTATTGAAAGACCTGAATCTTTGAGGGCTTTATCAACAGATTCTTTACATTTGTCAACAAGGTCTGCTGTCATCTCTTGGAATTTTTGTCTTGTCAATTCCAAATCAAGATGTTTTGGACCAGTTGCATCTGCTGCGATAAAAGGAAGATTTATCTTTGTTGATGTATCTGAAGAGAGAATTATTTTTGCCTGTTCTGCAGCTTCTTTAAGTCTCTGCATAGCAACACGGTCTGTTCTAAGGTCTATGTTATTTGATTTCTTAAATTCTTCGATGAGCCAGTCCATTATTCTCTGATCCCAGTCATCTCCACCTAATCTCATATCACCAGCTGTTGCATTTACTTCGAAGATTCCGTCTCCGATTTGAATGATAGATACATCAAATGTTCCACCACCTAAATCCCATACAAGGATTTTTTCTGATTTATCTATTTTATCTTGACCATAAGCCATTGAAGATGCTGTAGGTTCGTTTATAATTCTCAAAACTTCGAGACCAGCGATTGTTCCTGCGTCTTTTGTTGCTTGTCTTTCACCATCATTGAAGTAAGCAGGAACTGTGATGATTGCTTTTTCTATTGGGTAGCCCAAATATACTTCAGCATCTGCTTTGACTTTTTGAAGAATCATTGCACTTATTTCTTGTGGAGTATATTCTTTGCCATCAATAGTTACTTTATAATCAGTTCCCATGTGTCTTTTGATTGAACTGATTGTTCTTTCAGGGTTACTTATAGCCTGTCTTTTTGCAGCTGCTCCGATTAGACGTTCACCTGTTTTTGAAAATCCAACTACAGAAGGGATCAATGAATCACCTTCAGCACTTGGGATAACTACTGGTTGACCACCTTCCATGATAGATGCAACTGTATTTGTAGTACCCAAATCTATTCCTAATACTTTGTTCATATTTTTTTCCTTTGCCTTTTTTATATTATTAATTAAAATTTAATTATTGTCTTTTTGATACTTTTACTGATGCAGGTCTGAGAAGTTTGTTATTGAATAAATAGCCATTGCTCAATACTTCTATTACTGTGTCGTCTGGATGAGCGTTGTTTACTTCTGTCATCAATGCTTCGTGAACATTTGGATCAAAAGGTTTTAACAATGGATTCATTTTTGTTATTCCAAATCCTTTTAGAGTGTTTTCGAATTGAGCTAAAATCATCTCTACACCTTTTGAAAACGACTCTTTATCATTACTTGTTTTTGATGCATTGAAAGCTCTCTCAAAATTGTCAATTATTGGCAATATCTTTTTGAAAATATCCGAAACAGCTTTTTCTGTTTTTAGTTTGACATCTTGTTGAGTTCTTCCTTTGTAGTTCTCAAAGTCCATTTTGAGTTTGTCGCATCTATTTTCAGCTTCTGTAACTTGTTTTTCTGCTTTGTTTAATTGCTCTCTATATAGAAAGGCTTCTTTTTCTTTATTAGAGATTATAGCTTCCATCTCTATTATTTTTCTCGTCTCTGTCTTTTTGTTGACTTGTGGAGCAGTTCCAGATGTTTTTAGTGTATTTACAATTATCCTATAAAATCCCAACAATCCAGACATTGTAACTTTTGAAGGTGAAAGAGTTGCCATTCTCTCTTTTAAAAATTCAAGTGATGGAATTTCATTGACCAAATGTTTTAATTCTGCAAGTTCTCTTGAAACTCTTGCAGAATCTTCTGTATTTGATTCTACTGAATTTTCTTGAGGAGTTACTTTAGGATTTACTGCAGAAGGCTCTTCTGTAATTTTTGGATTAACCCTTGTTATAACTTCTTCTTGAATAGGCTCTTCGTTTTTTACAAAATCGGAGCTTTCAGTATGTTCGGTTTTAACTGATGTCTGTGCTTTGGTATCAGTGCCGAAATTTTGTGATTTGAGCCGTGCAAGTCTTTTTGCACGCATTTCTTTATTAGATAAACGAGCTTCTAAGTCATAGAAGCAATTTCCACTTGCTGTAGCCATATCTCTAAAAAGTAACCCTTCCTTTAAATCATTTTTTTATATAATTTACATATTAGAAGGCAAAATCCTTCACTCCGTAATGGGTCTCATTTTTATTATTGTATTTATTTTTAAAATTGCTCTTGCTATTTCTCCTGCAGCTTTTAGTGCATTCATTTTAACTTCGGCAGGATCTATTATTCCCTCTTTTTTCATGTCTTTTATTTCGCCATTATCACATTCAATTCCCCAGTCTCCTTGATTTTTTTTCTGCATTGCAAGCACTTGTTCAATTTTTTCCAAGGAATTGAATCCTGCATTTGAAACTATCTGAGACATTGGGCGTTTTAATGCTTCTATAACACAATCTATTCCATATCCAAATAAATCACCTGTCTCATCTCTTTTATCTCTTAAATAGGGAATAAGACTTATCTCTAATGCTCCACCGCCTGCTACAACTCCATTTCTCAATGATGATTGTAGTGACGAAGCTGCATCTCTTGCTATTCTCTCTTTTTCTCCAGATATTTCTTCAGAAGGAGCTCCTACTATATATGTTGAAATAGGTTTGCCTTTTCCACCTTTAAAATAAACATGACCATATTCAATATTTTCTGATATTTCTTCAGCATATCCCAAATAATTTTCTATTTCATCAATAGATTTTTCAAGAATAGTCCTTCTGACAGGAGTTGCTCCACTGAATTCAATTATGTCTCTTAGATTTTTTCCATAAACTCTGCTAAAAGCCATTATTGAATTTGAAGTAAATACTTCTTCAGCATATCTATCTAATGTTTTTGAGGTTATTACAACTTTTATATCAAGTGATAATATTTTTTGTAAATTTTTGTTAAAAGTCCTTCTATATTCTGTATAGGCGTTAAATCCTGATTCTGTTTTCATTGCAGAATCAGTTATTTCTTCTGGTATCAGTGAATCATCTATTACAAGAATTTTTGCATTTTTGCATATTTCAGGCATTTGTTCGTTTATTCGTCTTTTTTTGATTGCAAGACCTTCTATCACTTCAGAGTTCATGCCTGTTTGACAGAATATGTGATCAGATAATTTAAAATTTCTATTTTTTAACATCTCTATACCTATCGAATTTGCGAGAGATGTTATTGAATTTGTTATTTCTTCATTTTCTCTTCCTGCTGTGAAAACAGCACATTTTAAAAGTGGATCGTCTGTTCCTGTCAATTCAATTCTTTTTTTATCTATCTGCTTTAATGCTTCAGATATTCCAATATCTATCCCTTTTATTATTTTTCCTACAGGAACTCCTCTTATTACATAATTAAGCCCTTCATTTATCAATGCAGCAGCTATTACCGTTGCGGTTGTTGTACCATCTCCAGATTGCCTGTATTGATTTCTTGCTATATTTATTAACATTCGAGCTGCAGGGTGTGTTACTTCCATGCTGTCAAGTATTGTAACTCCTGCATTTGTAACTATTATATTTCCTGCTTGGTCAACAAGCATTGTATCAAGACCTTTTGGACCAAGTGTATTTTCTACAGCTTCTGCAACAGCTCTGACTGCTGCTGCATTTGTAAATAGAGCAGATATTTTATCATCTACTTCACTTTTATCATTACATATATTTTTTGACGACATCTTTTTCTTTTTTTACTCTTTTGATTTATCTTATGTTTTTATTTAATTTTTATTCTTCTTTATTATTCAAATTATCTTCTATATTTTCTGCAACATAATTGATTATTGAAATAACTCTCTTATAGGGCATGCGTTTGGGTCCCAATATTCCTATTTTACCTGCTGGAGTTGAATTTATTTTGTAATTTACTGTTATTATTGAACAGTCTTTCATCTCAACAATAGGATTTTCAGAACCAATCATTATATTTATATCATTTCCTTTTATTGTTTCTGAAAGTATTTCTGCAATTATGTTTTCCTGCTCCAGTAAGTCGAGCATTATTTTTATATTTTTGACATCACCTGTTTCAGAATAGTCAAAAACTTTATTTTTGCCACTTACTATTATTTCTCTTGAAGAAGGAGTTATTATTTTTTTAGATTCTTTGCTTATTGAATCCAATAAATTATTCTTATTATTTTTATCTGCTTCTTCATCAAGAATTTTTCCTAGTTCTTCTATTGGTTTTCCAAGAAGTCTTTTATTTAAAGTTTCTGTAAGAGAATCGAGCGTTTCTGAATCAGGTGGAGTTGTTACTTCTATTATTTTGTGTATCAATTCCCCTGTTACAGATAACATAATGAGCAGTATTGAAGAACTGCTCATTGGAATCAATTTTACATATTTAAATAGGCTTTTGTTAAGTTGTGGAGCCAAAATCATTGATGTATAATTTGTCATTTTGGACAACATATCAGCTGTTTTTGTAAAAAGAGATTCTGTTTTATTTTTTAAGGCATCATATTCCCTTTTTATTGCTTCAACTGTTTCATTTTGAGGTGGCTCAATCCTCGTTTTTATTATTTCATTGACAAAAAAACGATATGCACTGTCTGCAGGAATTCTTCCTGATACTGTATGTGGCTGAATTAGAAATCCCATTTCTTCTAATTTAGCCATTTCATTTCTTATCGTTGCAGAGCTACATTTTAGACCAGCTAAAGATGTTATTGTTCCTGAACTAATGGGCTCGCCTGTTTTAACAAATTCTTGAACAATAAATTCAAGTATTTTTTTTTGTCTTAATGTTATTTCTGGAATATCTTTAAGCATGGTTATTTATTTTTAGATATAAGACATATTTTTTATATGCCCTATAAAATTTCGCCTTTTAATATTTTTTCTATATATATATTTGATATATAATTTTTCAAATTATATATATCACAAATTATAAATTTAGAATCTTCTTCAATATTTAAATATTTAGAATTATAATCTATAATTTGTAATTTATTTATTTTGTTGCCAAATGAATCAGTGCAGATTCCTGATACAAATATAAATAATTTATTATTTGTTTTTATTTTAGTGTCTTTTTTTATTGTTTTGATTTCAAATGATTCTTGGGCTTCTACTATTTGTTTATTTGTAATTCTTCGTAATTGTGGAATTAAATAAAAAATATTTTGAATGAAGTCTAATTTTTTAAATTGTTCATATAGTTTTTCTTCTTCAAGACATTCTTTTACTAAATTATTTTCAACAAATAAAATTGAAGTAGGTGATATTGTTTCAAAATTTTCAGAACTAAAAACACCTAAAAAATCACCTGTTCCAAATTTTTTACCTTGTTCGTTTTGTATGACTCCATTCAATATAAATGCCGAGTATTTACCAGTTTTTGTTTTTTGATGATGATCAAATTTTTTGATTTTTCCTCTTGATAAAAATACTTTTTGCCATATTTTATCAATTTTATTTATCAATTTATTGTTAAAAAATGCTGATAATGTATGGGCATTTAAAGGCTGATAACCTTTATCAACAATATAGGAAGCTCCAAAAAGTCCATATAAAAATCCCAAATTTTTTGGAATATTGTTTATATTTATGTGGTTTAATATTAATTTTTTTCTGTTTATTTCTGGGATTTGACTTAATTCTTGTATATTGGGATGTACTAAGTTACCGCCTGAATCCATGAAGATATATTTTGATTTATTGTCAAAAGGTATTGAATTTATCTTGTTCTTTTCGTCTTTTGTTATTATTGATTCCTGTTCCATTAAATCAAGAGTTGAACCCCAAGCTGTATCACCTGAGACCAATATTTTACCTATTCTGATTCCTATTGTTGGAATCGAATGTATAGTCTCATGAGCCGTAAAATCTATGCCATAGATTCTTTTTGTGATATCTGGAATTAATTCAATAAATTGAAATCCCTCTTTTATTTCTGATTCAGAAATATCAAGAATAGCTGAGGCTTTTTTTACAAAAGAGTTAAATATTGGAAGAGTTGTCAAGATTTTTACTTTTTTGTTAAAAAACAAAAGATTTAGTAAACTGCAGTGATCGTCATGATTATGAGTTAATACAAAAATTAAGTATTCTGAATTATCTATACCGAGAACAGAATTATAATATTCTTCCCATGGACTTCCGTCAACAAATATTGGTACATAGTCTGAAAATACTATTGAACTAGTGTTTTCTTCATATTGAGAAAATCCATTTCCAGAACCAATAATTATTATTCCATCTTTTATGGAAATTGGTGGTTGTACATTAGGAACACCAAAAAATGGACTTATTTGATTTTCAATTAAAATGTCTATATTTTCTACTTGATCACCATTTTTTACTGAAAATGAAACTGGAGATATCTGCTCTATGGCAATATCTCCTATTTTTATAAGATTATTTTTAATTTCTTTAAATTTAATGGAAGCAAATATGTTCTTTTTTAAACGAAAAAATTCTTCATATTTGACAAAATTTTCTGTTTTTTTATTTTTTAGCCAATTTGGTTTATTTACACCTTTTATACTTGGAAATGTTTCACCAAGTATTATTTTTTGATTTTTTATAGCTTTTTTACTACCGATAATATTTATATTTCTTATTTTGTCAGCTGGCTTATATATAAAATTGGCAATAAGAAATTCTGTTGCCCCAACATTTATTCCATTTTGGAAAAAAATATCTGGCAAAACAATATTATGTGGGATATCTAAATGTTTAGATGTAAATACTTTTACAATATCTGAAGGACAGCCAAACAGGACAGATGTATTATCTGAACATACAATATAGCAGCCTTCTGTTATTTTTGTTTTTTTTAGCATTTTTTATACTTTGGGTTTTCCAAGAAAGAAGAATATAGCTCCACCAACTATTAAAATTGCTCCAACAACATATTTTATTATTCCACCTAAAAATGGAATAGGAATAGGAAGTAAAATTATAAGACCAATTATCGCTAATACAACAGCTATAAGCCTCATAACAGGATTTGCCTTAGGTGGCTCTTGACCTACGCCACTTGGTTGTGTAGGAGGTGTATTTACTACAGGCTGTTGAATTGTTGGTTGATTTACACTCCCTATATTTGTCTGTTGTGGTTGTTGTACAACAGGAGTCTCTGTTGGTCTCGTCTGTTGTATATTTGGTCTTGCTATTACAGGAGTTGGGGTCTGTTGTACAACTGGCTGTACTGTTGGTCTTCCAACAACAGGAGACTGTACATTAGGTCTTGCTATTGGTGATGCTTGTTGTACATTAGGTCTTGCCTGTGGAGTTTGTATTTGTACTGGTTTTGGAGCAGCGACAACAGCTGGTCTTGGTGGTTGTGCTCCTGTTGCAGTTTTGACAGATAAACCTGGTTTTGGTGTGGCAGGAGCAGGCTTTTGGACAGGAGCTCCTGAAATTTTACCTTGGGCTGGATTATAGTCCAAAGAACCACTTTGAATTCTATGGAGGTCTGTCATTAACTCATCAATAGATACATATCTCTTATCCTGTTTGATATTTGTAGCTTTTGATACAAGCTGTGTCCAAATTGGAGATATATCTTTTCTTATATCAGAAACTTTTGGAAGAATCAATGAAGTTGTAGGATCTTTTCCTGTGAGCATTTGGAATATGATCATACCAATAGAAAATATATCTGATTTTGGATCAGATTGACCTTTTCCAAGTGCTTGTTCTGGTGGGTTATATCCCCTTGTTGAAACAACGACAGTATCTTTTACTTTATCTGCTTTGTAAGTACGTGCTGCCTCGTATTTTGCAAGATATACATCACCATTTACATTTATATAAATGTTCTTTGGCTGTAAATCTCTATAGATTACAGGAGGCTCTTGTGAATGCAAATAACGAATTATTGGAAGAAGTTTATTTAAAAACTCAAGAGTATCTTGTTCAGATAGTTGAGGAGTTTTTTTCAAATATTCTTCAAGAGATCTTCCATCTTGATAATCGGTTATGATTATATTTTCATTTTCGTTGCTAATGCTGTCAACAAAATTTGGCAATCCTTTGAATTTTAGCTTTTTCATTAGGTTCAGTTCTTTGAAAATGAACTGTTGGGATTGCTCTGTAAGAGTTGGATTGTCTTTATATATAGGAATTATTCGAAATTGTACATCTTTATTTGTTTGAAGATCTCTACCCTTGAAGTAAAATTCATAATCATTTTGGTTTGGTAGCTCTTCTAAAATTTTATATCTACCTGAATAAGTTTGATTCATATAATTAGACATATTATACCTCTTTACACTTCATTTTTTATAAAAAAATATAAAAAACGATTTAGACAACATTAAAAAGTTATTAGATTTAATTTTTTCCCTTATTTTATCAATTTTGATTAATAATAATTAAATCCTTTTTTTTTGAAAAAAATTAATATTTTTTTTCATTTATATTTTTATTTTGAAATTTATTTTTGACATATTTTTTATTTTATTGTATATTTTTATGTATTATATTTATGGAGATTTATTGTAGTGGAAAGATATATTTCAGTAAAAGGTGCGAGATGTCATAATTTAAAAAATATAAATTTAGACATACCTTCAGGTTCTATGACTGTCATTACAGGGGTTTCTGGCTCTGGAAAGTCAACACTTGCATTTGATACAATATATGCAGAAGGTAGAAGAAGATATGTTGAGTCTCTTTCTTCTTATGCAAGACAGTTTTTGGGAAAAATAGAAAGACCAGATGTTGATTCAGTTGAGGGTTTATCTCCAGCAATAGCTATTGAACAGAAAGGTGTTTCTGGAAATCCTCGTTCTACTGTTGGAACTGTTACTGAAATATATGATCTATTGAGGCTTCTTTTTTCGAGAGTTGGAGTTCCTTATTGTCCTAATTGTGGTAAAAAAATTTCTGCAATGACACCTCAGAGAATAACAGAATCTATTCTTTCTATGTTTAAAGCTGGAGAGAGATTCATGATCCTAGCTCCAGTTGTATATAATAAAAAAGGTGAGCATGGTAAGGTAATTTCAGATATATTTGTAAATGGGTATTCAAGAGTTAGAATAGACGGGACTGTTTATGATTCTGATGACTATCCTTCTAATTTGGAAAAAAATAAAAAACATAATATCGAAATAGTTGTGGATAGGCTCGTATCTGAAGATGGCATATCTGATAGACTTGGAACATCTGTTGAAACAGCTCTAAATGAAGGACATGGAATTTTGATTGCAACTGGTGAAAAAGGGGATTTCTTTTTTTCTGAAAATCTTTCATGCCCAGAATGTGGAATTTCTATTCCTGAAACAGAGCCTTCTTTCTTTTCTTTTAATTCTCCATTGGGAGCTTGTCCTTCATGCTCAGGTATTGGTTCTTTTACTGATATATCTGAAGAAGCTGTTATTCCAAATCCTTCACTCTCTATAAGAAATGGAGCTATTGCCCCTTGGGGAAAATATACGGAGAGAATGTCATCTTCAAGTCATAAAAGCATTTTTTGGAATAAATTTTTGTATGTTGCAGATTATTTTGGAATATCTCTTGATGTTCCATTTGAGTCTCTTAGTGAACAAAATAAAAAACTGTTACTTTTTGGCAATGGTGGCAGTACCATTTATACTTCAGATCCTTCATCTTTTGAGGGGTGTATTCCGCATTTGAGAAGAAGATATGAGGAAACTGATTCTGATCTCATAAGAGAATTTACAGAAAAATTTACTGTTTCGAAGACATGCCCAACTTGTCATGGTAAAAGATTAAAAAAAGAAGCCCTTTGTATAAAAATTGGTGGTAAAAATATTTCTCAAATAACAGAATTTACTGTAAGAGAATGTATTGATTTTTTTGATAATTTAAAATTTGATGATATAAAAAGTGAGACAATAGCAAAACCTGTTTTAAAAGAATTAAATAAAAAATTGAGATTTCTTCTTGATGTTGGTTTGTCTTATATGACTTTGGATAGAACAGCAAGCACTCTCTCTGGTGGAGAGGCGAGAAGAATTAGACTTGCTGGGCTTTTGGGAGCTGGACTTACTGGGGTTATTTATGTACTCGATGAGCCGAGCATAGGACTTCATCAAAGGGATAATGACAGACTTATAAAAACTCTTTTAAAATTGAGGGATTTGGGAAATACTGTGCTTGTTGTTGAGCATGACGAAGATACAATAAAATCTGCTGATTTTGTTGTTGATATTGGACCTGTTGCTGGTAAGAATGGGGGACATATAGTCTATGCTGGTTCTGTTTCGGATTTAGAAAAATCGAAAGATTCCATTACAGGCATGTATATTTCAGGCAAAAAAAATATAGAATTACCAAAAGAGATTAGAAAAGGAAACGGAAAACACATAACAATATTAGGAGCTTCTGAAAATAATTTAAAAGATATTGATGTCGATATTCCGCTTGGAAAATTTGTTTGTGTTACTGGTGTGTCTGGTTCAGGTAAATCAACTCTTATAAATGAAGTTTTATATAAAAATGCTTTAAAAATTATAGGTACTTATTCTGAAACAGCTGGAAAGTGTAGAGGAATTACAGGGCTTGAAAACATAGACCGCATTATAGTTATTGATCAATCGCCAATAGGGAGAACTCCTCGTTCAAATCCTGCAACATATACAGATGCCTTTACTCCGATAAGAGAGATCTTTGCTTCAGCAAGACTTTCTAAAATGTATGGATATAAACCTGGAAGATTTAGTTTTAATATAAAAGGTGGAAGATGTGAGGCATGTATGGGAGATGGTGTAATAAGAACAGAGATGAATTTTCTTCCAGATGTCTATGTAAAATGTGAAGAATGTGATGGTAAAAGATACAACAATGCAACGCTTGCTGTAAAATTTAGAGATAAAAATATATATGATGTCCTTTGCATGACAGTTGATGAAGCATTGGAATTTTTTAGTGAATTTCCGACATTGAAGAGAAAATTTACATGTCTTTCTGAAGTTGGTTTGGGATATATACAACTTGGACAACCTTCAGATACTCTTTCTGGTGGTGAAGCTCAGAGAATTAAACTTGCCTATGAGCTTTCAAAGAGAGCAACTGGAAAGACATTATATCTTTTAGATGAGCCAACTACAGGCTTGCATTTTGAAGATGTTTCTAAATTGTTGAAAATTTTGGGAAGGCTTGCTGATTCAGGAAATACCGTACTTGTAATAGAACACAATTTAGATGTCATAAAATGTGCTGATTATATAATTGATTTAGGTCCAGAAGGTGGAGTAGGGGGAGGCAATATTGTTGTTACAGGAACCCCTGAAGATGTTGCTAACTGTCCTGAATCATATACAGGGCAATTTTTGAAGAAAAAACTTGTTTAATTTTCCTCTTCAGATTTTTTTAGTTCTTTTGCAAATATTTCTTCAAAATCATAAGGTGGAATTAGTGTATATCCACAGCCTTTCATCAATTCGGCTCCTGTGTACATTAAATATAAATCTGGATAATCTCTGCAAATTTCAGGTCGTTTGTCATGCATAGAACAAAGATTTCCATTTTGTTTTGTGCATGAAAATATAATTGTTCCATCTTGAGCTTTTCCATGGGCTTTGAATATCTTATATTCAGGCTCTTTTTTTACGAGCTCTTCAAACTGCTCCATTTTTTTTATTTTTTTGCCTTCAAGTAATATGCCTATATTTCTGCAACATTTACCACATCTAAGGCATTTGCCAACTCTGAAGTATTTTCTTTTTTGACCTGTTATTTTAAACCAAAATCTTTTTATTGCTATTTCGGCTTTTGTCCAAAAATCTTTATTCATTTTTTTTATTTTTTTCTTTTAAAATAAGTACAATGCCTATAGTCAATGTTACTATTGCAATAGTAGAGATCACATCAAAAACATATATTTTCTGTGAAACTGTACCAACTGGAGTTAATTTGTTCATTAGTGAGGCAATGAATATAGTCAGTGCACTTATTATTGAAATTATTATTCCTATTATTTTTTTATTTTTCATAATTTTTCACATCTATATTTTTTTCTTTTTCATTATCTCTATTACTGTCGATAATTTGTATGTCAGCATTTAAAGAATCTGAATTAAGTAAAATTACAATTTTTTCACATTCTGCAATACTCATATTATAACCACTAATTTGACATTGACCGTTTAAGATAGGAGATTGAACAATAGGGGAGGATATTTCTTTTTCATCAAAATATATGCCAATAGGCTTTTTGATATTTCTTTTTGTTATTTCATTAAATAATTTTGCACCATCAGAAGTAAATTCCAGTGATATATAAGGATTTCCATTTAAATCGAAAGCAATTTTTGCTGAATTTGGTTTTAAATAATCACCTGTTAAAACAGTTTTCCATTTATTATTTTTTTCATCTTGTTCCTTAAATTGTAAAATGCCAACATTTGTTATTAGTTCTTTAACTGTGTTTATATCTATATATTCAGAAATTGACATTTTAATTTGGTCTTCTCCTTCTTTTTGAATCAATACTTTCTTTTGTTTTTTGGAATTTAGAAAAAGGTTTTTAAAAAATTTGATAGTGCTGGCTAAAATAGTTCTGTCTTCTTTGATGTCTTTTGGAACGCTTTCATTTAAACGCTTTTCAAAAATTGTAATAGCTTTATCTCTTGTTTCTTCTATAGATGGAGTTTTACCTGTTTCTTTATTTTGTCTTGGAATGACTTTAACTGTAATATGATTATTATAATTAGTTGGTTTTTCGAAAGTACATCCAATTAAAGAAGTAAAAACAAATAAAAATAATAAAATTGTCAAATTTCTTTTCATTTTTTGCAGTCTTCCTTAAAATTGAATTTATATATTATAAGCACTATAACCATTATTCCAAAAGCTACAAGACCTGTTACAGGTGAATTGTCAAAACCTAAAAAAATATTTTTGTAAGATTCTTTTAGAAGTGAAATTTTTAAATAATTTCTCATTAAAATTAAATATACAAATATAAAATGAATTCCTGTTGAACACCAGATGTTTTTAAAATGAACTACTACTGTACATAATATTATTGACATTGTGAAAAGATTCAAAAAATATACTAATTTATATAGAGGAGTTCCATGACAAAATAAATGTGCAAGTCCAAACATTGCAGATGTAAATATTATTGCTTGATTTTTTTTCAAAAATTTTGCAAATATCTCAAATATCACACCTCTAAATATAACTTCTTCTGAAATTACAAGCAAAAAACAGGGAATTATATGTAAGATAGCATGCTTTATTATTTCAAATTGAGTAAATTCTATTTTTTCAGATTGTGAAAATGGTGATATTGCAAGAAAAAATAGAAAAAACAAAACCGCACCTATTGAAATTCCTAAAAATAGAGGCTTTTTTATTTCTCCACTAAAATATGAGTCTGTTATTTTTCTGTCTTTAAAATTTTTATTTCTAAATATAATTATTGTTGCCGTCATTGATATATACAAAATAAGTATATATACAATGTTTAATATGTGGTTTTGTGGTTGAGACATTCTGCCATTGGTAAATTCAGCAAAGAAATATCCACGAGTACAAATAGACAATAATAACAGATCAAAAATATATACACATGCAAGAATAGAAAGAAGAAGGGCTATTTTTGCAAAAGCCCTTCCGTATTCATTTTTATCTGAGAAAATTATTCCCTTGTCCATTTCTCTTCTGTAAAAGTTCTTGTTAAAGGCAATTTTGAAAATTGCTTTTTATATTAAATTTACTTATTTTTTATTTATAAGTTCTACAGTTTCTCTTGCTATTGCAAGTTCTTCATTTGTTGGAATAACAAGAATTTTTACTTTTCCTGTCCCTATGTCAAAAGCATTTTCTTTATTTGCTTTTTCATCTATTTCAATTCCAAAATTGCTTAAATCTGATAATGCAATTTTTCTTCCGTCTGGAGAGTGTTCACCAATTCCACCTGTGAAAACGATTGCATCTATTCCACCGAGTACAAAAGCATAAGAACCAATATATTTTTTTACTCTGTAGAAGAACATTTCAAAAGCAAGAGCTAATTTTTCATCGCCTTCTTGCCAACCTTTTTCTACTGCTCTCATATCGCTTGGACCACCAGTGATGCCTTTGAGACCACATTGTTTGTTGAGATATGTTGTCATCTCTTTTGCTGTCATATTGTTTTCTTCCATTAAGAATAGAGGAATTGAAGCATCAATATCACCACAGCGAGTTCCCATCATTAGACCTTCCAATGGAGTGAATCCCATTGATGTATCTATGCTCTTTCCATTTTTGACTGCTGCTACAGAAGCACCATTTCCAAGATGACAAGTTATTATTTTGAGTTCTTCTATTGGTTTGCCCAAATATTCTGCTGCTTTGTGTGCAACATATTTGTGAGATGTACCGTGGAAACCATATTTTCTAACTGCATGTTTTTCATAGTTTTCATAAGGAATTGGATACATATATGCAACAGCTGGCATATCATGATGGAATGCAGTATCAAATACGAGAGTTTGTACAGCATTTGGAAGTCTTTCTTCCGCTGCTTTTACTCCGAGAATATTTGGTATATTGTGTAGTGGAGCAAGTTTAGCTCCTTCTGTTTCCATATATTCTACAATGTCTTTTGTAGCAATTTTGGATTCAGAAATTTTTCCACCGTGAACGGCTCTGTTTCCTACTCCTGCAATTTCATTTACATCTTTTACAACTCCATTTTCAGGGTCTAAAAGTGAATCAATGATCCATTTTAATGCCTGTTTATGGTCTTCTATTTTTGTATGTGCTTTTACTTCTTTTTTGCCTGTTGGTTTATATGTTACTATTGCATTGTCAGAACCGACTTCTTCAACGATTCCTTTGGCTATTACTGATTCGTCTGTCATATCAAATAGTTGATATTTTACAGAAGAACTACCACTGTTTAATACAAGTATCTTCATTTTTTTATCCTTTCAAGGTTCTTTGTCTTTACTCTTTTTAGAAAACAAAAATTTAAATAGCTTATCCTAAGTTTCTTATGGTATCAATTAGATGATCCATCTCGTCTTTTGCAAAAGGTGCTACATAATCTTTAAGTATGTATTTTATTATCATTTTAGAGTTTGTCATATTATGTTCTTTTGCATATTTTGTGATATTTTCATCTGACAAAAGCTCTTCAGTTGGAATATTATACTTTACTTCAACGAAATTTTTGTTTTCTTTTCCCTTATCTCTACTTGCACGAACCCATATTTCAAATATTTGCTCACTGTGCTTACTTTTTTTCAATTCATTTTCAAGTTTTTCTTTGATTTCAGTATTTTCAAGTGGAAAATAGTATGGTGCACTAAATACAAGAAGATTTCCATTTGTTGTTTCACGAGTTTTTTCGAAACCAAATGTTTTGTTGCTTTTTACATCTAAAAATCTGAGTCCACCTTTTTTAGTAGGTCTTCCGTCAGATATGTATATTCCATATAGTCCACTTAATATTTGGTTGATTTCTTCCGAAATCAGTTTGTAATTAATATTTGTTGACATTTATAAACTCCATTTTTTTGATTTTTGACAATTCTTTTATAATTAAAAGAAATCCTTTATTTTCACTTTAATCTATTTTTTACAAGTAAAATCTAAATTGAAAATACCTATATTTTCATAATCTGCCTGGATTGTTATATTAGATTCTTGGTGTTTACAACATTCTATTCCATCTTCTCTTTTTAGAACAGATTTTATATTATATCTTCCAGTGTTAAATGGGATAGATTTTACATTAAAATTTAGTGTTGCTGTTTCATCTTTTTTTAATTCTATAAATCCACTGTCAATAACTGATATAAGTTGGTTATCTGCTGTTAAAAATAGTATTTCAGCTTTTATTTTTCCATCTTCTTTTATTTTTTTTATTGTTATAGTTGGATGAATTGAAATACCGCTTTTTATATCTTTTCCTATAATTGATTTATTATTGTCATCGTTTATTTGGAAATCAAGTATTATAGCTTCATTTGTATATTTTTCTTCAGGTTCATTTGATTTGACTTGTTTTCCTGACATAAATGACAAATATTGTTCAATAACTTCTTTTGACTTTCCATCTCTTTTTATGATTCCATCTTGAAGCCATATACATCTGTCACAAAATTCTGAAACAGAACTAAGATTGTGAGATACAAGAACGATGGTTACTTTCTTTCTTTTAAATTCTCTCATTTTTGCAAAACATTTTTTTTGAAAGTTCGTATCACCAACTGCAAGAATTTCATCAATCAACAATATTTCGGGATTTATGTGAATTGCAACAGAAAATGCTAATTTTAGATACATTCCTGAAGAATATGTTCTTATTGGATTGTCAATAAATTCTCTTATTTCAGAAAAATCTATTATTGAATCTAGATTTTTGTCAACATCTTTCCGCTTCATTCCAAAAATAGCTGCATTTACATATATGTTTTCTCTTCCTGTAAAATCAGGATGGAATCCTGCTCCTAATTGTATTAAGCAAGATAACCTTCCATTAACTTTTATACTTCCTGCATTTGGATACATTATGCCTGCTATTAGAGATAATAATGTGCTTTTTCCACATCCATTATGTCCTATTAGACCGATTGATTCGCCTTTTTTAACTGTTAAATTTATGTCTTTTAACACTTTAAATTGTGTATAGGCATCAGAACGGAGCATTAAAAGTTTTTCTTTTAATGTAAGTGGTTTGTCTTTAAATATTTTGAATTCTTTTGACAAATTTTTGACTTCAATTGCGATTTCATTATCTTCCATTTTTATAGATCCTCTGCAAATGTTCTTTCAAAATATTTAAATATGAAATATCCTAAAGTGAAAATGATTACCCCTTCTATTAAAGCTATCGATAAACCTGTAAAATCTGGTAATCTCCCATATAACATAACATCTCTGTAAGATAATATTACAGCTGCTATTGGGTTTATTAATATAAACCAAAATTGCGGATTTATTGTATGTCCAAATAAATTTAAAGTTTTTGGAATCATACTCATTTTATATAATATAGGGGTTACATAGAACCAAGCCATTATTATTATGCCAACAATTTGTTTCACATCTCTAAATTTTACATTTAGGGCAGATACTATATAACATATTCCTGTCTGATATATAAATTGAATTAGCATTATTATTGGAAAGAAGAGTAAATTTGTCGTAAAATTTAGTTTTGACAATATCATTGCTATTAAAAGAATCGGAATACAATAGACAAAATCAACTATATATGTAACAGAAACTGATAGTGGCAGAAGTTGTCTTGGAAAGTAGATTTTTTTCACAAGATTAGAGTTACCTGTTATAGCTACTAAAGAGCCATTTATTGAAGATGTAAATTCTGACCAAGGAACAAGGGCTACGAATAGATACATTGTATAATTAGGTTCTTGGATTCTAAATATATATTTGAATACCACTGAATATACAATTAATTGAGCTAATGGATTTATAAATGTCCATAAAAAACCAAGAAATGAGCCTTTGTATCTTGCATTTAATGATTTACTTACAAAAGTCATCAATAGTTCTCTGTATTTGAATATTTCTTTGAAGTGGGTTAACATTGTTATTTTTCTTTTTCCGATAATTTTTTTAGTTCTTCTTTTAATTCTTTATGGTGTGCATACCATTTGTATAAATCTTGAAGTAATGGAACTTTAAGTCCTTGATCTACATAAATTTCAAGTCGTTCTGGATTTAGATTATTATATTCTCCCAATGCTTGAACAGTTGAGCGATCTTTTGTTTTATAACATTTCCATACAACTGTCTCAAGTGCATCACCTGGTCTTACATAATATGTTTTGACTTTGTCTTGATTTATTCCAGTTGTATCGTTTTTTATTTTTTCTTTTAGTTCCTTTATTTTAGCAGTGTTGTCTTCTGCAATTACATCTTTTTTCTGTTTATCTTCTTTTTTATTGGGTTTATCGAGATCTTCAGAACCAATACCTTCAAGCTCTTCAGGAGTTAATATTTTTCGTTCCAATCTTGAAACTCTCTCAGATATCCTTTTCATATCCTTTTTGCCAAATCCACCAAAAATCTGACCAGATATATTTAGTATAATCAGAAGAGATAAAAGACCTATTATTATATAATCTTTTACAGATATTTTTCCAAGTTCTCTTATACTTGATAAGATTTTTTCATAGGTATGCTCAATATGCTTATTTTTTAATATCTCTTCTTTGTTTTTTGAATTTCCGTCGATATTTTTGTTATCCATTAATGAAATACTCCGTTAAGATTCCTGTATAACTTTGATTGCTTCTTCTACTGAAGGCTCTGTTATATGTGGAGTTCCAGCTACTTTCATTGCTGAGTCAACATCTTTTAGTCCATTTCCAGTTGCTATACATACTATTGTTTCATCTTCTTTGAATAGACCTTGTTTTGCAAGTTCTTTGAATCCAGCAATAGAAGCTGAACCTGCTGGTTCAGTGAAAATTCCAGTCATACTAGATATTTCTTTTAGTGCTTCAAGTATTTTTTCATCACTAAATTCAACACAAGTTCCATTTGATTCAAGTACTGCTTTCACAGCACCTATTCCATCTCTTGGGAGATCGACAGATATTGAATCAGCCAAGGTTGTAGCAGATATTGTCTCTATTTTTATATTTTCAAGAGTGCTATTCTTTACACTTTTTACTACAGCATTACTTTTTTCGGATTGTGCTGCACAAATTTTTGGAAGTTTATCTATAAGACCTACATTATATAAATCTTTAAATCCCTTCCATATTCCACTTATTATATTTCCGTCTCCCACAGATACTACAACCCAATCTGGAGCTTTCCAACCTAATTGCTCACATATTTCAAAGGAACAGCTTTTTTTGCCTTCTCTTGTGAAAGGATTGTAACCTGTATTTCTGTTAAACCAGCCATATTTTTCACAGATGTCATGACATAGGTCAAAAGCCATATCATAAGTACCATTTACTGCTATTACTTTTGCACCATATAATAAAAGTTGTGCAATTTTGGCTTTAGGAGCTGTTTTGGGAACAAATATAATAGGTGATATACCTACACTTGCACATAGACAAGCCATTGAAGAACCTGCATTTCCTGTTGAGGCACCAGCAACTTTTTTTGCTTTGAATTCAAATGATTTAGCTAGTGCGATGCTTCCTGCTCTGTCTTTTAATGAGCCACTTGGGTTTTTTCCTTCATCTTTTATATATAAGTTAGGACAACCATATTTTTTACCGAGAGATTCTGTCCTGTAAAGTGGTGTCCAACCAACTTGAAGTGGAGACCTTGTTGTTTTTTCTTCAAGGGGATAAAAATGAAAATACCTGAACATATTGTAATTTTTATTCTCTTCAAAGAATTTTTTTGTGGCTTGTTCTTTTATTTTTGAATAATCATATACAATTTCTAAATTGCTATTGCATTTTTCACAAACATAAGTTATTTTGTCTGTCATTTCTTTTTCGAATCCACATGACATACATTTATATCCAATGGCACTACTCATTTTGTCCCCCTATAATTCTTTTTTGTCTTTTGTCCAGTCTTCCGTTTGGTTTACATAAAAGCTATAAGAATTTGCTTTAAACTCCCATAATGGGATGTGAAAAAACTTTAAATGAGCAACTTTTGTGCGGTGTCTTTTTAGGGAAATCAATTTTTGTTATTAATTTTGCAGTTAAATAATTTTCAAAAATACGCTACAATGTTAATAACAGTATTTTTGAAAATTATTATGAACTAAAAAATTGATTTCCGTTAATTCCTCTTTGCCCCCAAAAAGTTTGCGAAAGCAGATAACAAATTATTTTATTTTTTCACAGCCCCTTAGTATAAGATTATAAAAAAATTGATTTTCACTATACTTTATTATTTTATATGTGTTCCAGTCTTTCCGTCAATAGCATCTTTTATGTGTGGAGGGTCTGTTATGATAACTTCTTTTCCACCATTTTCAAGGAAAGATATTGCAGCTTTTATCTTTGGAAGCATGCTACCTGGTTTGAAATGACCTTCTGCGAGATATTTTTTAATATCTTCTAAAGTTACATTGTCCAATGCTTGCTGATTTTCTTTTCCAAAATTTAGATATACTTTTTCAACAGCTGTTGAAATTATGAAAACATCACTTTTTATATTTCCTGCTAAAAGTGCAGAGGCATAGTCCTTATCTATGACAGCAGGGACACCTTCTAATTCGCCTTTGTCATTTTTGATGACAGGGATTCCTCCACCACCTGTACAGATAACAATAAATCCTTTTTCTATAAGTGATTCTATTGCTTTTTCTTCCACTATCTCTTTTGGCAATGGAGAAGCTACAACTCTTCTATATCCTCTTCCAGCATCTTCTGTCATTATCCAACCAGTTTTCTTTCTTTCTTCTGCTTCTTCAGCTGAGTAAAAAGAACCAATAGGTTTTGTTGGATTTTGAAAAGCAGGATCATTTTTATCAACAATAACTTGTGTTACGACTGTAACTGCAGTTTTGTCTATTCCTCTTTTTTTCATTATATTCCAAAGAGCTTGTTGAAAATTATATCCCAATGCTCCCTGAGTATCTGCACCACAGGAATCAAGTGGTACTTCATGTATTTTGTTTCTTGCAAGTTCTGATCTCAAAAGTATAAATCCAACTTGTGGACCATTTCCGTGAGTTATTACAACATTATATCCACTTTCTATAATGTCAACAATATGTTCGCAGGACTCATAAGCTGCCAAATATTGATCATGAACAGATTGTTTTGTCTTATCTTTGATTAGAGAGTTTCCTCCCAATGCGATTACTGCAAGTTTTCTCATTTTTTTTTACTCCTTAACCTAATTGCTCTCTTATCATTAAACTTAACTCATTTGGCTCTTCTGCATAAGCCATTGCCGCTTCTTCTGATATTAAACCTTCTCTTAGTTTTTCTATGAATGATTGGTTGAATGTAATCATTCCATCAGAAGCTCCTTCTTGGATATATTGATATATTTCATGATAAGAACTTGTTCTTATCAAACTGGCTATAGTTGGTGTAACATACATCAATTCAGGAACTAAAATTCTTCTTTCCATATCAATAGAAGGAATTAACTTATGAGATAATATGCCACACAATGTTGCTGCGAGAGATGTACACACAATCATTCTTTCAGAAGGTTGGAACATATCTATAATTCTACTTATAGTCTGTATTGCATTTGATGAGTGAAGAGTTGATATTACAAGATGTCCTGTTTCAGCAGCTTTTAATGCTTGGCTTATTGTCTCACGGTCTCTAAGTTCTCCTAAAAGAATTACATCAGGGTCTTGTCTCAAAGTAGCTTTCATTCCTTCAGTATAACTTACTGTATCTATTCCAACTTCTCTTTGGGATATTAGTGATTCTTTATCTTGGAATACATATTCAATAGGGTCTTCGAGAGTTATGACATGATATTTTGCATTTTGATTTAAATTTTCTATCATAGCTGCCATAGATGTCGATTTTCCACTGCCTGTTGGACCAGTTAATAGAAATAATCCACTTGTAAATGAAAGGGCTTTGTTTATTGACTCTGGTATTCCAAGCTCTTCAAGAGTTGGAATTGTTGTTTTTACAAGTCTTAGTGCTGCAGCAAGAGTTCCTTTTTGAAGATATATATTTGTTCTAAATCTTCCTTGTTCTCTCTGGAAAGAAAAATCAAGTTGTCCATCTTGAACTAATTTTTCTTTTTGTTTTTTTGTCAATAATGGTAATAACAATCTTCTTAAATCTGTTGAAGTTAAAGGTTCTTCTCCTACAGGAACTAATTCGCCCTCTATTCTTATCATTGGAGCTGAGCCGACTTTAAGATGCATATCAGAACCATTGTGCTGTGCTTGTAGAATTAAAAGGTCTTGTAACTCCGCTTGTAATTCTGATTTTATTGGAATTGGGGCAAATATCTGAAATTCATCATCGTCATCTCTTGAAAGACCTACGATTGAAGGTGACAGTTTTCCAGAATTTTTGAATAGAGCTCTTATTTCTTCATCTTTTTTTAAAGAATCATTTTTTAGCTCATCAATCATTTTTTTCATCTCAGCAATTTGTACAAATAAATCTTGTTGAGGCATTTGTGCTGGTATTGGCGGTAGTTGTTGAGGAGATGAAAATGGTTGAATATTGCTCATCATTTTGTTTGGTATTGCTTGTTGAAATTGCCTATTTGTAAATTTATTAGAGTTGTCTATTGTTACTGGCATTTGATTATATTGTTGATGATTAAACTGTTGTTCATTCATCGGTTTATAGCCGTTGTCGATAATGTTTGGATTGCGAGACATTCTTATATCTTGTTTTGGTTGAGATTCAGAATTCCTCAGAGTTTGTGGAAAATCTGGCATGACCCCAAGATCCTTCCTTTTTCCGAATTGATTCTGTGGAGTATTGTTATCGGACATAATAGGCATTACCTTTCAATTCTTATTTATTTAAAGTAGGCTTTTGTTAATTTTCTATAACTTTAAATTATTTCTATTATTCGTTTATTTTTCCTATTTATTTTTTATAATTTGATAATTAAACTTTATTTTTGACAAATTTTTTCTTTGTGATATAGTATTATAAAAATTAGGAGATTTAAAAAAATGAAAGTTAGAGGACTTATAATTTCTGATACACATTGGTATTCAACAAATGATATACCAAATTTTCTTTTTGATCTTGTTAAAAAGTTTGATTTTATGATACATGCAGGGGATTGGGCTGATTCAGATGCTGTTGATCTTTTTTCTTCTATTACTTCACTATTTGCTGTTTTTGGAAATTGTGATATGCATGATACTAGAAGGCGTTTATCTGATTATCTATCTTTTAGAATAAATGGTTTAAATATAGGATTGAGCCATGGTAGATATAGAAGGGATTCAGTTATAAGTGAATTAAATTCTGATTTTAATGATTCTTCTTTGATTATTTTTGGACATACTCATGTGCCATTTAAAGAAGAGATTAATGGAAAATCTTTTTTTAATCCAGGGAGTTTTTCATATCCTCGAAATGGTTCAAAAAAATCTTATGGTATTTTGACTATTGATGAAAATGGATTTTCTTTAGAGCATGTCTCGTTTTAAATAGAATAGGTAAGGGGAAAATTTTATGAAAGCAAAAGTTGTAAATGACTTAATGCAGGATCCACTTGTATATATTGAATTTGATGATATTTCTGATAGAATTTTATTTGACTGTGGATATATGTTTGGTCTTACATTGAGAGAAATACAAAAGATTTCATCTGTTTTTATTTCACATACACATTTTGATCATTTTATGGGATTTGATCATTTACTTAGAATGTGTATAGAACAAGATAAAACAGTTGAATTTTATGGACCAAAAGATTTTATAAATCAAATAGTTGGAAAATTGTCTGGATATTCTTGGAATCTCTGTGATGATTTAAATCTAAATTTTAAGTGTTTTGAGATTTCTCCCCCTATAGTTAAGTCAACACTGTTAAAAGCTAAAAATGCCTTTAAAATTGAAAATATAGAGGAAAAAGAATTTGAGCCATGTATCAAAAAAGGAAATGGTTATTCTGTATATACTACAGTCATGGATCATAAAATTCCATCTTTGGCTTTTTCTATAAAAGAAGATGATTTTTTGAAAGTAAATTCGAGTTTGTTTGAAAATTTAAATATAAAGCCTGGACCATGGCTTGGTAATTTGATAAAAAAAGTTGAAAATAATGAAAAACTTTCCGAAGATATAGATTTTGGAAATGGAATTTTGTATTCAGAAGAATTTCTTGCCGAAAATTTGTTATATCTTGAAAAAGGTAAAAAAATATCTTATGTTGTTGACACAGCTTTTACAGATAAGACATTTAGTGATGGAATAGAACTTATTAAAGATAGTGATGAATTATATTGTGAATGTGCATTTTTGAGTAAAGATTTGGAAAAAGCACAAAATACATATCATCTTACAGCTCAACAAGCAGGCAAATTTGCCAATCATGGCAATGTGAAAAAGTTATTTCCTATACATCTTTCTAAGAGATATAATGGAATTTACAGAGATATTTTTGATGAGGTTATTAAAGAATTTCCGAATGTGTTAAATGCTTATAAGAAGAAAAAATAAATATATAAAAAAATAGTTTACCAACACGCCCTATTTAGCTTCCGACTTAATAGCAAGATAACGGTTTTATGTAGTGAAATAAAAGAGAGGCCTCAAAATTTGAGACCTCTCAGCTTGCTTGCTAACGAGTTTCAACTATGATTTGATATATTCATCCCATTTGTTGAACATCTTGTCCTGAGTCTTAGCCTGATCTACTGCGACACCCTGCTGAATTTCATAGATTTTGTTCTGTGTGTCTTGGATCATTTTCCATTTGTTCCACTCTGATTTTTCTGATTCAGATGCCATTGAGAGTTGTGCTTCTTCAGCTTTGATTGAAGCACTGTTCAACATTTGAGCACCGCTCATGCTGCTGTTGATGTTATTTACTAATCTAGAAATTGACATTATATCCATATTTAGGAATCTCCCTTCAAAATTTTTTTAAGCTAACCTTGTTTATATTATCACACAATAAACCCAAAGTGTCAATATATTTTAAAAAAAATTTATTGAATTTTTTTTATTGTGGAATAATTCCTTTTTGAACTAAATCCATATATACTTTTTGGTTGTTCTCATGCATTGTCAATATAGCACCATCTCTTGCTGCTGTTACTACTATTTCAAGCAGATTCATAACTGTTTGTGGGGTCATTGGGTTGTCCCAAGTTATTTTATCTTTTGTTTTTTCCCATACATCTAAGTACATTCTGTTGAACATGCTGACCATTTCTTCTGGTGTGAGTCCAATATTTGTTTCCATTTGGCAGAATACCTCCAATTTTTTTGTGCCTTATTAGGGCATGTTTAAAAGTCTTTTAGACTTTGGGTATATCTTTTATTTAGTTCAAAGATACTTGACCTACTGAATTTACATTAACTTTAGGTGCTATTTCATTCCATGACAATACAACGAGGGTTGGGAATGATCTATCTGTCAATTTTTTGAGAGCTGGTCTTATTTGAGGAGCACATAATACGATTGGTTGAAGTCCCTTTTCTTGAAGTTTTGCAACTTCTTTACCTACAGAGCTCAACACATTTTGTCCCATGTTAGGATCTAATGCTAAGAATGACCCCATTTCAGTTCTCTGTATAGACTGTGATATTATTTGTTCTATCTGTGGATCGAGTGTTATTACATTTATAATACCTTCATTATTGACATATTCTTTACAGATTACTCTTGAAAGTGCAACTCTTACACATTCTGTCAATACTTCAGGATCTTTTGACATGGTTACATTATCTGCAAGTGTTTCAAGAACTGTTACTAAGTCTCTTATTGAAACTCTTTCTTTTACAAGATTTTGTAAAACTTTTTCAATTTCACCATAAGACATCTGATCTGGAACAAGTTCTTTTACAACTGCAGGGTGAGTTTTCTTTACTGTATCAATCAATGCTTGAACTTCTTGTCTTCCTATCAAATCTCCACCATAAGTTCTAATGACTTCTGTCATTTGAGTTGCTATAACACTGACAGGATCGAAGATCATGCAACCAAGTCTTTCAGCATCTCCTCTTTGTTCAGGAGAAATCCAAACACCAGGCATGCCATAAGTAGGGTCTACAGTCTTTGTTCCTCTTAAATTTTTGAGTTTTTCTTCTGGACCTATTGCAAGGAATTGGTTTACAACAACTTCGCCACTTGCAACTTCCATTTCTTTTATTTTGATTACATAACCATTTGGTTTTAACTGAAGATTATCTCTAAATCTTACACCAGGCACAACTATTCCAAGCTCAAGAGCAATATGCCTTCTTATAGATGTTACACGCTCGAGAAGTTTTGCACCTTGGTTAGGATCGACAAGTGAGAGAAGACCTCTTCCAACTTCGAGAGAAATTGGGTCAACCTGCATAAGCTGTACAACATTTTCTGGCTTTTTGGCAGCTTCTTTTTTCTTTTCTTGCCCTTTACTAACAACAGCAACATCTTGGGTTTTTGACTGTTTGTCGAGCATGAATCCTGCAGCACCCAAAATTAAGCCTAAAGTAAGGAATGGGAATACTGGCATTGGGAAGAATCCAGTTATTCCAAGAAGTGCAAGCAATATACAGAAACCTGCACCGATCATGAGTGCTTTTGGTTGAGCCATCAACTGTCCAACTAAATCTGAACCAAGGTTTGAATCAGAGGCAGCTCTTGAAACGACCATACCCATTGAAGTAGATAGAAGGAAAGCTGGAACTGTAGTTGTTAGACCACTACCTATAGTCAATATAGCATAGGTATTTAAGGCATCTCCTGCCTTCATATGTTTCATTATAATTCCGACTAACAAACCACCTATGATGTTGATAACCATAATGACGACAGACGCCATGGCATCACCTTTTACGAACTTACCAGCACCATCCATGGCTCCATAGAAGTCTGATTCTTTTTCGACTGCTCTTCTTTTCTTTTTAGCACCTTCAGCATCAATCAATCCAGAGTGAAGATCGGCGTCGATTGCCATCTGTTTTCCAGGCATAGCGTCGAGTGTAAATCTTGCTGCAACCTGTGCGATACGCTCAGCACCACTTGTTATAACCATAAGCTGAACAATAATCAAGAGGATGAACATCAAGAAACCGATAATTAAATTACCACCGACGACAACCTCTGCAAACGCAGGTATAAGATGACCAGCACCTATCGGAGCTCCAGTTGGACTTTTCTTATCTCCATATAGTAGAATCATTCTTGTTGAAGAAATATCAAGTGCCAACCTAAAAAGCGTACAAACAAGAAGCATGGTTGGAAACACAGAAAATTCAAGAGGTTCTGCAATATATATGGATATAATAAGAATAATAATAGCTGAAGCTATATTTACAACGAGTAAAAAGTCAAGAAGTTCTGAGGGCATTGGAATGATGAGCATGAGAATAATACCCACGACAGCCACTGCCATCATAATATCGGAATTTTTTGATAGTTTTTCTATATCCACAGAGATATTTTCCTTTTAATTAATATTATCTTCTTCTATTTCTTTGCTGTCTTTTATTTTTTCTTCTTTTGATTTTAAATACATAGGCAAGCAGTTCTGCTGTTGCTTTGTAAAGATCTGGAGGAATTGGTTGACCAACTTCAGCTGCTCCAAATAAGGCTCTTGCAAGTTCTACATTTTCTACAATAGGAACTTCACTGTCTTCTGCAAGTGATTTTATTTTTACAGCATTTAAATTTTCACCTTTTGCTACTACAACTGGAGCTTGGTCTTCGCCCTGTTTATATCTTATTGCAACTGCAAGGTGAGTTGGGTTTGTAACAACTGCAGAAGCTCCTGCTACTTCTCCCATCATCTGTCCCTGTGCTGCCTGTCTCATCATTTGCTTGATTTTACCTTTGACCTGTGGGTTTCCTTCAGTATTTTTATATTCATCTTTTAATTCTTGCATGGACATTTTCATGTTTTTCATATATTCTTTTCTCTGAATAATATAATCAAGAATAGATAATACAAACATGCCCACAAGAGTATTTGAAATAATCTGTTGTACAATTTTTTTCAAGAATGATGTAGTTGTATAAAGGTCCCAATCTACAGCAAAAGAAAGTACAGGTATATTCTTTTTTAGAATACTATAGACGATGAATCCTATTACACCTAATTTTGCAATTTGTTGTAATAAATTTACAACTGATTTCATCGAAAAAATTTTTTTGAATCCTTCAATAGGATTAATTTTGCTGAGTTTTGGAGTTAATGGCTCTGTTGTAAATATGAATTTAATCTGAGCCATGTTTCCTGCTATAGCGAATATGAATGCTGCTGCAAAAAGAGGTATGAGAACTTGAAAGAAAGTTGTCATCATATAGAGAAAATCACCAAATAGATATCGTTCACCTATTGGATTGTCAACAATTCCACTTATTTGAAGCCACCAAGTTCTTGCAAAACCGCTCAAAGTTCTAAAAAGACCTGCTCCTGTTGCACCTAAAACAGCAGCTGTTACACCGAGAAGTAATGTTGATGTTGCATCTTGACTTTTACAAACTTGTCCTTTTTTTCGTGCATCCTGCAATTTCTGCTCGGTAGGTTCTTCAGTTTTGTCGCTGTCTTCAGACATGTTACTTTCCCCCTTTCGCTTTTATTTTACCCCTTAGATATTTCCAAAAAAATATTTTTTTATCCTCCTTTAGGAAGGATACTCATAGCTTTTATGATTTGTATAACATAATCGTTATTAAGTTCGAAAAGTTTTTGTAAAGAGTTTATAATCAATGGTAATGCTGCAACTAAGACTGTAATACCTATAGCTATATTAAGTGGAAAACTTAACATAAAAACGTTCATCTGTGGTGCAACTCTTGCCAACATACCAAGACCTATTTGAGTAGTAAATAGTGCTGCCATTGCTGGGGAAGCTAATTGCACTCCTAAATAAAATATTTGGGAGGTCATGACTATAAGCTGATGCATTACATCTCCATTGTAATTAAAACCAGTAATTGGTATTACTTTAAAGCTGTTAAATATTATTTCAACTAATTTATGATGACCATTAAATATCAAGAATAAAGTTAATGCAAGATAAAATTTAAGTCTCATAATCATGTTGATGGAACTTCCGCTTATAGGATCGTAACTTGCTGCCACTGAAAGTCCCATTTGTATATCAAGCATTTGACCTGCAAACTGTGCTGCAGATACAATGATATACGCTGTATATCCCATAATGATACCTGTAAATAATTGGTAAATGATCATCAATATATATGTAAATGGCTCAAAAGATATATCAGGTACAGTCATGCTTGGATATATGATACATGCCCAAACAGCACCAGAGACAATTAATATTTTTTTGTTGAAATAACTACTCCATACAGGAGCTCTTATTGCAAAACCAATAAATCTTACGAATATCAATAGCCATAGTGCAAAAAGTTTTAGTCCTTCTTGTGTTGGATCCATTTATAACCCGCCTTTAATATTTACATATTGACTATTTTGGGGAAGCCTGCAAAGACTTCTACTGCGAATTGAGACATCATAGCTATAATCCAACTTGAACAGGCTATCAATACAGCAAATGTAGCTATAATTTTAGGAACAAATGAAATTGTCTGTTCTTGAATTTGAGTTGTTGCCTGCAATATACTTATAACAAGACCTGTAACAAGAGCGGCAAGAAGCATAGGTAGTGCAAGCATTAATGTTAATTGTAATGCTTTACTTGTTATATATAATATAAATTCTTCTGTCATTTTTGCCCTCCATTTTAGATTTGTCATTTAAAACTTTTTATAAGACTTTCTACAATCAGTTGCCACCCATCAACTAAAACAAACATTATTATTTTAAATGGCGTACTAATTGTCATTGGTGATAACATAAACATACCCATTGCCATAAGAATACAGGAGACAACCATGTCAACGACAAGGAATGGCAGATATATTAAGAAACCTATCTCAAATGCTGTTTTTATTTCACTCAAAACATAAGCAGGAATCAGAACCCATACAGGAACTTGTTCTCTCTTTTTGATCTTTTTTGTGTCCAATTTTCCTAATCTTATAAAAAGTTTTAGTTCTTTATCTCTTGTCTGTTTTAACATAAACTTTTTTAATGGAGCTGATGTTCTGTCCAAAAATTGATTCCAAGATATTTGCCTTTGTGTATATGGTTTGATCGCCTTGTCATTTATTTCTTTTCCAACAGGCATCATGACATAAAATGTTATAAATAATGCCAGACCTATAAGAACTTGGGTGTGTGGAACCTGTTGTGTACCCATGGCTGTTCTGATGAATGACAAAACAATAGATACTCTTATAAATGCGGTGGTCATGAACAGTAAATAAGGAGCCATAGATAGGGTTGTTAAAAAGAACAACAACTGTATTGGCAATGCCATCTCAGTAGGAGTTTTTGGTTTATTTGTTCCTATATTTATGTCTGGAAGGCTTATATTGGGTGTTGGAGCTGCAAGACAATCTGATTTAAATATGACAATCAATGCCGATACTATGGCTATAAAGCCAAGTATCGAAAGTATTTTGTCTAATCGTAGGTCTTGCTTTTTATTCATTTATTCCTCCGAGTTTTTTTCTGTGTCAGTATTTTTTTTATTATCTTCTTTTAGTATTTCTTTATTTTCTATTGGCTTTATCTGTGGAAACAAACTAAAATAAGAATTGTTTTCTGTTTGTTTTATATCTTGTGTTGCAGTTGTTGAGTTGTTATTATTATCTTCGACATTTACATCTGTTAAATAATTTATATTATTTTCCGATACTCCTATCAAGATATTTTTTTCTCCTGCTTTTATGAGATATAAAACCTTTCCTTGTTGTAGAAACATCCTTTCTTTTATTTGCAATATATTTCTATTATTTTTTATAATTCCTAATGTCGGAATATTTATTTTCCCAGAACCAAGAAATTTTAATACTATAAAAATTAATATAACAACAATAACTAGATAAAAAAGAGTTATAATAATTCTTTTTTTTAGTTTTCTGTTTATTTCACGGTCTTTTGCAGTTTCTTTTGCATTTAGCCAATCTTCATTGTCATCTGTTATTTCATCTGTTTGATTTGGAACAGTTGCAAATTCTTTTTCGAGTGGTGAAGGTTCTTCTTTATTTAATTCTTTTTTTGCTTCAGTAGTTATATTTTGTTTTTCTACTTTTTTTTGAGTATCTTCTGCATATATAGTCGCTGAAAGTATAAAAATGAGTATAAACAGAAAACAAAGTTGTAGTATATATTTTCTTTTCATCTGTTGATTATTTCTGTAATTCTAACACCAAAATTGCCATCTATTTCGACGACTTCGCCTTTGGCAATCATCTTGTTATTTACAAGTACATCTACAGGTTCACCAGATTCTTTATCAAGAGAAATTACAGAATTTACACCGAGTTTTAATATTTCTTTGACCTGCATACTTGTTCTTCCAAGTTCTGCTTTTACAACTAAAGCAACATCATTTAAAATACCAATACTACTTGGTGGACCAGATGGTGTTACTCCACCTTCAATTTCTCCAAATTGAACTGACCTTACCTCATTGTTCATCGTCCTCGTCTCCTTCTGCTAATACTTTTGTTATCTGAATAGACATTTTATTGTCCTTAATTCCAGGTCTTCCTAAAAATTTTGTTCTGTTATTTACTTTTAGTTTCATAGGATCTGTTACAACTGTGTCAAGTTTTATACAGTCTCCAATTTCTAAATCAAGTAAATCTTGGAACATTAATTCCGCTTTTCCGAGTTCTACCACAACAGGAATTTTTGCTGCTTCAACTCCAGTTATTATATTTGTAGGAGCTATTTGGTGATTATCTCCTGTTATGCTTCTCGTTATTAAGAATTTGTCAAAACTTATTTTTGGAAGCACATCTTTTAGATATTTAAAAGGAATACATACATCGACCATGCCTGAAGTTTGAGCAAATGTTGCTTCAAAAGTTATATCAACCATGACTTCACTTGGTATGGCTATATGAACTGACATTGGATTAAAATCCATACTTAAAAAGACTGATTCTACTTTTCTTACATCTTTCCAAGCCTCTGTATATGCCGTAAGCATATTGTTAATTGGCATCATGATTATGGATTTTTCAAGTTCAGTAAATTTTCGTACTTCATCTATTGCCGTTCCTTTACCACCCATGAGTTTGTCTATAAGAGCAAACCCCAATGGCATTTCCATACATATTATCCCTTTTGTTGTGGCATCTATTTTAAATACGAAAATAGCGGAAGGATCGTTTAGAGAACTTAAAAAAGAATGATAGTTCCTCTGTCTGATACTTCCTAAGTTTAGTTGAGCTTTAGTCTGAAGTAAAGCTCCTAAGTGAATCATAACATTTTCTGCAAAGCCATTAAATATGTCTCTTACAAATCTTTCTTGCTCACTTGAAAGTTTTTCTCCACGTTTGAAATCATAAGCTTCAGCTTTTTTTGTTTCTACGGTTGGACGACTGCTTGCTCTAATTTGGTTTCTCATATATTGTGGCTGAATATTTCCTGAAGGGGATATATTCGAATCAAAAGAAATTCTGTCCATTTGTTCTCTCAAAAAATACTTTCCTCCTTTTCAAAGAACATACATTTTATTATAACATAAAAAGAAATACAAAGCAATTATCCAAACTTTTTTTTTCTTAAAAAAATTACCCTATATCCCTATAGCTCTAAAGCAAAGGGGATATAGGGCTAATTTTATTTTTTTTGGAAAAAAATTATTTTACTAACTGAAGTGCTTGTTCTGTGAGCTTATCCATTGCTTTGAAAGCTGCAAAACTTGCATTGTAGTTCATTTTTGCCATACCGATTGAAGCTGCCTGTTGAGCATAGTCAACATTTGCAAGCTCGACGCTATTTGCTACGACTGAACCGAGAGCACCTTGACCTGCAACACCTGTTACAGCTTTTCCAGAAGTTTCACTTGCTGCAAATGTTGTTGTACCTGTACGCTGAAGTCCTGAAGAATTTGCAAATGAAGTAAGAGCCATCTGATAGAGAGGAACTGTTTCTTTTGTTTCCTGTCCAGTGATAGGATCTGTTATTGTTTTTTCTCCATAGAGTTTACCAGTATTGTCAAAGCTGAAGCTGTCATATTCACCAAGATATTTTTGGTTTGATGGATCCATGGAAACATCAACATCTGTAAGGGTTCCACAGATATTGCCATTTGCATCGAGTTTGTATGCTTTGGCAGCCATTCCTGTTGATTCTTGAACGAGTTTGCCTTCTGGAGAAGCAACAAAACGACCGTCACGAGAATACTGTTCGTTTACTCCGTCGCTCAATGTGAAGAAACCGTTACCATTGATAGCAAGGTCGAACTGTCTTCCTGTCTGTGAAATAGCACCTTGTGTGAATATTGTACTATTTTGTCTTACTTTTGCTGAACCACTGCTTCCAGTGCTACTCATAAGATCATTGAAATTTACTGATTCGGCTTTGTAACCTGGGGTGAATTGGTTCTGCAAGTTTGTGAAGTGAACATTCATCATCTGCTGGCTGTTCATTACATTACTTGCCTGCAAATTTGTATCAAACATAAGTCAAACCTCCTTGAATTCTCTTTTAAGAGTTTTATTATATTTTAACTTAGCTTTATTGTACTAATATATAGTTAACAAAATATTAACAAAAAATTTCTGAATTGTAAACATTTTTTTTTTGATTCATGTATTATTAATTCTTAAATTTGAATCCTATTCCAATTGGAACTGATACTCCTCTTTCATCTATTATATCTGTTTTGCCATTTGAAGCATATATCTGAGCTGATGAGCCACCATCTAAATTTATTAAACTGTCAATATTTATTTCTAAATTATATAACATCGTATTGACGATTTCTTTCCAAGATGTAATACCATAAGTTACTCCAAGTATTATTGAGCCGTTTTTGTCAAATCCAATCATTGAACGTCTTGAATAACTTGTGTAGTCTATCATATTTTCTATTCCATAAGTCATTTTTCCATTTGCAATTAATCTTGGACCAACTTGTAAAGCTTCATCATAATTTTCAGGAATATAATCATCTCTGTGAATGATTTTCATTTTTCCATTTTTGAATGTTATTATTCCTGAATATATCAATGGTTCAGCTATGTAATTATTTATTATTTTTCCCTTTATTTTAAGATGTCCCAATGGGTAGTAATCTTCATCAAAATAATTGGCATTTATCCCTATCGTACTTTTATAGTCTTTTGTCATATTTCTTATAGCCATGCTTGTTTTTCCCATATTTTTTGAATACATTATATGTCCATAAAAATATTTAGGGTCTATTTTTAGAAGTTTTATTGTTGAATATTGATTATTTAATATTGGGATTTCTGCCGTTTTAATTCCCTTTTGAGAATATTTCCAAAAAGAATTTTTTGCAAGTATTCTGCCATTTTCTATATTATTCAATCTGATATCTGATAAGATAAATATCGAAATTAATAATACAAAAAAGAAAATTGATATATTTGTTAATATTCTGTTCCTTCTCTTGCGTTCATTTGACATTCTTTCCATGGGTGTTTTATCTCTTTCATTTCTGTAACGAGATCAGCTCTTTTTATTAATGATTCAGTACAACATCTTCCTGTTAAAATTATTTCGCAGTTACTTGGTTTTTTATCAAGTAGTTCATGGACATCAGATTCTTTGATAAGATTAAAATATATAGCACAGTTTATTTCATCGAGTATTAAAAAGTTAAATCTTCCTGATGTCATCAATTCTTCAGCTTTTTTCAATGCTTTCTGTGCTTCTATTTTATCTGTTTCTTTTGGATTTTCTCTATCTATAAATCCCTTTATTCCAAAAGAATAAGATTCAGCTATTTTTAGTTCTTTTATTGCTTTTATTTCCCCTGTATCTTCTGTTTTCATAAATTGGATTATTGCAATAGGAAAGCCATGTCCATAAGCTCTCAATAAAAGACCTAAACTTGCTGTTGTTTTACCTTTTCCATTTCCAGTGTAAATTTGGATTAGCCCATTAAAATCATTTTGAAATTGCATATTTCCCCTTTAAGAATTCGACAAGTATGAATTTTTCTAAAAGCATTTCTATTCCGACATAATATGCAAAAATAATTACCAGCATAACTCCCCAAAATATCATTCCAGAATATGACATTGGCATTTCATATATCGCTTCAACACAAAATGTCCCTGCAAATAGGAACCAAATGATAAATGCTATATATAAGAGCCAAATTATCACACCTATAAAATGCAGTTTTAGAAATGTTTCTAATAAAAATAAAATTAAGATACATCCTTCAAAAAGGAAAAGTTCTATTCCTAAATAACCTAAAACAGAGAAAATATCGTTATAACTTCCTCCATATCCACCAGCTTTTTCTGCAAAAAAGTTTATAGCAAATGCTGCTACATACCAACTTAATAATATTGCGAATGGTATTATAAAAGGAGTTATACATTGTGCATCTCTTGTTCCAAGTTCCAATATTGTTTTTGCCGATGAAGATACTTTTCCAGCTCCTGTTATTAAATTTAGACTGTCTGGATGGGACATCAATTTTCTAAGTCCCATTGAACAACCTGCTAAAAATATAGAAGTAAATGCAATAAAAATACATGGTGCATCAGCAACTTTGCGAGCAGTTTCTTTTGGATGAGTTATTAGGTCTCTCAAATCTTTTATAAAAAATTTTAGTTCAAAGCCTTCAGATTGCTCTTCTGCTGGCTGTTTTTCCTCTGTTGCCATTTTTTGCCTCCTCTATTTCTCTTCCTTTTTTTCTTTATTTTTTAAAACAAGTTTTCCATATATCGTAAGAGATATTACTGTAAAAAGTCCTATTCCTGCAAATAGAAACCACATTCCTGCAGGGTTGTCGAGTTTTGTTATGAAGTTGTTATATGCTATTGGACCAATTAAACAGCCTATACTCGATCCAATTACTCCATATAAAAATGAATATCCCATATATGTTGCAACTTTTTCTTCAGGTGCTATAAGTCCTATATAACTTATAAATTTTGGATGTGCTGTCATTTCTCCCATTGTGAATAAAATTATTCCCAATACGAGTGCCCAAGCATGAAATATCACAGAAGAATTTGTTGCATATTTTTCATCACTTAATAGTGTCGCTGTTGTGATAGATAAATCATTTGTTGCGTGGATTTGTGCTGAATAAGCAGAGAATCCAATTAGACACATGGCTATTACTCCAAATGATATTCCTGTTATCATTGTAGGTAGAGCTTTTGTCTTTTTAGTTATATTTGATACTACTAACTGAAGTAATATTATTATTCCTGCATTTATTACTGTAACATATTCTGGGTTAAATTTAAATCCTCCATTGAATACTGGTATTAAGCTATTTATAGTGTTTTCTATTGGCTTTAGTTTTACATATTCTGTTATATACCAAAGTATTGTATCGAACATTTGGAAATATATAACCCAAAATCCAGAATATAAAAATAGCAAAATCAAAAATTTGTAGTCTTTTAAAACAGATACTGCATCTACAAAAACTTGAGATATATCTTTCGATGTTTCAGGTTTTGGCGGTTCTTTGTATAAAAATTTATTTGGAATTAGCATAAGAAGTATTGCTATTCCAGATACTAAAAAAACATAGTTCAAACCAAATGAATTTCTCATCAATGGAACTACTATTAATGGAAATAAAAATGCACCTAAATTTATAGACCAATAATAAATTCCGAATCCTATTGAACTTGTTTCTGAATCTGTTACTCTCGCTATTGTTCCATTTATTACAGGCTTAAATGCTCCTGCACCAAGTGATAATATTATCAAAGATGTAAAAAATAGTGGGTATGTTTTTGCTTGACTTGCTGATATATATCCTATACCCAAAAGCAAGAATGCTACATTTAATGTTTTTCTGTATCCAAAACGGTCTGCTATTGCTCCACATATTATTGGAAGTGCATATATTATTGGCTGAATTGTAGCTTTTAATATTCCAGCTTCCATTTTTGAACAGCCTAAACCGCCATTTGCAACAGAAGCAACTAAATATACAGAGAGAATGCTCATTGCACCATAATAAGCACCTCTCTCTATGAATTCATAAAAAATTGATATCCAATATACTTTTGGAAGTTTTTTTGTTGTACTTTTTTCTTCCATTATAAATTTTGTATTGTCCTTAAAAGTTTTATAATATTATTTCAAATTTCAGGGTTGTAAAAAAATAAAATAGAATAGATGTCATTGCAAGGGAGCTGAGCGACCGTGGCAATTTCAAATGCTTAATTTTATTAACTAACACAACGAGTTAATTTACGAAAATTATATAAAAAAATACTTTTCCATATTTTTTTGTTATTTGAAATAATTATCTAAACTTATATTAATTGTTTTATTTTTTGTTAAATCCTTCTCTTATTTTTTGACTTAAATTTAACTTTTTATTTACATATTTTTTTGATTATTTTGTTATTATATAATAGATAATTTTTATTTATAATTTATAAATAATTTATATATACAGAAAGGAAGAAAAATATGGATTCAATAAGATCATTGGGCGTAATGTACATGCCTTCTATTTCTACAGATTCTGCTTCTAATATTTCAGCGGTAAAGCCTGAAGTAGCAAATCTTCCAGAAGCAAAAGGTGATGAAGTATCTATAAAAGGATTTTTTGGAAAATCAGAGCCAAAGCCAATTCCTCAGATTGATACATCTGAGACTGTAAAAATTACAGTTCTTCCACAAGACCCTGCTGTAGCTTCTCCAAAGACTATTGAAATGCCAAAGGCTTTGATAGGAGATAAGATTGAAGGTCCAAAGATGTACTCCATTGAAAATCAAAATCCAAAGGCTATTCCAGACCTTGAGGGCAATTATCTATATCAGCTCGGCACAAAAGAATTTGATCAAGTCAACTGCTATGCAACTGCATATAACACATTTAATATGATGCAGGATAATATCGGTCATGAGATCAACTGGGCATTTAGAGAGCCAAAATTGGGTGTAAATTCTCATAAGAGAGAGGGAATGAATGCTTATTATGCAAGACATGAGGCTTCTGTAAATTTCTTCTATTTTGACGCTCCTCCACTTGGCAAAACTGTTCAGACTTCACAATCAACAGAAATTGTCTCTCACGAAGTAGGTCATGCTATTCTCGATGCAGTAAAACCTGGATATATGGGCTGGGATACAGAGACAATGTCTGTTCATGAAGGTTTTGGAGATGTAACAGCCATGTTGTTTACTCTTCAAGATGATGACATGATCAAGAAGATCATACAAGAAAATGGCGGAGATATGCAAAAGCCAAGTCTTTTGTCAAAAGTTGGTGAAGAATTCGGAATTGCCATTGCAAAAATGGACAAAGACCCAACAAATGATGACAATGACTATTTGAGAACACTCTTAAATGACTTCAAGTATGTAAATCCTTCTACACTTCCACAACATGCTCCAGATAATCAGCTTGCAAATGAAGTTCACAGCTTCTCAAGAATTTTCTCTGCTGCAAATTATGATGTTTTGTCAGCATTCTATGATGCAAATGTAGCAAAGGGAATGGAACCAGAAGCCGCATTAAAACTTGCAGGTAAAGATTTTGGCGGTCTTTTGATGAAGAGTATAGATAACTGTCCAAACCATCGTTGCAAATATAAAGATGTTGCTTTGAACATGCTTAAAGTTGACATGCAGTTAAATGAAGGCTCCCACATGAAGGAAATGGAAAAGACATTTATTGACAGAGGTATTTTGACTGAAGGCGATGTTTCAAAAATGAAAGACAAAGCCAAAAATATGCCAAATGTACATATTAGTCTTCCTATGGTATTAAACAAGATTTCATCTAAGATTTCTGATATTCTTTCAAAGATTGGAAGTAAGATTGGAATCGGAAATGGAACACAGTTCCAAACTGAGAACATCACCGACAATATGTATGGTGGTCAGACAATTTATTTGAAAACTTCTGAAGATATGCAGTTAAAGGGCAAAGAATTTGGAAATTTCGAAAATTGTTTCGTTGCTGTTGATGGTGGAATAAGTCTTGCATTTGACAAAGACGGAAAACTCGTCGATTACAATTATGACAAGATCGATTCTCAAAAGAAAGCTGATGTCAAATCAGGAATTTTGAGTGCAGTACAAGATGGAAAAATCAAATCTGAAGATTATAAATCTTGGGGTGATGACGATCCAACAAAATTCTTGGGCGAAGTAAAAACAAATAAGGCTTTTGGTAAATCTTATATTGAGAGAATCCCAGTAATTGCTTAGAAAAATTTAAAATAATGACTTGATAATAGCGTGTTGGTGATATTTTGCCAGCACGCTATTAATATGGGGAAAATATGGAAATCAATTTTTTAGTTCATAATAATTTTCAAAAATACTATTTTTTTATTTAGTGCCGAATGTTACTTTGTTTGAAAAAGCTCACTCTAAACACTCACAAGCTCATGATGTCGTTCGCTTTTTCTCACAAAAATAACATTTATCCTGTTTTGTGTAGTTGGCTAATATTTCTTTCTACTTATGACGAAATTGCAAGTTTTAGTTTTGGGGTATAATAAGACTCACTAAACAATTTTACCCCAAAGTTTATGTTTAATTTCTAAAAACAACCATTCTTTTTCTAAGTGCATTTTTATAGAAACTACTATAGAAAATTGAAATCGTTCTAATTTTTTTCTCCTTGCCTGCAAGGAGCGAATTTGTTACATTATACCCCAAAACTTTGTTTACTTGTTAAATAGTGCCTATTTTTGAAAATTATTTAATTGCAAAATTAGTAACAAAAATTGATTTCCGTTAAAGTAATAAGACGGGATAAAAGATGGCTAATTGAGATTTACCGTACGCTTTATTTGAGACAGGGGAGATAATGCAGGGGAGATAATGGGAAAGAAAAAAAATAAAAAAAATATAAAATTAGAACAAATACTTTTTGAGGATTATAAACATTTAGGTGAGATGGGAGATGAGTTTGAGGGACATAAATTTGAAAATGATTGGTTTGGAGTTGATAAAAAGGGTTATATTTTTTATGCTTCATCTGGTGGACCTGCTACTATACCTAAAATTGTTACAGATAATTGGCAACTCCAACTTGAATTAAAAGATTATTTTGCTAATATGTTGGATTTTTCAACTTCAGAAATTATTAAAGATTATATATATGAATCTTCTAAAGATGCATTTGTAGAAGATTATACATTTGAGATTTCGCTTGCTCGAAAAGGGATTTTTTATTTTTACATATTGGATGATTATCTTTTGAGACCAGGGGAACCTGAATATGAGGAATTTTCAAAATATCCTTATTTTTTGAAAAAAATAATTGCTCCAGCACAGCCAATTCGTATTAGTAATTTAAATTATCAAATTCAAGAATTGATGTCTTTATTTGTATTTGGTGTTGATGTAAATTGCAATTATATATACATTGACCGTAAGTCAAAGACATATAGATATAGCTTATTTAATAAAATTAGCTCTGAATAATTTTTTAAAATAGGGGAGATAATGGGAAAGAAAAAAAATATAAAATCAGAACAAATACTTTCTGAGGAATATGAGGATAATCTTACAATTACTAAACATTTAGGTGAGCTGGGATATTGGTTTGAGGGACATAAATTTGAAGATGATTGGTTTGGAGTTGATAAGAGAGGACATATTTTTTATGCTTACTCTAATGGTCCTGCTACTATACCTAAAGTTGTTACAGATAATTGGCAACTTCAGCTTGAATTAAAAGATTATTTTCTTAATATGTTGGATTTTTCAACTTCAGAAATTATTAAAGTTGATAAAACTTATCTTTTATATGATATTATTGATAATGAAATTGAGATTACACTTGCTCGAAAAGGAATTTTTTGTTTTCATATATTGGATGGTTACAATTTGCTTAAAGAAGACTCTGAATATGAGGAATTTCAAAAATATCCTTATTTTCTGAGAAAAATAATTGCTCCAGCACAGCCAATTAATATCACTTCTTTAAATTATCAAATTCAAGAATTGATGTCTTCATTTGTATTTGGTGTTGATGTAAATTGCAATTTCATATATCTTGACCGTAAGTCAAAGACATATAAACATAGTTTGTTTAAAAAAATTGGCTCTGAATAATTTTTTAAAATAGGGGAGACAATGGGGAAGAATAAAAAGAAAAAAAATAAAGAACCTGAGCAAGTAATTTCAATTAGAACTGTCGAAGATATATTTGAAGAAAACTTTAAATATTTCTTATACAAGAAGAGTTCTTCAGAAATGTCTAAAGATTTTGAAGATCTTAGTGGTTATAATGTTCATTGGTGGGGAGTAGATAGACAGGGATATATTTTCAATCTTTGGAATTTAGGAAGTGGTGCTATACCTAAAGTTGTTGTCAATAATCTTGCTATACAAGACCTTGCAGATTTTTATTTTGATAATATTCTTGAATTTTCAACTTCAGAAAATATCAAACTTTTTCCAAATGATTATTATTATGATTTTGTTTCTAAATATGAAATTTTGCTTGCTCAAAAGGGAATTTTTTATTTTGAAGCAGTTATTGATTACTGTGATCCAAGAGGACACAAAATATTCGTAGAACATCCTTATTGGTATAGAAAATTAGTTTCTCCAGTGAAACCAATTCATATTGATTCTTTAGATAACAGAGTTCAAATATTGATGTCTTATTTTAGATTTGATGTAGATGTAAAGAATAATGATTATATATTTTTTAAAAGTTTGTGGGATGTATTATAGTTTTTGAGTTGTTTACTTAATAATAGCGTGTTGGTGATATTTTGCCAGCACGCTATTAATATGGGGAAAATATGGAGAAAATGAAATGGAAAAGACATATAATTATAGAGAAGAAATAGATAAAATAATAAAAGAAAAAAACATTGTTTTTTATGATAAATATTTTAATGAAAAAGGCGAAAAAATACGCACATATGATATTTCTCATTATGATTTACAAATGATAGATATACTTGAAAGGAAAATGAGTATAATTTTAGATACATATTATTATGGCGATGACGATGAAGAGGAATATGAAGAAGGTGTGGTCTATGAGGAACTTCCAGATACTCCTAAAGAATTTTTTATTAAAGTTTTCAAAGAATGTATTTTTGATAAGGATGATCTGGAAGAGAAAGATTCTAAAAATTTTCTTGATATTTCTGATTATCAATTCTCATTGGATTTTTGGCTTGAAATTTATAAAGAGAGATGTAATTATGAATATTCATTTGACGAACTGAAAGATTATTTTAAGGAAAATCCACTTCCTAAAGAAATTTGGGAACAAGCATAATAATTTTATGAAAAGATAAATGTAGTTATGAATATTCGTTTGACATTTAGTGTAAATTCACTAATAAAAAATAGTTGTGTTGTCAGGCAGTATATGCTGACACAACTAAATTAATTCGTTGTGTTAGTTAATTAATATTTTAAAATCTACCCAAACAGCCTTTAAAATAGATACTATTTTTAAAATTTTAGTGCTAAACAAACATTTGTTGGAGAATACCTTTTTTGAGCAGTTTCCATTTTTCAAATTCTTGTTTTGCAAGTGAAATTGCTTCATCAAAATCACTCAAAAAATCGCCTATTTTTTCTTGCTCTTCAAGACAAGGAATGAAAAAAATTATAGTAGAAAGTAAATCTTGCCCTATATTAATATGTTGAGCCCCTTGTGCTTTCTTTTTAATTTCCATTCTGACTGATGAAGATTTTAATAAATGATTAAAAAATATGGGATTATATTCTCCTATTTTTTTTCCACGAATAACAAAACCACCAAAAACAGCTTTTTGAGTATCTAAATATACATTTGCACTGCCAGCCTCTTCTAAAGTTTCAGAACATCTTTGAAATAAAATATCTCCATAATTAACTTCATAAAGTTGTTTTGTTTTTTCATCAATATTTATTTTATTGCGAATTACATCATAAGTAATATAATCATTATTTAAAATATCTGAAACACTTATTAATTTTATTCCTGTTCCAAAACTATCACGATTTGCGTTTATGCCATTTTTAAATTCTAAATAATCAGTTAACTTTTTTTCTTCCCAATCTGGATAATCTGTCCCATCATCTCGTTTAAATCTCACTTTTTGGCTAAATATTTTTTGCATTGCACCTTTTTTGAGTTCTTGAAGTTTTTTTACTTCTTGATTACTTGCCAAAATAACTTCATCAATATCACTCAAAAAATCTGCTATTTTTTTCTGCTCTTCAAGACAGGGGAGAAAAACAGGACAATTTTCAATATCTCTTAAAGAAATATGAGCAATCATAGCACCTTTTGCATTGTTTTTCATTTCAGTATAAAAAATATTACTACTCAAAAACTGAAATAAATATTCATTATATATACTGCTTGAAACGACACGACCAACTCTCTGAGCTAATAGCATTTTATCATCACAAACTTTAGCAACACGACCTACTGTTCCATCCATTGTAACTAAAATATCATTTTTATTTAAAATATATTTGCTATATTTATCTAACAAATTTATTCTATTTCCAACATTATTTAATACCTGATAATCATTATCTTGTATATTTGCATTTGTAATTACTAAAAACTCCCCATTTTTGCAATAATCTGAATTTTTAAAGGCATAACCTGTACTTATTTTAGCAACTTCCCCTAACTTTTTTTCTTCCCAATCAGGATAATCTGTTCCATCTGCTTGCTTAAATCTCAATCTTGGATTCATATATTTTTTCTCCTTCATCTATGAAGGAGCTTCAATGCTCCTCTATATATTTTTTTCCATTTTTCTAACATCAAAAAATTTCCTTTTATAAAAAATTTTTCTAATTTAACTCATTGTGCTAGTTGATTTAAAAAAAATAAGTAAATAAAAATTTGCTATAAACTATCCAATATATGTCTGTATACTGCCACTTTGTCATTGCGAGGCTTTAGCCGTGGCAATCTAAGCCTGTAAATTATGATTTACTTAAAAATTGAGTTGATCGCCTATATTTAGAATGATGTAGCTGATCTGTTTAATAAATTGCTAAATTAAAATTAAGTGGTTGAGATTGCCACGGTCGCACAGCTCCCTCGCAATGACATCGCCTCTAAATAGAGGTTGTTTGGGTATATTTTAAAATATTAATCAACTAACACAAGGCGTTAAATTATTTTTTTATTTTCTTTAAAATCCAATTTAAAATAATTCCATAAAAAGAGGAATTAACTAAAATTTTATTACAAATTTTTATTTGTTTTTCCTTTATTTTCTTTTTTAAACCATATCTTTCATAGGCTCTTTTTCTTGCTTCTCTTCCTTCTTCACTTGCAAAATATGCCTCAATTTTTGCCTTTCCCTCTTCTGAATTTCTATACTCTCTTTGTTTGTCTCTAACTTCATCTTGTGCCATATATGCTTTTAATTTTTCTTTTCCACTTTCTGAAGCTAAATATTCTTTTCTTGTATTTTTCCCTTTTTCAGAATCCCTGTATTTTTTTTGTTTTTCTTTTCCTTGC
>CADASF010000007.1 GCA_902790465.1 uncultured bacterium | reverse complement strand
TTATTTTTATGAGGAATAATGCGTATTTGTTGAAAAGAAACAAAATCTTCTCTTACTATAAAACAAGGTTTTACAGTAAATCCTTTAAAAGATGTTGGAAAATGAATTAAATTATCTTTTTTTAATTTACAATTTTGATTGGTTAATATTAATAAATAATTGCCATTCTTTTTTAAATATTTAGGAGGTTTAGGCATACCTAAATATTTATTTTTATTTTTCTTATAATCTTTTATACTTTTGAAAAAAGATTTCCAGTTTTTATCTAATAAATTTAAAGTTTGTTGTGCCATTTGAGCTGTTGGCATATTAGAATAATCAGGATAATCTTTATCTGCTTTTAAGATTTTATCAATTTCTTCATATTTAATCCATTTTTTATTATTTATAAATTCTTGTCTTATGATATGATTAGCATGATTATAAAGATTTTTAGATAAATGACAAAACGACATAAGCATAGAATAATATTTATCTGTTGATTTTATTATATGTCTTTCTGTTCTTTTTTGAATATTTTTATTTTTTGACATTTTTGATTAATCTTTAAATATTTACTTTTATTTATTTTATTATAGATATATAATATAGTATAACAATAAATTTTATTTGTCAATAATTATTTAAAGATTTTTAAAAATATTTTATTTTTAATAAAAAATTAATATATTTTTGAATATTTTTTATATTTTCATGTACTATGTATTTCACTTTCCTTTGCAGTCTTCAGGGACATGATCTTTAATGAAATTGAGAACAAAATCAAAATCTTCCTTTTCCGCATATACCTGATTATGTTCTAAAAGACCATTAACTTTTATGACATTAGTTTTAGGATATGCCTTAATTTCACGAACTTTTGAAAACTCTGAATACATCTCAGTACGAATTAAGCTACCATATCTATTAAGCATAGCCAATGCCTCTGCTTTTTTAGCTTGTTTTGGACACTGTTTGTGATTGACACCTTCTTCGTCCATTTCAAAAATTACGATATATTTTCCACCCATAATAAGTGCATAAATCACATAACCAACTCCTGATAAAAGAGTCATGCCACCTATAAAATATCCAAAGCTTTTAAGACAGTCTAATACATTATCAAAAGTACCAAGAGCAGATGCAAAAATTGTAAATCCTAAAATGATAAAGAAAAATATCTTCCAAATAAGCCAAAATATTGTTGGATTTGTGAATAACCCCATCTCATAAACCCAACGATATTTACCATCTTGATATAGTGTAATGTTATTTGATATTTTTTTTCCATTCATCATATTATGAGAATTTGATTTATTATCTTTTTTGTTTTTTCCAAGATTTATAGGTTCTTGGTCAACAGTTTTATCTGATGGATTAGAAGTTTCAACATTTTTAGTTGCTACAGGTTTACCACAATTTGTGCAAAATTTTGCATCATCTTTAAGTTCAAAACCACATTCTTGACAAAACATAAAATAAATCCTTTCTAAAAAAAATACATTTTTAACATTATGTATCTTAACAAAAATCCCTACTAATAAAAAATAAGGCTATCATAAATAACAAACAGCCTTATTTTTTCTATATCCTCAACAATATCTAAATAATTGACTTTTGAAGTTTTTTGTAAATTTCAAAATTTTTATCATAAACATCTTTAATATTCAAGTTAGGCTCAAAAGTTTTACCCTCTTTAAACATTTTTTTAGAGGCAATAGCAACATTTTCATATATCCCCAATGAAGAAGCTATTATAGTTGCAATACCCAATAATTCACTTTCAGGTTCTGCCAACGACATGACAGGAATTCCCAAAATATCTGCTTTTATTTTATTCCAAATATCATTATAAGAAGGCTTTCCTGACACTCTAACAAGTTTTGGATAAATTCCATAAGAATTAAAAATTTCTAATGCCTGTTTCAATGCAAAACCAATTCCTTCCATGACCGCTCTTGCAAAATGTTTAGCTGTATGTCTTGAAGATATACCATAAAATATTCCGCATGCTTCAGGATTAAAATCAGGAAATCTCTCACCATCTATATATGGAAGAAAAACAAGACCATCACTTCCCTCTTTCACAAAAGAGGCTTCTAATTCTATCTCTTTATAAATTGTACATTTACCATAAAATGAATTTTTAAACCATTCAAGAGCTTTACCACTTGATGACATCACAGCCCCAACATGCCACAAATCATCTACAAAAGGATGTGGAACAGAAAAAAATCTACTGTCATTTGGTTTTACATCAGATAAAGCCTCAAGTCCTTCTGATGTACCAGTTTTATTTAAAATGATATCTTTTTCAAGGCAATTAGCTCCCAAAATAGCTTCAAGAACATCTGCTCCACCAGTACCTGCAAATACAGGAATCCCTGATTTTATACCAAATTTTAAAGAAGCCGATTCAGAAACATAACCAACTAATTCACCACATTTATATTTTTTAGGTAATAAATCTTCCGAGAGTTCGGCACCAGTCCAAGAATAATTTGAAAATGCTGTAAATTCCTCTGAGGCATAAGAAAGAGAAGGCTCACCAACAAGAAAAGAAGTTACATAATCGAGAGGTTGCATTACATATTTAATCTTTTTAAATATATCCAGTTCATGATTTTTAATCCAAAGAGTAACTGGAGCAGGGAAATCTTCTGGTATAAATTTTCCTGTTTTATTTTTTATAAACTTCGATTCTTCATAAGCTCTTGAATCGAGCCAAACAATAGCATTTCTTACAGGCTCTAATTTCTCATTTAAAAAAATAGAAATTGGTCCACACGAACAGACACAAATTCCATCTATATTTTTTATATTTCCAAATTCTATGACTTTTTTCACAGTAGATGAAACAGATTCAAGCCATATTGTTGGATCATATTCAGAAATTCTATCTAAAACTTTAAATGAAGTAAGATTACAAAAATCAGATATAATTTTATTTCCCAGATGATCAAAAACAGCAACTTTAACTCTTGTAGAGCCTATTTCAATAGCTAACAAACTAATATTATTTTTCACTTTCCTTTTCCAATTCTTCTAAATTTACATAAGAAATCATTTCACATTTTTCAAGATATAAAATAAACTCCTGAAGTCTTTCATAAACAGGTCCATCATTAAATTTTTTTTCAAATTCAATAGCAATATCTCCAATGGTGTTTTTACCATCACACATATTCCAAACTAAAGAACCCTTTTCATCAAGTTTAACTTTTACATCTGGATTTTTTAAAAATTTATCTGCATATTTTTTAAAAAAGCTATTAAAAAATCTCGGTTGACTTACAGAAACATTTCCATTTTCGAGTATTTCAAATTCCCTCTGTCTCAATGGTTTTAACTTAGCAAAATCAATCTTCTTCTTTTTCTTAAACACTATTTTTTTTCGTGGCTGTAAAAACAAACTATTTTATTTTTTCACAGCCCACGAATTCCTACCTTTACTAAAATTTACTTCAATATACTCAATACTCTTTTAAATATTCCATTTGCCGTAAGACCATATTCTTCAAGAAGTTCTTCTTGATGTGCATGTTCAATAAATTCATCAGGCAATCCAATCATAGTTAATTTAGCAGATATATTATTTTTACTAAATAACTCAGCAACTGAGGAACCAAAACCACCTGAAATCACATTTTCCTCAATAGTAACAACCTGATTAAACTTCTTCCCTACTTGCAAAATAATTTCTTCATCAAGTGGCTTTATTGTTCTTACATTTATAAGCATTGCAGAAATACCATTTGAGGATAAATTTTTTACAGCAATCATAGATGGAAAAACCATACTACCAACAGAAAAAATAGCAATATCTTTTCCGCCACAAACTATATCAGATTGTCCTATCTTAAAAAACGGCAATGAAGATTCAGGAAGACCAACACAATTTCTTTTTGGATATCTTATTGCAACAGGTCCATTATGCAAAAGTGCTTCTTTTAACATAACCCTTAATTCAAGTTCATCTGCAGGAGCCAAAACAACCATATTTGGAATCATTCTTAAATATGATAAATCAAATCCGCCCTGATGTGTAACTCCATCTTCACCTGTTATTCCTGCCCTATCAATACAAAAAATAACAGGTAATTTTTGAATAGCCACATCATGAATAATCTGATCAAAGGCTCTCTGCAAAAAAGTTGAATATATTGCAACAATAGGTCTAAGTCCTTGCTTTGCCATAGCTGCTGAAAAAGTTACAGCATGTTCTTCTGCAATACCAACATCAAAAAATCTACTTGGAAATTTTTCAGCAAAATTTTTTAAACCTGTTCCATCTTCCATTGCTGCAGTAACAGCAACAACTCTTTCATCTTCACTTGCCAATTCAAGTAAAAGATCTCCAAAATATTTTGTATATGAAGGAACAGGAGAAGGAGGATTTAAAGACTTTCCAGTCATAACAGAAAAAGGTCCAGTACCATGGAAACGTTCTGGATTTTCTTCAGCATAAGAAAAACCTTTTCCCTTTTTTGTTATTATGTGAATTATTTTATTACCTTCAATTTTCTTTGCTTTTTCAAGAACAGAAATTAAAAGTGGTATATCATGACCATCAAAAGGACCTAAATAAGAAAATCCAATAGACTCAAAAAAAGCTCCTGGACAGAAAAAATATGTCAATCTATCTTCAAGTTTTTCAGCCCAATGTAACATTGTTTTTCCGATCCAAGGAATATTTCTAACCAATGTTCTAAGAAAGCTTCTAATAGTTATAAATCCTATATTAAGTCTAACAGAAGAAGAAAGAGAATCTGCTAAAGCCCCCACACTTTTTGATATAGACATCTTGTTATCATTTAAAATAATTGTCAAATCATCTGCACAAGAAGAGGCATTGTTCAAAGCTTCAAAAACCATTCCACAGCTCGTAACCCCATCACCAATAACAGGAACAATTTCAAATTTTTCTTTTTTTATCTTTCTTGAAGCAGAAAAGCCCAAAGCCAATGACAAAGCAGTCCCTGCATGTCCAGCAATGAAAGGATCACAAGGACTTTCATCTGGGCTTGGAAAACCACTAATTCCATTCTTTTTTCTAAGCGTCGAAAAAAAATTTCTTCTTCCGTTTATTATTTTATAAGCATAGCACTGATGACCAACATCCCATATAATTTTATCATTAGGAGGATTAAAAACCTTACAAAGTGCCAATGTAAGTTCAACAACTCCTAAATTGGAAGCCAGATGACCACCATTTTTAGAAACAACATCTATTATTTCTTGTCTAATTTCTTCTGCAATTCTTTTTAGTTCATCTATTCCAAAATTCTTTAGGTCATCACTGCTATTTATCGAATCAATAAGCCTCATTTTACCATTAAAAAGGGGCTGTGAAAAAAAGTATTTTTTTATATAATTTTCGTAAATTAACTCATTGTGTTAGTTAATAAAAAAAGTGCCTGAGATTGCCACGGTCGCATAGCTCCCTCGCAATGACATCGCCTCTATTTACTTTTTTTTTCACAGCCCCTTTATGCCCTATCAATTTTTTACAAATTTAATCGTCGTTACCTTCTCTCATTCTTTCCAAAAGATAATCAACTGCCTGTACCATCAATTTACTATTATTTTTACCAAAATTAAAAGCAGCTTCTTTTGCTTTATCTGCAATTTTAATTGCAAACTCATAGCACTCTTTTCTTCCGCCTAATTTTCTCGCAATATTACCAGTTTCTTCAACATCTGCATCAAGATAATCATCTGAAATTTGAAATAAAAGACCAATATTGTCTGCATAGATATTTAAATCTTTAGATTCAAGAGCAGATTCACCATAAGCAAGTAAAGCACCTGACATAATGGATGCTTTCATCAAAGCACCTGTTTTCAATTTATGAATTGCGAGTATTCCCTCAACAGATGAGTCTTCTGATTGAAATTCAAGAAGTTGACCCTCAATCATATCTGTCGTGGCTTTTCCTAAAATATCAGATATTTTGATTTCTCTTTCAGGCTTTGAAAGCTCTGCAAGAAGTCTAAATGAGGCTGCACAAAGCCAATCTCCACATAGAAGAGCCTGTGCATGACCATAACGAGCATGGAAAGAAGGTTTTCCTCTCCTCTCCATATCTCCATCCATCTCTGGGAGATCATCGTGTACTAACGAAAAAGCATGAATCAATTCAGCAGCACACCCAGCTTTTAAAATATCTTCCTTTACATCATCAGGTTGTCCTTCAGCAAATATCAAAGAAAGAGAAGGACGAAATTTCTTGCCTCCACCGATAACAGCATAAGTACACAAATCCCCAACATATCCCTCATTTAAAAGCCAAGTTGACAAAAATTCATCAACTTTTTCAGCCGATTCTGTCAAAAAATTCTTAAAACCACTCATTTATTTATCTCCAATCTTTACTGCTCTTCAGGCTTTGTTTTACGCCTTAAAATCTGTTACTTCTATATCCCCAGAAGCACTTCTCGTTATTTTTGAAAGATAACCTTCCATATCTGCAAGACGATTTTTACATTCTTTATAAATCGTTATAGCCTCATCATACAACTTGACAGAATCTTCAAGTTCAATATTTGGATTTTCCAATTGTTTTATTTTGTCTTCAAGAGAACCTGTAAGTTCCTTAAAAGATTTTTTATTTTTTGCCATTTTCATTCTCCTGTGTTGTCGAAATATTTTCAACAATAGCTTCAACTTTTCCGTCTGCAAGCCTCATTGAGATTTTTTCTCCCTTTGAAATTGAAGAGACACTATTTACAATATGTCCCTTTGAATCCATTAAATAAGAATAACCCTTTTTAAGTGGAATTTCAGGAGAAAGTCCTTTTAGTTTTGCTCCTAATCTATCTACTTTATATGAAAAAGCAGACATCACTCTGCCTTTATATAATTCTAATTTTTCTTTTAATTCACTCAATCGCTGTTTTTTCTGTGCAACCTGATAGACAGGATACATTATTCTCAAAATAACTTTTCTTGAATTTAAAACAGCTTTTGCACGGTCAATTTTTCTTGTAAGAAACTGTTGTGCAAGCGAAATCTTTTCATCCAAAAGACGATTTAATCCATATACATCTGGAACTGCAAGTTGAGCTGCTGCTGTTGGAGTTGCGACACGACGATCAGAGACATAATCAGAAAGTGTGTTATCTGTTTCATGACCTATTGCAGAAATAATAGGTATTTTATAAGAGGCTATTTCTCTGACAAGTTTTTCATCATTAAAACAGTTTAAATCCTCGAAAGAACCTCCACCTCTGCCTATAATAACAGTGTCTATATCATCACATTCAGCCAAAATACGAAGTGCATCAATCATAGATTCTGAAGCACCTTCCCCCTGTACCATAGCAGGAGCTAAGACAATGGAAACATGAGGAGCTCTGAGCCTAACAGTTGTTATAATATCTCTTATAACAGCCCCTTCTGCAGAAGTTACAACACCTATTTTTAAAGGAAATTCAGGAATAGGTTTCTTTCTATCAAGTGAAAATAAGCCTTCTTTTTCAAGTCTATCTTTTAACTTTAGATAATCTTCATAGATTTTGCCTTTGCCAGATTCTTTTACTAAATATGCTGTAAAAGAATAAGTTCCATTTGGTTCATAAATTCCAAGTTTCCCTGTACATATAACAGACATTCCACGCTTCAATTCTATTTTGCATTTATCTCTTGAAGTTTTAAAAAAATTGACTTTTATTTGAGAAGAAGAATCTTTTATAACAAAATATATGTGCCCAACCTGAGAAAGAGAAATTTCACTAATTTCTCCCTCAACCTCAATAGTATGTCCAATTATAGGGTCTGTCTTTATTAAATCTGCTGTGTATTTATTTATTTCAGAAACAGTAAATATTTTAGCCATAATATAACAAACTTCTATAAATTAAAATTAAAATCCTGTATTAACAAAAAAATCCGCTATTGTATAAACAAAAGCGGATTGTGATTTCAAATTAAAAAACTAAGCCTTTACTGCATTTTTTGCGAGTTCAACATACTTTGCAAATGCTTTTGGATCGCTTACTGCTATTTCAGCTAAAACTTTTCTGTCAATAACAGCTCCTGCTGCTTTAAGACCAGAAATCAATGTGCTGTATGTCATTCCATTGATTCTTGCTGCTGCATTGATTCTGATAATCCAAAGTTTTCTGAAATTTCTCTTGTTGACAATTCTGTCTCTGTGAGAATAAGTCATTGAATGGATGACGGCTTCTCTTGCAGCTTTAATATGTTTATGTCTTACTTCTCTGTAGCCTTTAGCTAACTTTAGAATTGTTCTTCTCTTCTTTATAGCATTAACGCCTCTTTTTACTCTTGGCATTTTATTATTCCCCCAATTTTAATTATTTTTTTACAAAACTAAAAACTTTTTTGACGACAATATCCAACCTATGCCATATATGGAACTGATTTCAAAATATTTGCAACATTTGAATCAGCAGCAATAGTTGTTTTGCGGAATCCTCTTGTTCTCTTTGGGGATTTATTTTCACGAATGTGATGACATCCGCTAAACTGTTTCATTCTACGAATTTTTCCTGTACCAGTTATTTTTATTCTTTTTGCTACGGATTTTCTTGTTTTAATCTTTGGCATAATAAAAGACCACCCTTCTAAATATTTTACTTACACCCATATTATGCAGATTTCGGAGCAAGAATCATTATCATATTCCTGCCTTCTAATTTAGGAGCTCTTTCAACTGTAGATATTGGTTCAAGCTCTTCAGAAAGCTTCATCATTAGTTGTTTTCCAAGCTCTGTATAAACAACCTCTCTACCACGGAACATAAGTGTTATTTTTACTTTATTTCCTGTTTTAAGGATTCTCTCTGCAGTATTTTTCTTGACATTGAAATCATTGTCATCAATCTTTGGTCTCAATTTGACTTCTTTTACATCAAGAGTCCTTCTCTTAAATTTTGAATCCTTTTCCTTCTTAGCTTGTTCATACCTGAACTTGCCATAATCCATAAGTTTACATACAGGCGGTTCTGTTGCAGGAGAAACCTCTACCAAATCAAGAGACCTTTCTTCTGCTGCTCTAAGAGCTTCCTTAATGTGGAGAATTCCAAGTTGTTCACCATTTTCTCCAATAACTCTCACCTGTCTTGCTCTTATTTCTTTATTGACCTTAACCTCTTTTGAAATAATGACACCTCCGAAAAGTGAAAAATTTACTAATAAAAAAAAGCGGACGACAAAATCCGCTTCAAAACAATATAAAAATTTGCAAAAATACAAATTTAAATAAAAAGCAATATATAATATATTAATAATATATTAATATATTATTGCATAAAACCTTGAAGTACAAAAACCGCAAGGTGAGAAGCGGAAACTTCTTCTTTGGTAATTTACTGAATTGTAGTATAGCACAGCCTTTTTTTTATGTCAAGTACAAAAATAAAAAATATTTCTATATGTGAAAATAATTATTTTTTATTATATTCTGCTAAAATTCTTTCTGCTTGCTTTGCTGCATCTTCTCCCATTCTATTTCCTATTTCCTCATATTTATGATGTTCAGCCTCTTTTAAGCCAGCGTCAATACCAAGAGACATTCCAGCTTTCGATCCAAATGTACTTGCTGCAATTCCAACACCAAGCCCTGCAATTGCTCCCACAACATTACCTGGTCCAGGTACTACACTACCAGCAATAGCTCCTCCTACTAAGGAAGCTGCTATATCTCCAACAGCAGCTCCAGCTGCACCTGAAATTTCAAGTCTTCTCTTATCTACTCCTGTTAAATTTTCTTTTTTTGCAACATCTTTTGCTTCATGATAACCATCATAAGCCGAAAAAGCTGGACTAACAACTTGATCTGCCCCTTTGAGTAGCACTTTGCCAGAACCTTCTACAACCTGTTCTCCTGTTTCTTTTCCCAAAACTTTTGTAAAATCTTTACCACTTTTTACAAAATTATAACTATCTCTTATCTGATGCACATTTGCTTTGTCTTGTTGTTCTGTATATTGTTTTACCAAGGCATCATATTCTTCTTTTGATATATTTTTATTGTCATATTCAGCTTTAGCACTTTGTAATTGAGATTTAGCATTATTTAAATCATCATTATCAATTTTCAAAGCAATTCCGCTTGTTGCTACTCCTAACCCTTTTCCTACTCCATTAAATACTTTTTGATCTGACTTAACTACACTATCTGCAAGTTTATTTTCATCAACGCCTTCAACATCACCAAATTTATCACTTATTTTAGCTCTTTCATAATTTTCTAAAGCTGCTCCTGCTGGAGCGTTTGAATTAGACAAATGACTGCTAACAGTCTTTGCTTTAGAAAGACCTGATTTTACATCTTTTAAATCAGAGGCATTATCATCTTCATCATCATTATCAAAAGAAGAATTAATACTACCTAAAATACGATCTGCCTGAGCTTTTGCCCCCTTGTCCATATTTTTGGTTTCTGAATTTTTATTGTCTTTTGCTTCATCAGATATTTGTGTTTTGTCTTTTGTATCTATTTCTTTGCTTTTATCAGTCGATTTACTGCTTTTACTCTTATCTACATCGTTTGTTTTGTCAGTCTTTTTAGTAGAATTTGTCTTTGAAGTATCCTTTGTTTTGTTTCTATCTGAAACATGATTATATCTATCACTTGATGAACTTGATTTAACAGAATCAACACTCATTTTAAAGCCTCCCAAAAAAATATAAGATATTATTGTATGATATATAACTTCTTATATTACTAAAAAAAATATTTTTTTGTTAATATAATGTAAATTTTATTAATTTTTAGTAAAAAAAAATAAACAAAAAAGTTAATCTTGAATCCCATATTTTTCAGCAAATTCAGCATAAGTCATCTCATTATTATTCATTCTTTGCAAATCAATAACCATCTCTTTAGTCTTATCATAAGTATGGACATTATTATTTTGACTATAAGTCCCCTCAGTTACAGAACATGCAATTTCAGAACCAGCCATAGCCCCTAAATCATTTCCAAAATAGCTACCTAAAAAACCACCCAAAAAAGCACCTAAAGGACCTGTAATTCCTGAAGCAACTCCTCCTCCTAATAAAGTCCCCAACATAGCTCCCAAATAAGCTCCTCCAGAAGCTCCAACAGCTCCCCCAACAGCTCCTCCTACGGCTCCGCCACCTCTTGCAGCATAAGTCATATATCTATCTCTATCAGACCCATCACCTGTTATATATCCTCTCTTCTTAGCATATTCCTCACCTTTACCCCAACCATCTTCTGCATCTATAAAAAGAGAAATACCTGGCAATATTTTAGAAAAAAACTTGCTCATCTTAGATAATCCACGAACTGAATTAAATAATTTGCTTACAGAAGATGATACAATATCAATTCCCCCTAACTCTTTGGTCAATCTAAGAGAACCATCTGCGAATTTTTTTAATCCTCCTGATTCACCCTTTTTTAAATCATAAATAGAGTCACAAATATTACCAAATTCAATAATTGATCCAATTACACTGCCCATATTACCTAAAATAACTTTCGTATTTCCTAAACCATTTACAGCCTTATTTAAATTTTCTGTGTTTTTTATCAACTCTCCTAAAACTTTATTAGCTCTTTCATCAGGAAAAGCTCCATCTAATCCATCTTTTAAAGCATTAACAACACTCTGAACCTCACTTCCAAATTTTTTAGCTGTTTGAAGAATTTCTTCTTGATTAAAATCAGCTTCTTTATAGGAATTAGGAATAAGACGACTAAATGGATTTTCATTACTATCTTTAGCACTTATATTATTCTTAGTTTCACTAAAATTTACACTTTGGTTAGAAGAATTAACTGAAAGACTTCCCTTACTATTAAAAGTTTCTTTATAATAATTTGGTGTCATAAGATCAAAAGGATTACTCATAAAAACTTTCCCTTTCAAAAAATAATATATTATACTAATAAAGAGCATTTATATTATTTAATATAACACAATTTAACCCAAAATCAACATAGTATAAACTTTCAATGAGTCAAAAAAATTCTTCTCATCAACATATTCATCAACTATATGACATACACTCTCAAAACCAGCTCCAAATCCAACTGTTGGAATATTACATCTCGAAGCAGAAAGCACTCCATCTGTGGAAAATGGCCATATTGTGTAATCAGCTTTTTGACAAGTTACATTTTCTATAGAATCAGCCAATTTTTTTACAAAAGAATTATATCTATCTGTAAGCCATGCTTTATGTTCTGTCTTCCAATCTTTTACAATACCTGTATAAGAAGCCTTATCATAAGTTTCAACCTTGTATTTTAAATCTTTCCAAGTAGGATATGAAGACAATTTAGCAATCAATGATGAAAAAGTTTCACCCTTTGCAAGTCTTGCAATAACATCTGCCTTTGCAAAACTTATGACACTACTCGAATCATCAGGTTCTGTAATAACTTTTGTAACAACAACAGAATTTCTTTTGACAACATCTTCAGCAAAATTTCTATATTCTTCTTGATTGAATTTATCTATTACAAGTAAATCTTCTGAAAGTGGATAAACAGCATTAATTCCTTTTTCAGGAACAGAACTGTGAGCCCTTTTTCCTGTTGCCTCAATCGTAAATTTTACTTTTCCCCTCTGTCCCAAAGAAATTTTATTGCCTGTAGGTTCTCCTAAAATGACGAAATCTGGTTCTATTCCCAATTCAACTATAATTTCTTCAAAAGCGAGACCCTCTGCAGCTTCTTCTTCTGTAACAAAACAACCTAAAACCGCATTTTTTATTTCCAAATCAGAATTATTTGCAAATATCATTGATTGAGCCATAGCAACAAGTGAACATTTCATATCACAAGTGCCTCTGCCATATATTTTACCTTCTCTTATGTCAAGAGAAAATGGATCTGTTGTCCAAAGTTTGCTATCACCTTCACCAACTACATCCATATGAGCATTATAGGCAAGAATTTTGATATTATTTTCTTTCAAATATAAAATATGATGTCTAATAGCTTCAAATGGTGAATCAAAATTTCCAAAATCTTTTTCCAACTCCTGCTTTTTAGGTGTAACTATAGATAAAACACTTCCTCTTTTTGTTCTAAAGGCAGGCATTTTATTTTCTTTAAAGAAATTGAGCAGAAAATCAGCCATTTCTTTTTCTTGACAAGTATATGATTTTATAGCTATACAATCTGCAAAAAATTTAATTATTTTATCTCTGTTATTGTCAACAAAACTATCTATATCTTTTAACATATTCATTATTACCTCAAAAAAAAATAAATGCCCGCATATTTTATGCGAACATTTATTTATATCTTTATTACTTCCAACCAAAGAAGAATCCTGGAATACTTGCATTGTATGGACGATGAGAGTTTATTTCATTATACAGCTCATTATTATAATGATTTTCAGCTGAATTAGCCCCAATATGAGCTCCAGCCGAACCGCCTAAATATGAGCCAATAGCTCCTCCTATGCAACCAAAAACAAAACCAACACCAGCCCCTACAGCGGTACCAGCTACAGGAATTATACTACCAACAGCAGCTCCTGCAGCAGCTCCTAAAGCACCTCCTGCAACAGCTCCATAAGCTCCACCAGTAGTTGATCCATTATATACCTGTGCATCATGCTCTGCATTTCCATTATAATATTCTTCTGCAACTTCTTCACCATGATTATATCCACTAAAAACATTTAAAACAACACTTACAGGATTAGCAAGTTTCAATATTTTACCTGCTTTAGCAAGATTGGGATGATTTTCCATAAAAGCTTTCCCTTGACCAACCATATTTTTCACAGATTCTTTAGCTTTATCAAAAGTTTTTCTCCACCAACTAATATTTCCACCTGCCTTAGCAGTAGAAGCAGTATCTGAAGACTCTTTTGAAGATTTACTTACATTATTAGTATTTGTATTTTCCCAAGTGCGATATGAATAATCATTAATAGATGTTGTCATAATTTTCATTTTCTCCTTTCTCCATTTATATTTCAAATCTACCAAGACATTGCATTGAAAACCTGAGCCATATTTACATCTGGAGTAGATCCCATTTGTTGTTTAAATTGTTCTTCTTGTTGATTTTTATATACATTTTCCCCTATATCTGCTCCAATTTCAGCTCCCTTAGAACCACCTACAGAAGAACCAGTATAGCCACCAATAACACCACCGAGGATACTACCAACAGCTGTTCCAATTCCTGGACAAATGGCAGTCCCAATAGCCCCACCTAAAGCAGAACCTCCTATTCCTCCAAGCCATCCTAATCCAACTGAACCAGCAATTCCGCCTGCAACTGCTCCAGTATGAACTTTAGAATCATGACATTCATCACCATTAGCTCTTTGTGCTGTAACTTCTTCTCCAGAAATAATTCCACCTAAAGCATTAAAAGCATGCCCTGCAACATTAGAAATTACTTTTCCCTTACCAACCATATTTTTTACAGATTCGCTTGCACCATCTACAAATTTTTCTGTTCCACTTAATACATCCAATCCACCAGAAACAAAACCTGAAGTTATGCCTCCAGCATTTACAGCATTAGAATAATCGGTAATAGACATAATTTAATCTCCCTTTATTTTTTTTTATTATATATATTTTCACAACATTTAAAAAAAAATCAATAGAAAAATAATAAAAAATCTCGGTAAAAAATTACAAGTTTTTACCGAGATTTTCAATAAATTCAATTTTTTTATTAATCTTCAAATAAATTAACTCATTATGCCAATTAATTAATATTTTAAACTATACCCAAATAGCCTCTATTTAGAAGCTATGTCATTGCGAGGGAGCTGTGCGACCGTGGCAATCTCAACAACTTAATTTAATTTTAGTAATTTATTAAGTATATCGGCAACACCATTCTAAATATAGGCGATCGAGTCAATTTTTAAGTAAATAATAATTTACAGGCTTAGATTACCACGGCTAAAGCCTCGCAATAAAGTGGCAGTTTGCAGGCAATATTGGATTGTTTATAGCAAATTTTTATTTACTTATTTTTTTAAAATAATTAGCACAACGAGTTAAATTAATATATATTTATAATATATATAATGATCGAAAATTATTCTTTAAACAATTCATCTAATCCATAAGGATCTTCAAGATTATATTTTAATATTTTATTAAACCCCTCTTTAGAAATATGATATCTTCTCCTATATTTTCTAGATATATCTTCCAAACTCATTCCATTTTTCCTATCTTCAGCTATTGACCTTTTAATTTCAATAAGCATATGTCTTTCTTCACCTCTTTTTGCTCCAATTTCAGCCCCCTTAGAAGAAAGATAATTAGAAGCACAAAAACCAACAATAAGTCCAACTACTGTTCCAAAACCTGGACAAACGGCAGAACCTGCAATAGCTCCTGCAGCGGCTCCTATGGCACCTCCTGCAAGTGCTCCAACAGTTCCACTAGTAATTGCTTCTTCACGTACTAGTGTATCATGCTCTGCATTTCCATTATAATGTTTACTAGCTACTTTTTTACCTTCTGAAGTTCCACTAGCAATATTTATAACAGGACCTGCAGCTTTACCAAAATACTTTATAAATGTCGCAATTTTAGGGTGTTTTTTTGCCAAAGCTTGAAGTTTACCCAACAAACCTTGATTTGAAGTTTCCCCCGAAGTCACTGCATCTATATCCTTTAAGAGAGCATCACGACATAAATCTACTATACTAGAAGCAATATCTGATTTATTAAAATCACTATCTGATTTTTTTCCATTATCTTCAATTTGTTCTGGAAGTTTTTCTTCTGTTCCTTGGACTTTTCTGCTTAAAGTTACTGTATCTTGTGTATTTAAATCACAACTTGAAGTTACATTTGCAGAACTTTCTCTTATAGATTTACTTAAAGCCATTATATTTTCCAAATTATTATGTGGATAATTATTAATGGGTGCTGTCATATTTTTCATTCTCCCTTAATTTATTAGGGCGTGTTGGTAAACTACCAGTAAGCCGCTTTTATGCGATATAAGATGAGATGACAATTTCTAGGGCTATAAAAAAGTTTTTTTCCTATCAAAGCTCCCCAAAAAAATTGGAACGATATATTACGTAGTAGTTTTTGCAATTGGAGCGATATATGCGGAAAAAAAGGAGAACTATAATAAAATTACAAATCTTCTGGTCTTGGACAGCCTGCCTCTAAACGCCTTCTGCTTTCTTCTTTTTCTTCTTCCAGTGCACGTCTTTTGGCTTCTTCTAATACTCTTTCCTGTTTTTCTAGTTTTTCAGGATTATTTAATTCTTCAAGGTCTCTCCTAAATGTTGGGTTTTCGAATGCTTCTAGCAATCGCGATTCATCCTCTGGTACACCACTAAATATAGTCGTCTTAGCACTAAATTTAGTATTAGCGGAATCTTGTTGTGTCTCAGTTATTTGTTGTGGTAATTGTGAGGTACTTCTAGTTGAATAATTTTCAATTAAAGGATTATAACGACTAAGCCGTCTTAGTTCTTCCGTAGCGTTTCGTAGTGCTTCAAATTGTTGGTCGACATCTATTTGGGCTTGTTGTTCAGATGTCGGATGTTTTGGATTAAGAGTTACCACATCTTCTTTTTCAAATATAGAACCAACAGTGTCGTTTGTAATATTTGGAGTGCTACTTCCTCCATTAGATACCCATTCTGCTCTTGGATCAATTGGGAATTGATTTATATTTTGACTAAGACCAAAATTACTCATATTTTCTTTCCCCCTTATTTAGATTTTATATATTTTTTAGGATATATTGTTATTACAGCAATTTTCAAAAATACTAATACAAGTTTAATATTTTTATTTTGTAAGTGTAATAAGTGAACATCTTATATCCAAAAAGTGATATAAGTTGAAAATAAACAATTTAAATTCATAAAAAAAATAAAGTTTATCAACAAATTATATATATTATCACAACATTTAAAAAAAAATCAATACAAAAAATAAAAAATCTCGATAAAAAAATATTGCTTTTTATCGAGATTTATCGAAATACATAAAAAAGTTAAAGCCTATTCTATATCTGTATCTTCTAATTTAGGTTCTGGTTCATACTGAAACTCCTGTTTGTCAAGCTGTTGCTCAATGAGTTCAGCAAAAGAAGTACCATTATTTACGGATTTCATTATACTTCTTGGTTCTAAATTAAATGCTTTGTTTAGCAAATTTAACTGTACAAGGTCTCTAATATTTGAATCATATAGTTTCATCTTATACTTTGGGTTATTTTTGTGAGCTGCATATTGTGCATAAGCATATTTAAATCTCTCTGGAAGATTTTTGCCAGCTTCTAAAAACAATGGAGTAAGTTTTATTTTATGTTCTTTGAAAAGTTCAACCCAAGTTTTACCTTCTATTCTTTTTTCCAAAAATTCAAAGGGATCAACTTTTGCTTCATTGGCAAGATACAACAAAACAGAAGGATCGTCATCATATTTTTCCATTCTTTGACCTATGGAAACAACAGTAATAGGTTCAACATCATAGTATTTTGCCATAAATTTTACGATTGGAAGATTTACACTACTCCAATCAACAGAACAAAAACCAACCGCATACATAGCAACAAACAAAAAAGCACTTAAAACAACAGTTTTTAAAATTCTCATATTTCCTCCTCATTTAATATAATATTCCCAACTTGCAGATGGATAGACATCGAGAAGAAGATCACTTCTCTTCCCGCAATTATATTCATAATAAGCACAACATGCAACCATAGCTGCATTATCTGTACATAAAATTGGTCTTGGTCTAAAAAATTCAAAATTGCGTTTTTTACATTCCGATTCAAATTTTTGTCTAATTCCTGAATTACAAGCAACACCACCTGCAATCATCAATCTTTTTAAATTAAAATCTTTCATGGCATTTATTGTTTTTCTTACAACAACATCTGAAATAGCTTCTTGAAGAGAAGCACAAGTATCAGAAAGATTAAAATCAGGATTTTTCCTGCAATATTGTAAAACAGCTGTTTTTAAACCACTAAAACTAAATTCATACTTGCTTTCAGACATATAAGGGCGAGGAAATTTAATTGCTTTTCCATCCCCTTCTTTTGCCAATCTATCTATTTCAGGTCCACCTGGATATGGAAGATTCATAACTCTTGCAGATTTATCATAACATTCACCAACTGCGTCATCTCTTGTTTCACCAAGAAATTTAAATTTGCCATGTTCTTCCATAATGGCAAGACAAGTATGTCCTCCTGAAATCAAAAGAGCAAGAGCTGGCAATTCAGGAATAGGTTCTTCAAGAAAATTAGCATAAATATGAGCAGGCAAATGGTTAACTGCTAAAATAGGTATATTTAAAGTAATTGCCAATGTCTTTGCAGCAGCAACACCAACCAAAAGTGAACCAATAAGACCTGGACCATTACTGACAGCAACAGCATCAATATCTTCAAATCCAATATTAGCCACATTTAAAGCCTCTTGAATGAGAGGATTTATAGTTTCTAAATGCTTCCTGCTTGCTATTTCAGGGACAACTCCTCCATAAATTTTATGAATATCTATCTGAGAAGATATTAAATTTGCAAGTATCTCTCTTCCGTCTTTCACCAATGCAACAGATGTATCATCACAACTCGTTTCAATTCCTAACCAAATCATTTTTTTTCTTTTCCCCTCGTCTAAACACTTGAAATTTTTCTGTATTTATGGTGTGTATATAAACTTTCAATTAGTAGCTTTTGTGCTTGTCTTCTTACTTTTGCGGAAATCAATTTTTGTTATTAATTTTGCAGTTAAATAATTTGAATGAGCAACTTTTGTGCGGTACAATATAGCGAACTGCATCACTTTTTCTCGTAGTAGTATCTATAAAGAAAGCTTCTACTTAAAATATTCTCTATTTTAAGTAAAATTAGATAAATAAAAAGAGAAAAATGTTAAAGTTAGCGTATTGTACCCCAAAAGTTGCGTATAAGAAAATAAAACAATTATTTAATTTCTAAGTTAATAATCACACAAAATTAACTTATTTCTTTCTCAATCTCATCGAGCCTCTCAGAAAAAGACTTCAAGTGCATGTTTCCAATCCACATCAAAAACGCATCTTCATTTTCGCCATAATAATTTTTTCTGACACTAACTGTCTTATATCCAAATCTTTTGTACAATTTAATTGCATGTTCATTCTTCTCACTAACTTCAAGAGTTGACCAATGAACTTCTTGTTTTACAGCTTCTCTCATAAAACAGAGCATGAGAGTTGAAGCAACTTTTCTATTTCTGTATTCTGGATCGACAGCAAAAGTAGTTATATGAGCCTCTTCCAATATAATCCAACTCCCCATATAGCCAATTATTTTTCCATCTAAAGAAGCTGTTATATAAAATGCAATCTTTTTATTGTCAATTTCTCTTTGAAAGCCCTCTGCCGTCCAGCCATCATCTGTAAAACACTGTCTTTCAATTTCCATTATTCGAGGAATATCTTCCCGTTCCATAGGAGAAATTGTCAAAAGTCCTTCACTCATCTTTTTTCTCCACCTGCTCTTTTAACTTCTTTTCTCTCGTTTCCTCTGCCTCAGGTTTTCTCATATAAAATGGACGAACTTCATTAAATGAGACAACTTCCCCATTTTTATACATTTCAAGACCAATAGAAGCAAGTGCAAAACCATGTGGATACCAAAAAAATTCATTTGCAAACTCAATTTCTGGAGCAACAATTTTCATATTTGCCCCATATCTTGTTATAGCATTTCCTGTTACAAATTTAATTTCATATTTTTTTAAAAGTTCATTAAATTCTTTGACAGAAACAGCTAAATAATCAGTAAGTCTTTTGTCATCCCCATATATTGCTGTAAAGATCTCATCTCTTCTTGCATCAAATGCAACAGCGACATTTTTTTTGTAGAATTTGACAGCTTCATATACAGAATCAAGGGTATTTATCTGTGCAATAGGAACTGAAACAGTTTGTCCAAAAGTCATTGCCGTAACTTCAGCAAGTCTTATTCCTGTAAAAGATCCTGGTCCAGAAGAAACACAAACAAGTTCAATGTCTTTTCTATCTAATCCTGACATTGAAAAAGCATAATCAATAGATTTTGCCAAATATGTCAACTGTTTTCCAGTTCTTTTTAAAAAGACTTCAGACAAAACTTTATCTTCATCAAAAATAGAGACAGAAAAAGACTCTGAAGCAGAATCTATTGTAAGAATTTTCATTTTTTTAGTTCCTCCAAAAATTTTTGGAAACGCTCTCCATGTGGTGTCAAAGTTATAATTCTTCTATATACACCGCCATCTTCTCTTGAATCATCAAAATCATATTCAATGTCAATCTGTAGATAAGAATCACCTATAAGACTTCCAAGCCTGTCCGACCATTCAATAAGAGAAACACCATTTGAAAATAGAAATTCATCATAACCTATGTCATACAATTCATCTTCACTTGATAACCTGTAAAGATCAAAATGATAGACAGGGAGTCTTCCCTGAAGAACTCTCATTAAAACAAAGCTGGAACTTGTTACATTTGATTTAACCCCGAGACCATGTGCTATTCCTCTTATCATACAAGTTTTGCCAACTCCCAAATCTCCACCAAAAGAGATTATATCTCCCCCACGAAGTAAGGTAGCAATCATTTTCCCAAAATTTTCTGTTTCTTCAGCTGAATTTGTTGTAATTTTAAACATTTTTTTCTCTTATTTATTACTCGTCGTATTTGGTTTTATTGACAACAAAGAAGCAATAACATCATTTTTTTCATCTTTATCAAATTGAAAAGAAAATAATAAAGCACTTCCAGTCGAAGTTCTTACTGAAGCTAAATTAAAATAATTAGAAGAATCCTTATCTTTTTTGTCACAATAATAAAGAAAATCTATATCAGCAAAACTTGAACTAAAATCATATTCCTGCATAGTTGAATAATTTTTTTTCATTGCATCTTTCATTGATTTAAACATATAGTCTATAATTTTATCAAAAACAAAGTTAACCTTAGATTCTTTTATCAATGGCATCTGTATAACATAAATCAAAGAAGCTTTATCTTTATTGATAAATATTTTAGAAGTTTTATCAACACTATTTTCATTGGAATGATGATTCTTACTACTATTTTGAATAGTTTTATCTATTTCCTCAGCAAAAAGTTCCAAATTATTTTTTTCATAATGACATTTAGAATAAGGACATATAACTTTATATTCCTTACCTGATGGCGATTTAATAGTATCTTTTTTATATTTGCGTGAATCTGGTATATATTCCATAAATCCTAATGGCAAATACATTTGAAATGATTCAATATTTGCTTCATCAAGTTCCAATTTTACATTTGAAGTAATTTGTTGAAATTCAGCTCTTGAATTTTTTATCTTTTTTCCACAACCAGTAATGAAAATGCATGCAAATAAAAAAACTAAAAAAAATACTTTTATCTTCATTATTACCCTCCAAGTTTTATACTAAATCAGGCAACATAGCATTACAGGCTGAACAATATTTTGCAGAAATTTCATTTTCTTTAGAACATTTTGGGCAACGCTTTGTAGGAACTTCATTTAACATCTTTTCCTGATGATACAATAATTTTTCTGCAAATTCTTTCGATCTCAACAAATATTTTTCTGCAGATTTTCCATCAGCCATATATTTCTCAATGTCTTCAAGTGATTTTACATAGTCTTTTACAACTTGTCTTATTTCATCTCTGTTTAGAACATAATATCTTGCTCCTATATCAGACTCAGCAAAATCATCAGCAGAATTGTAGTATTCTTTCAATCCTTTTTTTATGTCATGTAATTTTTCTGCAAAAATTTTGGAAGATAATTTGCCCTTTGCGACATCATACCAAATACGCATAAGTTCATTTTGAAGTGGAGCTTTTGAATATTTGCTTTTTTCTGCTTCACGGCCTTTTTGAATCTTATCTGAGTGTTGAGTCATCTCTTCAAAATATCTCTTACATCTCTCTAAACCAGATTCTATATGTTCTTTTTTGCCGTCTTTAAAATATAGACGAACTTCTTCCAATGCACTTTTTACACTTGAAAGTCTCATCAATATGTGATCGATAGATTTTTTTTCTTCAGAAGAAAGAACATTTGATTTACATTGTGCTTCAATAACACTTCTTGCTCTTCTTCTAAAATTGTCTAAATCTTCAACAGCTTCTTTGAATTCTTCCTCAGTTATTTCCATTGAATACAACTGTTTTATCTTTTCAATAAAGTTGTTTAATTCCTGAGAAGATGTCATATTGAAAAGAGGGTCTGAATTTTGAAATTGATTTTGTAATTTATTCATATAAAAATCCTTTCTGACTTACATTTCTTCCGAAGTTTCAATACCAAGAAGAGAAAGCCCTGTTTTTATAACAGATGAATAAAAATCTGTCAAAATAAGACGATTCTGTCTATAGGGTTCTTCTGATGATAGAATTCTAACATTTGTATAGAATGAAGTAAAATCGCGAGCCAATTCATAAAGCCAATTTGCTATTATATGTGGGAAATACTGCACAGCAGATGACTCAACTATAGAATGAAATTGTGAAAGACGATTCAAAAGCTGTTTTTCATCCTTTTCAAGTTCTACAGAATCATTCCAAGTTCTATCTCCATTATATTCTGCTTTTCTCAAAACAGCCTTTGCCCTTGAATAGCTATATTGTAAATATGGACTGCTATTTCCATCCATTGAAAGCATTTTATCCCAATCAAATCCAACTGTCTTTACCCTATTTTGAGATAAATCATTGTATTTTACAGCACCGATTCCAACTTTTTGAGCTATTTCCTGTTTCTTTTCCTCAGAAAAATCTCTGTCTTCTATCATCTTTCTTGCACGGTCAACAGCATCTTTTAAAACATCTTCAAGGAAAATAACCCTTCCCTTTCTTGTAGAAAATTTACCTTCAGCAGGAAGAATCATGAGACCAAATGCAATATGTACACAATTTGATCCAAGACCGAGAAGTTCAGAGGCTTTTATAAGCTGTTTAAAATACAATGTCTGTTCTTCACCAACTACATATAATATTGCTTCTGGATTCCAAGTTCTCTTTCTATACAAAATACCTGAAAGATCTCTTGTTGCATATAGACTTGCTCCGTCTTTTTTCTGAAGTAAAAGAGGAGTAGAAATGCCGAATTTATCAAGACGAATCAATTTTACTCCGTCCTCATCTGTCTCAAGAAGTCCTTTTTCTTCGGCAATCTGCTTTATCTCTTCCATTTTGTCATTGTAAAAACTTTCACCCAACATCTCTTCAAATGAAACATCCAGCATTTTATAGACTTTGTCGAAATCTTTAAGGCTTATATCTCTCATCCATTTCCAAATTTCTGTTATTTCAGGATCGCCATCTTCAAGCTGTTTAAAATAAGCTCTTGCCTTATCTTCAAGCTCATTATCTTCTTCAGGATGTTCATCACTGTTTAAACCTGCTTCTTCATGAAAACGAACATATAGATTTAAAAGCTCTTTTATTGGGTCCTTTTCGATAACTTTGGGATCACCCCAATTTTTATAGGCATATATTAACTTTCCAAATTGTGTTCCCCAATCGCCCAAATGATTATCTCCAATAACATTGTAACCTGCAAAACGCAATATTTTAGAGAGTGAAGAACCAATATTTGTTGAACGAAGATGACCAACAGAAAATGGCTTTGCAATATTTGGACTTGAATAGTCTATTACAATTGTTTTTCCTTCACCTTTTGAAAGAGAGCCATATTTATCTTGTAATTTTACAAAATCAGAAACTACTGCAGAATGAAATTTTTTCATATCAAGGAAAAAATTCAAATACCCACCTGTGCTTTTCTGTTCAGAAAATATATCGTCAAGTCCTTTTTCTTTTATTTTTTCCGAGAGTTCAGCACTTATTACTGCTGGATTTTTTTTCATAGATTTTGCAAAGACAAAACAAGGAAAAACAACATCACCTTTTTCATCCCCTGGTGTAAATTTAATTCCATTGATATCAGAAATCCCTGTTAATTCTGACAAAATAGATTTAACTTTTTCAACAACTATGTCAGCTGTATATTTTTTTTCAAAACTCATAAAAAAATATAAAATCCTTTCCTACTCTATTCTTATAATAATTATATATTTGATATAAAATTTCTTTTATTTTTAATAAAAATTTTGAAGTCTTACTCACTAAAAAATTAGTAAATAAGACTTCAAAATCAAATACAATTTAATTTAACGGTATTTCCTCTATAACCATATTTCCATCAGTCTGTGTCTGTGGTTGTTGTTGCTGAGGTGGTGGAGGAGCTGTCTGCGTATCAGGAGTATCAAGCATCAATTCCTCTATCTCCGTATTTTGTGTATCCTGTTTTGGAGCAGGCGGAGGAGCTGGAGGAGGATTACTATTTCCTGAATCAAGCGGAATTTCTTCTATCTCATTTGAACCTGAGGAGCTCCCCTGAGATGTTATATCATCTGGAAGAGGTATATTTTCAATCAAATTTGATTCTGAATTTCCACCATTTGAAGGCTCAGGAATTTGCTTTGGAGCTGGTGTTACAGGCTGAGTATTAACAGGTGGTGGATTATCTGGAACTCTCTTATAATTTGGTTGAGGAGTTGTATTTTTAGGTTGATCTACAGGTACAATCTCAATATTTAACTTGATGTCATCCTTTATGTACAAAAAAGGATCGTCCTTAAATGATCTAAAACAAATATCACTGCAAAAATTATATTTCTTAGGTCCTACAGTCATACAAAAATCACTTGCAGGATTTACAGGCTTCTGACATACAGGGCATTTCTCTGCATTTTCAGGAGCCGTATTTACAGCAGTTTGAACTTCAGGAACATCAGTAGGAGTCATCTTGTTTCTAAAAAAAGCAAAAAGACCAAAAACAAGAGCCATTCCTACAATCGTTCCAATTAAAACATAATGTAATGTATTAAGTTTCATAACACTTAACCTCACCTAACCTCTCAATGTTTTTTCTCCTTCATCTATGAAGGAGAAAAAACATTGAGAGGGAAAAAACATTTTTTTTAATCTACTATTAAATATTTTCGACACTTTAAAATAATATTCTTTCTAATTCCTGGAATATTTTCTAATTCTTCTAAATTTTCTATGATGCCATGTTCATCTCTATATGATATAATTTTTTCAGCAGTCTTTTTCCCTATTCCAGGAATAGATTCAATATCACCTTTTGAAGCATCATTAATATTAATAACATCACTAACTAAATCAATTTCTTCAATATCATCTATATTTTCTTTTTTAGACGAATTTTTATAAGAAATTCTTTTATTTTCAACAGAATTATTTTTTTTATTCTTCTCAAAAACAGTTGGAATTTCTATTTTTTCACCATTTCTGACACGCCTTGCAAGATTTACAGCCGACATATCAGCCGTACTCAATAAACCACCAGCCAAATTTACTACATCTGCAGTTATAATTCCATCAGATATTTTATAAACACCTGGATTTTGAACAGCTCCGCAAATATGAACATATATAATTTTTTCTTTTTGTTCTAATTTTTCTCTTTTATTCAATTTATCTGAATCACCAACAGACCTTTTTTCATCAATAACTTTTTCTGTAAAACTCTGTTTTATATCCATTTGATTTTCTTTTGTCATCTCAATAAATATAAACACAAAAAAAACAGCGATAAACAATAAAAGAACTGCAGTAACTAAATTATTTTTTCTTTCTTCGTCCATAATAAAAACCGTCCTATATAGTATTTATAGTAAGATTTTAAAATGCTAATATTGCAATTTATGGATCGATATTATTAAAAAAAAACATTTTTTGTAAATTTTTTGTAAACAAAGATGTTAACATTTGTTACAATTGAAGTATTTCACAAAAAACAAAAAAATCCCCTTTCCTTGTTTGCAATTTAAATTTAACATGTAATTAACTATATATTAATAAAAACCTATTGCAATCTAATTATAATTTTAGTATAATTAATCAAAATAAGAACTCCAAATGTTCTTACTCCAACTTTTTGGGGAGAGAACATATAGGGGAGCCGATTTTTTTGAATTTTACAAAAATTTTAATATAAACCCAAGGAGTTAAAAATGCGAATAAAATTAAATGATAACGAAAAAGAACTATGTAAAACTCATCCAAGTTTTATTTTACCTATAATTTGTTTTATTTGTTTTATATTATTAAATAATATGATTATTGGTATTATTTATTCCAAGGATGTAGACAAAAATATTGTAAATGCAACTCCCGATAAAAATGTTACCACAAATCAAAAAATTAACAAAGTAAATGGGAAATCAAATAATAACATAAACAAAGTTACTCAAAATCAAAAAACTAACAAGGTAAATGGAAAATCAAATAATAACAAAAATAAAGTTGCTTCATCACATACTAATTCAAATAATAAGCCTGTAAATAAAGCAAGTCAAAATATCAAAATTTTAAAGGATGGTACCAAAGTAAAAATTTTCGGTGATGGTATCTTATACAAAATTTTAGATGATGTTACCCCATATAGTAAAATATCAGAAAAAAGTTTAATAAAAATGTTAGGAAATCCAACCGAACAGTATGAGTATAAAGATCATAATGAAAAATATATCGACTATGATCTCCAATTAGGTCATTATAAATTTTTTATCAAAAATGATAAAGTTATAAGTTTAGTAATTTATTCAAATAAATGGTGGCATAAAAAAGGAGAATCTTTTAAATATAATAACAATAAAGAATTCGCAACTATGTTTGGAATTAAACCTGGAAATAACATTACAACCAAAAAAGATAATGGTTATGTTTACACCTTTAATCCAGATAATACTACTGTAGATGAAATATGTGTTCAAGAAATCCAAGGAGAAACATTTGATGTTATTACTTTTAGATATGATAAAAAGACATTAGATATGATAGAAAAAGAAATATTCAATGATAATTAACAATTTTTCTATTAAAATATTAAATTAAATTTTATTTTTTCAGAATAAATACACAATTGTAAGGAGATAAAAAAAATGGAAACAGGTTTTCTTGGTTTATTTTATTGTTTTACTGTAATACTATTCATTTTATCTATTATATTCTTTATAGATTGTCTTACAAAAACTTACATAATAACAAATGAAAGAATAATTTTTAAAACTCCTTTTAAAAATTATGAACTAAATTTTGACAAAATAGAATCAATATCAAATGAACCCAATATACTTCAACCAATAGGAATAGGCTCTTTATTAGTAAAAGGACTTGACGGAACAATAATAAAATTTAAAAATATTCCAAAATTTTTAGAATTTAGAAACACTCTTTTAGAAAGCAAAGAAAATTTCACTAAAATTAAAGATTCTAATTCAAATACAATAAAAAATAACAATCAATCAATTGAAAACAAACCAAACAACAAATTATCTGAACTAAAAGAATTAAAGGAATTACTTGATTCTGGAGCATTGACTCAAGAAGAATTTAACATAGAAAAACAAAAAATTTTATCAAAAAATTAAAATATATAATTTTATAAAAACTAATTATATATCTTAAACTGATACTAAGTAGATATTAAAAATAAAATATTTTTGCCATCATTCAATAATCTGATGGCTTTTTTTATGCTATCTTTAATATTATTAATGAGTGTTGAGAAACTTTCAATTAGCATTTTTTAGATACATAATTCTAAAACCGCTCTATTTGCCCAAGTAAACAAAGTTTTTGGAGTGTAATAAGGGAACGATTTCAATTTTCTGTAGTAATTTCTATAAAAAATGTACTTAGAAAAAGAATGGCTGTTTTTAGAATTTAGATATAAACTTTGGGGTAAAATTGTTTAGTGAGTCTATTACACTCCAAAAACTAAAACTTGCAAATTAATCATAAGTAGAAAAAAATATCAGCAATTAGAAGCAAATAAGATAAATGTTGCTTTGTTATGAAAAAGCGAACGACATCACAATTATTTTTTAATAAAATTTTATTAAAAAGTAATTGTGTAAAAAGAGAGCTTTTTATAACAAAGTAACATTCGGCAAAAAATAAAATATATCAAAAAAAATGGGGCTGTGAAAAAATAGAACCAACTATTTTTCACAGCCCCAAGGATAAAGTTAAGCTATCTTCTTCTCTTTCTTCTAATTATTCTTCTATCTTTTTTAGGAGCCCCTTGAATTTCTTCAGCTTTCTTCTCAGCTTCTTCTTCAGCTTTCTTCTCAGCCTCTTCTTCAGCTTTCTTCTCGGCTTCTTCTTCAACTTTCTTCTCGGCTTCTTCTTCAACTTTCTTTTCGGCTTCTTCTTTAGCTTTCTTCTCAGCCTCTTCTTCAACTTTCTTCTCGGCTTCTTCTTCAACTTTCTTTTCAGCCTCTTCTTCAGCTTTCTTCTCGGCTTCTTCCTCAGCTAAACTTACTCTCTGACGCTCCCTTTCTCTTTCTTCGACTTTGCGTTCTTCCTGATTGTTTCTCTGACGCTCTTTTTCTTTGTCTTCTTCTTTTTCTTCCTCTTCTTCCTCTTCCTCTTCTTCCTCTTCTTCCTCTTCCTCTTCTTCCTCTTCTTCCTCTTCCTCTTCTTCCTCTTCTTCCTCTTCTTCCTCGTCTTCCTCGTCTTCTTCTTCTTCCTCTTCTTCTTCTTCGTCGTCTAAACTTTCGATAGATTCGAATTTTGCTCCGTGTTTTTCTACTGGTATTACTTCATCCTCAACATAAGCAACTTTTGATTCTTTTGTAAAAGAAAGACAATATAACAAAATAGCTAAACAGAGATATCCCAATGTAACATGAATTGTCATTGTTTGTCCCAAATTATTTGTCAACTCACCTACTAAATACATAGCACCATTTGTTTCAACTGAATGGATAATTCCAAAGAAAGAAAGAAAAGCCAAAATAAATGAATAAATAGCAGCCTTCTTTATATTTCTATCTATCATTTCAGCTAACATTCCACCCCAAAGCATAGCAGTTATGATAAAGCCATTTCCAACAGCAAATGTAACAAGCATCTCAGGGAGTTTATCACCAGGTGTTGTTATTGTTTTATTCAAAACATCTGGTGGAACAATAGAAGGAATTCCGTACTTAATTGCAACTAATCTTGCAACTGTTGGGAATAATGCAAGTGCAACTGCAGGAGCATATCTCTTTGGAAGAGCAACAAATGCCTGACCAATAATATCGAGAGCAACAAACAAAAGAATAGGAGCTAAAACAGCCATTGGAATCAATGAAATAAAGAATGCTACAAGACCACAGCAACCACAGATTCCAACAAAAAGTCCAGTCATTATAGAATACCCTACACCAGCACCCATTTTTTTGTAAGCAGGTTGACCAATATAAGGAGTAGATTGGGCAACACCACCACAAAGACCAGCGATCAAAGTAGCAACAGCTTCAATCTGTATTATTTCCTTTGTATCGAAATTATCACCAGCAACTCTTGCACTTTCAGTAGTATTTATACCACCAATAACAGTCAAAAGAGCAAATGGAACAGAAATTGGTAAATATTTTAAAGCCTCTCCAAATCCCTTAATAAAATCAAATGTTGGAATAGGTAAATTTCCAGGTTGTAAACTCAAAACAACAGGGGTATATTTTATTATATCTAGATTCCAGTGAATCCAAAGACCATTTATATGATATAAGAAAGTACCAATAATTATACCTACGACAAGTCCTGGAACTTTCTTTGGAAGGTCAATTCTTGCTACTAAATTATATAGTACAAGACCAAATGCAATAATACCAACAAGTGGCATTTGGAAAATCTCAAGTATTGGGCTAAATCCAAGAAGTCCAACACCTACACCAGCAAGAGAACCAAGAAGTCCTGCCTGTGGAACAATTTTTCTTACCTGCTCACTGAAAAATGACATTGCAAGTTTAAAAATACCAGTCAAAACCATTGTTGCCATTCCAACATACCAAGCGAAATGAGCAGCATCTTCTACAGTCATTCCATTTGTTTTGGCACTGTTGAAAACTGGACCCAATACAACAAGAGCAATAGCTATCGTCGAAGGCGTATCAAGTCCCAAAGGCATTGCAGTTATAGTTGAATTTCCAGTTTTTTTGTAAATTCTGTGTGCTTGCCAAGCATAGAGAAGATCTCCTGCAAGAACACCAATAGCAGTGCCTGGAAACATTTTTAAAAAGATGACTTCAGCAGGAAAACCAAAGCCATAAACAAGGGTAGCAGACAAAAAGGCAAGAACAGCCATATTATCTATCATAAGGGCAAAAAATCCACTTATGTCTCCTGGCTTAAACCATCTAAATTCATCAGATTTCGTTGCTGTCAATTTTAATATACCATCCCTTCAAATTATTAAATTTTTATTATAAAGGATTAATTTCAACAGTAAAAACTTTTCCCCTTCTCTCTTCCATCATCATGAATTATCACGGAAAACAATTTTTGTAAATTGAAATATTTAGCTACTTAACAACTTTTGTTCAATATAATAAAAATAGCTAAGTGAGTTTATTACATCAAAAAAGTTGCGTAGAAGAAAATTGTTTTTCAGAGTGAAGTATGGTGATTATTACATTTGTGAAATTTTTCTCTTTATCTCTTTACAAATTAAAATTTATCGTGATATAAAAAACAAGAATTTCATAATAATGCAATAAGTAAAATTAATTTTCGTCATTACATTATTAAAAGAAAAAAAATTAAAAAAAGAAAAAGGGGAAAAATTATGAAAAAGAATTTATTAACAATGGCAATAGCTGGAGCATTAATGTTTGGAGCATTTTTCTGTACAGCAGCAGTTTCTCCAGATGTAATAAACATAGGTGGGATAGGTCCTGGTAGCACTATCGAATCAGCAAAAGCAAAATTTGGTCAAGCAAATCAAGCTGGAGACGATCTCTATTTTTCAAATGGAGTACACATCGAATTTGAAAAATACAACCCAACTATTGTTGATGAAATCGAAATCAGAACCCCTGGAGTATCAACATCTAAAGGAATTGCAATTGGATCACCTGAAGCTAAAATTACTAAAGCCTATGGACAACCAGACAAAATAGATAGAGATGATGGTGAAATAGAATATACATATTACAGCACAGACTATTCAAAGAAAATGGAATTTGAAGTAGTCAATGGTGCCGTAGTTAAAATCAAATGTCAATATAAATAAAATAATATAATATATTAAGATAGGTACTGTGAAAAAATATGTTATCTGCTTTCACAGTACCTATCTTTTTTTTACCAATCTTCAGAAATAAATTGTTTTGCAATATTTTTTCCTGTTATTTTTTCTGCCATTTCGATACCTGGAGAAGAATTTACTTCCAAAACAAAAAATTTACCTGTATTTTTATCTTGTATCATATCGACAGCACAAAAATCAAGTTTACAAGATTTCATAACATCAACAGCAATTTCTTCCGTTTTATCATTCGTTTTTGTTGCATTGCCACCTTTTGCATAATTTGATCTAAAATCATCTTTTTGAGGTGTCATAATAAATGAACAAATAGACTTGTTATTCATGCAAATTGTTCTTATTGTCTGTTTTTGTGGTGAATCTATAAATTTTTCTAAATAAAAATTCTGTTCAAGAGCTGAAAAATAATCATAAACAGATATTAGAGAATAGATATCATTTATAAAAATAACACCTGAACCTTTACTTCCATAAAAAGTTTTTAATAAAAGAGGAAAACCACCTAAAAAATTTACAGCTTCTTCAACATCTTTCTTGTCAAATATCAAACAGACTTTTGGCATTTCTATATTATTTTTTGTCAAATATAATCTGCAAAGCCATTTATTTGAAGAAATAAAAGAACTTTCAGCAGAATTTATTATTTTCGCACCTCTAAATTTACAAAATTCAGATATACTTAAAATTTTCTCCCTTTTTTCCTTAAAAATACTTCCCCTAAAATATATAACATCTCTTAATAAAACATCTTCCCCATTATATTTCATTAAATCTGAATATATTGAAATAAAATTAGGGTCAACTATTTGAAGAGGAAAATTTATTTTTTCTGCTTCTTCTTTTATTCGTCTTATAAAATAAGTTTCTTTATCTGTAAAGATAATCATAATGTTATGTTATATCCAAGATTTTAAAAATAGCAGTGAATAAAAATATTTTTTGTCAACAGGGATTCCTGACAAAATTGGGAAATACAAAGCAAAAGATATGAAAATAACCGACAAATATAAATAAATAACAAAATTGCCATATCTTTTATGCAAAAGAGATAAAACATTCGCTGAAATCAAAGACATCCATATAACTGCAGGATAAATATAATAAAAAAATCCAGGTCTATTTGACAATTTCCAAAAAACAAATGAAAAACAATAGCCAAATATCAAAAACATCAAAACCCTACTATTTTCATCATCTTTACTCTTAAATAATCTATAGATAGAAAATACAAAAAACAAAAGAAATGACCACCAAAAAAATGGATTTCCCATTGCATTTATGCCTGCAAACATATTGTTATTACTATTAAAATAATACCAACAAGGTCTTATCATCAAAATCCATTGCCACATATCCGATAAATAATTATGTGTCCAACCGCCACCATATTGAAATTTTAATATTCTTACAAAACGCAAATATAAATCTGTAAAACTGTCTCCAACAAAAAGGCAATAACAATAAGGAATTAAAAAAGAAATTAAATATACAGACAATAACAAAAAACAAGTTCTAAATATAAAAAACTTATTTTCTTTTTCTATTTTTTTCAAAAAACAAAGAGAAAATATCAAAAAGAAAAATGAAAAAATACCACTCCATTTACATGCTGAAGCTAAACCAGCAAAAATAGCAGAAAGAACGACAGGAAATATTTTTGATTCATCTGATCTAAAAATATAAAGACAACAAAAAAAAGCAGATAATGCCATAAAACCTGCCAAAAATATGTCAAGTGTAGCAATTCCTGATTGTGCAAATGTCATAAAATCAAAAAACATCAAAAACATAGCAATAAATGATGTCATTCTATTTTTGAACAAAATAAATGCAAAAGGATATGAAATTCCTACAATCAATGCTCCAAAAAACGCAGAGGCGACACGCCATTTCATAAATCCTAAAAATGGAGTAATATAGGCAAATAAGGCTATTATCATTTTTGCAAGAGGAGGATGTACCCAATTTGAATCAGGTTTAAATTCCAAATAATCACGACTTGCAGGTATGTAATACACCTCATCAAACATTTCTTTTGGAGGTGTATTTAAAAAAAATAGCCTAAATATAAAATATAATAAGGCTACTGATATAAAAATTATGTAATCTCTTTTTTTCAAATTATGTTCCAATCTATCCGCCTTCGTCTTCTCCCTAAGTCTAAAAAATCAATAACCGTAAATTCTTATGGCAATTTTTGAAATAGAAAAATTTATTTTTTGCTTTTCTTATTTTTCTTTTTTGAAGAATTTTGTTTTGATTTTTTCTCTTCTTTCTGCTCTACTTTCTCGCTCTTTTCAGCCTTTTTTACATTTTTTGAATCATTGCGAAACTTTACAATAAGAAAAACAGCAATAGCAATTAAAAATAGACTAAAGTATTGTGCTATTGACAATCCAAAATATCTTGGAAAACTCTCTCTTATAAATTCTATACAAAATCTTATGCCAGCATATATAGCTGACATCAAAATAAAAGATTCTACTTTAAATTTTTTGATTTTATCATAATATAGAAGAAAACCTGCTCCAATAAAAGTTGCAAACATTTCATATATCTGTACTGGATAACGCATTCCCTCTACGCCTGCATCTTTGAAAACAACGCCAAATGGAGCAGAAGCATGCATTCCATAGCAACATCCATTCAAAAAGCAACCAACACGACCAAAACCTATACCTATCAATACAGAAGGAGCAAAGAGATCAAGCATTTCTCTCGGGTCTAATTTTTTTAATTTACAAAAAATAATGAAGAAAGTACTTCCCAAAATCAAAGCTCCATAGAGTGTGAGCCCTCCTGCCCTCAAATTCAAAATAGAAGGTAAATCATTTGCATATTCTCTAAAATTTAACATAACATAGGCAATTCTTCCACCAGCAAGACCAGAAATCAAAAGCCAAATAAAGCAGTCTGTAATGACATCTGAATCGGTTATTTTCAATTTTTTATTTCTGTGTAAAATCAAAAAATAGCCTATAAGAACTCCTATTACAATCATTACACCATAAGAATAAATAGGAAAGCCAAAAATAGAAAAAGCTACTCTGTGCATGTTACATCCTCATTCTCTTCTTTTTTTGAATCTAAACCTTCTTTGTTTTCTTTTTCAAAAAACATAAGAATAGCAAGAAAAATAGCTCCAACAGTTATAAAAGAATCAGATATATTAAAAACAGGAAATGTTCCAACAGAAATATAGTCAACAACATATCCATATAAAAATCGATCTAAGAGATTTCCAAAAGCTCCGCCTGAAATAAAAGCACAAGCAATCAGATATTTAATATCAGAGAAAATATATTTTCTCATAAAAATAAACAAAATAACAGGAACAAAAATTCCCATTAAAATAAAAAATATTTTTTGATTTTGGAGAATACTAAAAGCTCCTCCAAAATTCCTCAAATGAAAAATAGAAATAAAATTTCCAACAAGAGGATAACGATAATATAATGGAGTTGCCTCCATTGCACTTTTTACATAATAATCAAGAATTATTATAAAACTTGTTATTAATGTAAAAATAAAAATACTAAACTTTTTTTTCGTCTTATCACTCATAATATTATTAACTTTGTAATAAATATTCTTTTAATTTATACAAACAATTTTCATAATTATAAAAAAACAAAGCGGAACCAGTTTTTCGAAAATTTTGTCGAATAACTGGTTCCCATATAAACAAATAAAAAATTACTTTTTAGAATCTTCTAAAGCCTCTCTGCATTTTTTACAGAGAACTTCTCCATCATCATATTTTTCTGTGAAGTAATTCCAACAGCGAACACATTTTTCACCATCGGCATGAGAAACCTCTACGAAAATTCCATCTATAGCTTGTACAGCTGAATCAGTTTTCTTTTCAAGTGGAAGTATCTCTATTTGTGAAATGATCAAATATGCCTTTAACAACTCAGATGCTTTTAGTATCTTGTCATAATATTTAGAATCGACAAAAACAACTGCTTTTCCCTCAAGAGATTGTTTAATTTCTTTATTCTTTCTAAATTCTTCCAACTGAATAAATGCTGTTGAACGAATAGCAGAATATAATTTCCAATCCTCTTTTTCTTCATCTGTGAAGAAAACTTCATCAAACTTTGGATATTCAGCTAAAAATACAGATTTTATATCACATTTATTTACAAAGAATTTCTGCCAAATTTCCTCTGCGGTAAAGCTGAGAACTGGAGCCATAGCAATTACCATATCATGAAGAACTTCAAACATCGCTGTCTGAGCAGAACGCCTCTTTATTGAATTTGGAGCTGATGTGTAAAGTCTATCTTTGACCATGTCCATATAGACAGCACTTAATTCTGAAGCACAGAAACTCTGCAAATAGTAATAGACAACATGGAATTGATAATTTTTATATGCCTCATTCATCCTTGCAATAAGTTCATTTTTCTTTTCAAGGATCCATTTATCTTCAGGAAGAAGTTGTTCTCTTGAAACTGCATTTTTGATTTCATAATCATATAAATTACCCATCAAAAATCTGCAAGAATTTCTTATCTTTTTATACACTTCTGCAATTTGGCTAAGTGCAGAATCCGAAAATCTGACATCGGCAGTATAATCAACAGATGAAACAAAGAGACGAAGTATTTCAGCACCATATTTTTTGACAAAATCCATTGGATCGATTACATTTCCAAGAGATTTGTGCATGGTGTTTCCTTTTCCGTCAAGAACCCAACCATGTGTGAGAACTTGTTTAAATGGAGATTCTCCACGAGTTGCAACTGATGAAAGAAGTGAAACTTGGAACCAACCTCTATGCTGATCTCCACCTTCAAGATATAAATCAGCAGGGAATGTCAATTCATTTCTACGTTCCATAACTGCTTCATGGCTGACACCCGATTCAAACCAAACATCAAAAATATCCATTTCTTTTCTAAATGATTTGCCATGACACTTTGGACATTCGAATCCTTCAGGAAGAATTTCTGAAGTTGATTTTTTATACCATGCATCTGCTCCCTCTTTTTCAAAGAGTTTTTCAGCAGTATCAACAACTTCTTTATTGTAAATAGCCTCTCCACATTCTTCGCAGAATACAGCAGGAATTGGAACTCCCCATCTTCTCTGTCTTGAAATACACCAATCTGGACGAGTTGAAACCATATTATAAATACGGTCATGCCCCCAAGCAGGAATCCATTTTATCTTGTCTATTTCTTCAAGTGCTTTTTTTCTTAGATCGTTTGAATCGACAGAAACAAACCACTGTTTAGTTGCTCTAAAAATAATAGGACCATGACATCTCCAACAATGTGGATATGAGTGTTTTATATGTCCAGCAAAAAGCAAAGCCCCTGTTTCTTTTAGATGTTCAAGAATAACTGGATTTGCCTCAGAATATTTTAAATTTGCAAATTTTCCTGCTTCTTCTGTCAAAACTCCTCTTCCATCAACAGGAACGATTACAGGAAGTTTGTATTTAGCACAGCCTTCAAAGTCATCTCTACCATGACCTGGGGCAGTGTGAACACAACCTGTTCCAGCACTTTCTGGATCGTCGAGTATAACATAATTTGCAGTTATTATTTTTGATTCTCTTTCAAAGAAAGGATGATGTGCAACTCCTCCTTCTTCTAATTCAGAACCTTTCACACAATTTCCAACTATTTCCAATGTGTCAATGCCAACGGCTTTTTTAACTATATCAAAAACAGCTTTTGCCATGACATAGCCTTCTTCTCCATTTTTGACAACACAGTAATCTGCAGTTGGATTTACGGCAATAGCAACATTTGCTGGAAGCGTCCAAGGAGTTGTTGTCCATATCAAAACAAACATTTTTTTGACATCGACATCTTTAAATAAATTCCCCTTATCTTCAAAAGGAAATTTTACATAGATTGAATCTGAATCGACATCTTTATACTCAATTTCAGCTTCTGCAAGAGCTGTCTCGCATTTTGGGCACCAATGAACAGGACGAAGTCCTCTGTAGATCATTCCTTTTTCAGCCATTTTTCCAAAAATAGAAACAATAGCAGCCTCATAAGAATGGTCTAATGTTCTGTATGGATGTTGCCAATCTCCCAAAACGCCAAGTCTTATAAATTGTTCTCTCTGTTTGTCGAGGAATCCAAGTGCAAATTCAGCACATTTTTCTCTCAATTCAACAGGATCGACAGTCCTTGGATTTAATTTGTATTTTTTTATAGTTCCAAGTTCATTTGGGAGACCATGAGTATCCCAACCTGGAATATAAGGAGCATCGAAATCAGAAAGAGTATTGTATTTTATGGCAATATCTTTCAAAATCTTATTCAATGTCTGACCAAGGTGAATGGCTCCATTTGAATATGGAGGTCCATCATGAAGTATATAAGTTTTTTTACCTTTTTTCTGTTTTCTTATCTCTCCATATATATCGTTCTTCTCCCAAAATTCAAGCATTTTTGGCTCATTTTGAGGAAGATTTGCTCTCATAGAAAAATCTGTTGACGGTAAATTTATAGTTGAACTGTAATCCAATTTAAAAACCTCTTTTCAATCCCTAATTATTAATATAAATCGTCCTCTTCTTCACATGAATTATGTGGATTACCTGCGATCAATTTTGCAACTGCAGGACGAGCTTTTGAGACGATAGCATCTTTTATCTCTTTTCTCTGTTTATCTGAAAGGACATGATTGTAGAAAAAGCAAGCAAATCCTGAAACAACGCCACCAATCAAAGCTGCTGTAAAAATAGAAGCCCAATTTATCTCAGAAGCACAACAACCTTCTTCTTCAACTTCAATATTTTCATTTTCATATTCAACAGGACACATTATATAAAAACCTCCCAATTTAAGTTTAATAAACAATTTATTACAATCAAATTTATTTCTTTTTAATAGTTTCTGATTCCTCTTGATAGGTTATATTTTTGGGATATTCTAAAGTTATCTCCTTTAGAGATTTTACGACAATATCAAGAAAAAAATTGCATTTTTCTGCTTCTTGTTCACTGTGAAATTTTGGAATATATATTTTCATATATCCATTTTTTTGTTCATAAAAATCAGAAAACCCACATTCTTCAAGAGCTAAACCAACAGTTTCAAATAATACAGAAACTGCAGAACAAACTATATCCTTACCATGTGGAGCAGAACAAGCATGCCCTTTAGCTTCAATAGATGAAATTTTGTCATCTTTTTTTTTAATTTTTATTTTAATCATGACAACTCCCAAAATAAAAAAAGCGGCATAAAAGCCGCCAGTCATCAAAAAAAATTAAAACTAAGCATTGATTCCAGTAATTGAAATCATTGTGTAAGGTTGACGATGACCTCTTTTTGTTCTTATTCTTTTTTTAGGTTTGTAATGAAAAGCAATTACTTTCTTTCCAAGTCTCTGTGCTACGATCTTTGCTTCAACTGTTGCTCCTTCAACATAAGGAGTACCAATAACTACTGAATCGTCGTCCTTTACCAAAGTAACAATTTTATCAAATTTGACATCTGAACCTAATTCACCGTCAATTTTTTCTATTTTTATCTTTGTATCGGCTTCAACTTTAAAGTGCTTTCCACCTGTTTCAATAACTGCGTACATAGAAACGCCTCCTCAACATAATTGGCTAAAAGCTATTATCTCATTTTTTTTTTATTTTGTCAACAGTAATTTTAAATTATTGTTTTATTTCTGATTGAAATTCTTTTAATGCTTCAAGAATTAAATCTACATTTTCATTGGACAAGTCAGGATATATAGGAAGAGAGAGAACTTTATCTTGTAGGTCTTCAGATATTGGAAGATCTCCCTTTTTCCAACCTAAATCTTTATAAACTTCTTGTAAATGGTTGGAAACTGGGTAATATATCATTGAAGAAATTCCCTTTTTAGCAAGAAATTCTTTTAATTCATTTCTCTTTGCAGGAACTTTTATTGTATATTGATGATAGACATGCTTTACATTTTCTGCCTCAAAAGGTGCTGTATATACAGTATCTTTTAAGCCATCTCTATATCTTTTGGCAACAGCTCTTCTCTGATCATTCCATTCATCGAGATGTCTCAATTTTATTCTCAAAATAGCAGCTTGCATAGAATCAAGTCTACTATTAAAGCCATGTAAACAATGATAATAACGTTCAAAACTTCCATGGTTTTTCAATGCTTTGATTTTTTCAAATGCTTCATCATTATTTGTCAAAATCAAACCACCATCACCGTATCCACCTAAATTTTTAGTAGGGAAGAATGAAAAACATCCCATATCTCCAAAAGAACCTACTTGCTTACCAGCAAATGTAGCTCCCTGTGCCTGTGCACAATCCTCTATTACAAAAAGATTGTGTTCCTTGGCTATCTTCATTATAGAATCCATGTCAGCAGGATGTCCATATAGATGAACAGGGATTATTGCCTTTGTCTTTGGTGTTATTTTCTTTCTTATGTCTTCTGGGTCAAGTGTAAATGTATCTGGATTTATATCTGCGAAAACAGGAGTTGCTCCAGCTCTGATTACTATTTCGGAAGTAGCAATAAAAGTAAATGCAGGTACAATCACTTCATCGCCTTTTCCAATGCCAAGTGATAATGCAGCAATCAAAAGAGCATCTGTTCCAGAAGCTACTCCAACAGCATGTTTCATGCCATAATATGCTTCTATTTCTCTTTCAAATGCTGAAACTTCAGGTCCCATTATAAACATACCGCTTTCCATAACACCTATTACAGCATTGTCAAATTCCTCTTTATGTTTTCTATATTTAACTTTTAAATCAACCATAGGTATATTCATGAACATCATCCTTTCAAATGCGATAAATTATCGCAACACTAACAGTTAATAAGCGGTTACTAAATTAATCTTTTGATATTCTATGTAGAAATATTTTTTCCTTTATTTCAAAATTGTCAAATTCAAGACAGTATTTTAAAATTAATAAAAAGGGATTAAATTTGAAAGATAAAATATTATAAGGTATAATTATAAAAGATTTATCAACAATAGAAAGGATTTACAAAAAATGAAACTAAAAGTTTTAATTTCTGCTATAATCGGAATATGCCTTATCTTCTCTCTTTGTTCTTGCACAAAAACAACAAAGGGAACTTCTGCAGACAAATCAATGCAAGACATTGAAGTAACAACAAAAGTTGGAGTAAGTGCAGAAGAACTTGGAATGAAGCTTCCAAATTCAGTAAATGTAGAAATGAAATTCTCAGACGAAAATAACTCAAATCAATCTTCTACAGGTAAAATAACAGTAACAGCACACTTTAATGAAACAAGAAAATACAATGCTGAGATACAACTACTTGATTTAAATAATATACCTGTTTCCACTGAAAGTTTCAGAATGGATGGAATAGATAATACAGATGGTAGCTACACTGTTGACATGCATGTTGATAAAACAACAGCAAAAAGAATAACCAAAGCAAAATTGGTCGTGGGGCCTGTATTCTAATGGGAATAAGTTTATCTTCACTAATAAATATTTTTATGCAAATGGAGCCAGAAAAAACATATTTTTTCAATAAAAAATCTGGAAAAGTGCTATCCTTTTCTATTTCCAATTTATCAACAAAAGATATGGAAATGCTTGCAGATATAAAAAAAGATAAAGCTGCTTGGCTACCATTACCAAAGCGTCCAAATTCTGAATATTACAAAGACATGGAAGAATTTATTCCAACCCTAAATGATATAAAATTACAAGAAAGATTAAAAACCGCATTAAATAGTGGAAGATATGCTTCTAAATCTTTTAGGGATCAGCTTATGGGTAAAAATTACGAAACAGAAAAATGGAATGACTTTCAAAGAAAAAGAATGAAATCTTTTGTTATTTCATTTCTACGACAGTCAGGATTTAATATCTAAAATGGAAGGTTATGGCGATCTTTTTAATTTTATAGTACCTAATATTTTTCCACAATTAAGAGGTTATTTATTTTTAGGAATATGTATAATTGTTTTGCTATCTATAATTGCATATTTTTACTACAATGTAAAAACAATAGAAGTTAATTTTCTCGCTGTCATAGAAAGATTTAATAAGTATACATATTCTTTAGGACCTTGTACAGTTTATCTAATTCCATTTATAGACAATATAACAACTATAGATTTGATGCCTTTTTCTTTTACAAGTGAATTTGAAAATTTAGTAAATTCAGATGGTATTTATTTTAAAATAAATACTGAAGTAACTGCAAAATTCAACATATCTGAAGACAAAATTAAATTTAATTCTATAACATCAGAGCTTCCTTCAACACAAAGTATTGCATATTTTATAGAAAACAATCTAAAAGCAATAATGTCTATAGAATTGTTAAATGGAGAAAATGGAGTTTATCAACTTGCAAGTAAATTAAAAAATTTTGAGGAAATAATAAAATCAAAATTACTTTCAGAAATGAAAGAAAAATGTATTGATATAAAAGATTTTAAAATAACTGAATTGAAAGATTCTGAAGGAATTTTGGAACAACTAAAACAAAATTAAAATATTTTTACATACAAAGAGAATACAAATTTTGAAATTTGTATTCTCTATTTGTATGTAAAAAAAGAGGATAAATTGCAAAATGTTATATGTATGTGCAACTCCAATAGGAAATTTACAAGATGTAACAGAAAGAGCCTTAGAAACATTCAAAAAAGCAGACATCATGGCCTGTGAAACAATAAATCAAACAAAAAAACTGATGACTTGTTATGGAATATCAAATAACCTTTTTAGTTACAGAGAAGATAACAAGGAAAAAGCAAGTAAATATTTAATAGAAGAATTAAAAAAAGGGAAAAATGTTGTTTTAGTAAGTGATGCAGGAGTCCCTGCTATATCTGATCCTGGGGCTCAACTTGTAAATGAAGCTCTCAACAATAATATTGAAGTAATACCTATTCCTGGTGCTTCTGCTGTCATGTCTGCACTTTCTGTATCAGGCTTCAACGCAGATTCATTTTTGTTTTTAGGTTTTCTTCCAAGAAAAAATACAAAAAGAGAAAAGATATATAAAGAAATTGAAGCATCTACAAGAACAATAGTTTTATTTGAAGCTCCACACAGAATTATTGACACACTTTCTGAAATAAAAAATTATATAAAAGAAAGAAAAATATGCGTATGTAGAGAAATAACAAAAAAATTTGAAGAGATAAAAAGAGACTATCCTGAAAAATTAATTGAATATTTTTCACTTATTAAAGAAATAAAAGGAGAATTTTCAATAGTAATTGAAGGTAGAAACGAACCTCTTGAAGATGAAATTGATGATGACAAAATAAAAGATATGATAGAGGAATTAACAAAACAAGACATTCCACCAAAAGAAATTGCAAAACAAATATCATACAAAACAAATATTTCAAAAAAATATATATATGATATGATAATTAAAGGAAAAAATGAAAAAGAATAAATTATTCAAAGCAAATTATATAATTTTATTATTGATATTAATTTCTTTATCTCCAATATATGCTGAAGATACTTCTTTTTATCATATTGGAGGAAAAGATAAATATTACAAAATACAAGCAGGGGAAAATTTAATGACTGTCGCAGAAAAATATTTTTTTGCAGCAGAGCATTTGATGTGGGCTAATTCTTCAACAACATTAAATGTTGCTGAAGGAAGAAATATTTTATTGCCCTCAAAAAGAATTGTTCCAATACAAGATGGAAAGAAAAAAGGATATATAGTTGTAAATATTCCAGAATTTATGGTATATATTTTTACAGAAACAGGAAAAATAAGATTTTTTCCAATAGCTACAGGAGCACCTAAAACCCCAACTCCTACAGGTGTAACCAAAGTTATAGAAAAAGTCAAAAATCCAACTTGGATTCCTCCAGAATGGGCTGGCGGTGGTGATCCTGTTGAAGCTGGTCCTGAAAACCCACTTGGAGATAGATGGGTTGGACTAGGCTTCCCAGGTTATGGTATTCACTCAACTACTTCTCCAAATTCAATAGGACTCAGTGCTTCACATGGTTGCATGAGAATGAGACCAAATGATGTGCATGTTTTTTTTGATTTAGTTCGTGTTGGTATGCCTGTATATTTGATATATGAGCCAATAGTAATAGGTCAAGACCCTGTAACCAAAATAATTTACATGTCTGTATTTCCTGATAACTATTCAAGAATAAAAAATTATTATGATTCAGCAATACAAAAACTTTCATTTTATGGAATTTCTGAAATAGTTGACAAAAATACAATAAGAAGAGCAGTTATTGATAAAAAAGGAATTCCTATTCCTATTTTAGGCTCTGACATAGAAATAACAGTAAACGATAAAAAAGCAGATTTAAGTTTACCTCCAATAAGAAAAGATAACAAAATATATATTACAGACTCTTTCTTTGCACAAATTGGAATAAAATCAGATTTTGATGGTGAAAATATAACATTTTATAAAAATAACAAATCTAAAACTTATCCTGTAAATCAAGATTACTCTTGGAATGGTGAATATTTAATTCCACTTAGGGAAATATTGGAAGCATTCGATATAAATACAGAATACAAAGATAACAATATAAACATCGTAATAAATGAATATGAGCTGAATCCTCCTGCTAACAATAATAAAGAGGAAGATAAAGAAGAAAAATTAGAAGAACCTGAAAAAATTGTGGAAGAAAACAACTGATTACTAAAAAGCGGAAAATACAGTATAAAGTGGCATAAAAACACTTATAACTATAAAACCAATAACTCCACCAACAAATAAAATCATAATTGGTTCTATTATAGAACTAATGGAGTTAAAAAAACTGTCAATGTCCCTCTCATACATATCTGCCAAACAAAGTGAGACTTCTGGTATATTCCCAGATTCTTCACCAACAATGAACATACTTGTAAATACATTGTCATACAAAAAAGAATTGCGAGCAAAAAATTCAGAAAGTTGTTCTCCGTTTTCAAGAGCTTCAGCTGCCATTTGACAGCTTTGAGAATATACTACATTATTACAAGCTCCCGCACAAAGTCTTAAAGCATTTGTTATAGGAATTCCAGCTTCAACCAATGTTGATATATTTCTACATATATTTGAATAAGATAATTTTCTTGAAATAGAATTTAAAATAGGAATTCCAAGTGTTATATAATCTATAGCATATTTTCCTCTTGGCTGTTTTATATACCTATAAATTCCAAAACAGGCAAAAAACACTAAAATAAAAACAATAAGACTTGTATAAGGATATGAAGCGACATCTGTCAAGAATAACACCACTTTTGTAGGCCAAGGAAGCTCAGTTTCTAAATTGCCTATGAATTCCATAATTCCTGGCATTACATATTTAAAAGTAAAAATAGCAAAAACAATAGAAACTATAAATGCAATAACAGGATAAACACATGCCCCCACAACTTTTCTATCTACTTCAATCTGTTTTAAAATAGATTTTTCAAGATTGAAAAGAATTTGTGGAATATTTCCATTTTCTTCGCCAACTTTTATAGAAGATATATAAATAGTATCAAACATCCACGGATAATAAGACATGGCAGTTGATATTTTTATACCTTGAACTATTTTAAAAATAATTCCCCTAATTACATTTTTTACAATTTTCTTTTGTGTCTGTTCACCTATCATAGTAAGTGCTCTTACTATTTCCAATCCAGAATTCATAGTTGTTCTAAGTTGACTTGTAAATAAATAGACATCAAATTTAGTAACAGGATCAATAAGATTTTCAAAAAAGTTCCTATCTATAACCTTATTCTTTTTAACAAAAATGTTATCATTCTCTTTTTTTTCTTCTATTTCAAGAGACATATAATATAACCTTTCAACAAAAAAAAGGATCAGCCTATTCCATAAAAACAAGCAAATCCCTTTATTTAAATAATCACTAAATTATTTTGCAGAATCCTCTTTCTGCTCTTTTTCTTTATCAGATTCTTCTTTTTTAGGTTCTGGTCTTTTTAATTCAACACCTGTTGAAGCTCTCTTTTTCAAAAGCTCTTCTGCAAGTTTGTCATCACCCAATTTTGCAGCAGATTGGAATGCAAAATCATAATAAAGAGCTGCTTGAGCTTTGTTATTTTTCTTCATTAAAATATCACCAGACATAGAATAAAGCTGAGGTGCAACCATTATATAATCATAAGGAATTACTGCTATCTGCTCATCTTCTTTTTTATCTTTTAGAGAAGAAGAATATGCCATAATAGTATTACTAAATATATTATTTGCAATTCCTAAAGTCTGACTTGCTTCATCTAATTTATCTGCCTCAATTTGATGTTGTGCAACAAGCAACAACAATGCGATATTATTCGTGTCATACTGCATTGCTACATCTACAAATTTTTCAACTTCAGAATATTTTCCTGTATTTGCTTTTGCAATTATGTAGTTAGACAAAATAGGTATAAAATCTGAATTTTCAATAACTATACCATCTTTAGTTTTACTTTCAATCAAATTTTTAGCAACTTCGCCAATTTTATCTTTAGGTGCATCCAAAATTGCTTTTACATTCTTATCTTTTACAGCCAAATCAATTACTTCTTGGTACTGTTCTGTCTGTATATATAATTTGGATAGATCAGAATAATTTCTATCTATTTCAGAATAATCAGCAATAGTAGAATCACCAGAATCTTCACTGTTTTCAGAAGCAGGAACATTCATTCTCTTAACAGCTATTTCATAATGTTTTATGGCATCTGCTCTATATTTTTCAAATTCAGACTGTTTCTTTGTCAATTCCTCTTGACTTATTTTATTCTCTGAAGTAAAGACATCACTCATTATTGCATTGGCAGCAGATTCACAGGCATAAGCAAAATTTGCATTATTAGATACAGAATCTTCCTCAGCTAATGCTTTTCTATAAGTTTCTAACAGTTTAGAATTATCATTTTTCTTGCTTTCTTCTTTATTAGCCGTTGTCTGTTTGTTATCTCCTGAACAGCTTGAAAGTGAAGTTACTCCTATACAAGTTGCAACAAAAGCCAAAACCAAAATCCAAGTTATAAGCAATTTATTATTCTGAAAAAAGTTACCAGATTGACTCAGGTCTTTACCTTCTTCAATAGGTTCAACTTCAGGTTCTTCTATTCTTTTCTTTTTACTTTTTTTAATTATTCGTGTCATCGAAAATATGTCTCCTATAAAATATATTTATCTTTTTTTATTTTTTAGTCAATTCAAATGCCTTTAAAAAAGCTTCTTTAGTCTGAGTTCCTGGCATTTCAGCAAGTACAATTCCATCTTTTGAAATAAGAACAGTATGTGGAACAACATTTACATAATATGAATCCATAACTTTAGAATTTGAATCATAAAGATTAAAGAAATCAGCATTACAAGTTTTAAAAACTGCTTTTCTTTCAGATGAATTTGAATCACTCGAAATACCAATTACTTCAATTTCATCGCCAAGTTCTTTTTTGATTTTCCCCAACAGTCTTATATCATCAAAACTTGGTTTATAAAGTGGATCCCAAAATATAACAAAAACATTTTTGCCTTTCAATGAAGAAAGAGAAATTTCTTTTGAATCAATATTTGGCAATTTAAATTCTGGAGCTTTTATACCTTTTAAAACAGCTGAAGACAAAAGTTTCTTCTTCATTTCTCCTGCTTTTAAAATATTCTTACCTTTTGTATCAAAAGCAAACATTTTTTTATCAACATTGGGATTTACTTCTGTTACATTCATTGTTTCATCTGAAGAAAACAAGAGCTTTTCTGAATTTAAAAGAGAATAGACATCTATTTTATTTTCTAAAATTAAAAAACGCTCTGAATCTATTAAAAGTGTTTGTTTAACGCCTGTTTCAAAACTTATATTTAAAACATAACAATTTATGCCATTGCACTTTTTAAAAGATTTTTCTACTTCAGCCTTTATGACATAATCTGAAGGAAATCTTCCATCCATTAAAAAAAATTCATTTACAACTGAATCTGCAGAATACATAGAAGAAGCAGAAAGCCTTGAATATATCATTGATATTTTTTTTGCTGTTTGTCTTACATTTACATCTTTCGAATCGTTAAAATTAACAAACAAATCAGAACCATCTGAAACAATCAATGCCTTATTTTTGGCTCCTAAACTCGTAATCTTTAAAAAATTAGGTTTTAAAAAATAAGTATCTGTTTCAACTCTTGATTCTTTATTTTTATCAATATCTTTTGTGATACATATCGAAGTTTCATGAAATGAATTCATAGATGAATATGTACTTTTTAATTTAGAAATCAATTCTTCAGATGTTATATTTACAGAAGAAAAACACCCACACAAAGAATATATAAGACAAAATCCTGTCAAAATAAAAACAAAAAAACGCTTCATAAATAATCCTATTATTAATAAAAATCTAAAAGAAATTCTCTAAACAAATAAAAAAAACCTTCAAAAATATTTCTTAAACTCTTCAAATAACTATAATATTTATCCTATCACCCTATCATTTCGATAAAACTTTCGATTCTTATTTTTAATCTCTCATCTAATTTAGCAGGTCTATCACCTTCAAGAAAAAGAGTCGGAATATTTACAGAATTTTTTAAAAGAACATGTTCCATTTGATGATGACAAAAAGACTGTGTATAGTGAATAATTCCGTCAAGATGTCGAATTTCTATCTGCTTTTTAATATCTTGAAGTCTAAATGTAAAACTGTATGGATAGGCATAATTTAAATATCTATCAATTAAATCTCCCCCCCTATTAGCCAAAGGCATTGAAAATTGCCTTTGAGTTTCATTATATATAACTCTTGCCCCCTTGCTTTCGAGATATTCATATAAATCAGAAAAAATTGGAGGAACACCGACTAATCCTATTCTGAGAAAATCATTTTTTTCTTTTCTCTTTTCGGCTTTTCTTAAAAAATCATCAAGCCTATTTTCATAATCTTTTGGATTGCCTTCAAAATCACTTGAATTTACAAGCCACAAATGATTTTCAAGACCTGTAATTTTTCCATCATGCCAAGACAAAAAATCAAGATAATCGAGTTTTTCTCTTATTTTGTCAAGTGCATGAGCAGTTTTTGTTGCTTCTTCCAGTGTAACATCAAAATAATTTAGTAACTCAAAAATATGTTCTTCAAGTTTTTTTCTATTTCTATCAAATGGATAACCAAAAGTGATTATTTTTTTTCCGATTCGTTCTAAAAGCTCGGCAAGTGGTCTTGAATTGGAACAATCGCCATCAGTAACAACCACGATTTCTTTTATATCATCTCTCGATTTTGCAGAAGAATAAATCCCTTTTACCCAACTACAGAGAGTTGATGGAAATCCCTCTTTTTCTGCTGAATATACAAAATCTCCCTTTATAGGAGATGTAATAAAAATATTGTTCAAATCAACAGGAACTGCCCCTGCTGAATAAATTATCTCAGAAGGAATTGTTGTTGTAATACCTATTTTTCTCATTTTTTCTCTATTTTCTCATTATTGCAATTTTCAACAATAAAAAATTCTTTTATGCAAACAAAAAATCCCCTTTTTATACAAAAGAGAATTATTTCTATATATGTATTAAAAATGTTTTGCTACTTTTAGAAAAGTTTTGTGTGGTAAAACTTGCAAATTCGTCATAAGTAGAAAGAAATATTAGCAAATAACACCAAATAAAAAAACATCCCTTTTTCTTAATTTTCAATTAAGAAAAAGGGATGTTTTTTTAGGCTCTTGCGTCAAAAATACTATTCTCAGATTCTCCCTCATGATTTAAAGAAGCAACTTCAAAAGAACTTGAAAGACTTTTGCGAAGCTGTCTTATAATTCTTGAATGGATTTGTGATACTCTTTGCTTTGATATTCCAATCTCTTGGGCAATTCTATCAAAAGAATATCCAGAAAAATAACGAAGTTTTATTATTTTTGAATCTCTTTCAGGAAGTGCCTCAATAGCATTAAATATCTCCTGTCTCTGCTCTTTAAATTCAAGCTCTTCTGAAGGATTAGAACAACCATTATCCTCTACATAATCGAGTATCATTCCCTCATCTTCATCAGAAGAAACTGGCTGTTCAAGTGATAAAAGATAAATACAACCCAAATCAGATATCAAATTATAGACATCCGCTGTGGTCATATTCATCTCTTTGGCAATCTCAGCTTCAGAACCTTCCCTTCCATGCATAACCGAAAAATTATCCATGGCCTTTTGTAAAGCCCTTGTCTTTTCTCTCGTACGCTCTGGAACCCAATCCAAAGCTCTTATGCTATTATAGATAGCTCCTCTAACTATAGACATAGCATAAGTTTCAAACTTAATGCCTCTATCTATGTCAAACTGTTCTATTGCTTTGATTAATCCAATTATTCCCTCATTTACAAGATCGCCATACTCAACAACTCCAAATTTTACTTTTTTAATAATATTTGAAGCTATATTTTTGACAAAAGGCAGATAATATTCCGTCAAAAAGGCTTTTGACTCAGGATCTGCAGTATCTTTATATTTTTTCCATATACTGGCAAGATCAGAATTCATGGATTTTCTCCGAGAACATTAAACTTTATTTTTTGATACTGTGAAATTTGTTCTGTATTTTAAAAAAATGCTAATTTTTTTATTTACAGACTTTTTAGCAGACCAAACTTTATTTTTTATACCTTGAAAAGCACCACAAGACCTAAAAATAGGTATCATGGTGCTTTTCATTAAATTACAAAATATTTTGTAAGACCAAATTACATAAGATCTTTCATCTGTTGATAAAGAATGTTTGCCATTCCGACACCACCAGAAGAAGCCATAGATTTTGCAACTTCTTCATACATCATATCTTCATAGGTGTCTTTTTCTTTGTTTCCTTCGCCATCTGACTTAGGAATAGATTTTTTCATTTCCTTCAACATCTGGCTAAGAAAAAGAGATTCAAACTGTTGACATGCGTCTTTTAGCTTTGTTTCATCTTGTTTCTTTGAAGGAGCTAAATCTGCTGCTTCATGCATAGGCTGAGGAGTAATTCCCTGAATCTGCATAATAAACCTCCATTACTTGCCGATTTTTATTTTCTTTTGTCACTTAGCAATTTTGTTAACTTAAATTATTCTATCTATTAAAAGATAAAATTTCGTTTAAGCTACTTTTTTCTGACTAAGTATTTCAAAAACGGTTATTTCTGAAGCTGGCTTGCAGAGCGTGCCATTTCATCAGCAGCCTGAACGCCTTTTTGGTTCATTTCATAAGCACGCTGTGCTTGAACGATACTGATCATTTCTTCAATAACATTGACATTTGCTTTTTCAAGATGTCCCTGAGCTATTGAGCCAAGACCTGATTCTCCAGCAGTACCTTTGAACATTTCTCCAGCGATAGGTGTTCTCTCAAAGAGATTGCTTCCCATTGCCTTTAATCCTGAAGGATTGAGGAATCTTACGAGTTCAAGTTTGCCAAGAACTTGTGGCTGTGTTGAAGAAATTGGAGTACCTTTGATTGTTCCGTCTGATTCGATTACGATGTTGGAAACATCTTTAGGAATCTTTACGCCTAATGAATAGCCAGAACCTGAAAGAAGATTGCCTTCTCCGTCCATTTTGAGAGAACCGTCTCTTGTGTAAGCATGTTTGCCATTTGGCATTGTTACTTCAAAGAAACCTTGTCCCTGAATAGCTATATCCATATCTCTTCCTGTCTGGAGCAAACTTCCATCTGTGAAAATCTGCTGTGTGCTTGATGCACGAACACCCATACCGATCTGAGTTCCTGTTGTTGCTTCAGAACCTGGATCTTTTGTGTGTGAATAGAGAAGGTCTTGGAAATCTATACGAGATTTTTTGTAACCTGTTGTCTGAATATTTGCAAGGTTGTTTGCTATATTATCAATGTTTGCCTGTTGTGCAGCCATACCTGATGCTGCTGTATAAAGACCTCTTAACATAGTTTTACACTCCTTATTTTCAAAATTTTTAGAAAATAGTTAAATTTTATTTCAAATCTTGATAAAATTACTGGAATAAAGAAAATAGTTACTAAATTTAAGTTTGAGCGGTTTAAATTAATTTTCAAACTCCAAAAGTCAAAAATTGACTTTTGGATATTTGAAATAATATTATAAAAAAACTAACCTCTTGCTCTTCCTGTTTCAGAAACTGTCTTCTGAATCATCTTGTCTTCTGCCTGAAGTGTCTTTTGGTTTGCTTCATAAGCTCTCATGATATTCATCAAATCAACCATAGACTGTACTGCATTGACATTTGCCATTTCAAGGAAGCCCTGTTTGACTGAAGCATCTGTTGCAACTCTGCCCTGTCCATAAGAAGCAAAATTGTTTGAACCGTCATGCTGAAGTCCTCTGTTTGACATGTTTGGATCAAATTCAGTGATCAAAAGTTTATCAATAGTCTTTCCATCAACTTTTACAGAACCATCGTTTGCAACTTCAAAACTTGTTCCATTTAATTTAATCTTTCCATTATGTCCCATTACATTTGAACCATCTGCTGTTACGAGATAGCCAGCATTGTCAAGTCTGAATGAACCTGAGCGTGTGAATGTAAGACCGTTCTTTCCCTGAATTGTGAAGAAAGATTTTCCATTATCGTCAAGTGCGAGATCAAATTGATTTCCAGTATTCTTTAATGAACCCTGTTCAAAAGATGTTGTTGAACGAGTATAAAGAGCTCCGTTTGTCTCATATCCGACGGAAGCCTGCTGCATTTCATTACTCTTTGACATTGGATTTCTTGGTCTTCCCTGATTCATTTCTTTTGCCATAATATCACTGAAAGAAGAGAAAACCATATTCTCTTTACGATATCCAGATGTTCCGACATTTGCAAGGTTATTGAGAATAACATCCTGCTTCATATTCATGGCAAGCATTCCCATAGTAGCCTTATTTATTCCGTCATACATGTTTAGCACCTCCGAAATTATTAATTGTTTTTTTTAATTATATCCAAAACTGGATTTTTCCTCTAATTATGCTCACATTTTTTCTTTTCCAAAAATTTGATCTAATTCTTCAACAAAATTACAAATTTCTGAAACAGTTAGTGAGAGTCTATCATATATTTCTGATTCTTTGTCATCTAAATCGTCTTTTTCATTTTTGGCAATTTTTTCTGTCAAATCAGAATCTTTTACAATTTCTTTTCCCTGTTTTTTAGCTTCAGATAAAATCTCTTCTGCCTCTTCTCCCTCGGCATATCGAACTATTTTATCATTTCCTTCTTCATCTTTCTGAACAATAGCAACACGCTTGGTTTCTTCTTTTTCTTCAATATTATCCATAACTTAACAACTCATATCAACCGATTCGACTACTCCAAAATCATCTGATGAAACAGCCATATTGCTTTCTTCTGCTAAATACTCAAAAATATTCCAATCACCTTGTACAAATCCAATGTTATTTTCAAGGCGTTCCATAAGTGCTGGCATAAATCGTTCTGCAAACATACATATTTCAGGAGAAGCAAAACCTGCAGTTATATTTATGACGCCTGAAACAACAGAGCCTTTAAAACGAACTTCGTCCATATATCTTGTTGGTACAGCAAGTTCAAATTCAAAATTTTCTGGATCTACAATTTTTCTGCCTTCATAATCTGTTGTATAAAAAACCTTAAATTCTGCAGTAAAATTTTGGTCATCAATCACAAGCGGAATCTGCATATAGAAAAAATTTTCAAGTCCTTCTCGTTTACCGCTATTTATAAGTCTTTGAGCTGAAATAGAATCTTCCAGTTCTAAAAAAGAATTTTTTAATGATTCACTAACACCTGATTTTTTATCAGAAAAAAGCATTTTTCTAAGTTCAAGCATCAAAGAATCAAGCTCTTCATCCCTATTTCCCATCATAAAGCTGGGAAGATTCATTCCAGAATTACCTGCATTTTTTCTAAAAGCCCTTGCATTTTGCCTTATATCTGCACCTGCTTCCATCATCAACTCTCCCAATTTGGAAGATGTTTTTGATATAATTTTCATCTTATCTGAAGAACCAAATTTGCCTTTTCCATCACATAATTTTCTAAGTTCACCATTAAAAGCAAATACACAGGCACCGATGTGTGGATTTACTGATATAAAATTTGAAAGAGTAGTTATATTTTGTGGTGTCTGAGGAAGAGAAGCAGACTTTAAAAAAGAAGCTGCTTTCATATCTCCTGATGTTCCTCCATTTGGAAGAGAAGCAAGAGAAGTCTTCAAAGAAGCCATATTTTCCTTTGTCAAAGGAACTCCTGTCTGAACCATCGCTTTTGCAAGAGTAACATTTTCCTTTGTAAGGGGCATTTTCATCGTAGAAAGAGATGTTGTCAAAGCCTCTTCTTGCATAGGAGTAAAAGAAGAAGCACGCAACATTGCAGCACCAGTATTTACAGAATTTCTCGATGAAAAAAATCTACCGACATTTGCTGGAGTATGAACATGAGTATTTGTATGTGTTGGAGTAAATGTTGGTGTGAATCGAGGAGCGACCTGAACTGGTAACTTAGGAGTAAAAGATTGCATTTGTGGCATTTGAGGCATCATTGGAAGACGCATCATAGGAGCATTAAATCCTACACCACCTTGCATTTTTTACCTCCCATTTTTATCCTCCTTTTCTTTAGGAAAGGAGCTAAATTACACTTCTACTTTTTACAGTTACATTATAAAAAAATAATGTTAACATATTGTGAAAATATTATTACTTCTATGTTAACATTAATTTTTTAAAGAACTATTTTTTTACTTAGTTTCTATAACGCAAATTTTTATTTTTTCAATTCATTTATAAGTTACTTGCTAAATACTTAAAAATAACTAAAACAACGAGTATAATTATTATAATTAAATATTAATCCATAAAGCGGGGCGAACGAAAATTTCAAAACTAACATCACTACTGCTGACATTGCCTGTTCTACCTACAAGACAGACAACATTATCATAATTAAGCTCCAGAGAGCGAAGCCACCACCAACTATAACCATTATCATCTAGCCAATCACTATTCTTTTTTGCATAATCAGTTACTTTACACTTTCTAATTTCCTTATTAACAAAATATTTTTTTGCTTCTTTTGTACTCAACAAAAATACATTATCAATTGTCCCAACATCTGAAAGATTAGAAGACTTTATACATTTCTTCTCTTTTTCATTAAAAGCATTATTGTAAAAATCACCATTCAACCAAGAGCGAATTTCACTATTTTTCCAATTATTTGAATCGTCATCAAAACGCTTTGCATCAAGAGCATATCTCGAGATAACAAGCATCTTATTATTTTCTTTAGCTAATACTTGCCATTCTATAGGTTGTTTTTTACCTTCTCCAGTCTGTGGATAATTGCCAAATTTCACATAATCCCCAACTTTTGCATTTTCAAAAGAATTTAAAGTCCCAGTTGCGTCTTCTACAGCTACAACCTGATTATCTTGTTGTACTTGTTGCCTTTGTTCTTGTTGATCTTCTTTTTGTTTTCCACAATTTGTACAAAATTTAGTTGTATTAACAGTTCCGCAACTACAAGTCCAAATAGACTTAGCTGATCCACAAATGCCACAAAAATTACCTGTATTTACTATTCCGCAAGTACAAGTCCATTCATTCTGCCTTGATTGTATATTATTTTTACAACCTGTAAAAATAAAGCATAAACACAAAATAATTAGCAATGTCACAAGTTTATGTTGTTTTTGCATAAAACCTCTCATTTTTCCTGATTATGAAATAAAGGAACGAATTTTCCATTTCCTTTTCTTTTTCGCCATTTTACTCCACGGAAATCAATTTTTTGTTATTAATTTTGCAGTTAATTCTTGAATAGTTTACAAAGTTACTTTTCTTTTTCTATTATCAGCAACTAAAACAACAGTGATTATTTTCTTATTTTCATTTTCATAAGTTTTGGCATATTGTTTTACTTGTTCTTCGCCTTCTACTCTTGCTTTTGGAACACTTTTTGAACTCTTGGCAAATTTAAATTCAATAATAATTATTTTATCATCAAATGGAATTATTAAATCAGAACAACCTTCTGATGTGTAAGATTCTTGAAAAGATGTTACACCTGCACCACCACGAAGCAACATCACAAATAACGATCTATACCAATATTCACATTTTTTTTCTCCTTCGATAGAAGGAGCGAATATATCCTTTTTAAAGTCATTGTAAGGTATTTTAGTTAAGGCATTGTTGAACATCTCAACTATATTTTCAATATTTCCTTCATTTAGTGATTTTATAGCTTCCCAAAGATTATCACCTAAAGGGATATATCTTTCTATTTTATAAATATTTCTCAAAAATAATTGAGATATTGATCTTTTGACTTCTTCATTTGGATAATCAAGAGTTAAAATTTCACCATCTTCTCTTGAATCCCATTTTTCTATGGTTAAATATCCTGCTTGAAATAGAAAACTTTCAGGAGTTGCTTTTTCTATTTCTTGTTCATCTGCAAAATTTGAAGTTACTTTTATATGTCTAAGTTTATCAATATCGTTAATTTCATATTGTTTAAAATAATCAACAAGAAAAGATGGAGTTCCAGAAATATACCAATAATTATTAAATTTTTGCTCTCTGAAGAAATTTAAAATAGAAAATGGATTATATACTCTTGTCTTTCCATCAAATGAAAAACCATCGTAGTATCTCTTTATTTTTTGTAATAATTCTTCTTTTGTTAAAGATAATTTTTGCATTGCTTTTTCTATCCAATCACCAAAATTATCTTCAAGTTCTTGTTTAGTATATCCAACTATATCGCTGTATTCTTCGAGTAATGAAATATCACTTAAATTATTAAGTCCTGAAAAAACTCCAGCTTTGCTGAATTTTGACACTCCTGTTATAAATACAAAATGTAAATTATCAATTATACTCGAATTTTTTAGAATACCATAAAATTTTCTAAACAAATCTCTTATTTCATAGCATTGTTATTTATATTTTCATCATAAGAGATATTTAATTTGTATTGTTTTATAGAATTTTTAACAATATAAATAAGTGCATTATTAAGTTCTTCTATTGTCTTATAATTTCCTAAGCCACTCATATCAAGTTTTATAACTGGATTTAGGTGTTTAACCTGTTCTTTTACCCATTCCTCAGCATATAATCCCTTAAATAACTCTGCTTTTCCTTTAAACATTGCCTCTAATGTTGACAAAGTAAGGGACTTTCCAAAACGACGAGGACGAGATAGAAAATAACATTCTCCATTTTCAATTAAATTTAAAATCTGTTTTGTCTTATCAACATAAAGGTAATTCTTTAGACGAATATTTTCAAATGTTTGAATACCAATTGGAAGTTTTTGCACTGTTTTCTCCTCCTTCGCATTTTTTCTACATCACTGTTTTTAATAATTCGATTGAATTTTCTTCATTTGGATCGTTTGTTCCGAGAAGTCCACCAAATGCACGAGTTAAAAGATTTTTCTTCAAATTCTCTAATCTTTCTATTTCTTTTTCTGCTATTTCTTTAACCTGTTTTTCTTTTGTCAAAAAAGAATCGAGGATTTTTACAATCTCTTTTTGTTCTTCAAGTGGAGGAAGAGGAAAAGGCAATTTTGATGTTTTGGTTTTATTTATAATATAAATTGTTGTTGCACAAGATCTTTCTCTTATAACTTTCTTAAAAAACTTACTACAACAATAATAATAT
>CADASF010000006.1 GCA_902790465.1 uncultured bacterium | reverse complement strand
ACTTATTTTTGATAACTTGTTTATTTTCTGCTTTTCTTTCTTTGTTAACTAAATAAAAACTTAGTTGATAATTGGCTCAACCTCCCTAACCCTCCCAGTCATAATGAGGGAAATATTAAGTCAATAAAGCAGAAATTGGATAAATAGAGATAATCGACTCAATTTTTAAGTAAATAATAATTAACAGGCTTAGATTGCCACGGTCGCATAGCTTCCTCGCAATGACAAAGTGGCAGTAAACAGGCATATATTGGATAGTTTATAGCAACTTTTTATTTGCTTATTTTTTAAAAAACTAAAAAAACGCACTATTTAACAAGTAAACAAAGTTTTGGGGTATATAGTAGTTTCTATAAAAATGAACTTAGAAAAAGAATGGTTGTTTTTAGAAATTAAACATAAACTTTGGGGTAAAATTGTTTAGTGAGTCTTATTATAGCCCAAAACTAAAACTTGCAATTTCGTCATAAGTAAAAAGAAATATTAACAAATAGCAATAAACAAGATAAATGTTATCTTTGTTATAATGTAACAAATTCGCTCCTTTCAAGCAAGGAGAAAAAATACTGGAACGACATCACTTTTTCTCGTAGTAGTTTCTAAAAAAACGCTATTACTTAAAATATAGAATTATTCTAAGTAGAATTGTAGATATAAAAAGAGAAAAATGTTAAAGTGAGCGGTTTATAACAAAGTAACATTCAGCTAAAAATAAAAAAATAGAAGGCTTAGATTGCCACGGTCGCTCCCTCCTTGTGAGGGTATTTTTTTAAAAACTCTAAAGAGTTTTTAACTATTTGTGGAGCTCCCTCGCAATGACAAACTGGCAGTAAACAGGCATATATTGGATAGTTTATAGCAATTTTTTATTTGCTTATTTTTTAAAAAATCAACTAACACAACAAGTTAATTTACGAAGATTATATAAAAAAAATAAAATAAGTGTGCTGTGAAAAAATATTGAATTTTTTAACAGCACACTTATTTATTTTTTAGAGGCATTTTCCCTTTACAAAAGGCTTTTGTAAAGGTGTTTTTTGTTTTTTATATTTATAATTCTGATTTATAAGCCCATATTTGCCTTATCTTTTTTAAATTGTTTAGTCGATATAGAATCTCTCTTATCATAAAGTTTTTTACCTTTTGCAAGAGCGATCTCTATCTTTATTTTACCTTTTGAAAGATACATCTTTACAGGAATAAGAGAAAATCCTTTTTCATCAACTTTTGTTGTCAATTTTGCAATTTGCATTTTATGCATTAATAATTTTCTCTTTCTAACAGGTTCATGGTTAAATATATTACCTTCTTTATATGGTGAAATATGCGTACCAAGAAGCCACATTTCACCATTTTGAATCTTCACATAAGAATCACTTAAATTTGCTTTTCCCATTCTAAGTGATTTAACTTCTGTTCCCATCAAAACAATTCCAGCTTCAAATCTTTCTTCAATAAAATATTCATGCCATGCTTTTTTATTTTGAGCTAAAATCTTTATACCTTCAGTCATCTATGTCTGTCTCCCCCCAATGATAGAAAAAAATATTTTTTTATTCAATCACTACAATTTCACATAAAATATTCCGTCTTCTTTACAACCCTGTAAATTAAATATCGTCCAGCCTTTCTGTAAATAAGAAGAAGTCATGAAAGGATCATTCCAAAATCCAGAAAAAATATTTTTTCCTCTCATAGCAAAATTACCTATTTCTCCCTCTTCACAATCTTTTAAAATATTATCTTTATCAACAATTCTAATTTTCATATTATAACCAGCTTTTCCCAAAGGAAAATACTCTGATTTAAAATCTTTTTGCTTATCTATAAAAAAAGAATAAATTCCAAATCCACAAGATGAAAACATTGGAACAACATTTTTTATTTTCTTATTTAAGTTCTCAATAATTTTCAATTCATCTCTTGAATTAAAAAAAATCTCACAAACTGGAGATGATTTTAACTCAATATCGTGCAAAAAAGCAACATGACCAGAAACAAAATCCAAATTTATAGATGAAAAATCTTTTTTTTCTTTAGAAAAAACAACTGTTCCACCAAAAAGCAAAATTGGAAGAACACTGCTTGTCAAACCTTCAAGCCTATCAAAATCCAAACATGACAAGGCAATCGAATTAAAATTTATCTTTTTAGAAAATATTGAAGCCAAAGAATCAGACAAAATGGCAGAATAAGAAAAAACTCTGAACGAACTTAAATCTTCATCTAAAGTCAAAAATAAAGGATCAGATTCAAAAACCTCAATTTCAGAAAAATCATCAAATTTTTGAGGTAATTTATCAACAAAAGAAATATCTTCTTCATCAAAAATAATCTTTGGAAAAACTCTATAAGTTTCTAAATCAATTTTTGTTGGTAAATATAAAAAAACTGCTCCAAGTGATGTACAAGCAAAAAACAATATAGAGTTAAACAATAAATCGGAAGAAAATGAACAAACACAATCTCCATGATTTATCTTTTGCTTTCTAAATAAAAAATCTGCAAGAGATGATGTTTTCTCAAAAAGCTCTCTATAAGTAAAAGTTCTGCCAGTATCAAAATCAATTAGAGCAATCTTATTTGGAATTGTCAAATATTTTTCAAAAGGTAAATTTTCAATAAACATTATCTAAAGAACAAAATTATAAAATTATCTTCCATCTTTTTATAAAATGGTATCAATTTATTGTCAATCAAATCAGATTCATCTAATTTTTTGTCAGGGAAATCAGCAATAATTCTCTTTACAATATCTTTTAATTTTAACTTTCCCAGAGAATATTCAAATGCTGAAACTTCAATATCATCTGTTATAGTTATAGGCATTGGAGACTGTTCAAAAATATATCCTGTATTTTTATAAGGCTGATAATAATCTAAAGATAAAGCCTTGACAGGAAAAGAATCCAAAAGTTCTTCCCTACTGACATTATCCATCTTAAAGAAATAAGGATATTCAAGTAAATTAATATACTTATAGATATAGGCAAACAAATTTTTGAGTATTGAATAATTATAAGAGATATAAAAATAATCTTCATATAATTTATTATGAAAAATAATGCTATTTACATCTGGAGAAATGAGTTGTTGTTTTAAATTTTCAACAATCATATTATTAAAATATTCAATACACTTCTGAATTTTTTCTAAATTCATATTAGAAGTAAAATAAATTGGACTTGAAAAATCAGACAAAAATTCAAAATCAGGATCATCTGTATATAAAAATCCATCTTTAAATCCAAAGTCTTCTGTTTTCACAAAATCATACATAATTGAGCCTATTTTAGGATAAATGCTCTTAACAGATACATCAAAGCACAAAGGATAAAGATTTGAAAGATAAAGTGCATATACACATGATTTTTTTATTTTTTCTTCATTATCATAAGGAGAAGCTACATAAAAAATGCCATTCAACAAAATATCACCACAATTCGATGCATATTTTACAACTTTTTCCAAATCCTCATTTTTAAAATCAAGACCATAAAATTTTCTTGAATCCGAATCAGAAGAACCAATAACAATATTTACAACTTTAATTCCTGCATTTTTCATCAACTCAAAATATTCTTGATGTTCAGATAAAATTTTTATATCTGCAAAACAAGAAATCAAAGGCATTTCTACAGTTTTCTTCAATTCACTTAAACTTAAACATATCTTTTCAAAACGCTTTTCATCTTTCATAAAAGCAAAATCAGATATATTAATCTGTTTGACATGGGCATTTATGAGTTGCTTTAATTCAAAAATAACTCTTTCTGGTGAATACAAAACTTCTGGCTTTTTGTTTTTATATGCAAAATTTCCTATTTCATCTGCATGACGAGAAGAAAAATAATTTGTTTGCGGTAAAACTGGAACTAAATCAAAATTTAAAAAAGTTGTTTTTTCTTCAGAATCACAAATCGGATTTAAAATCTTTTCAGTCATGGTCTCAATATTCTTTAATATATCAACAATAACCAAATCTGAATCAAACAAAATAAAGAAATCAAAAATATTTAAAGATGATAATCTTTGAACTATATCTTCACAACAAATCAAGGCAATTTTTGAATCTGGAATCTCTTTTCTTATAAAAGAAGAGGCTTTTAAGACATTTTGCAAATTAAAACCATCTGTTTCAAAAAGAAATAGCTTAGGACTAAACATATTTAGAATAAAAACTTTGTCCTTATCGCTATTTTTATCAAATTGTGAATATTTTATATATTCAACAGAAAAACCACTTGATTTAGCCATCGAAGCAGAAGCTAAAAGTTCTCTTGAATAAACATCAAAATATCTTAATGAAATATCATTTTGAAAAACTATAAGGTCTTTATGAAATTTATTTTTAGTGAAAAGATTAAACAATTTATTTTCTCCACAATTTTTATACTCCTAAATTTGAGTTATAGTCAAAATTTAGGAGCTGATAATCCCCTTAATTTGAGTTAAGGAAATGGAAATATAAGCAACAAAAAAATCACCTAAAAAAAGAAATATGAAAAGTCTTTTCCAATTTCTTAAAAAACGGAAGAATATAATTAGAAAAAGATTCATGTTCAGAAATATTGAACTTTTTAGAAAATTTATCTGCAATTTCACTCAATGTGAACTTTCCTGAGCTCAAATCATAGATATATTTTTCCTTCGGATCACTCAAAATAACATCTGAGAACCAACCTGTTATATTATAGTTTCCATTTTCTAAAATTTTTCCAGTTGTTCTGGCACATTTTAAATTTTTAATTTCTTGTGTTTTAACTTCCGAAAGTCTAACAGAATTCATAAAATCTCTAAAGCGGAACCATTTCATTAAAGAATCAACATTACTTAAAATCATATTATAATAACGAGTTAAAACACCATGTTTTAATAATTTAAAATGGAACTCAATAACTTCATAAGGAAGAGATTCACATATATCTCTCATATTACTTCTAAGTGCATTCAAAAAATTCACTTTTCTAAAATACAATGTATTTTTATCAAGTTGTGGAGTAACACAAGACGGTGAATCAATTGTCATTGTCTTAACCCATTCATCATCAATTATCTTCAATCCAAATTTTTCAGGATTTAAAGCAATTTCTGTGCCTGGATAAGGACATAGAAATGGAACATTAAATTCAAATAATCCTGGTGCTAAATTGAGCAATTTCAGTGCAAAATCAAATGTATTTTCCAATGTTTCTTGATTTTCAATAGGTCCGCCTATTATAAAATTGCTAATAATCATTATATCGCCATGATTATATATATTTGATACAACTCTTTCAACTTGTTCAAGCGTTATTTTTTTTCTATACAAATCAAGAATTTTTTGATTTCCATTTTCTATACCAAGCTGAATATTTCTCAATCCACCTCTATAAAGAGTATCTATTAAATCTGGATTTTTATCAAAAATATCTACTCTTCCTTCGCAACAAAAAATAAAATCTTTTGTTTTTCTTTTTTCTGCCAAATAACTACATATCTCTTCAGCTCTTTTTTTGTTGGCGATAAATGTATCATCGGCAATATTAAAAGAAGATGTATTTCTATTTTTCATTCCATTCATCAAATCATCAATAACTCTTTTAGGGTCAAAAGCACGATATCCTCTTGCATGCACCCCTTGAGAACAAAAAGCACAAGCAAATGGACAACCTCTACCAGAAGAATACAAAAATGGAGTTGAAATATCTGGCATAGAGTAGTCTGCAGGTGGCAACACATCTAAATTTTCAATAAATGGAATTCGAGGATTATATATAACTTCCCCATCTTTCCTATAAACAAGTCCTGCAATGTCTTCAAAGCCATTCTGTTTTGTATCTAAATGATATTTTGTATCTTTTGTAGGTCTTTCACCAATTAAAAGACGACAAAGAGATAAAATAGTAAATTCACCCTCACCAACAGAAGAAAAATCAAAACAATCGTATTTTTTTAGAACTTCTTCCTTTTTTATACTTGGATAAGGTCCTCCAATAACTATATAAACAGAAGGTAAAATTTTCTTTATTTCTTCTGCCATATATGCAACTTTATGAATGTTGTCAGAATTTACATTAAATCCAACGATAGAAGGAGAAGATTCCCTAAAAAGTTTCATTCTATCAGCAAAAGAAAGTTCCAAAAAATGTTGTGTCATCAAAGGCTTTACTGAATAACCGCTATTTTTTAAAACAGTAGCAATAGAAAGAAGACCTAAATTATATATGGAATTATCTAAAAATACAGAAGATTCAAGCTGTATAAGCAATACATCAACTTTCAAAGTTAGCCCCCACTTTTTTATTTTTTTAATTTCTTTTTAAGGGAAGCAAGCCTATTTTCTGCTTCTTTTACCCTATCCCAATCATTTACAAAATCTTTATATTCAAGAAATTTATTCCAAAGTTCAAAAGCTCTCTCATTATTATGACCATGATCCTCTTCTAAAATAGCCAATTCATACATAGTAAACGGATCTTCAGGGTCAAGTTTAATAGCTTCTCTATATTTATCCAAAGCATCTTGATATTTGCCAAGCATTACATATACGCTTCCTGCATTACTATAAGCCTCAATATATTTTTTATCAATAGAAATTGCTTTGAGGAATTGATCAAGTGCTTCAAGTAACTGTCCCTGTTCTTTTAGACAATTTCCTAAAACACTTCTTGCTTCAACAAAATTATCTTGCAATTCAATAGCTTTTTTATATTCCTCAATACCCTTATCAACAATTCCCTTTGAATAATAAGAACTGCCTAAAATAAAATGTGCCCATGCCGATGGTCTTAAATCAAGAGAAATTTTACATTCTTCAATGGCTCTGTCAACATCTCCAGCAACATACCAAGCATTTCCAAGACTACAATGAGCCCTTGCATCTTCTGGAACAATTTCAATTACACGTTGGAAATAACCTATTGCTTCATTAAAATCATTTTCCATAAATCTTGCAGTACCTAAATTATTCCATGCTTCAGCAAAATCTGGTTTTAATTCAGTACATCTTGTCCAAGCCTTCTGAGCATCGAGAAGTTGTCCCAACTTATGATGAGCTACAGCACAATTATTCCATGCTTCAGCAAAATCTGGCTTTTCCTCAATAGCTTTTTTAAATTCTTCTAATGCTTCTTCTATTTTTCCCTGTTTTTGGTATGCAAGTCCTAAATTGTTATGAGCATCAGGATTCTTATCAGAAAGTGCTATTGCAGATTTATACGACTCTATTGCCTGTTCTGTTTCACCTTTAATTGCAAGTGCATTTGCCAAATCAAAATGAGCTCTTTCAAATTGTGGTTCTGCTTCGACTGCTTTTTTATAAAGCTCTAAAGCCTTATCCACATCTCCTTCAGCCTGAATCGTTTGACCAAGTGAATGTTGTGCCTGTGGATTTTCAGGGTCTATTTCCATAACTTTTTTATACATGGCAATTTCTTTTTCTTCATCACCATTTTTTCCATAGACAAAACCTAAATTACACATAGAAGATACAAAATTTGGACTACATGTAACAGCATATTCAAAAGATGTTATACTATTTTGAATATCGCCACTCTTTCCATAAGCAATTCCCATATTATTATAAGCATAAGGATTTGCAGGATCTTTTTCAAGAACTCTTCTATACTGCTCAATGGCAAGATCATATCTTTCCATTTTTGAATAAGATACACCTAAATTATTCAATGCACTTATATTATTTGGATTATTTGCAATAATTTTTTCATAGGCCTTTGCTGCTTTATCATAAACTCCAATAGAAGAACATACATTACCAATATAAGAGAACATTCCTTCAGAATCAGGAGCATTATCTATAACTTGATTATATAGAACTTGTGCTGAGTCATTATTACCCATACTCACCATTGAATTGGCAAGATTTATTCTCGCCACATCGAGATAAGGATCGACATCAAGTGCCTGTCTAAAATATTTAGAAGCAGTATCAATATTTCCATCTACAAAATAAGAATAACCCAAATTATTCAATGCTTTTGCATGCCTTGGATCAATTTCAAGAGCTCTCATGAAACATGCTTTAGCCTGTTCAGTCTGTGATTGCTTTAAATATTTTTTGCCTTTTTCATTAAAATCATCTGCTTTTTTCTGTTGTCTTGCAACAAGGTCTGCAGGATTTCTTTCTTTTTTAGCTCGTTCTTTTTCGTCTCTAATTTTTCTTCCTTCTTTAGAAGGATATGAAGGAATATCAATTCCACCAGTTGCAGGAGGTTGAGAGACATTTTTAGTTTCTGCTTTTGTTTCTGTTGTTACCTGTTCCTCATTTTTATTTTCATTCTCAGCAGGTTTATCAACTTGTTCTTGTTCAACATTTGTTTCATTTTGAAGACTTTCTTCATTTGAAGAATTGTCAACTTCATTATTAGAAGAATCTTCTTCAAAATCACTGTCATCAAAATTACCAATTCCTAAAATCTGTTCAACTTCTTCCTTTTCCTCTGCCATTTCATCAGAAAAAGAAAATTCTTCTGCAGATATGTCAGTTTCTTCTTCCTGTCTCTTTATTTCTGAAGCATCTGAAAAAAAATCCATAAAAAAATCCCCCAAAAGAGAATCTAAAATCTTGTTAATTTACAAAATAAATTCCTAAATATTTTATTTTTTTATAATAAAGAAAAAACCCTTCAAAATAAAAAGTGGCTATAAAAAACTTTTTTATAACCACTTAACAAATTATCACTTAGAAATTATTTTTTGTCTTAACAAATATTTCAGACTTATTATTTAATTTTTCTAAAGCCTTCTTTGTCTCTTCTTTTTCAATCATTTTTTTGATTTTCTGTTCTTCCAAAAGCTTCTTTTCAAGCTCAAGTTTTTTGACTTCAGCCTTAATTCTCTCTGCTTCAGCCTCTGCTTTTGCTTTTTCTTCAGCTTCTAATTGTGCCTTTTTTTCTTCTTCTTTTTGCTGTTTTGTCTTTTTATTTAAATTCTTCAAAGCTCGTTTTTCTTCTTCGAATTTTTCTTTTTCCTTCTGTAATTTTTCTTTTTCCTTTTCCAATTTAGCTTTTTCTTTTTCTAATTTGGCTTTTTCTTTTTCTAACTTTTTATTTTCTTTTTGGGCTTGTTTTTCAGCTTCAGCCTCAGCTTTAGCTTTTTCCTCTGCTTCAATTTTAGCTTTTTGTTGTTCTCTCAATATAGCTTGTCTCTCAGCTTCAGCTTTAGCTTTTTCTTCAGCTTCAATTTTAGCTTTTTCCTCTGCTTCTGCTTTTGCTTTTAATTTTTCTTCAAGTTTTGCTTGTTTTTCAGCTTCAGCCTTAGCCTTCTCTTCGGCTTTCTGTTTAGCCTTTTCTTCAGCTTCAAGTTTTGCTTTTTCCTCTGCTTCTGCTTTTGCTTTTAATTTTTCTTCAAGTTTTGCTTGTTTTTCAGCCTCAGCTTTAGCCTTCTCTTCGGCTTTCTGTTTGGCTTTTTCTTCAGCTTCAAGTTTTGCCTTTTCCTCTGCCTCTAATTTTGCTTTCTGTTTAGCCTCTTCTTTTGCTTGTTTCTCAGCCTCAGCTTTAGCCTTCTCTTCAGCTTTCTGTTTGGCTTTTTCTTCAGCTTCGAGTTTTGCCTTTTCCTCTGCCTCTAATTTTGCTTTCTGTTTAGCCTCTTCTTTTGCTTGTTTCTCAGCTTCAGCTTTAGCCTTCTCTTCGGCTTTCTGTTTGGCTTTTTCTTCAGCTTCGAGTTTTGCCTTTTCCTCTGCCTCTAATTTTGCTTTCTGTTTAGCCTCTTCTTTTGCTTGTTTCTCTGCCTCAGCTTTAGCCTTCTCTTCGGCTTTCTGTTTAGCTTTTTCTTCAGCTTCGAGTTTTGCCTTTTCCTCTGCCTCTAATTTTGCTTTCTGTTTTTCAACATCAGAATTAACATTTTTGTCAATTTCAGATTTAGTTGAATCCTTTGACTCATTATCAGAAGAATTCCTGTAATTTTTATCTCCAGACAAAACACGGAAAGAAATATTAAAATTGCCCTTCTTTATAGCAGTAATTCCAACTTGTGCAGTATTATTATCTCCACCTGAAGTCATAACAATTTTCTGTTTTTCTCCATTGTCAAGTCTTACTGTTTCATAATATTTATTTATAATCAATATTTTCCAAGGAATTTTAGAACCAAAGACTGTCAATATTCCCTTTGTTTCTTTTCCCAATTCTATATTCGAAGATGCAAGTTTAAATTCAACATAAGGAAGAACATAAAATCTATACTCATTAGATTTAACTCCCTCTGTCTCTACAGTAACATTTCCAACTTTAGCATTTTCAGGAACTATAACTCTTATTTCTGTAGGAGACTGAGATTTTATTCTTGCTCTTACAGTTCTAAAAAGCACTAAATTTCTAGAAGAAGCAAAATTTTTACCTTTTATTACGACTTCATCTCCAACATAAGCTCTATTTGGTGTAATCTCATTTATAACAGGAGCAGAATTCTGAGAATAGACAACTCCAAAAGAAAAAAAGACTAAAAATATAAACAAAAATATAAAACCAAATTTTGTTTTCATAAAAAACTCCTTAAAACTGGTCAACAATCATTTATCTAAAAAATAAAACAATATCATAAAAAACTAACAATTATTTTTCTATTTAAATATATTTTTCCCTTTTAAGGGAAAATTCTTATTAATTCGGCTTTTAAATAATTTGAATTAGCAACTTTTGTGCGGTATAAGTCAGCGAACGATATGTTTTTTTTCCATAGTAGTTTCTTAAAATTAGAACTATATTTGCGGAAAAAAAAGGACTAGTGAGTGACTTATACCCAAAAAGTTGCATAATAAAAAATAAACCAATTATTTAATTTCCGAGTTAATAAAAATATTATGTTTGAGATATGCTATCTTCTTTTTTTAAAGAGATAGAACTTTTACAAATTTGGTTGATTTTTATATAAATATCTTCTAAGTCTTCTGCAAAATTGGCTTGAGAATAACTTAAATGATAACCTGAATGACTTTTCATAACATCTAAAAAATTAGCTGTTGATTTTGGCAAATTTTCTAATGTAGAAAAAATAATTCCAATACATTTTTTCCCATTTTTTGCAGTTACTAATTGAATTTTTTCAATATCTTTCCATTCTACATCTATCATTCTTGTTATTGCAAATAATTTTATATTTTTTTCATCACAAGAAATAAATCCATTTTTTTGTAAAGCTGTAAATAATCTTATAATACTTACTGGAAATAGAATATAGAGAATCATTACAAATACAAAAAATAAAACAACTGGAATAAGTAAAGCAATTTCATTTAGATAAACAAGACCTTTTGATAAAGTGTTAAAACAAAATATAATAAAAGGAATAGATAACAAAATAATATACATACCTATTTTAAATGCAATTATAATTAAAGTCATATACCTACTAAGTTTAAATTTCATAAAACCTCTAAAAATAAAATTTTCTGCCATTCAGAAAATTAGCTACTAAATTTAAGTTTGGGGGGTTAAAAATTAATTTACAAACTTCAAAAAAAAATTTCTATTTTATTTTATTATTTCCCTTGAAAATCTATTGTCAAATTTCACAATTTAGATTATAATAATAAGAATTTTTAATTAGAAAGTGAATTAATATTATGAATGCACCTATAGGAGTTCTTGATTCAGGTGTAGGAGGTCTTTCAGTTTTAAAAGAAATAAAAAAAATTCTCCCTAATGAACAATTAATTTATTTTGGAGATACAGCAAATGTCCCTTATGGAAGTAAATCACCTTCTCAAATAAGACTTTTTGTTTTTGAAATTCTAAAATATCTAAAAACTCAAAAAGTAAAAGCTGTAGTTTTTGCATGTAACACATCTTCTGCAATAGTTTTAGACAAAGCAAAACCATGCTTTGATTTTCCAATAATTGGTGTTATAAAACCTGGAATCAGGGAAGCACTAAAAATAATGAAAGCAGAAAAAGCAGGACTATTTGCTAACAATGTTACTGTTGAAAGCGGAGTTCATGACAAACTAATGCAAGAAATGTCAAATGGAAAACATGGAATCATAGGAAAGGCATGTCCCGATTTTGTTCCACTTGTAGAAAGTGGTTTAATAGAAGGACCAGAAGTCGAAAGATGTATTAACAAATACTTAGCAGCTTTTGACAATATTGAGTTAGATACATTGATTTTGGGTTGTACTCATTATCCATTTCTTGAAAAAGAAATACAAAAAGCCTGTAAAAACAAAATAAAAATAATAAACCCTGCAAAAGAAACTGCAAAAGAACTTGCTCAAATACTAAAAGAAAACAATTTGGAAAATAAAGGCGAAGATAAAAAAGAAGATATTTACTGCGTAAGTTCTAATCCTGAAAAATTTAAATCAACTGCTTCGCTTTTGTTAAATAAAGAAATTGAAAATGTAAAATTAATTACATTCTAAAAAAAAATGGGGTATATAAAAAATACCCCATTTTTTTTATTTCTTCTTTTCCAATGGTCTAACTATCATTCCTTTTTTCAATGAATAGTGAAATGATTCACAACTATGTGATTTAGGAGAAGGACAATATATAATCAAGTCTGATGAAGTCAATTTCAATGAATAATCTTTGCCACAAAGAGGGCACTTTGGAATAGCCTTAATATAATTTGGAACTAAATCTTCAATTTTTGAAGGAAGTTTATTCTTATCTTCTTGATATTTCTTTGCGACTTGAACAATTCCAGTCATATATTTACCACATAACTCACTTTTAGTTTCTACATTAATTTGAGTTGCAACACTATTCATCCATGCCCATTCTACATTTTTCATCTCTATTTTATTTACTTTATAGAGTGAAGGGTCTGGAACTGATAAAACATAAGATTTTAAATCTGTTGAAACTTTATACACAAATGGCTTTCCTGTTGCAGGATCATTTGGAAAAACTATTCTTTCACTATCTTTTTTTACATCACTGTTAAATATGTAATTCAAGTCTTTAAGACTTTGTGGATAATTTCCTGTACTCATATAATAAAATTCGACATAACTTTGAACTGCACTCATTTTTTTCATGCAGTCAACAATTTTTTCATTAACTTCATTTGCACATGCACAAACAGGAATTAACAAAAACAACAAAGTAACAAATAAAATTTTTATTTTTTTCACCATTATCTCCTTAAAAAAAAAGGGAACCTATTTTAAGTTCCCTCATTGATTTTACTGTCCCATCCAATAATCTTTTAACCAATGACTTCTCGTTGGATGACGAAGTTTACGAAGTGCCTTTGCTTCAATTTGTCTTATCCGCTCTCTTGTAACTCCAAATTCCTGTCCAACCTCTTCAAGTGTTCTTGGTCTTCCATCTTCAAGTCCAAATCTCAACTGAAGAACTTTCTTTTCTCTTGAAGTCAAATATTGCAAAACATCTTCCATTTTTTCACGCAAAAGGAGAGATGAAGCTGCTTCTGCAGGAGCAATAGCATCTGAATCCTCTATAAAATCTCCCAAATGAGAATCTTCTTCTTCACCAATAGGAGTTTCAAGTGAAATTGGTTCTTGAAGAACCTTCATAATATCTCTAACTCTCTCTTGCGAATATTTTTCTCTTTTTTGAATTTCTTCAATAACTTTAGGATGATCCAATGGAAGTAAGTCGCCACGAGCATTTTCAATCTTTGAGACCTGAACTCTGATTTCTTCCTTGTCAACAGGGAACATCTCTCTTGTAATCTCTTCAACAGAAGGATCTCTACCATTTTCTTGGAGAAGATGTCTTGAGACTTTTACAAGACGATTCATTGTCTCAACCATGTGAACAGGAATCCTGATTGTACGAGCTTGATCAGCCAATGCTCTTGTAATCGCCTGCCTTATCCACCAAGTTGCATAAGTGCTGAATTTATATCCTTTACGGTGATTGAATTTTTCAACTGCTCTTATAAGACCTAAATTTCCCTCTTGAATCAAGTCGAGAAATAACATTCCTCTACTGACATATTTTTTTGCAATACTTACAACTAAACGCAAATTTGCTTCAATAAGAGCTCTCTTTGCTTTCTTACCCAAATTTTTTATTCTTTCAAGGGCTTGTATATGTGTATAATTTTCAAGATCTCCTGTATCTTTCAAATGTTTTACATACTTTTCAAAAGCAGAATTCCAAGCATCGGCAATAGGTTTATTTCCCTCAAGAATATCAAGCCTTTCTTCTGGGAAATGGGAAGAAAATCTTGCATGTTTTACTTTTTCAAGTAGCTGATTTTCTTCTGAAGGAACAGAATAAGAATCCTGTTCTTCATCATCAAGATTTATTTCTCTGTGTGTTTCTTTTATACTAGAAAAATCAACTCCAAATTTAGAAGAAAATTCATCACAAACTAAATCCCAAACATCATTAATCATAACGAGATTTTTGCTTGCATTTTCTCCTTCTTCGATTTTTTTAGCTTTTTCTGTTTCTTCTTCCTGTGAAAGCAATGGAACTCTACCGATCTCTTTTAAATACATTCTCACAGGATCGTCAATGGCTATTCCACCTGTCCAAGCATCATCGTCTGTTAAATCAGAATCTGGTACTTCAGGTACTTTTGATTCAACGACTTCTATACCTTCGTGAACAAGACGCTCTAAAATATCTTCAAGTTGTTCTGGGCTGATGTCTGCTTTTACGGAAAGAATATCTATTATTTCTTCATAAGTTAAAACACCCTTTTTGCGTCCTTCCTCAAGGATTTTTTTAACCTCGGGAGACGGTTCAGTAAGTGGTGGCGGTGGCAATTCTACTGGTGGTTTATCTTTCCTCATGTTCTTCTCCCTTTAAAATGACGATAAAGCCGTTGATATTCTATAAATCGTTCATCATTACGATCTATTGTATTATTGATCAAAGCTTCCTCAACTTCTTTTTTTAATACAGCGAATTTTTCTTTCAAAATTTTTTCAGATAATTTATTTTTTAATTCATCTATAAGTATTTTCGCTGAATCTTCATTATCTACTCCACTATTTTCAGAAATTAACAATTCAATTATTTTATTTATTAATCCTTCTTCTTCTACATAAGCAGAAAAATCTTCCATTGTTAGTGGAGAATTTGGTTCTATTAAAATCAATATATCATATATTTTTTTGAGATTTTTATCTTTAAAATCTACAGAATTCATTATATCTACAACATCAGGAAGAAATTTTGGATAACGGAATAACACTGATAAAATTTCTTCTTCTATAGATGAGATATTATTATTTTTAAAAAAATTTTTAGGAGTTATATCAGATTTTCCTGTTATCATTTTCCTCAAAACTTCTTCAGAAGTCTGAGATTCTTCAGCAATTTTCTTTAAATATTCTGAAACGATAACAGGATCATTCAATTTTATTAAATGTGTCAATGTCTTATTTGCAAATTCAGATTTGCCAGTAGGTGTTGACAGATCACATTTTACCTTCAATTCGCTTATATAAAAATCCATTATATCTAGCGAATTTTCAACAATTTTTTCTATTCCTTCAGCCCCAAATTCTCTTACATAGAGGTCAGGATCATATCCTTCTGGCAAGATAGCCACTTTAGGAGTTATTCCAACATTGTAAAAAATCTCAAGATTCCTATCTGAAGCCGATTTTCCTGCTGAATCAGAATCATACATCAAGATAGCATTTGATGTAAATTTCCTCAAAAGAGAAGCCTGCATTGATGTCAAAGATGTACCCATGGAAGCACAGGCATTATTTATTCCATGTTGCCAAAGTGAAATCATATCAAAATATCCTTCAACAACAATGGCACAATTTTTTCTCTGAATATATGACTTTGACAAATTCAAGCCAAAAAAATTTTTCCCTTTAGAAAAAATAACTGTTTCTTGAGAATTTATATATTTTGAATAGGCACTGTCAAGAGTTCGTCCGCCCATTGCTACAAATTTGCCCAAATAGTTTACAATGGGAATTGTAATTCTTCCTCTAAAACAATCTGAAACATTTCCATCATCATATTTTGTAGCCATTCCAGAATCAATTATATCGTCAATAGCATAACCTTTTTGTTGCAGATAATAGACTAAATTTGCTCTTCCTATTGGCGAACAACCAATTCCAAAACGCCTAATTGTTTCTTTAGATATACCTCTTTTCTCAAGATATTCAAAATTATTTGGATAATTACCTGATTGTAAATTATTGAAATAAAATAGTGCAGATTCTCTTATTATTTTCTCTATATTTTCAGTTTTTATCTGTTCTGCAGATTTTTCAACAGAAATATCTATTTTTATTCCAGCCTTTGAAGCAACTTTTGCAAGTGCCTCTTTGAAGGAAATATTTTCTGCTTTCATTACAAAATTGATTGCATTTCCGCCAACTCCACAACCAAAACAGTGAAAAAAACCTTTTTCCGTATTTACAGAGAGAGAAGGGTCTCTATCATTATGAAATGGACAAACTCCAGCATACCTTTTTCCGACTCTTTTTAGTTGTATGTAATCAGAAATAACTTCTTCAATTTTTACGGCTTGTAAAACTTCATTTACTTTTTCTTTTAATTGTTCATTCATCAATTTTCACGTTTTAAAACAGAAAAATCCCAAACTTTTGGAATAAATATCTCTTCATAAGTATAAATTGCAAAAGAATCACTCATTCCAGATATATAATCAGATATACTTCTTTCAAGAGATATATCATCATTTAAAAAATCGCTTGGAATTTTATTTGGATTTTTTCTAAAATATTCAAACATACTTTCCAACATTCTTCTTGCTTTTACTTCCTCTAATTTTGCATTAGGGTCTGTATAAACTCTTTGAAACATAAATTCTTTCAAAATATTTAAACATTCATACATTTTTTCACTCATGTATATGTCATCTTTTTCTAAACTCATGTTTATAATATCTGAAATCATCGCATTTAGTCGTTGAGAAGATGTTGAACCAATTTCTTTAACAACTTCTTTTGGAAGATCGGATTCTTTTATAATCCCTGCCATAATAGAATCATCTATATCGTGATTTAAATATCCAACCCTGTCGGAAATTCTTATTATTCTGCCTTCAAGAGTGCATGGCATAAATGATTTATCAGAATCTCCAACATGCAAATCAGAACGACCTTTAGTATGTTTTAAAATTCCATTTCTGACTTCATAAGTCAAGTTTAATCCTTTTCTATTATTTTCAAGGACATCTACGACTCTCAAAGACTGTTCATTGTGTCTGAAACGCTCATTTGGAGAAATTGAAGTCAAAATTGAATCGAGTATTTTTTCGCCTGCATGTCCAAATGGAGCATGTCCTAAATCATGACCAAGACCTATTGCTTCTGTCAAATCTTCATTTAAATTTAATGCTCTTGCAATAGATCTTCCAATCTGTGTAACTTCAAGTGTATGTGTAAGTCTTGTCCTAAAATAATCTCCTTCTGGATATATGAAACATTGTGTTTTGTGTTTAAGTCTTTTAAAGGCTTTTGAATAAATAATTCTATCCCTATCTCTTTGAAAATCTGTTCTTGTAGAACATTTTTCTTCAAAAACTTTTCTGCCTTTTGAATTTATCGAAAGACAAGCTCTTTTTGATAGAAGAGCAACTTCACGATGTTCAAATCGTTCTCTTATTGACAGATTATCAAATTTAGACACAAAATCACCCCATTTCATATTTTATTTTTCACTTTTTAAACTTATTCAGTCTTATTTTCTAAATTGATAAAGAAAATATATTTTAAAGCAAGTTAATAAGTCAGATATTAAATAATTTGAATTAGCAACTTTTGTGTGGTGTCTTTTTTTAAGAAATCAATTTTTGTTATTAATTTTGCAATTACTTTCTCTTTGCACTAATTATTTAATTTCCAAGTTAATAAAAAGCTAAAAAACTCACTTTTTATATGGACATTGAAATTTTCTACACACATCAGGTCGTTTATTATATATTGAACATGACTTATCCTCATTTAGATAAGAACATTTATTGTTAATCCAAACTTGAATATTTTCTTTGTCAAGCCTCTTCACATCTACTCCCTCATGATAAGCTAGCCATTTTATCCAATCTTTATCTTTCACACCTGTCAATATAATAAAAAACTTTTCACAACAATGGTCTTTGCATTTAGCACATGGAAGGTCTTCAAAATTAATCTTTTTTGGGAACATAATATTTTCCCCATAAATTATAAAGAGTAAGCCTATAGAGAATTTCTTCCAAAAACTCTCCCTTAGAAGGATTTAAAATTGAATATTCAAAAGAAAAATAGTTGTTATCCATATTTGATTTTCTTACATAAATCGGAGTATTAAATATGGAATTTATTTTTTCTTTCAAAGCCCAATCAACACATTCAGTATAAAATATTCCATCTTCTGCCAATGTAACTTTTGCAATAAGTGAATTTTCATCTGGAATATATCCAATACTGCTTCTTACAAGTGGATAAATCAATAGTTGACACATGTTAACCTTTCATCTGATTAAATAGATATTCTACATAAGAAAACATTGAACGGTCATAATCATAAAGTTGATCATGATTGAAAAAATAAGAATAGGGACATTCATCTCTCTGTCTCAAAAAAGATTCTACAGATTGGGCAAAATATCTTGAAGGAGTGCTTGAAGAAAATATATCTTGGAATAAATGTCCATTAATTCTATCTCTACACATCTGCCAACTACTTAAAACAGCTGGTGATTTTTCTGAAGAAAAATCTTCTCCACCAAGTGCATGATCGAAAGCAACAGCCATATATAATCTTGGAGCTATAAATAATTCATTTGAATTTAAAGAACTTGGAAGTATAAAACAAGTCTTTTCATTTTTTGAATATATACCCAAAGAACTATTCATACCATTTGGAAGAATCTTTATTCCAAAATCAGCACACAATTTCAATATCTTTTTTCCATAAAATGACAAATAATATACAAGCATTGAATGTTCATAATCACTAAAAGCATTTATAGGAATCATAGAATTCAAAATTTCAACCTCAGAAACAGAAGTATCTACTACTGGCACTGAAACTTTCTCAAAAGAAACAGCTTCTGGTTCTTCTGGATTGACTTCGTCAACCGCCCCTAACTGTAAAAATTTTTCATCTGTTGCAATCAAAAATCCCTCATCAAAAGAAAGAAGAGAATTCCAAGCAGATTCTTTTTTAACTTCAGCTTTCGGCTCAGTCTTTTCTTCCTGTTTCTTTTCAGGTTCTTTAGATATTACTACTTGATCTTGAGATTTGGAACTCTTATGTTTTTTATTATTTTCTGTTTTTTCAGATACAGTTGAAGCAGAATCTGATTCAGATTCTTTTGTTTCTTTTGTCGGTTCGACATCAACAGAAAAATTATGTTCTTTCAAAATCTCTTCTTGGGCAAGAGGTATTTCTTGTGAATTTTGAGATTCAGAATAATTCTTATCGTCATTCCCACTCAAAACATCTCCATTATTATTTTCTGGAGAAGTTACACTTAAATTATTTTCTGAATCATTTTGTCTATAAGAATTTTCCGATACAGGCAAAACTTGATTATTAACTTTCTGGTCTTGATAAATATTACTGGGCAATTCTGAAGTAGAATTATTATTCATGCATGAAAGCATAGCCGATAAATTTGGTGGCTTTCTATCAGGAGAATCTGAATCATCTTCACTCTGTCTAAATGATTCAAAAGAAGAAGAACCTCCTCCCCTATAATCTCCTAAATCCATGCCTCCCATCATATCATCTCCAGAAAAAGCTGTATCTGTTCCTATATTTGAACCAGCTGTTTTTGAAGCTTTAGATGTTTTAGCTTTAGATTCATGATGTTGTGCCTTGTGAAGCATATTATTCATTCTTAAAGCATTATCTGTAAATTGCTTCATAGAAGGATTCAAATCAAATAAAATAGATTCCATAAATTTATCCTTACTTAATTATCTAATTAACGCCTCATCCCTGGAGGTGGCGGAGGCGGTGGTGGTAATCCTCCTCCCATTCGAGGTGGTGGAGGCGGCGGTGGTAATCCTCCACCCATTCCCTGTGGTGGTGGAGGCGGTGGTGGCAATCCTCCACCCATTCCCTGTGGAGGTGGAGGCGGAGCTTGCATACTCGGCATAGGCGGAGGTGGAGGCGGAGCCTGCATACTCGGCATAGGCGGAGGTGGAGGCGGAGCCTGCATACTCGGCATAGGCGGAGGAGGAGGCGGAGCCTGCATACTCGGCATAGGCGGAGGAGGAGGCGGAGCCTGCATACTCGGCATAGGCGGAGGTGGAGGTGGAGCCTGCATACTCGGCATAGGCGGAGGAGGCGGAGCTTGCATACTCGGCATAGGCGGAGGAGGCGGAGCCTGCATACTCGGCATAGGCGGAGGAGGCGGAGCCTGCATACTCGGCATAGGCGGAGGAGGCGGAGCCTGCATATTCGGCATAGGCGGAGGAGGCGGAGCCTGCATACCTGGCGGAGCCTGCATTCTCGGCATAGGCGGAAGAGCAGGAGCCTGCATTCTTGGTATAGCTGGTGCCTGCATATTTGGAATACGAGGCGGAGCCATATTAGGAACAGGCGGAGGAGCAGGCATGCGTTGTTGTTGCATTTGATTTCCTTGCATACCCATATTAGATTGCATTTGATTATCATTCACAGATGATATATTAGGCATTCTATATACTTTTAAAGAACCTAACTTTTTCTTATCTGAAACTCTTGCAGATGTCGCCTCAACATTTTGTTTTGATTGAATATTTTTAGATGATTTAAATTCAACTGAAGAAATAAGAGGCTGAGTTTGAAACTTATTAGATGATTGCTGAAAATTAGATGTAACTGGATAATCATCACTATTCTTAAAAGAAGATGGATTATTATCGATATAATAATTACCATTTAAATTATATTGATAATTCAATTCTTCTAACCAATTAGCATATCTTTCACTTATGGAGGTAAAAATAGAATTTTCTGGTCTTATCTGTTTAAATCCAGCAGATTTAATTGACTGTGCTGCAGATACATTTTCGCCAAGAGCAACTTTTGAAGCTATAGCTGCTCCCAAACAAACTATAGAAGGTGAATCAGAATATTCTATATTTCTATTGAATATATTTGCTAAAAACTGAACAAAAAATGACCATTGACCAGATGTATTTATAAATTTAACTTTTTTAAATTTTCCCCCGATAGAAATCATCTGTTTATATATACTATAAATACAAAAAGCTATACTTTCAAATATAGAGGCCATAAAATCAAAAGAAGAAGTATTATAATCCATGCCTATAAATGATCCTCTAATTAAAGAGTTCCAAATAGGAGTTCTCTCTCCATGGAAAAAAGGAAAACACATCAAATCAGTTGGATTAGCAAATCTTTTTTCCATTTCCATTTTAAATAGGTCTGGATCAATTCCACCTGAAAAGAAAGTTTTTAAAAAATTGCGTATAATTCCATTTCCAGCATTTGTTATCCCTCCCCAAATATAAGTCATTTCATCTGCAAGGGAATACCATAATGACTGATTTTCAGCAATTCGTGGCAATGACGTAGCTAAAACCTGCATAGAAGTGCAATAATCCATGTGAATACATATTTCTTCTGAAGGAATAACACTAGAAGCCAAATTTACGGCAGCAACAGAAGACATTCCCAAAACAACAGGAACTTTACCACCTAAACCACATTTTTTAGCTATATCAGGATAAAGCCAACCAACAATATCATAAGGAGATTTTAAAACAGGCAACTTGGCTTCAGTAATTTCAAGAAGTCTTAAAGAATCAAAACTCCAATATTTATCATTAATATCAAATAAACCAGATAAAGAAGCAGTTGCAATATCTTCAACAAATTGTTTAGTTAAAATGGCGACTAAATAACTTTTCAATGACAAAAACTTATAAGTATCTATAAACTTATCATAATTTCTCAACTTTGACCAATACATTCTTTTAAATGGAAAAGCAGAAGATAAAGGACAACCTGTTTTTTTATAAAACTCTTCTTCCCTACCTTCAAAAACTTTTAATTCATTTTTTGTTAAATTCTTTCCATCACTCCAAAGAGATATCAAAGATATAGGATTGTTATTTTTATCAACACAGACATAAGAATAAGGCTCTGCAGTAACACAAAGAGCCGAAACAGTTCCAGGCTTTGACTTCATTTTCATCAAAAGCCTTCTTACACTGTCAATAAACATATTTATCAAAGTATCTGGATGTATCTCACTAGTATAAGTTGACAAAGGAACAAAAACATTTGCTACTGATTGCAAACTTTCATCAAAAAGACAAGAATCAATTCCTGATGAACCAACATTTAATGTCAATATGTATTTTGGCATAAGAACTCTTCCATATAAAAAAATTATAAAAAATATTTTCTTTGAAACTATTATTAATCCTTTGAAAATACTTCTCAAAAAAGTTTCAAAACTGTAATTTTTTAAAAATATTTCAAAATTGATTTCAAGCCCCAAAAGTTATTTTTTGAATTTTGAACATTTGAAATAATATTATAAAAAAATCGTCTTATTAAAATAGAGGTTTAAGAAGACTAAAAAAAGAATGTTTTTTTAAATGAAAGGAGTAAGAACATGAAAAAATTTTTTAATATTCTCTATGTAAGTCTTTTTGTTTTATTGGCTTTTACAGTTCAAGCCTATGCAAATACCGATTTTAATTTAGTTTCTGCAAAGCAACACAAAAAGGCAAACAAGAGCAATAAAATCAACAAGAAAGGAAATAAAAAAGTGGTTACAACCCAAACAGGTCTTCAATATGAAGATATAAAAGTAGGAACAGGTGCTTCACCAAAAGTTGGAGATGTAGTTACTGTTCATTATGTAGGAACTTTTGAAGATGGCAAAAAGTTCGATTCAAGTAGAGACAGAGGCACTCCATTTAAATTCAGACTTGGAGTAGGTCAAGTGATACCTGGTTGGGATGAAGGCGTTGCAACAATGAAAATTGGCGGTCAAAGAAAATTGATCGTCCCTGGAAAATTGGGATATGGACCAAGAGGCATACAGGATAGACGCACTGGTCAATATATAATTCCACCAAATGCAACACTTGTTTTTGATGTAGAGCTACTTGGAATCAATGATTAATTACATTTAATTTTTATTAAAGCCTATAAAAAACCTTTGTGTAAAGATTTTTTATAGGCTTTTTAGGAGATATTTTATGAATAAAATTTTAAAAACATTTGCTTTTGTATTGTCGATTTGTGCTGTATTTACATTTTCACAAGTTGCCTATGCTCAATGGCCTTCCGATCTTGACGGAGGAGGTTCTGGAAGACAACAAATACAAAAATCATCACCATCATCTAATAAACCAGTATATACTCAACAACAGAGAACTAACACATCTAAAAAAGCAGTACAAAAGGGAATGATATCCAAAAGTATATTTGGAATAAATTTCCAATTTCCAGCATCTTGGATCGTAAATGATGAAGCAGCTCAAAATCCAATATTATTTTTGAGTTTTCTTCCATTAGCTGATGATAATAGTTTTAGAGATAATATGTTGATATGTGGTGAAACTCTTCCACAAGAAATGAATAGCCAAGAATATTTTGATTTAAGTCTAAAACAATTGAGCAATTCAATTTCAAATTTCAAATTATTAGCTAAAGGAAAAGTTACAATAGATGGATATGAAGGAAGAGTAATAAAATTTACTCAAAATGCTAACGGTCCAACAATACAACAAGAACAATTATACATAGCAGTTGGAAATCGTGGTTATGTAATAACAATCTCAAGTATTCCAAGCAGATTTGAAAAATCAAGAAAAGATGCTTATAAACTTATAAATACAATAACTTTTGACTAAGTGAAAAAAAATGGTGGTTCAGATATTGAGCCACCATTTTTTTTATTTATTTTTATTTGCCGTTTACAATATTTCCATTTAAAATAGAAACCATTGTTGCAAATTTTTCTTTATCTTTTTTGGGATATGAAAATCTATAAACGATTATTTTGTCTTCAGTTACCTTACCTGCTTCTGATGTGTAAAGATCATCAAATGTTGGGATGCTTCCTTCAATAATATAAAAATTATTACCGATCATGTTTTTTTCAACTTTTGTGAAAAAATTCATCTCTTTTTTATAATATGAATCCAATGTTTCATTTAAAACATTATGTGAACCCCAAGCTAATAAATGTAACTTTTTTTCTGGATTTAAAAGTGTTATACCATCACCATTTTGAGATTCTCTTGAAACAGTGAATATATCAGGAAAAGTTATCTTAAAGCCATATCGAGCATTTACATACTCTTTGAAATTGGTATTATCAGCATTTACTGGTACAAAGCAGATAAACAAAAACAAGAAAATAAAAAATCTAAATAAATACTTTTTCATAAATCCCCCTATTTTTTCAAATAATTCAATGCCGTATTTATACAGACATCATCAGAAACTTTTTCTCTTGGTTCTGGAGTTGCGACTTTAAAAGAAGGTGTCAATCCTTTGTACAAAATATCACGCCCTGAAGGTGGATAATATTTTGCTGTTGTTATTTTACAACCTGCATTTCCTTGAAGTCCATAAACAGATTGAATCAATGCTTTTCCAAAAGTCTGCTCACCTATTAAAGTTGCTATTTTATAATCTTGCATTGCCCCTGAAAAAACTTCAGAAGCACTTGCGGAACCTCTATTTACAAGAATAACTGTCTTAAAATCAAAAATTTTATCAGAATCGCCAACTACTTTTTCAGAAACTCCACCATTTCTTGTTCTTGTAACAACTGTTTGTCTTCCTAAAAACATTGAAGCCAATCTAACAGAAGCCTTAAAATCTCCCCCTGGATTGTCTCTCAAATCAATTATCAATTTTTTGATTCCACGATTTTTCATATTTTCAAGATATTTTTTAACTTCTAAATCTGTTTTATCTGAAAAATAAAAAATCCTGACATAACCAACTTGATCACCTGCTTTTAAAATAGAGCCTTTGGGAGCATGCATTGAAAGTGGAGTTCTTTTTACCTTAAAATTTTTTACTTGCCCATTTCTCACAACTTGTAAATCAAGAATTGTATTAGCATATCCGTCAAAAAGATTTAAGACATCTAAATCGTCCATTCCTTTTACATTTTTACCAGCAACACCTACAATTACATCGCCTGCCCGCAATCCTGCTTTTTGAGCTGAACTACCATAGACAGGTGAAACTATAATAAAATTGCCGTTCTTTTTTGCAAGCTCAACACCTATTCCTGTGAATTCACTGCCACTTGAAACTTTTTTAAAATATTCCCATTGCTGTGTATCAAAGAAAAGAGAATATTGATCGTTTAGACTTTTTATCATTCCCTTTACAGCCAATTCGCCTATTTTTCCAGAATCAGATGGGTATTTTTTAAAAAAAGATGAGATAGCAGAAACAAATTGTCTCTGGTCTTTTACTGCTGGAACATCTAAATTATATTTTTGTTTTATTTCTTTTAATGCTCCGTTATACAATGTTTCTTCTGGTACTTGTTTATAAAATTCACTTCTTATCGTAGAGGCAATATCGAGGAGACTTTTTATTATATAATTTTGCTGTTGTGCATGTGCTGTATTTACACATAAAAGAAAAACAAACAAATATATAAAGCTATAGAAAAATTTATTTTTCACAATATTATCTCCAATTTTGTTATTTACATATAGTGAGGTATTTTTCTGTAAAATGTTTCAATTTCACTTTTGCTACTATTTTAAAGTTTCTTTGAATAATTCTTTCAACTCATCATTTATATATCTGACTTCAAAAACGGCTAGGGTATTTCCTCCTTTTTCAAAAAGCGAACGCATTTCCTGTTCAACTCTTTCCCTTGTCTTTATATTCATAGTTCCCTCTTCATTTATTATTATACCTGGAACAACTTTTCTACCTAGTACCCTTATTTTTATAGCTTCGTATTTATCTCCAGCCATCTCTGGTGGATTTTTAACAGATATATATATCATTGGCTGAAATTCATCTACAGATATTGTCAAATCTTCATATCTCATATCTGTTCCATAAGCTGAAAATCCTCCAGCATATCCAATCACAGGAGCAGTAGAACTGAGCATTAAAGGTTTATCTTGTGTTCTACATTTTCTTGCAAGAAGACTGAAGAAATCTCTTGTTGACTTCGATCTCCATTCCATCCAACGTGGGTCTGTTTCTGAAATTTCCTTTGCATCTAATCCTGTAGCCTCTTTAAATTTATTGCAACAGTAATCACAATAACAAGGTGCAATTTCATAGTCGATATGTACTTCATCAGCTCCACTTTCTCTTGCTTTTCTAACCATAAAATCAGCCATATATTCATGATTTAATGGATTGTTTGGACATATCTGATAGTGATAATATTTATTAGGACTTTCTTTGCCATCTTTTCCTCTATGTCTCAAATCAGGGTGTTTTGTCCAATATCTTTTTTGAAATGTGTCTTTAAAAACAAGAGTTCCAACAGAGACTAAAATATCTTTTTTATGAGCTCTTTTAACAATGCTATTTAATTTTGGAAAATATCCCTTGTCATCTATAGATGAATGAAGTAAAACAATTTTTTTGAATCCACATTCTTTTATTTTGTCAATCATTTCATCATCTACATCTTTTATTTGATTTCCTACTTGAATCCAAATCATGCTATCTGTAAATTTCATTTCTTCAGCATTTGCAACAAATGTACATATAAGTACAAATAAAAGGGAATAAAAAAAACTAATTTTTTTCATGCTTAAATACCTTTCCATTATAAAAAATGGGTAGCAAAAAAATATAATGTAAATTTTTCACAACCCTATAAAATCTAATGATTTATTTTTAACTGATATTTTTATTTTTTTATATGTATGGCCAAAAACCTGTTTTTTATTCTATATTTTTTCATAATTCATAATGGTAAATCTATGTTCTAATTATTACACATTTTGCTTTTTTAGCCATTCAAGAAAATCATAATTAGTTGGATTTACTGTTATTGAATTTTCCTTTGTTACTCTAACAGCCCCTGGAGCCATACCTTTTTTCTTTTGAACATGTCTTGCAAAAGTCTGTGTTACTTGAACTTTTGAAGAATTTTTGCCTTTTGAATGATATGCTGCTATTTCTGCTGCCCTTACAATTACTTCTTTGGGAGGTTTTTCATTTTTATCTGATTTGATAATAACATGACTTCCCCCCATTCCTCTTGCATGGAACCACATATCATTTTTACTTGCTATTTTTAGACTTACTTCATCATTTTGTTCTGGATTTTTTCCAGAAATTATTGTAAAATTCATAAATTTATATTTTCGAGGAGAAGATATCTGAACATGAGAATTTTTAGAAATTGGTTTTCCATGTCTTAAATTGTCTTCTATCTCCTCCAATTCTTGTAAATTATCAGTTTCTGATATAATATCAATATATGAATTTAAATATTCCTCATGTTCTTCTGTCTGTTGCAATCTCTCTTCTAAAATTGGAATGCCTCTTTTTGATTTTTTAAATTTTTCAAAATATTCTTGGGCATTTTCAGATGGATTTTTGCTTGGGTCTAATTCTATTTTTAAAATCTCATCAGGATTTGATATATTTGGTAATTCTACAATTTCTGCTTTATGAGGAATCAATCCAATATTTGCAAGTATTGTATTTCCCTTATCACAATTAGCAGTATTTTTTATAAGTTTTTCTAAATCGCCTTTTATTGCTTCTTTTCTTCTTGACATTTTCTTTAAATCGGCTTTTATTAAACTTATTATAGATTTCTTTTTTGTCTCCAAATCTGTCTCTTCTTTTTTGTCAAAAACAAAATTGAAAAACATTTCATTAAATGAAGAATATTTTTCTGCATTTTCAACTTCTGTTAAAAAATATTCTTTTTTGCCATTTTTATTTAATATGCAAGGACATAATTCTTCAACATTTGGAAGATTTAGATTTTCAAATTTGGAAGGAGGAAATACAAATTGATTGTCTTTAGTTCTTGAATTTTCTGCAAGTTGAAAATAAGAACCTTTTATTTTTTCACCACACAATAAAATCATGTTTCCTCTTTTTTTTGTAAAATCTATTACTAATTCAGAAGATAGAGAATCGGAAAATTTAATTATTGCAATTTTTTGAGTTTCATATTGGACAATATCCTCAATTCTTCTATTTAATATATATTTTCTTAAAAGCATACAAAAAGAAGAAGGAACAGAAGCAGGTGGATTTTTTCCATATTGTAGGCAAATTACAGGTAATTCAGATTCTTCAAGTCTAATTAAAATAGTTTTTTCGCTTCCAGTATATATTGTAAATAAAAAACAACCCCTTGATTCTTCTTTTATCTGTCTTAAAACTCCACCACTAAGCATTGTATTTAATTCAGATAATATAAAGTGAAGTAAATTAGAATCCATAAAATCCTCCATTATGTTATAAAAAAAAACTCCCATAATAATTAAAATTATGGGAGCAAAAAAGAGAAGAGATTAAAATGAAAAGCTGCCGGGATTCACCGGCAGAGATGAGTTGACATTCCAAAAACAAGAAAGGAGGTTCTTGGATTTTTAAGAATTGTAACCAATTCCTAACGGGTTTGTCAAAACCCTATCACAATTTTGTATTATAACACTAAATGAAAAATAAATCAAGCATTTTTTCACAATTTTTTAAATTTTTTTTAAAAAATTTTTACTCCGCAATTTGCCAACTTAAAATCCAATATTTCAGCCCCAGCTTCTTTTAATGCTATTATTACATTTTCTCTATCTTTAGGATTACAAAGAGTTATAAGGCAACCTCCACCGCCTGCACCACATATTTTTGATGCCAATGCACCTGATTTCTTGGCATTTTCAACGATCTTATCTATCTTTTCATTTGAAACGCCATCAGCCAACTTTTTTCTATTTTCCCATTCCTCATTTAATACTTTTGCAATCTCATTTATATCTTTTGATAGAACTGCCTTGTGCATTTTTATAGCTGTCTCTTTTATTTTATGCATTGATTTTCTCGAATTTTCAGCATCATCTATATATCTTTTCATCATAGCCCAATTATTTGTTCCTGAAAAATGAGAAATTCCAGTAAAAGACAATATTATATAATCTTCTATTTTAAAATCAGACACTTTATAATTTTCATTTACAATTCCACGAGAATTGAAATTGATATTATTTAATCCACCAAAATATGCAGCATAATAATCTTGTTTACCTGTTGGAATTCCAAGAAGTCTTGCTTCAATATTTGCACACCAGTCAATAAAAGTATTTGAATCAACTTCAATTCCTTTTAATTTCATAAGCCCATACATCAAAGCAACAAGCATAGAAGATGAAGCAGCAAGACCAGAACCTTTTGGAACATTACTAAATGTTGATATATTCAAGCCATAATCAAGTTCAAAAAATTTTACAGCACTTCCCAAAAGACCAAGTTTTGAATCAACATCAATTTCAGAATAATTAGAATATTCTTCTTCAATTCCTAAATCATCTGATCTAAGAAAAATTTTTTTATCATCTCTTTTTTCAATATTCACTTCAGTTCCAGGGGCTATTGCAATATTTACAACAGAAGAACCATCTTCAAATATATATAGTGGATGAATATCAAGTGTTCCACCAGCTAAATCAATCCTGACAGGAGCTGTTATTTTCATAATAAAAACCTTTCATCTATGTATGTTTTTCATTTTGTATTTTTCTGCAAATTCTATTTATGATCTATAAATTTACTATTTATTGGAGTAAATTCAACTAAAACAGAAGATTGATTCAATTTTTCTGTTATTTCTTCAGAGATAAAAGAAGCATATTCTTCTAAAAATTCTCTATCTGAAATATCAAAATATACTATTATAATAAATCCATTTTCAAAAGTAATTTGCTTACCATCATGCCAAACTCCTTTTGATTTTAAAATGGTAAAACCTTCTATATATTTTAGTAAAATATTTTGTAATATATTTTCAGCATCATCTGAAGAAATAAGCTGTACATATTTTTCTCTATCATTTAAACCGATATAAAAAGTAACTTTATATCCATTTTCTTTAAAATCTTTGTGTAAAGAATTGACAAATATTGGATTTGCATTGATCTTACACGATAAAATAATAATAAAACAAATTGCTATAATTGATATTTTTTTTATATTTAACATAATATTTTTATAATACTTTATTCACTTTTGCATAAAACTTCTATAAAATAAAATTTTATGGGGTGTGAAATAAAAAACTTCACACCCCACTTTTTATTTTATGACAAAATTTTATCTATTATATCTCTCTTCAAATTCTTCTTTTGAAGGGAAGCGTGTCATAATGACAGCTTCTTCTGAAAGAAGGATTCTATCACCAGGTTTTAATTGGTCTTTTTGTTTTTCTGTATTTTTGCCACCCAAAATAAAGACTTCTGCTCTTGTACCTGGGGCTGTGTGTTTCTTTGAAACATAGGCAAGACCAACCTGCCAACCATTTATGATGACAGAACTTGTAACATAACCCATTGTCTCTCCTCTTTTGCTTACAAGTACAGAACCATGTTTGATTGGTCTTGCATTTTTATTTACAAGAGAGAATCTTACAAGTTCCATTTTTCTTGTCTTTTCGGCTTCGAGCAATGCTCTTCTTCCTACAAAGAATGGTTTGTGGAACTTTACAAATGGGGCATATCCTGCTTCATTTGGAGATATACCATAATCTCCTGCCAATTCATGACCATAGAGTGGAAGACCAGCCTCTGTTCTTGCTGAATCTCTACAACCTAAACCACATGGTTTAACTCCAAAGTCTTTTCCAACTTCGAGTATCAAATCCCACATTTTGATAGAATCATTTGGATTTAGATAGAGTTCATAGCCTACATCTTCTCCTGTGTATCCAGTGCGAGAGATAATGACATCCATATCTTTTATCTTTGTTTCAATGAATTCATTTTTCTTTACCTGTAAGAAGCGTTTTCTTTCAACATCATCTAAAAGCAAAGCGAGAACTTCTTGTGATTTTGGTCCTTGGAAAGCTAAATCTGCTTTTCTGTCTTTTCCTGCTTCTTCAGCTGAGAGGTCTTTTATTGTAACTCTCTTGTGGATTTCTTTAGATTTACATTCACTGTCGAGGAAGTATTCACCATCAACAACACCTTTTAAATATCTCTTTACTTTGTCAAAGTTTGCTGCATTTACAACAAGCATAAATTTGTCTTCCGCTCTCTTGTAAAGCATAATGTCGTCTATTACTTTGCCAAAAGCATCGAGTAAATAACCATACTGTGATTGACCATTGAGAAGTTTTGGAATGTAATTTGAAGTCAATGTGTCAATGAATCTGCATGCATCTGGTCCTTCAAATGAAAGGATTCCCATGTGTCCTACATCAAAAAGACCTGCTGAAGTTCTCATGGCATTGTGTTCATCATTTATGCCTGAATACCAAACTGGCATTGAATAGCCTGCAAATGGAGCCATGCGTGCTTTCAAAGCAACATGTTTGTCATAAAGAAGAGTCTTTTTCAATGGTTCTTCTTTTTCGACATATTCAAATGCTTTTTTGTCATTTTCACAAGGATATTTTTCATTTAGATATGACATTCCCAAGAAATATGGTTTTGTCATGTCGATCATATCCATTTTTGACTCTTTGTCTATTTCAAATGCTTCATCTGCTGTCTGTGCTTTGTAAGGCTTGAATTCCATTATTGATTCAAGAAGTTCTTTTGTATCTTCGGAACCGACGGCTTCAAATCCATTTGAAATCAAATTTTTCCAAAGTTCTTTTACATCATCAGGTTTTACAAGAATTACAGCACGATGTCTGCAAGAGCAAACTGCTATTTGACAATTTATTCCAAATAATTTTGCTTCAGAATATTTACCTGCAGGAATATCTGCTCCTATCTTTGCCAATTTTTCAGCAATTTCGCCTTTAGCAAATACTTCAACAGCTGTCAAACGGTCATCTATATCTGAAAATTGGAAGTAACCATCAAAAATTCTTCTGTCTTTTACAACACATGGTCCTTGAATTTTTGCATAGATGTCTTTTTCATCAAACATTATATAGCCATCTGAAAGACCTTTTAAAATAACAACAAGTTTATCTGCTGTATTTGGAGGAGTTATTATGATATATTTTTTGTCTGCAACTTTACATACATTTACAAAACTGCAAACTTTTCCATCAGATGTCAAAACAAATCCAACTTTAGCTTTACCTATAGGCATTGCAGAAGCACTGAATGTCAAAACTTCATCGAGGAAATATTCACACCTATCTCCTCTTATTTCAATTATTCCATTCTTTGATGCATCTGTTACAAAAGCAGGAGCTTCTCTATTGAAATTTGGATAACGAGCAGGAATTTCTATTTTTTCTTTTTTCTCTTCTGTTCTATTCTCAACTTTGTTTATAAGTTTTTGAACTCTATCATAAGTTGATTCAATTACACTTAGAGGAGTTTTAGCTCTTCCTACATCACCTGAAATTTCAAGATATTTGTATGGAACCATTGATTTTAGTAGAGTTGTAATTATATCACCGAGTTCAGCAATATCTTCTTCTTTGAATCCTCTTTGGGTAAGCCATGTTGTTCCAAATCTCAATGCACCTGGGTGAACGGCATTTGTATCACCTGGTATTGTATTTTTGTTACATGTTATTCCACACATATCGAGAACTCTTGAAGCTATTTCACCTCTCAAATTGAATCCATCTGGTCCCATTATTTTTCTTATGTCCAAAAGAACCATATGTGAATCTGTGCCACCAAATGCCAATTTACAACCTGCTTTTACAAATGAATCAGCAAGAACTTTTGCATTTTTGACGACTTGTTTTTGCATTTCTTTAAATCCGTCTGTATTTGCAAGTCTAAAGAGAAGTGCTTTTGCTGCTATTGAGTTTAGATGTGGACCACCTTGCTCACCTGGGAAAACAGCATTATTTATTTTATCTCCATAATCTTCTCTTGTTGTAAGAATTACAGCTCCACGAGGACCACAAAGTGTTTTATGTGTTGTAAATGAAACTACATCTGCAATTCCAACAGGTGAAGGGAATGCTCCTCCAACGATTGGTCCAGCAATATGTGAAATATCTGCGAGTAATATTGCACCAACAGAATGGGCTATGTCTCTGAATCTCTTCCAATCAATGATACGAGGAAATGCACTGTAGCCTGCAATTATCATTTTGGGTTTGTGTTTGTTTGCAAGTTCTTCAATTTCTTTGAAATCAATTTCGCCTGTTTCAATATCTGCATGATATGGAACTATATTATAAACTTTGCCTGATCTGTTTGCTTGGCTTCCATGTGTTAAATGTCCGCCATGACTCAAATCCATGCCCATTACAGTATCACCAGGTTCTACAAATGCTTCATATACAGCATTATTTGCAGCAGCACCTGAAAGTGATTGAACATTTACAAAGATCTCAGAAGCCTTTACATTTTCATTTGCAAAAAGAGCTGCTACTCTTCGACATGCAAGGGATTCAAGAACATCAGCATATTCAACGCCCTTGTAATAACGTCTATCTGAATAACGCCTTAGATATGAAAGTTGATCGTCGAGGTCTGGAAGATTTTCTGTTGTCTCCCTCAAAAGTCTGCGTGAAGGATAACCTTCAGCATATATATTTGTAAATGAACATGATAAAACATCTCTTACTGGCTTAAGACATTCGCTTTCAGAGGCGATCATTATCAACTTTTTCTCTTGTCTTTTGTCTTCAAGGTCTATTACATTAAAAAGCTCTTTATCTATAACTTTTAATGATTCAGATAGAGAAGATTTGAAATCTATTTTTTCTGTTGTAAGCAAATCTTAATACCTTCCTTTTATTTTTTTTTATAAGGAGTATAATAAACTCCCTATTTTTTGACAAAAAAAAGCCTTTAACATAATGTCAAAGGCAATAAAAAACTTATATTATTCAAGTAATGTTATCATTTTCTTAGCTTGTAAATCTTTTGGGAATGCAGTTGAATATTTACGAAAACATTCAAGAGCTTGTTTAAATTGTCCCATTTTATAGCACATTATGGCATAATTATATTGACCTTCTTCAAGATCAGGAATAATATCAAGGACTGCTTTAAACTCATCTTTGGCTTGTACAAATGTAGCAACATCACCAGCATATAAAACGCCCTGAGTAAAATGAAGATTTGCCTTTTCTTCTGGAGTTTGAATTTCTTCTGTATTTTCTTCTTTTTTGAAAGGCATCATCAATATTTCCATCAATGGAATACCCCATCTGAACTGCTGACGTTCTCCGCCTTTCTTTTTAGTTCCCGCAGTTAAACGAGGACTTGTTTTTCTCAGTTGAAATTGAGGTTGCTCATCATATTCTTTTCTTTTGTCAACATCTTGAATAATTTTCCAAGCATTAAAAAAAGCAATCTGTTCTTTTTCTGATTTGCTACCAATAGCTCTTGACTGTTTTGTAAATTCTTTTCTTATATCTTCTATATCATCAGATGGTTTTACACCAAGCTCTAAATAATAATCCCTCATCAGATACTCCTCTCCAATAATATCCACTTAAAATGACGGAATATTTTACCGTAGTAATAAACAGAACTTTTTTCACATTTGTAATAAATATTACAGGAATACAATAACATTCTATTTTTATTATTTTATATATTTTAATATTAAAATCCTGCATATATTATATATTATTTCACGATTTTTTATATATTATATTTCGATTTTAATTGCTTCATCAATTCATCTGATCTTCCAGCAGATGCTTTTATTCTATCTGCCTCTGAAGTCAAGGACATTATAATATTCATATCACCTTCATTAATTCCTCTTTTAACCTTATTCAAAATACTTATTGAGTCATTTAAAGAATTAACTACAGCATCTCGATGTTCTGCACATTCAGCAGGAACACTCATTCTTGATATATCATTTGCAACCCTTTTCATATTTGCAGTAAGCTCATTTAAATCAGAAAAATCTCCACTCATTGCAGATTTTAACAGTTGTTCTGCAAATTGATTGGGATCACTCCAAGTTTTACTTCCAGCCAATTTTAATTCCAATTCCATAAAATAATTTTTAACAGCTTCTTTTCCTGATTCAGATGAAACATTATTTGTGGAATAATTTTGTGATGATGAAGTAGTGTAATTAGAACTTGAATTTATTTGATTTGAAGTAGTTAAATTACTATTACTTTTAAAACTGCTTGATTCATCCTCATTGACTGAGCTAAACAATGCACTTAAATTTCTTGTATCTTTTTTACTTTCGTCATTTTTACTTGATGAACTATAAGATGATGATTTACTTGACTCTTCTTTTTTATGTCCATAAGGAACAAAACCAAGTCTTTTTAAAGCTGTATCTTTATCTTCTTCTTTTTGTGTTGAAAGATTTTCATTTTTTTTATTTTGTTTAAAATTATCTTCCCTTTGTGTAATGGCATTTGTATTAGTAATATTTTCTTTATTTCCAGATGAATTTCCAATTGTAAATTCATCTATTTTGGTTACTATTGTTTGTTTATTTTTACCAGAACCTATCAAAAAACCAAATAAAAAAACAACTGTAATTAATAATATAAGAGCAAATACTATTAAACCTATCAAGAAGGAACTTTTTATGGTAACTTTACTTTCATCTTTACTTTCATTCATTTTCCAAAACCTCTCTTATTTTCTTTTCTAAAACATTAAAAAGTGGTTTTAAACTCTGTTTTTCTTTTGCACTAACTAAAAGACAAGATGTCTCTTTTTGAATTTCAAGTGCTGTATCAATATCTGCTATATCTATTTTATTTCCAACAAGTATGACTGGAATATTATCAAGTGCAAGCTCACCCAAAATATTATTTACAGAAGCAATCTGTTCTTTCCAACCTTTTGAAGAAATATCAAAAAGATGAATCAATATATCAGAATCACACATTTCATCAAGTGTAGCTCTAAATGCAGAAATAAGCTCTTCTGGAAGATCTCTTATAAATCCAACAGTATCTGTTACTATTATATCTGTATCTTTAGGAAATCTAACCCTTTTAGTTGCAGTATCAAGAGTTGCAAACATTCTTTCTTCTGTATATGTATCACTTTGAGTCAAAGTATTTAACAATGTTGATTTTCCAGAATTTGTATATCCCACGATAGAAATAATTGGAATATCACTTTTATCTCTCTTTTTTCTCCGTTCCTTTTCTGCTTCTGCTATCTCTTTTAGTTCTTTTTCAAGTGATGTTATTGATTCTCTAACCCTTCTTTTACTTATCTCTAATTTAGTTTCCCCAGGTCCTCTTGAACGAATGCCACCAGCTCCGCCAGTTATTCTTGAAGTAAAATCGTCTTTTGCAGTCAATCGAGGAAGACTATATTTCAATTGTGCAAGTTTTACTTGTAATTTTCCTTCTCTGCTCTTTGCTCTTCTTGCAAAAATATCGAGAATCATCTGAGTTCTGTCTATTGTTTCAATACCAGTTTCAGCCTCAATAGATCGCATTTGTGAAGCAGAAAGACAACTGTCAAAAACGATTAAATTTGCATTTTTCTCCATTGATAAAAGCAATATTTCTTTTATTTTGCCTTTACCGATGACATATTTTGGATCGAGTTCTTTTCTGTGCTGAACTATCGCTTCAATAATATGTATTCCTGCAGATGTTGCAAGTTCTTTTAATTCTTCCATAGCATAATCTGAATCTTCATCCTTATCTGTAGAAACATGAATTAAGATAGCTCTTTTTGATGAATCATCAGTCTTTTGTGATTCTGTTGAAAATTCAATCTCATTTTCAAGGTCTTCAATAAATCTTATGAAATCAAAATTTACAGCAGAAACAGAATTATATACATTTTCTTCATATATCTTGCCGTCATTTTTAAATGGAAGAAGATTTGCTATTGTAAGACCACCTGGAAGCCCAGATTCTAAAACTTCCAATGAGATGATCATATCAAGTCTCAAAAGAACAAGATCAGAGGAATCATCTGTATTTAATGAATTTTCAAAAAGTCTTGTATGTATGAGCCTAAGTCCTCTAAGTCTTGAAGCCCCAGCTCTATATCTTCCAAAATCGCTTATAACAACTCCTTTTGCTGTTCCGATAAAAACATCAACAACATGTCCTTTTCTGTCAACCAAAATTCCTATCTGTCTTTTTATGTCAGCAGAAATAGAAGCCAAGGCCTTTGCAAATTCAGGACTTATAGCTGATTTAGGATTCAATTTTCTTTCAAATAGTTTATCAACAAGCTTTTTCTGAAGTGGTTTTAGCCCCTTTGTATTTCCCTTTGCTTTTATTGGCATATTTTCTCCAAAAAAATATTAAGTAGTCTGTTTTAAATAATTTTAATAGTTTTGTTGACATTATGGCAATTTTGAAAATTGCTGTAATTCGCATTTTTTATATTTTAATTACAGATTTAATAAATATATTAAAAAACTCCTCCAAATTTTGGGGAGTTTTGTTAAATAAATTACTCGTTAACGAAATTTATCGCTTAAATATTTTGCTTTAGTACATATTTTGCAAGTCTCTGTCTTAATCCATTGAAATCAGTATAACCAGACCATTGCTCTTTTTTCTGACCATCTTCAAATATCATCAAAGTAGGAATTGAGCTTATACCAAATTTGTCAGAAACAGCATTTGATTCATCTACATTCACTTTAACTATTTTAACATCCTTCATGAGACGGTCTCTTGAAAGTTGTTCAAGAACAGGAGCTTGTTTTTGACAAGGACCACACCAACTAGCCCAAAAATCAACAAGAACAACACCTTTTGCATTCAAAACTTCATAATCGAAAGAAGAATCATTAGCATGTTTTACATCAGCATAACTTACTCCAAACATAAAAACAGAAATCAAACAAGCTAACAAAATTAAACTAACTTTCTTTAACATTTATCTTTCCTCCATTTTAAATAATATTATTTGCAATATTTTGAAAGTTTTGTTTTTAATTTACCTAAATCAGTATAACCAGACCATTGTTCTTCAATTTCACCATCTTTTACAATCATCAAAGTAGGAATTGATTTTATTCCAGCCTCATAAGAAACTTTTTTAGCTTTATCAACATCAACTTTTACGATTTTTACATTTTTCATCGAAGGATCTTTTGAAAGCTGTTCTAAAACAGGAGCTTGTTTTTGACAAGGACCACACCAAGTTGCCCAAAAATCAACAAGAACAATGCCTTTTGAATTTAAAACTTCTTTTTCAAAATTACTGTCATCTGCATGCTTTATATCTGCAAAACTTATTCCAAACATGAAAAATGAAATCAAACAGGCAAACAAAATCAAACTAACTTTTTTCAACATTTTTTTATTTCCTTTCATCAAATTTAACATAAGGTTTCAAATATTGATTCAAATGAGGTGAATCAACATAACCTACATTTCTGTATAGAATTTCCCCATTGTAAAAAAGAATATGAGTTGGATCATTTTCTATTCTGTATTTTTCCATAAAAAATGGTTCTTCTTCCAAATTAATTTTTACTATTTTAATTTTATTTCCAATCTCTCTATCGTTTTTAAAAATTTCCAATGCATCAACTTGACTTTTACACCAATGACACTTTGGCTCATAAAAAACTACAAAAACATATTTATCTTTTACATTTAAAACTTCATCTTCAAAATTAGAACCGTATCCAATAACTACATCATTTTTCAATAAAGGCTCTTCTTCAACCTTTTTAAAACAACCAAAATTTAGAAAGATAAAAGCAATCAAAAATAAGAACAAAAATATTTTTTTAAACATATTTCATTTATTGCCTTTCATCAAATTTGACATAAGGTTTCAGATATTGATTCAAATGAGGTGAATCAACATAACCTACATTTCTGTATAGAATTTCCCCATTGTAAAAAAGTAAATGTGCTAAAGGTACCTCTAAATTATATTTTTCCATAAAAAATGGTTCTTCTTCAACATTAATTTTTACTATTTTAATTTTATTTCCAATTTCTCTATCGTTTTTAAAAATTTCCAAAGCTTCAACTTGACTTTTTGACCAATGTGATTGTGTTTCATAAAAAACTACAAGGACATATTTATCTTTTACATTTAAAACTTCATCTTCAAAATTAGAACCATATCCAATAACTACATCATTTTTCAATAAAGGCTCTTCTTCAACCTTTTTAAAACAACCAAAATTTAGAAAGACAAAAGTAAGCAACAATGAAAACAGAAATATTTTTTTAAACATATTTTATTTATTACCTTTTTTATAATAATTATACCACATTCTGTAAATAGTGGAGAAATATTTTTACTACTCATTTTTTTTATTTTATTATTAAAAAAAATAATATGTAGTTATAGTATATGTGAAATATGTGTATAACTTCATATTAAATTGCTATTAAACAATAATTATATGTTTATAAACATGTTTAAAAATATACACATAATAATTATTATTTAGCAAATTTTATTTTAAATTCACTTATATTCACATTTTATTCACTAAAATAAGTGGATAAATAATAATTTAAAAATAAATAAGTAGACTTATCCACTTATCCACCGATTTAAAAATAAATATGTGGATAAAATAAGTATATAGTATCTATTTAATTTATGACTTATTATCCACATCAATTTATTTAATTATCCACATTTTTTTGTTCTAAAATTCACAAAATAATATATTATAGCATTCTATTTAGTTAATTCTTTGCCATGACCACTTAAAAATTATTTTATCCACTTATCCACATAAATAATAACTTTTTTTATATTTTACCATGACTTATGTACATGATTTTTAAAATAAGGCATGGACATTTTTAAAAATATTTTATCCACAATTAAAAAATATTTTTTAACCTGTTTAATATCAAAATTTTATTTTTTATTTTTTATTTCAAAAAAGAAATTATTGTTAACAATATTTTTTAGCCAGTTAAAACATAAAAATATTGTTAAGTCATGGCAATAAAAATTCCAACAAGCCATAAAATAAAAAACTCACTTATCCAAAAATTAAACTAAAATTTATAAAATAAATTATTCAACTTATCCACTTATCCACATAGTTATAAACATTTTATATATTTTTTTATCATGACTTATGTACATGATTTTTAAAATAGGTCATGATTTTTTTAAATTCACATAATATTCAAAATAATATACACAATTTTATTTATTTTATCCACAATATAAAAGATTTATCCACAAAATAAAAAAAAGGCTATAAAAAATAACCTTTTTTTAGAGAATATTATTATTTTTTAGGACTTTACCAACACGCCCTACTGTTTTTAACTAATTTTTCTTATAAAGTGCCACAACAAGTTAATTCACCTTGGCAAATATATTGAAAATATACTTCCTTCTCCCTCTTTACTTTTTATCTCAAGTTTTCCATTATGTAAATCTACTATTGTTTTTGTTATTGCAAGTCCTAAACCTGTTCCCCCTTGCCCTCTATTTCTTGAAGAATCAACTCGATAAAATCTCTCTGTTAAATGTGGAATATGATTTTCTGCAATACCACAGCCGTTGTCAGAAACACTTATTTTTACAAATTTATCTTCAATATCTGCAGTTATTTTTATTTTTCCACTATCATCAGTATATCTAATTGCATTTGTTAATAAATTTGTCATAGCTTGTTTTATATAAGAATAATCACATTCTATATTTATATTTTTATCAAAATCTTCTATCTTTATAGACTTACTCGTATTTATAACAAAGTTTGATATGATTTCCTCTATCAAAGAATATAGATTTACCGATTTTAATCTCAATTTTGCATTTCCACTTTCAGCTCTTGAAAGAAGCAATAGAGATTCTACAATTTCAAGCATTGAATCAGCAGCTTTATCTATTTCAGTTACTGTTTTTATATAATATTCTGTATTTCTTTCTTTTTTTAATGTTAAAGATGTATTGCCTTTTATAACAGTTAGTGGAGTTCTCAACTCATGAGATACATCTGAAGTAAATGTTTTTTCCCTTTCAATTGATTTTTTCAGTGCTATAAACTGTATATCTATTCTATTGAGCATTTCATTTATCTTATTTGAAAGAGTTGCAAATTCATCATTTCCTTCTATTGGTAATATATTTTCAATTCCAGTTTCATTTATTTTATCTATATTTTTATTTAAATTTTCTATTGGTTTTAAAAGCCTCTTAGTTATTAACAATCCTCCTAAAATAGCAAATATCACAACAATAGGAATCATGGCAAACATTATAGATTTAAATACTGAATTAAATTGTTTTAATTCGGCTTCAGGCATTATAACTTGAGCAATACATTTTACATTTCCATTTTCAATATAAGGAAGATATAGAACCCTAACAGGTTCTTGTTCTATTTCTTCATCTGTAAATAAAACAGATTTATATATTTCTTTTCCTAATTTTGATTTTTCAAATGAAGATAAATCTAATGGTTTTAATGTTTTTAATTTACCTTCTGGGTCTGCAAATTTAGAAATAGTTCCATCTAAATTAAAAATAAGTGGGGGAAGAAGATACTTTCTATTATATTTAACTTGTCTTCTATACTTTTTATGTTTATAAGGGAAAGGGGGTCTTACTCCTCCCATATCAATATACATCTGTAATTCTCTATTTGCAATTACATGTAATTTTTCATCTATATTGAATCTTATTATAGATGTTACAGAAATTTGCATTATAATTAAAATCAATGCAAATAGAAGAATCAAAGATATTATGTTCCAAATTATAAGTTTGTATTTTATTGAATTCTTATTCATTTTTTATCTGATTTTTTTATCATATAACCAAATCCATATACTGTATGTATCAATTTTTTAGGTCTGTTATCATCTATTTTCTTTCTCAACATTCTTATATATACATCAACAGTATTTGACATTATGTCCTCATTATTCCAAATTTTATACTGAATAGTTTCCCTACTAATTGGACGTCCTTCATTTCTTGCAAGTGCTTCAAGTAATGTATATTCTCTTGAACCTAAATTCAACTTTTTACCTGCTAATTTTACTATTCTTGAATTTGTATCTATCTCAAGATCATCTATTGTTATTACATTGCCCCTCAAAAGACAATCTCTTCTAATAAGAGCTTTTACCCTTGCAAAAAGTTCATCAAAATGAAATGGTTTTGTCAAATAGTCATCTGCACCTATTTCAAAACCTTTTATCATGTCGTCCATTCCATCTTTTGCTGTCAACATTAAAATAGGAGTCATAAGTCCTTCACTTCTAACTTGACGACAAATATCAAATCCTGACATATTCGGAAGCATTATATCCATTATTATCAATGATAAATCATCATCTAATGCCATCTCTAAACCGCTATTTCCCTCTTCAGCTACTATTACTTTGTAATTTCCGTCATCTTCAAGACCTCTTTTAATCAAATCGCTAATAGCTCTATCATCTTCTATCAATAATATTTTCATAATTTCCCCCTTTTAAAATAGACAAATTGCCATCCTATGAGACAAATATTCACAAAGGATGGCAATTATCTAATAATTTCAATCTTTATTATCTATCATTATGTTCATGATGTCTTCTTGAGTTTTCTCTTGCTTCTTTTAATGCTTTTTTCTGTGAATCTGTGAGAATTTTTTCAAAATCTTTTCTTGCTTTTTCATCTATGGCTTTGAACTTTGTTTTTTGATCATCAGTGAGTTTTACACCTCTGAAATTTTCATTTCCCTTGTGCATTTTGTGATGTTTTCCATGATGTTTATGTTTATTAGCCTTCATGTCCTTCATCTGTTGTTTTTGTTCATCAGTAAGCACATTCATTCTGTCTTCTTTTGCTTTTTTTCTTATCTCTTTGACTTTAGCTCTCTGTTCGTCTGTTATTATTTTAGTGCTTTCTGTCTTTTCCCATTCATCTATGGCTTTGATTTTTGCTTGTTGTTCTTCTGTAAGATTCAATCCATGACCAAATCCATGATGTTTTTTATGTTTTTTGAAATCTTTATGATCTCTTTTTTCCATTCTCTCTTTCATCTGAGCTTTTTGTTCATCTGTCAAAAGAGCATTTTTATCATCTTGTGCTTTTTGGAAAATAGCTTTTGCTTTTTCTTTCTGTTCATTTGTAAGATTTAATTTATCCTTGTGATGTGGATGTGGTGGTCTTTCACCTCTTTCCATTCTGTCTCCATGTGGTGGAGGTGGTGGTGGGAAAGCATCTTCATCATGTTGCTGAGCAAATGAAGGAGCAAATGCAAATACTGAAGTTGTTGCAAAAATAGCTGCAGCTACGAGAACATTTGTAAATTTCATAAAAATATACCTCTCTTATTTTTTTTCACAGTTGTATTTTAACATATTTATCTTAAAATTTCATTAAAATATTAAAAAACATTTTTTTTTATATTTTTTTGCAATTTTGGACAAATATTGTCTAACTGTTGTTTTTATCGTTGAAACGATTAATAACATAGTAGATAAAAAATTAATAAAATTGCAATGTGTAAAAAAACATGGTAAAATAACAAAATTAATAACAAAAATTGATTTCCGTAAAAACAACATAACAACTATGATTACTGATTTTGAAAATATATACAATGAATTAAATAACAAAAAGAATATAAAAATTTCTGGTCTCAGTTCTTCAGCAAAATCTCTTTTTATTTCTTTTTTACATGAAAAGACTAAAAAGAATATTCTTTTTATAACATCTGATGAATTTTCTGCTGAAATTTATTCTGAAGGTATTTCCATTTGTTCTGGAAACAATATTCCTGTTTCTAATTTTGTTTTTTCAGACAATACAGACAACAATTTTTCACTTTCTGAAGCAGAAAAGAAATTTAAAATAATAGTAACAGACATTTATTCTGCACTTAAAAAAATTGAATCACCTGAAAAATTGAAAAACAATTCTATTTCAATAAAAATAGGGGATAGCATATCACCTGTTACACTTTCAGAAAGATTGGTTGATGAAGGATTCCACAAAAGAAATATAACAGAAGAAAGAAAAGATTTTTCACAGAGAGGTGGCATTTTTGACATATATCCTGTGAATGGAGAACCTATAAGGCTTGAATTTTTTGGAAGCAAGATAGATTCTATAAGAATTTTTGATATAGAAACACAGAGATCACAGAGAAAAATTTCTGAAGTAACAATATATTTTCCTAAATACTCAAAAGATTCTTCTGCATTTTTGGCAGATTATTTTGATAAAAAAAATACAATAATTGTAAAAGATGAGCCTGCTCTTCTAAAATTGTCATATTTGGAATCTGAAACTTGGGAAAATATAAGGACAAGAGAAGATTTTTCTCTTGATGAAGATGGCGATTTTGACTTTGAGCCTATAATAGATGAAAATCAAAATAAATATGCTTTTAACGAATTTGAAAAACATATAGAGGATTTCCAAAACATCTCTTTTGCCGATTGGGGAACAGTTGAAGACATAAATATTGATATATCACAAGCTCCTTCATTTGGTAAAAAAGTTTCTGATTTTGTTGAATTTGTCAAAAATAGTGATGAAAATACAAAATTTTTCGTCGTTTCACCACAGGCATTGAGAATTGCAGAGATAGTCTCTGAATCAAAAATTTCTGTAACAAAATTATTATCTCCAAATTCTGGATTGATAAATCAACTCGATTTTCAAACAAAAGTTGCCACAGTAAAGAAAAATTTTTCAGAAGGTTTTTGTATAAATCACAATTTTTACATTGTAACAGATAGAGAACTTTTTGGTGTAAAGAGAAAAAATTCCAAAAAAGTTTCCAAAAAAGTTCCAATGAAACTTGAAGACCTCACAATAGGCGATTACATAATCCATTCAACACATGGAGTTGGTGTTTACAGAGGTCTTGAAACAAAAGAAATAAATGGCTATTCGTCAGAATTTTTAAAACTCGAATATGCTGGCGGAGATTTTATTTTCATTCCTGTTGAACAGATTTATTTACTTGAAAAATACGATCTTGAAGATGAAGAACCCAAACTATCTAAAATGGGTGGTAAGGAATGGCAAAAGAAAAAGGCAAAAGTCAAAGAAGAAGTTGAGAAAATTGCAAAACAGCTTTTGGAGATATATGCAAAGAGAAATCTTGCAGAAGGTCATGCTTTTTCAGCAGATACACCTTGGCAGAAAGAAATGGAAGAGGCTTTTCCTTATATAGAAACTCCTGATCAGATAAAAGCAATAGAAGACGCAAAAAGAGATATGGAAGCTCCACACCCTATGGAAAGGCTTGTCTGTGGTGATGCAGGTTATGGAAAGACAGAAGTTGCTCTAAGATGTGCTTTTAAAGCTGTAATGGACGGCAAACAAGTTGCAATTTTAGCTCCTACTACACTTCTTGCTGAACAACACTATGAAGTATTTTCAGAGAGATTTGCCTCTTTCCCTGTGAGAATAGAATTACTTTCAAGATTTAGGACAAAAGCAAAACAGCAGGAATCAGTTTTGAATATGGCAACAGGAAAATCAGACATAGTAATTGGCACACACAGGCTTTTATCAAAAGATGTCTCATTTTCAGACCTCGGTCTTGTAATTATTGATGAAGAACAATTTTTTGGCGTTATGCACAAAGAAAAACTTCGTGAGATGAGTGCTGGTGTCGACACATTGATATTATCTGCAACTCCTATTCCAAGGACACTTCATTTGACTATGAGTGGAGTAAAAGACCTTTCTGTTATTACTACGCCTCCACAGGATAGATTGCCAGTAAAAACATATATAATGCCTTTCAGAAAAGACGCTGTAAAAGGTGCTATAATGAGGGAAAAGGCAAGAGGTGGTCAGGTATTCTTTCTCCACAACAGAGTTGAAGGCATTGAAACTGTTACAAAAGAAATAGAAAATTTGATTCCAAACATAAAGATAACTTATGCACATGCACAGATGTCAGAGGCTAAACTTGAAAAGATAATGAAAGATTTTTCAGAAGGTGTCTATGATGTTTTGGTATGTACAACAATTATACAAAGTGGTATAGATATGCCAAATGTCAATACAATTATAATTAACAATGCCTATTCATTTGGTTTGGCTCAACTATATCAAATAAGAGGAAGGGTTGGAAGAAGTCATCACAGGGCTTATGCCTATTTGATGTATCCTCCAAACAGACTTTTGACATCTGACGCAAAAAAACGCATGGAAGTCTTGCGAGATTTTACAGAACTTGGAAGTGGTTTCCATATCGCAATGAAAGATTTGGAAATGAGAGGAACAGGCGATATATTGGGAAAAGCTCAACATGGATTTGTAAAATCAGTTGGATTTAGCCTTTATTGTCGCATGTTATCTGAAGCTGTTGAGGAATTAAAGGGAAATAAAAATCTAAATGATTCAGAGCTTTTAGAGCCAAAAATAGATATTCCACTTTCCGCATATATTCCTGATTTCTATGTTGCAGATCAAAAGCAAAAACTCACTATTTATAGAAAAATAGGGCAGATAAAAACATTTGAAGAAATTGACGATTTAAAAGTTGAATTAAAAGATAGATTTGGCAAAATGCCAGAAGAAACATATAATTTATTTGATGTTGCTAAAATAAAAATTTTGATGAAAAAATCTTATATTCCTCGACTTTATTATTCTGGGAAAAATATTGTAATATCTGCACCATTTTTGAGTTTTGGCAAAAATCAAATTGCAAAAATGCGTTCAAAAGGTATTCCTTTGGGGATTACTGAAGGCAAAATAACAATGCTTGACATTTTGTATGATGAATATTGGGTTGAGGTTTTGATTGATTATCTCGAGCTTTTAAACACAATTCCGTTGAAAATGTAGAGAAAATAAATAAGGCGTGTCGGTGATTATAAACTGCACGCCTTTTTTTTTGCCAAATTATTTTATTTTGCCTTTTACCAGCACACTTTAATAAAAAATTAACAAACTTAACACAATTTTAACGATATGTACTTATAATTTGTAATAATGAAAAAATACAATATGAATAGCTCGATAAATAATATTATAAATTTTATTGATTCTTTGTTTATATTCATATATAATTAAAGGAGAAAAATACAATGATTAAAAGTGGATTGAAAAGAGAAGAAGTGATTCTATTCCTCAAAAATTCTTCTCTTTTCACTGACAAATTTTTTAGCCTTTGCCTCAAAAACAAAGATTTTAACCCTATGCAATATCTTATAAGATTATTGCTTAACAATGACAAAATTGTTATTACAAATGTTGTTGGACAATACCAAATAACAAGTTCAGGGGGAAAAATAACTGTTTTTGACGCTTATGGTGAAGAAATAAAAACTGTTGAAGCTATCGATCCTAAAACTCAAAAAAAGACTACAAAAGAAATCAAAATCAGGTACAATATAGAAATACAAAGAGTTAGTGCAGGAGCAGACCCCAAAAGAGCTCGATTTTATAGTGCTACTTTTGATGCTGAAAATCTTGGAGAAAAGCAAGACTATAAAGACCTTACAGAAAGTTATATTATTTTCATAACTGAACATGATGTTTTTAAAAAAGGAAAAACTATTTATTATGTTGACCGCTATATTGAATGGAAAGATGAAAATGGCAATGTAGAGGGAAGAGAATTTTTTAATGATGGGGCTCATATAATTTATGTAAATGCTTCACTAAAAGGCAAAAAAGGTCTTCCAAAAGAAAGATTAACAGAACTTGAGAGAGCTTTGCACGATCTTCATTGTGTAGATTATCGTGACATGTACTGCGAAGAATTGAGAGAACCTGTAAAATATTTAAAAGAAACAAAGGAGGGAGAAACATTTATGCTCGACTTTTTTGAAAAAGAAATACTAAAAGCTAAAGAAGAAGCTATGAAAGATGCAGAAGCTAAAATAAAAGAAATAGAAAAAGCAAGAAAAGCCGAAAAAAAAGCAAGAAAAGAAGCGGAAAAACAGGCTAAACAAGCACAAAAAGCTGAAGAAAAAGCAAGAAAAGAAGCGGAAAAGAAAGCAAAACAAGCAAAATTTGAGGGCATTTTGGAAACTGCTAAAAATCTTCTAAAAGAAGGTTTTTCAGTAGATAATGTAGCTAAATTTACAAAATTGAAACTTGCAGATGTAAAGGCATTGACATTATAGAAAACTGGTCTCCTTCAACAAATGTTTACATAAAAAATGAATGTGTTTAAAACTCCAGTGATTTTGACTGGAGTTTTTTTTATAAATTCACTTCTTTATTGAGATTGAGAAAGGAATACTAAATCAAAAACAGCGTGTGAAGAAAATTCTTCGCACGCTGTTTTTGTATCATTTTCACAAAATTTATTTTCCTGGAAATGCTTTCCAAATTTTGAGTGAAAGAATCAATCCAATTATTGCAAACGGAATCATAAACAATGGCCAGTATATCCAGTCTATATTTGTAAGTCTTCCAAGAGCAAATGCTTGGAATCCAGTACCTAAATAGACAAAGCCATCGACAAGACCTGTTGCAGTAGCAGCAGCTTTTTTGCCTCCAAAGTCCATTGTAGCCGTACCAGAGAGCATACCATGAACACCAATTACAGCAAGAGACATCATAAACATAATACAGCCGACAAGAATTTGATTTCCTCGGAGTGTACAGGCTAAAATAATAGAACAGACAAGCATTATTCCATATAAAAATACGGCTGAAGGTCCTCTTCTTGAACCAAATAATTTATCTGAAATCAATCCAGCGAACATTCCCCCCATAATTCCTGCAAAACAGAGTAAAAGTCCCCAGTTATCACAGAAAAATTCGGCAGGTTTAAAGATTTCAACAAAATCTGGTTTAGCGGAATAAAATTTAACAAATAATTGATACCAGTGCATTACACTCTGTCTCAAAATACCTGAACAGAACTCAATACATGCAATAGTCAATATTATTGGATTAGTGAGCAGTTTTTTAATGAGAGCCAAACCATGTACTTCTTCGCTATTTTCATTTTCAGAGGCATCTCCAAGTTCAAAATTTGGAAATCCCGCCTCTTCTGGTGAATCTTTTATCAAAAAAAGTATTATAAAGAAAAACACTGCCAAAATAATGGCAGGAATAAAAAATACATACCAAAGCTGATCTATTTCACCATGTATATTTAAAATATTTCTGAGCCACAATTCCATAATACCAATATCATCTGGTTTTGCCTTTGTAGCTTCTGCAATCATACTTCCCCAATTAAAAGCATAGAACAATCCCAAAGAAATAAGAGTTCCAAATATACCTCCTAAAACTCCTCTTTCTTTGATATTAAACCATTGTGAATTAACTTTGACAACTGCTACAGCACCAAAACTCTGAAAATACATATTAAGTGCGTATAAAATCATGAATGACACAACAAGGACATTTACTGTCCAATTTTTATTCATAACTTGGAAAAGACAGATTCCCATCAATATATTCATCAATGCAGAACCAGCAGAACCTATCATTATTGCCTTTTTTCCACCTATTTTTTCGGTAAGTGGTCCATTAATAAGAAAGGCACAGCCATAGATAACTGAGCCAATACCAAAAATATCTCCAAAATTTTGATTGGAAAGGAGATTTCCAAGAGAACCTTTTACAACTGTTAAATTATACCTTGCCATATACAAAAAGGCATAAGTCAAACCAAGTGGAAACCAATTTAAAAAACAGCGAATACGAAAATCTTTAGAGTGTTTTAGTGGATTATTCAAAAAATATATCAATATAACAACAGCAAGAATTCCAAGCATTATTATATTTGTTACTAAATCACCAGCTTTAACTTGTTGTTGTGCTGTTTCAGATACCCCTGCTGTTACTCCTACAGCAATAGCATTCATATACATATATAAAATTTTACCTCATTATTATCATTAATAAAAAAGCAATGCCACAAATAAAACTCATGGCATTGCTTATATTACTTCTTTGTGTATATGTAATTTTCCTGTTTTATCTTGTTGTAGTGATTTTAAATGTAATTTTCAAAAATATGAGGGCGTGTAAAGTTCCTAAGAAAATACGCTCATAACAAAAAAAAAAACGGTGTTGAAAAATTTTCCAACACCGTTTTTTTACATTCTGTAGAAAAGTTATTATTTTTCCTCTTCTTCTTTGCCTTTTTTGATAACCTGTGGCTCAGCTGTTGCTTCAGCTGTCTCAGTTGTCTCTTCTTCTTCCTTCTTTGGTTTTGCAGCAATTACTACTACTTCATCAGCAGGAGATACAAAAGAAACACCCTCTGGAGCCTTTAATTCAGCTACCTTTAATTCTTCGCCAAGACCAAGATTTGTTACATCAACTACGATATGGTCTGGAACATTCAATGGAAGAGCTTCAATTTCAATTTCCCACATAAGTTGTTCTAATATAGCACCTTCTCTTACACCTTTGCAATCTCCATCGAGATGTACAGGAACAGTTGCTGTAACAGCTGTATCAAGAGCTACTTTGTGGAAATCAATGTGTTTAATCTTCTTTGACAATGGTTCTCTCTGAATTTCAGCAATCATTGCTGTATATTGGTCTTTGTCTATAACCAAATTAAAAAGTGCATTCATTCCATGGGCATGAAGTTCTTTTTCAAATGTTCTTTCATTTACAGAAATACAAAAAGATGTTATATCTTTTCCGTAAACAACACATGGAATTCCGCCTTCCTTGCGAATGATGTTTCTTTCTTTTTTACCCATTTCTCTTTTCTTTGCTTCAATCGCTATTTGCTTCATATTTTTTCCTCCAGTCAAAAAGCATACTTACCGATAAATTATAATGAACGCGCCTTACAGACTCTGCTATAAGAGGCGCAACGGACAAATACAAAAATTTTCCTCTCTGTGCTTCAATAGGAAGTGGCACAGTATCTGCAACAACAACTTCTTCAATATCAGAATTTTCAATATCCTTTATCGCACTTCCTGCCAATAAAGGATGTGTGGCACAAGCAAAAATTCTTTCAGCTCCATTTTGCTTTAATATTCTCGATGCTTGAATTAAAGTCCCACCAGTAGATATCATGTCATCTATTATAATGGCAGTTTTACCTTTTACATCTCCGATAAAATCAATAGCTTCGACTTGGTCGGGTCTATTTCTTCTCTTGAAAATAATAGCAAGTGAAGCTCTCATCTGATCTGCAAATACTTTTGCCCTTGAAACACCTCCAGAATCAGGTGATACAACAACAATATCTTCGCCTTTTAATTTTTTCTCAAAATAGTTAAACAACAATGGGAAAAAAGTCAAATTGTCAACAGGTATATCAAAAAATCCCTGTATAGCTGCTGAATGTAAATCAACTGTTATAATTCTGTTTACTCCAGCAACTGTGTATATATTTGCAAATAATTTTGCAGCTATAGGCTCTCTTCCAGAAGTTTTTTTCTCCTGTTTTTCATAGCCATAATATGGTATTATGGCAGTTACTTTTTTGACAGATGCCCTTGCAACAGCATCTATCATCAAGAGTAGTTCGACAAGACTGTCATTTACTCTTCCACAGATAGGCTGTACAATATATACATCTTTTCCTCTTACTGTCTCTTCAATTTTTACACGAGTCTCACCATTTTGAAAAGTTGAAGCAAGTGATCTACCCAATGGGAGTCCCAAATAACGGCATATATCATAAGCAAGCCGTGGATGGGCATTTCCCGAAAAAATTTTGACATTGCTCCCTACAAGAGAGAATCTTTCCTTAAATTCGGCTTCGCCGGGTTCCATAAAAAAAAGCTCCCATATAAAGATTAGCTTTGTAATTATACAACATCAAAAAAAAAATATCAACTATTTTTAAAAAAATATATTTTAAATATTTGTTATTCTTTTCCTCTTTTTTAATAATTTAAAAAAATTTTAATATATGTAATAAAAAATTTACAAAAAATATAAAATTTACTAAAAATTGTAACAATTCTGTAAAAGATATAGATTATAATAATATCAAATAATATGAAATGAATACAAAAGGAGGTAAAAATATGAATCGGAATTTAGCGGTTCTAATATTTGGAATATTAATTACATTATTAAGTTTTTCTAAAATTGAAGCCGCAGAAAAGTTATTTATAAACAGAAATGACACAGGAAGCAAAATTATATTATCTAATGGAACAGCTTATATACCTCTTGAAGTTGTAGCTGAAAAACTTGGAACTTATGTCGCTTGGTTTCCTTCTTCTCGTATAGTAATATTCAATGGAGTACAAATTTCACAATTTGTAAGAAGAAATGGAATAATATATGCTTCTGCAAAAGAAGTTGCCAATACATTTGGAGGAGCAATAAAATATAATAAACAGACAAGAGATTTATATTTATCTGTAGGTAACATGCCCTTTAATAATGTTGCAAATAAAAGCAATTCAATAGATGATGATCTGACAACTGTATATCCTTCAAGTAATGCCAAATCAAATCCAAAAAATACAATAAGACCTGTAGGAGCAAAAGGAACTTTGGCAGAAGGACTAAAACTTCCAAGAAATGTTTCATATTCTGGAGTTCCTTCACCTGAAAGTAAGTTGTCAACATATATGACAAATATTCCAGCAATTCAATCAAAAGGAGCTTTTGCTCAGAAAAGCGGAAAAAATTCTGTTTTTTCTGTAACAGTAACAGACATGGAAGAAATTTCTGTTATAAAAAACAGATATAATGCTTCAGCAGGAAATAAATATTTTGTCATCTATGTTTCCCAACAAAATATTTCTTCAGATGTTCAAATTTATACAGGAAAATTCACTCTTTCAGATGAAAATTCTCATATATATGATTATATGGAAGGACTGAGTAATTATTGGCTTTCAATTTTAAAACCAGGTGGAGTAAATTACGGCTATTTGGTTTTTGAAGTACCAAAAAGTTCTAGAGCTTCTAAACTTATATTGAATGCCTTAAATCAGCCACCATTAGCTATTGACTTAATACATGGGTAAAAAAATTAGAGTCTTTTTTCAGGACTGATTAAGGAGGAAAAGTTAATTGAAAAAAGTATTTGCTTTCTTTTTCTGTTTATGTTTGTTAGTTATAACTGCCATGCCTATTTTTGCAAAAGAAAAAGTTACTATAGAACTTTGGCATGCTATGAGAGGCGAGAAAAAAGAAGTAGTTGATAAATTGACAGCTAATTTTATGAAGGAAAATCCTGACATAATTGTAAATACAAAAGCAATATCAACTCCTGATTTACGACTTTACGGAAACAATTATTCTTGTCTTTATCGTCAACTTATACAAGGACTTGCAGAAGGAAAACAACCTGATATATCACAGGTTTATGAAAATTGGACAACCCAATTTGTAGAGATAAATGCAATAACACCATTTTCTCATTTTGATAATACCCCTTATGCTATGACCGAGGCTGACAAAAAAGATTTTATTCCTTTATTTAAAAATGCATGTTCATATAATGGAGTTATGTGGACAATACCTTTTAATAAAAGCGTTTTTGTTCTATATTACAATAAAGATATTCTTGACAAATACGGAGTTAAAGTTCCAAAAACTTGGAAAGAATTAAAAGAAGCCTCTATAAAAATTGCTCAATCAGATTCTTCTAAATATGGAATAATCTACACTCCAGTCGTAGATGCAATAGGACATTTAATCTATTCTAATAATGGTTCTTTTATAAAAGACAATAAACCAACTTTTAATGACAATATAGGTGTTGAAGCTCTAAAGTATTGGACAGAACTTGCAAATGCAGTTGATGGAAAAGCAGGTAAACCGACTTTTAATTCATATAAAGAGTTCTTAGATGGAAATGCCGCATTTACTATTGAAACAAGTGCAAGAATAGAAGATGTAAAAAATAAATGTAAATTTCATTCTGGTGTAGCAACATTACCTTCAGGAACATCAAAGGCAGTACAATGTGCAGGAACAAATCTTGCTATTTTCTCAAAAGATGAAACTAAGAAACTTGCTTCTTGGAAATTAATAAAGTATCTTACAAACACAGAAAATAATGCAGAACTTGCAATGAAAACAGGCTATCTCCCAGTTAGATATTCAACATATAACAGCCCAATATATAAAAAATATGTTGAAAAATTTCCAGGATATAAAGTTGGAATGGAAGAGTTGAAATACGGAGTTACTCAACCTCGTACATCTGCTTGGGAATCTATAAGAGGATTGATAAGTGACGCATTATTCGATGCTGTTTCAAATGTAGAAGAACCAGAAGAAGCACTCAATAGAGCTGCTGACATTTCAAAAGATCTTTTAACAGGTGTTAAATAAAAAAGGAAAATATACCCCAAAAAAATTTAAAAGAGGGGTAAAAAAAAATTAAGGATGGAGTTTTTATGGCAAAAATAATGAATAAAACTACATTTTTGACATTATCCTTACTTATATCCATTTTTCTTTTCTGTACCCCAGGATATACCCAAATAAAAACAGTAAATGTAATTGTTGGAAATAATTCAGTAGGTACTGGAATAATAAACAAAGGTACTGTATATGTACCAGTTAAATCAGTAACAAATGCTCTTGGTAAATCTTGTAAATGGAATCCTCGTCAGAAAAGAATCATTATAAATGGCAAAAATGTAGTAGGTAAAGCGATTAGATATAGAAGTACAATATATATTCCATATTATGAAATAGCAAACTGCACAGGAATAGCTTCAATATATGATGGAAAAAGTCAAAGTGTCATATATTCTTATGAAGCAAATTCATCAAATATAGCTTCATTTATGGGAAATACAAAATTGATAAAAACTGCTTCAATACCAAAAAGCAGTAATATTAAATCAAATACAGTAGCTATTAAAGCACCAGCAGGTGGATTTATTGAAGAACCTTTTATACCAGTAGTTGGTGAAAATGATGTTTTTAAAGTTGCTGTTACAAATGTCGAAAATAAAGATCAAGTAAAAGCACAGAGTGTCTCAAACCCTTCAAATAAATTTGTTATAGTTCATTTATCACAGCAAAATGTCTCTGATGAAGTACAAATTTATACAGGAAAATTTGCATTGATGGACAACAAGCAAAGAATTTATGAATATAGCGAAGGTCTTAGCAATTTTTGGCTCGTAGTTTTAAGACCAGGTGGTTCAAACTTTGGATATATAGTTTTTGAAGTTCCACAGGAATCTGAACCTGCAAAACTAATATTGTCAACAACTTCAAGACCACCATTAGCACTTAATTTAAAGTAAAGCAGCAAATAAGTACAAAAAAATCTCTATTTTGAAATATTTCAAAATAGAGATTTTTTTTATTCTTATTAATTTGTTCTTATTATGACATGTTGATAAACTATCCAATAGCCAATTTTGTGAATGCTTTTTTCTCCTCTTTAAAAATACTTAAATTAACTCGTTGTGCTATTTATTAAAAAAATAAGTAAATAAAAAGTTGCTATAAACTATCCAATATATGGCTATTTACTGCCACTTTGTCATTGCGAGGCTTGGAAATAGTTAAAAACTCTAACGAGTTTTTAAAAAAATATCCTCACGAGGGGGAAGCCCAGCAATCTAAGCCTGTAAATTATTATTTACTTAAAAATTGAGTCGATCGCCTATATTTACTCAATTTCTGCCTAATCTATTCAATAAATTACTAAATTTAAATTAAGCGGTTGAGATTGCCACGGTCGCACAGCTCCCTCGCAATGACATCGCTTCTAAATATAGGCTATTCGAGTGTATTTTAAAATATTAATTAAATAGCAAAAAGAGTTAAATTAGTATTAACCAATCTGTGATAATATTGATTCTTTTACCACCTAATACAGTAGGCATTTAAGGTAGAAAACTATAAGGAAAGAGTCAACTCCCCTAACCCCTCAGTGTCAATCCAGCTCCTTGCAAGCAAGGAGAAAAAACATGTGAGGGAAATATATGGGGACGGCTCCTGACGGAGCCTGAGAGTCTCCACCCTCACCCATTTTTTTTCTCCTTCATTGAAGGAGCTTAATTGTCCCCTCTCCAGCTTGGAGAGGAATTAGTTATTAGCTTTTTGGAGTGATTAGTAGCCAATTTTGAAGGTGCCTTATAGTTAGATATATACGATATTAGGCATTTAACTCCTGTTCCCTCCTTCTAGCAAATATGCTCCTTCATAAATGAAGGAGGAAAAACATTGGGAGGGTTAGGGTGGTTGAGCCACTTCCAAAGCTAAGGAAACCAAGTAAAAATTACAAGTAATTTTTACAAACAGGTATAGCTGACCCCGAACACCGCCCCCAAGATTGGGGTAAAATAGTTGAAAAGACAATAGACATTTAAGTCCTGTTCCCTCCTTCTAAAGGAGGGTTAGGGAGGATGAGCCGACCCACAGGTGCCGGCTGGCACCGCCTACCGCCCCCAAGAATGGGGGTTAGGGGGTTGAAAAGATAGTAGGCATTTAAGGTAGTTATTAGACTTTGGCAATCAATAATAAGAATGCCTAAACCTACAATAGTAGGCATTTAAGGTAGTTATTAGACTTTGGCAATCAATAATAAGAATGCCTAAACCTACAATAGTAGGCATTTAAGGTAGTTATTAGACACCGATTACACCTGTCCCCATTATGAATTTACCTACAATAGTAGGCATTTAAGGTAGTTATTAGACGTATCTTCCATAGAATGGGGTTATGGATACCTACAATAGTAGGCATTTAAGGTAGTTATTAGACTAAGAAAACTTATACAGCTGACGAAGTTACCTACAATAGTAGGCATTTAAGGTAGTTATTAGACATGATCTTGAAAAAATTAAAAAATATTTACCTACAATAGTAGGCATTTAAGGTAGTTATTAGACATTGTGGAGCACATGATGGTGCATTCAAACCTACAATAGTAGGCATTTAAGGTAGTTATTAGACCTTGACAACTCCGAATTGGGTTACTCAACCTACAATAGTAGGCATTTAAGGTAGTTATTAGACCTAATTTCTTGAATAGTCATATTTTTAATACCTACAATAGTAGGCATTTAAGGTAGTTATTAGACGGTATTTTGATTACAGGATTGATAGTTCACCTACAATAGTAGGCATTTAAGGTAGTTATTAGACGACATCATTGCAAATAAATTCACATGCAATTACCTACAATAGTAGGCATTTAAGGTAGTTATTAGACAAAACACAAATCATAGCAATAGACACAAAAGACCTACAATAGTAGGCATTTAAGGTAGTTATTAGACTTACAGATCAGACTGGAAATGGCTTTGACCTACAATAGTAGGCATTTAAGGTAGTTATTAGACATATAAATAATACGGTTTAAATAACAATACCTACAATAGTAGGCATTTAAGGTAGTTATTAGACATGATCAAGGGTAAAAAGTGTTACCTACCTACAATAGTAGGCATTTAAGGTAGTTATTAGACTCAATGAAGAATTTGTCTACATGGAACAACCTACAATAGTAGGCATTTAAGGTAGTTATTAGACGCAAACTTTAACAGTACCGTCTAAAAAAACCTACAATAGTAGGCATTTAAGGTAGTTATTAGACTTTGAAAGATTCTTAATCTGGTACCAAAGTACCTACAATAGTAGGCATTTAAGGTAGTTATTAGACCTACAATAGTAGGCATTTAAGGTAGTTATTAGACAACGATTGACAAGTCTTTTATGTATGAAGACCTACAATAGTAGGCATTTAAGGTAGTTATTAGACTTTCTAAATTCTGATAGACTTCAATTTATGAACCTACAATAGTAGGCATTTAAGGTAGTTATTAGACCAGAAGCTCCTAGATACTATCACTGGTACCTACAATAGTAGGCATTTAAGGTAGTTATTAGACGAAAATAAATTTCGTTCAAGATGTCAAACCTACAATAGTAGGCATTTAAGGTAGTTATTAGACGTTAAAATATTTTGCAATGATATGGAAAATACCTACAATAGTAGGCATTTAAGGTAGTTATTAGACCCTTACGGGGTCAAAATACTACAAAATTATTATTAGACATTAAATTTCAAATAACATGATACATTATTTTTTGTCTAATAACTACCTTTTTAAAAAATTAAGACCGAGGTTTGTAAAATTAAGACCAAGGTTTGCAAAACTTTCTTAATCTTTACGAATATAATTTTCTTTCTTTAATTATTATATTCCTCTTTTATTTAAAAAGCGGTATTGAAAATATCAAATAGATCGAGTACAGCATTTTAAATAAAGGCGATCGACTTAATTTTTAAGTAAATAATAATTTACAGGCTTAGATTGCCACGGTCGCACAGCTCCCTCGCAATGACAATATGGCAGTATACAGGCATATATTGGATAGTTTGTAGCACATTTTATTTATTTTCACTAACTATCACAAAGAGTTAATTTATGAAGATTATATAAAATAAAAAGTGGCTGTAAAAAAGATACTTTTTCACAGCCACTTTTTTATTCATAATTTATAACAGTTTAACTAATCTTTGTGATAGAAGACTCCGCCTCTTCCGCTTCCTCTATCTTCGGTGACTTCTTGAATGCTGTCGCCACCATTGTTTGAACCAATCAATGTAGGTGGATTTCCAGCTTTTTCTACGAGTTCTGTATGTCCTCTCTTTGCATTGAACCATACATCACCTGGCTGAGCCTGATTTGCTGGAACCTGTCTCCAACCTTGGCTCTTTAGAGCTTGTTCAAGACCTTTACAACCATTGTAGTGACCTTGAAGTCTTCCTGTCTGCTGTAAGCAAGCACTTACGAAGTTTGCACAGTTGAGGTTGTAACCGATTGATTTATCAAGGTTATTGAGACCTTTGATATCATGTGTTGTCTGACCTAAATATTTTCTTGCAAGATCTACTGTTGCTGAACCTGATGAACCGCCTGCTTGCTGAGCACCATTAGGACCGCCAACTCCGCCACAGGCACCACAACCGCCTGCTCCAGGACCTCCGCCCATCATGTTGCCCATCATATTACCCATATCTTGAGACATCTGATTCATCATGTTCATCATGATCATCATAGCCATCATTTCCATCATTTTCATCATCATCTGGAGCATGCCATACATTGTAGGCTGACCACACTGACCATTGAATCCACTACCTTGCATTCCCTGCATTCCTTGCATTCCGCCAAATCCTGGCATTCCACCGAGACCGAGTGAACTCATATCCATTCCGCCACCCATACCACCGAGAAGGTTGGTCATCATTTGTTGGGTTGTACTCTGGATTGTATTACCCATATCTCCAGCCATGGACATAATATCTGCAGAAGGAGTAAATGAGGATACTCCGCCAAGCATAGATGAAAGGTCGAATCCGTTTGAACCACCATTTATATTCTGTGCATTTGTTCCACCATTAATTTGTGTACCAATATTCATTCCTGTTGGAGCACAAGCACCGCCATTTCCAATTAATCCTAAACCAAATCCGCCACCACTGCTGTTGATTTGTGAACCAATATTCATTCCACCTGCTGCACAAGCACCGCCAGCTTGAATTAAATTCAATCCGTAAGCCATATTTAATTCCTCCAAATTCAAATCATTTTTATTCTGATTATATTATAAATTATAATATCAAAAAAATATAAAAAAAAATTGTTAATATTGTAAATTTCTTGTTAATATTGTAAAAATTTGTTATTTTTTTAAAATTCTTCCTTTTTCAGTTCTCAAAGTAATTCCATCTCTATCAAATTCTTCCAAAAGTGATATCAAAAAATGTCTGCCTCCATTACTCAATTCTCTAATATCATTTAAACCACATACTTTCCTTTTATTAAGAAATAAAATAAATTTATTTTTTATATCCTCATAATCAGATTTTAATAATACAAAGTTATTAAATATTTTTAATAACTTTTCTTTTTCTAATAATTTTATAGAACTTAAGAACTTATTTTTAGTCATGGTTATTTCTTTTTCGAGATTTCCCAAAGCAATTCCACTATTTGAATATTTTTTCAATACTTTTATAAATTTATTTCTTATTGAATCTTCTAATTTATTATTATTTTTTATTTTTTCTGCTTTTTCTGTATTTTTTATAAAAGTTTTTGTTATCGTTCCAAATCCTATAGTTTTTTGAGGATTTATTGTCCTTAAAATAAATTTATCCCCTTCTTCACATATAACATTTTCTTTAAAAAATATTGTACATTCTTTTTTAGAATCATTTAAAAATTTTATCTTTACAATATCTTTAAATGTTCCTGAAAAAAATATATATTTTCCTGAATTGAATTCATCAGAATTATCTATTTTTATATCTGCAACTGCTTTTATCTTTAGTTCAAAAGACTTCTGCTCTGCAATAGTATCTCCTACCCTAACATTTTCCTTCGATATATTTCTTAAATTTAATGCTATTGTAGAACCTATAGAGGCATTTTTTACATTATTTCCTGCAATCTGTATATTTTTTATTGTACAACTTTTTTTGAAAGGAAGTAATTCAAGTTTAGAATTTAGATTTACTTCACCTGAAATTGGATATCCTGTTATAACTGTCCCTATTCCTTTTAAAGAAAAAACTCTTGCTATCGACATTCTAAAGGGTCTAAAGTCTTGTTTTCTATCTATTGAAACTGCAATTTTTCTTGTTAAATCAAGTATTTCTTCAAGTCCACTTTTTGAAATAGCAGAAAAATATTGTATATAAAAATTTTTGATTTTTTCCTTGACTAAAAAATTATAAATTTCATCTTTTAATTCTTTTAATCTTTCATGGTCAATTAAATCAATTTTTGAAATTATTGCAATTATTGTGGCATTAGGTGATAGATGTGAAATCAATTTTAAATGCTCTATTGTTTGAGGCATTATACCTTCTTTAGAGTCAATCAAAAGATAGACAATATCTGCAAAACAACTTCCCATAAGCATATTACTTATAAAATTTTCATGCCCTGGTACATCTGCAATAACGGCAGTTATTTCTTCATTTAATTTAAAAGAGGTAAAACCAGTCTCTATGGTCATACCTCTTTTCTTTTCTTCAGGAAGTGTATCTGTATTATTTTTAGAAACGGCTTGGACAAGCGAAGTCTTTCCATGATCGACATGCCCAGCCGTTTCAATCATTACGAATTTCATATTTTATTTTCTATTTTTTGACGATTTTCATCGGAGTTCCACAACATATCATTTGACATGGCTCATCTGCAACTCCACAGAGACAGTGATTTTCTATTATGAGTTTAAGTCCACATTTTTTGCAGACATACATCTCTCCTTCACTTTCCTCTACTTCATTGATATCAACCATCTTTTTGCCACAACAGATAGGTTGTGGTTTATCTTCTTTTTCATCAAATACAACTACAAGTCTTTCACATTCTGTACAGAAATATGAAATTCCATCTGGAGCAGTTTCATCAAAATTTTCTGAATCTTCCTTTTCTATTTCAACTGCTTCTTCTCCACAACAGATTATATTTTTATAATCTTCTATGTGTTTATACATTGAATCAGCATCGATATAGTATTCAGTTCCACATTTTTTGCATTTAAAAAATTTACCTGAATTATCTTTGAGTGATGATAAACTTTGCATTTTTTCACCACAACATTTAACACCTTCACACTTTTCATCATTGCAAGGTGATATTACTGATACAACCCTTTTGCATTTTGTACAGACCAAAAACTCTTTGTCTTCTTCACAACCGCAAGAACAACAATCTTCTTCATCTTCAGGCTCATCATTATCAAATGAGCAACAGCCACCTTCACAGCAACCATGCCCTTTCTCTTCAGGTTCATCATTATCAAATGAACAACAGCCACCTTCACAACAGCCATGCTCTTCTTCGGCTTCATCATCACAGCCACAACAAGAACAACAATCACCTGAGCAACTTTCTGGATCAGGAATGTCAATTATTTCCATTTTTTCACCACAACAAGTAAATCCATGTTCTTTATCATCTGTAAAACATGAGCAATCTTCTTCGACTGAAATTTTTATTCCACATTTTTTACATTCAAAAACATAACCTGTGTAAGATTGTACTTCATCAAGATTTACCATTTTTTCACCGCAACATTTAACATCAATTATTCCATTTTTAGGTTCCTCTGCTACGGTTACTCTTTTGTGGCATTTTGGACAATATAAAAATATCAAATCATCGTCAAAATCATCTATATCTTCTGCTTGCGAGTGGTCATGACAACAACAGCATCCATGTTCATGATGTTCATGGACTTCTTTATTTTGTTCTATTTCTTTTTGAGGTTCTTCTATTTCCATTTTTTCACCACAACAATAGATATTATATTCTCTATTTTCTTTGAAAAAGTCACCATTATTTATTACAGAAATATTCATTCCACACTTTTTACAAACCAACGAAGCAGTTTCATTTATTGAAATAAGTTGATTGCCATTACATTTGATACTGCAATTTTCTCCACCTTCAAGAACAGAAACAACTACATTTAATTTTGGCTCAACAAGTATATGTTCTGTTTCACAACCACATGTACATACATCATCTTCAGGGGTATATTCTACCATTTCTTGATCACAACAAGTAAATGAATAATCTTGATCATCTATTGGCATTTCATTTACAAAAATACCTGTTCCACATTTTTCACATTTTAAGAATATATCTTCATATTCTTCAATGTCATCATCTTCACTCATTGTCTCCATTTTTATACCAGAACATTTGATATTTAATTTTTTGCCTTTTTTACCAAGTCTTACAACAGAAACAACTGTATTTTTTTCTGTACAAACTAAAACAATCTGATCTTCATCTCTCTCTTCATCTAAAGGAGAACATGACTCCATTACCTTATCACAACAGGTAAATTCGCAAGTTGAACCATCTTCAGGCTCTGAACCTTCTACACATATAACAGTACCACATTCCTTGCATTTTAAAAACTCATTTTCTATTTCTTCTACGGTGTTAACTGGAATCATTTGTTCTCCACAACAAGTGAGATTTACATCATCAGAAACAGAATTTATAGCAACAACAGCCTTGCATTTTTGACACATCAATATTTTTTCATTATCCAATTCTTCTTCCATATTAACGCCTCCATTATTTTTCTTTTTTTAAATCTTCGAGAATGTTTTTCATATCTTGTGGACATTCAACTTCAAATTTCATTTCTTTTTTTAAAGTTGGATGTGTAAATTTTATAGAACCAGCATGAAGCATTTGAACTTCTATGCCATATTTATTTTTTGGAGCTCCGTATAAAAGATCTCCCATTATAGGATAACCTATATAAGAAAGGTGAACTCTTATTTGGTGTGTTCTTCCTGTTTTAGGTTGTACTTTTATATAAGAAAACGATCTAAATACATCGAGTGGAGTAAAAAGAGTTTCTGAGTATTTTCCCCCTTCTTTTACTGCCATTTTCAATTTATTATAAGGATTTCTTGCAATGGGAGCCACAATTTGCCTCAATCCATGGTCAAGTTTTCCATGAACAATAGCAAAATATTCTTTTTGTATCAATCTATTTTCAAATTGATGTGATAAATAATCATGGGTTTTGTCGTTTTTGGCTATTAAAATAATACCAGATGTATTCATATCAAGTCGATGGACAATTCCAGGTCGTAATGTACCACCTATCCCAGAGAGATCTTTTATGTGGTAGAGAATTGCATTAACCAATGTTCCATTATATCTACCTGCTCCAGGATGTACAGCCATACCTCTTGGCTTATTTATAATTACCAAATCAGAATCCTGATATATAATATCAATAGGAATATTTTCAGGTTCTGCTATATCTTTTTGCAATTCCTGCTCTTGTATTTCTATTATATCGCCTAATTTTAATTTTGTTGAACAATTCGATATTACTTTTGAATTGAGTTTTACAAGCTCTGAAGATATACTTTTTTGAATATAGCTTCTCGAATTTTCTGTAACTTCTGCCAAAAATACATCTATTCTTTTTCCAACAAAATTTTCATCAACAACGAAAGAATCTATATCCATAATTATTTTTCTTTTGTTATTGAAACGACAGAATCGATTTTTTCAGATAATCTTTTTTGTGCTATATTTAATGTCAAATCTCCTCTTGTCTTTTCTATTATCGAGCGAGCTATGTCTGCAGTTCTTCTGAGTCCTCTTGTTATTGCATCAGGAAAATCGAGAGATGTCAAAACACAATATAATTCTTCCATACGATCGAGAACTTCGTCTCCGCCATCAAATGATTCATGTCTTATCTTGTCGAGGACATATCTTCTCAATTCACCTATTGCTTCACCCATACCATTTACATAAGAAGAATATTCACATTTGATTTCATCTGGATCTGGTATATCTTCCCCTTTTATTAAGGCAAGAGTTATCCTAGCCTCTGCGAGTTCTTTCATGGCATCAAGAAAATAACCAGCATAATATAATTCAGGATATGCTGAAAAAATTTCTCTTTTGCCATCTATCATATTATCAGCATTTGCCAATATCTCTTTAGCTTTTTCAAATTCTCCACGATGTGTTGCTCTTATTGATAGAGATGCACATCTTATTACTTCTCTTTGAAGTTGTAAAATTTCATCTCTTGCATTTGTTATACCAGTAAATTTCGATGATATTTTCTCTGTTATTTCATTTAATTTTTCCATTTTTTATATCCTATTTAGCTTCAGTGAAGTCTATTTTTTCAATAAAATCATTAAATATTTCTTCAAATCTATTATATTCAGATTCTCTTGAAGAACAAGTTATAACCATAAAATATCCATTGTAAAATAGATATGTTTGATTTACTATTATTGAAACAGCTTTATTTTCAAGTCCATACACAATATTATATGCATGTTGTCCTGCCAATGTAACTTCTTTTTCTGAGGCAGTAACAAGATTTTTATCTATTTCATCTTTTAGTTTTTTTTGAGCTTTTTTATCCCAAAGTTCATATTTATTTGCCTTGACAGTAACTACATTGACAGAAGGCTCAGGGGTAAAAGTGCCATCTTTATTTACTAAAAAAATATCAGTATTAGGTACTTCCTCTATTTTCCAAGATGAAGTTATTGGAATTTTATACCCCACAGTGCTATTTGTATAATAATATTGCTTTTTCTCTTTTTTAGAAACTTTATTTGTTGTGGTATTTTTATTATCGTTATTATTTTTTTCAGGAGAATTACAACCACATAAAATAAAAGAAAAGAATACCAATAGTATAACTGATAGTTTTGAAATATTACTCATATAATTTCTCCTAAATTTAGAAATTTATCTGTCTTCTTCTGAAAACTCTTCTGGAATTAACGGATCTGGATACAAAGGACTTATCCCACTATATCTACATCTTTTACCTGCACCATAGCATGAAATTATATTTTCACAGTAATATGTTCCTGGAAATCCTTTGTTATTTCTATTTTTATAATCATCATATTCAACAAGCACTGAAACTTTTTTCTTTAACATTGAACAAAACATATTTTTAGGTTCCAATGCTCTTCTTTTAACATTTGAATTCATATTTTTTTTCACCAAGTGGTTTTTCTATTTTTCTTCTGAAGTAGCTATAAAGCAGAACGGATCATTTACTTCAATATTTTTTCCAATTTCTGTTGCTCTAGCTCTACAACCACCTCTACAGGATTTATAAAATCCACAGTTTCTACATTTGTCAACACCTAGAGAAGCACGCATATCAGAAAATAACTTTGAATTTAACCAAATATTTTGCAATGAATCATTTTTTATGTTACCTGCAAATGTTGAATCAGACATAAATCCACATGGCTTTACAAATCCTGATGAATTAATATAACAATATATATTACCTGCAGGACAGCCAAAATTGCTATATATTGAAATTTTAGAACTAATTTCAGGAAGAGATGGAATCTTTATTTTCATCTCTGATGTTTCAGAAAATTTTTTAACAGTTCTTCGTACAAGATTTATATCTTCGGGTTGCAAAGCAAAATTTTTATGTGTAGAAGCACTTCCTATCTGTCTGAAAAAATCAATAGTCCATTCATCAGCTTCCAACTTTTGAATAGCTCTAAACAAACTTAAAAGTTCTCCAATATTTGGCTTCATTATGACAGAATGAAGAACAAGTTTGCATTTGAACATTTCTCTTATTGTTTTTATACCCCTGATTGCTCTTCTATATGTACCTTTTCCTCTAAAATAGTCATAAGATTTTTCAGAAGAACCATCAAAACTCACTTTTATCTGTTTTATATCCAATTCAGCTATTTTCTTCGCAATTGCTCTGCTTACAAACAATCCTGAACAAGAAATTGAAACAGAAAGACCTCTTCTGACAGCTATATTTACAATATTTATAAAATCTTCTCTACAGAAAGGGTCTCCACCTGAAAAACATATCTCCTTAGTGCCTATTTCAGATAATTCAGAAATTAAATGAGATATCTGTTCAAATGTCAATTCATTTTCTCTTGGTTCTCTGCTTGATTGACTACAATGTCTGCACTTTAAAGGACATTCATTGGTTACTTGTAGATGTACTTTTAATGGAGCTGATAAACATTTTTGTTTTTCATCAATATTTTGCCTATTAATAAAAACTCCATCGAAAACATCATTGTCATTTAATAAACCTATTGATTTACATAGATTTATAAATGTTTTGAAGTTTTGTTCAGATTTGTTACTTAAATATTTGGAATATATATCTGATAAAGCTTGACCTTCAGCAGTTTTTTTAAAAATTAATGTTGCTTCTTCATCAAACGGAATATAATCTTTTTTCTCCAAATCATAAATAAGAGAGCCAAAATATTCTTCTCGTACGGTAAACCTTTTTAAATTCACTTTGGGTCTCCCGGTATTATATATTTTTGATTACCCATTAGATATAATGATTATATCTAAAATTAATATTTACAATAAAAAAACAAGAGTTATCTTAACTTCTATATTTAGAGGCCTGCTTCCTGTTTTTTTATTTTTTAAAAATTTTTTGTTTATATATTTTTTTCAATTTTGAAATGCAAATAAAAAAAAGCCCCCATTGGAGGCTTTTTCTTATTTATACTATATATTTAAATAAAAGAATTCTTTACTATTTATTCCGTTTAAAGACAACTCAAACGAACCTATATTAGAAATAGGTGTTGAATCAGCAATTTGAGCTGTTTTTTCTGTTTTATCAGCATAAGACAAAAATTTAAGTGCATCTGTCTGATTCATAACAGAACTGTCTATATTTTTTGTATGTTCGAAACCATCTGAAACAGAAGATATCTCAGATTTGTTATTTATGTTTGTTTTTTCAAATAAATTATTGTGCTGTGGTGAAATATATGAAGAAAAATGATTAATTCCATGTATGGAATCCATTTTAACGCACCTCCAATTTCAAATGTCCTTCTTTTTGCCGATTAATTCTTAATTTACTATTTCCAAATATTACTACCTCATAACATGTCGGCGGACACTAAACTTACATTTTTTTTCCTTTTTCTATCTTTACTGAAAATATAATAAAACATTTTTTTTAGTTTAGCAATGAAATTATTGTTAACATTTGACTAAATTTTTGTTTTTTATTGAAAAAAATATTCTGAAGGACTTTTTGTTATTAATTATAATTAATTCCTATATAAAATCTTGACAAAATAACCATTAAATAAGGCGGTATAGTTAAAACATGAAAAAAATGTATGTTGACAAACTTGGCATAGACCTTTTGACGCATGATCCTGTTATAATACTAAAAGATGAATCTAATTCGAGATATCTCCCAATATTGATAGGACCTTTTGAAGCAACTGCAATAGCATTAGCTCTTGAAGGATCAAAAGTTCCGAGACCGCTCTCACATGATCTAATGGTTTCAATAATAGAAGAATTAGGTGCTATTGTTAAGAGTGTAAATATCACAGAAATAAAAAATAACACATTTTATTCAACTATTGTTCTTGAAAAGGATGATAAAACATTTGATATTGATTCAAGACCGAGTGATGCCATTGCTATTGCTCTGAGGACTAAAGCACCAATATACATAGCCGATCATATATTGATAGAAGAAAGTATAAGTCAAAAGAAGGGAAATGCAAGAGCTGAAGAGCCAGAAGCAAATTATGATGATTTAGAAAATTCTTCTCGAGATAGAGAAATAAGCCAACATGACAGGCAAATGCTTAGAAAATACATAGACAGTTTGAAACCAAGTGATTTTTTAAAGGCTTTAAATACAAAAGACGAAAAAGACGATTCAAATGAAAATAATTCTGAAGAAGACGATTTAGAAGAAGAAGAAAATGATAAATAAAAAAAGTAAAATACTATGTATCTGTACTGGTGGTACAATAGCCATGGACAGCGAAACACTGTCCTCATTGACACTTGCAGATGAGCTTTTAGGAAAAGTTCCAGAAGCAAAACAAATTGCCGACATAGACCTATATCAGTTGAGTAATTTTGACAGTGTTGAAATGAAACCTGAAAATTGGGTTGCACTCTCTGAAAAAATATATGATGAATATGATAATTATGATGGATTTGTAGTTGTTCATGGCACTGATACAATGGTTTATACGGCTTCTGCCGTCTCTTTTTTAATAACTAATTTAGGAAAACCTGTTATTTTTACAGGTTCTCAAATACCTCTTTCAAATACATTTGGAAGTGATGCCAAAAATAATTTATTATATTCATTTAGATATGCTTCAATGGACATTGCCGAGGTCTGTATATTTTTTGGAAATGTTCTTTTGAGAGCAAATAGAGCAAAAAAAATAAGTGGAACAGATATAAACGCTTTTGGCTCTTTTTCACTCGACCCACTCGGTCATGCAGGTGTTAGATTGACACTTACAAGAGAATGTAAGAAGCGTGGAAGACACCGTCCAATTTTGAGAAAAAAACTATTGTCAGATGTTTTTCTTTTAAAGATATATCCTGGAATTAATCCTGAAGTTATAGATAAAATAACTGAAATGGGATATAAAGGAATAGTTATAGAAAGTTTTGGAATTGGAAATATCCCAGTAGGTGAAAAATCATTAATTCCTCCAATAAAAAGAGCTATTGAAAAAGGAGTTTCAATAGTAATAGCTTCACAATGTGAATATGGATACACAGATGATTTATATCCTTCAGGTAGATTATTAAAAAAGACTGGTGCTATTATGGCAAATGATATGACTCCAGAATCTGCTCTCGTAAAATTGATGTGGGTCTTGGGAAATTGTGAAACTCCAAGAGAAATATCTGATATGATGTTAACACCTGTTGCTGGTGAATTTTCTTCAGATGATGACTTCTAAAAAAATAACTCCAGTAATTATAGAAAATTGGAATATAAGACCTCCTGAAGGTAGTATTTCCAAGATTATAAAAGATGCAAGAGAATTAATGATTTTTGACACTTGTCAAAAAATGTTTGAAAGTGGTTATTTCAATCCCGCAATAGTTATTGGAGATCTTAAGTTCAATAACAAAGATCAAAAACTTCCATTTATAATATCAGAAAAAATTGGAGAAAATTTTAATTTTGGAAAATCTCTAATTAATATCAAAAATAAATATTCACTTGATAAAATATTTTATTTTGGAGCTGGAAGCTGTTATTTTTTAAAAACAGATGAACTAAAATTTATATCTGAAAAAACAATACAAGGACAATTCCTTTCAAATAATTTAGTATCTTCAGATTTTATTACATTTTCTCTGTCTGATTTAGATGAAAAAATTATTTTAAATTTTCCGAATATAGACAATTATTTTTCGTCATATTTGATGAAAGAAACTTCTCTAAAATATGTAAAAATACCAAATAGTTTGGGTAGTATTTTTGATATTGACACACCAAATGACTTTGCTATTTTGTCAAAAATCACAAATAATTCAGGCAGAATAGGAAATTATATATCAAATAGTATCTTTAAAAATATAGATTTGGATAGTTTTATAAACATTCTATCATCTAAATCAAATGAGATATTTGTATATGGCAGAATAAATCCGCTAAATTTATACTTAGCAGAGAGAAACACTCCATGTAAAATAAGATTTTTATCTGAAGAAAGAGGACTTAAAGTAAGAGGGAGAGCTTCTGCAAGTATTCTAAATAGTATCTTCCAATCAAAAAATTTTGATACTTTTTTTGATATGTTTGAAAATATTTGTAATGCTTGTATTTTAGATACAAGGGTTATATTTTATCTATTTGCAGATAAATATAACCAAGAAGATGCCTATTTATCAGATATGCAAATGTGGAAAAAAATAAAGAATCCATTTATAAAATCTTTTACCAAAAGAGTTTCTGAAAGCAAAGTACCAATCATTTTGGGAGGTCATTCAGTTGTAAATGGTGGATTAATGGCTTTATCAAATTTAGTAGGGGGTAAAAAATATGATTCAAGTTATATGTCCCGAATGTAAAGGAAAAGGCAAAGTGCCATGCCCTGTTTGTAGAGAAGATAGCAAAAATATTGTAGATTGCAGAGACAATAAAGAAAGTCAAGAAAAAGAAACTTTGGACAATGGCGAAAATAACGAAGACAATAAAAATATTGTTGATTGCAGAGACAATAAAGAGAGTCAAGAAAAAGAAACTTTGTGCAAGTGCGAAGATAGAGAAGATAGCAAAAATATTGTAGATTGCAGAGACGATAAAGAGAGTCAAGAAAAAAAATGTCCTGAATGTGGTGGAACTGGTGAAGTTTTATGTACTGCCTGTATGGGTGGCGGTATAATGGATACAAATGCTTTTGCATAAAAGAGAGGCAAGACAACATGAAGAAATTAAATAAGTTTACAATTTTATCACTTATTATTTTATTATTTTGTTGTTGTATAAATTTTTGTTTTGCTGAAGAAAAAGGATATCAGAGTGAGACAGATTATTCTAAATTTGTAAAAAATCCGTCAGCACTTGGTTTTACTCCTGATTATTCACTTTTTATTTCAGCATTGAACCAAATGCAACAGAAATTTATTGAAAATCCAACTGAACAGACATTGATTGCAGGAATAAATAGAGAATTAAATATTCTCTTTAAGACTGCAAAAATAAATCAATCTGCACATATTTCTTCTCTAAATACTATATCCTCAGAAGTAGCTTCTCTTTCAGCTTCAACAGGTCTTTCAAGTTCTCTTTTGTGGTATGCTACTATACAGGGTTTAATGGCAGCAATGGACGACCCATATACTCTGCTTTTAACACCAAAAGATTATAGATCACTAATGGAGCAGATGCAGGCTGGTACTTTTGGAGGAATAGGAGTATTTATCCAACAAGATAAAAATAATGGAAATCAACTTACAGTTTTTGAGCCTATTGAGGGAACACCAGCATATAGAGCAGGTATTCTTCCAGAAGATTTAATTATAAAGATAAATGATGAACCGACAAAGACAATGCCAATAGATGTTGCAATGGCAAAATTGAGAGGTCAAGTAGGAACATCTGTTGTTCTTTTGATAAAGAGAAAAACAAGCGATAAACTTTTAAAATTTACAATAGTCAGAGAAAACATAAAAATCCACTCTGTAAGCTGTAAATTGATAAATAAGTCTGTAGGCTATATCAAGATTAGAACTTTTGGAGATGATACTGCTAAAGAATTTGCAAAAGCAATGAATGCCCTTGAAAGCAAAAATATAAGAAGTTTGATAATTGATTTGAGAAATAATGGCGGTGGTCTCATAAATGCGGCACAAGATTTATGTAGTTATATGCTTGGAGCAGGAAAAACCGTTGTTTCAGTATCTGATAGAACAGGTAGAAAAAATTATTTAAAATCACATGGTGTATCTGATCTAAAAATTCCATGTGTTGTTCTAATAAATAAATATACAGCAAGTGCTTCCGAAATCACAGCAGGAGCTTTGCAGGATTATGGACTTGCAAAATTGATGGGTGGAAAAAGCTATGGAAAAGGATCAGTCCAAGAACTTCTTCCACTTAGAAACGGTGGAGCTTTCAAAATAACAGTAGCCCATTATTTCACTCCTAAAAATAGAAATATAAACAAAATAGGCATTACGCCAGATATTAAAAAAGAAATGGATGTAACAAGAGTAGGAAGACCTGGTGATATACAACTTAAAGCAGCGGTCGAATACTTGAAAAATAAGTAATCATGAAAGGTAAATATTATATAATAACACTTGGCTGTCAAAAAAATGAATATGATTCACAGCTTATCTCAGCCCTTTTAAAATCATGTGGTTATGAAAAAACAGAAGAAATCACAGAAACCGACATTCTTGTAATAAACACTTGTTCAATAAGAGATAAAGCTGATGTCAAAGTCTATGGTCGACTTGGACAGTACAGAGAATTAAAGAAATTAAAACCCAATTTGATAACAATAGTTTCAGGTTGTCTTGCCCAAAAAGACGGAAAAAAACTTTTGGGTAGATTTCCAAATGTAAATATTGTTGTTGGTCCAAGAAATATTTCTTCAATTCCATATTTAGTTGAATATGTACAGAGAACAGGCAAAAGAAGAGCATTGTGTGAATTGGGAGATATGAATTTTGAAGTTATGCCTGTTGACAGAGATAGAAGTTTTTCTGCTTGGATTCCTGTAACAGAAGGTTGCGACAATAGATGTACATATTGCATAGTTCCTTATGTAAGAGGTGCAATGGTAAGTCGCCCTCTTGAACATATAATGAAAGAAGCAGAAGAATTTGTCAATTCAGGTGGTCTCGAAATTACATTATTGGGTCAAAATGTCAATGCCTATGGAAAAGATAAACCTGAATATGGCTCATTTAACGATATCTTAAAGAAAATTAATAACTTAAAAGGTATTGAAAGAATAAGATTTATGTCCCCACATCCTGCAAATTTTGATGATAAATTTGTTGAGACAATGGCTTCTCTTGAACATGTATGCAGGCATATTCATCTTCCTCTTCAATCAGGAGATGACACGATTTTAAGAAGAATGGGAAGAAGATATACAACTCAAGATTATGCTTCAATAGTTGAAAAACTTCGCCAAGCAATGCCAGAAATAGCGATTACAACAGATATAATTGTTGGTTTTCCAGGTGAGACAAATGAACAATTTGAAAATACAATGTCTTTTGTAAAACAAATGAATTTTGACGGTGCATTTATGTTTGCATATTCTGAAAGAGAAGGAACACCTGCTGTTAAAATAAATCCATCAGTACCTCCACAGGAAAGACTTGATAGGTTGAATAAACTTATAGAAATGCAAAATAACATAACATTTGAAAAGCACAAAAAACTTGAAGGATCAGAAGCTCTTGTTCTTGTTGAGACTCTTTCTAAGAAAGATGGAGAATTTGTAACAGGAAAGACAGACAAAAAGACAGTTGTTAACTTTACTGGAGATTCATCTTTGATAGGCAAAATTGTAAAAGTAAAACTTGAAAAAGCATTTACTTGGGGCTTTATGGGAAAATTTATTTCAGATTGAGAGGAATTATCATGAAAAATAAAAATCTTAAAATCTTCTCACTTTTTATTTTATTTATGGCTTCTTTTTTCTTAATGGGAGTTATAGATGGAGGAGACATTCCTGAATATATAAAAAGGCAAGCTCATTCTGAAAAAGAATGTGGCGTAAAAGTAATAAAAGATTCAAATATAAGCGATATTGAAAATTTAAAATCTAATCCAGAATATGCCAAAATCCTAGTATTACAGACAAGTTTTGAAAAATTTCCAAAGGAAATGATTGAACCAATAATGACTTGGGTAAGAGAAAATGGTGGCAGTCTTTGGGTCTATGATTCAAGATTGGCTGAATATTTTGGAATGGTAAGTGATCCAATAAACCCAGATGGAACACTTAGTAAAGATATGGTCGGTGAAGTTGGTTCAAGAAAAACAGAAGGTAAAGCCATTGTAGCTTCATCTTACGGAAGTCATCCAACATTAAATGGCGTAAATGGGGCTGTTGTTTTTATAGTAAAAATAGATAACGAAAAATTTAGTGCTGTCAAAACTGGAGGCGGAACTACTGCACTTTTGAAATATAAACTTTCTGAAGATAATGCAGTTTCTGCAATAAGAACTGAAGGAAAAGGAAAAGTTATTTTAAAGCCTCTTTTATGGCCTGATCAACTTGATGGACTTAGATTTCAAACAAATATAATGGAATATTCAGCAGGATTTCCAGTTCCTGTAATTACATTAAAAGATTCACCTGTCACAGATGAAATGTTGATTCCCAATAAATCAGCCGATGATTGGAAAGAAATAGATATGATTGAAATGTATGACGGCAGATTGGTTTGGGGAAAGATAAATAATAAAGATTTTTATTTTGAGGGAGTAATAAAAGGAAGACGAGTAAAAAAAGATGAAATTTCAGATATAACATTTAATGAAAAGAAAAGCGGACTTGATGTTTTAATTTTTAAAAACGGTAAAAAAGAAAAAGGTCTTTTTTCATTAAGTGTAGATGGGGTTAATTTCAAAACTCCAAGTGGAAAAACCGTAAAGATCGGCAGAAAAGAAATCAAAAAAATAATATTCAATTCAAATAGGGAGAAAAAATCTGAAGAAAATGATTAATTCATTGACACCAGCACAAATTGTAGAAGAGCTAGACAAATTTATCATTGGACAGAAAAAAGCAAAAAAAGCTGTTGCTATAGCTCTTAGAAACAGATATAGAAGAGATCATCTTCCAGAATATATAAAGGATGAGATTATTCCTAAAAACATATTGATGATAGGACCTACTGGAGTAGGTAAAACAGAGATAGCAAGAAGACTTGCAAAATTGACTGGAGCTCCATTTGTAAAGGTTGAAGCTACAAAATATACAGAAGTTGGATATGTAGGCAGAGATGTCGAATCTATGGTAAGAGATTTGGCTGAAACAGCAGTCAGAGCAGAAGAGAAGAAAAGATTTAAGCAAGTTGAAGCTAAAGCTGAAAAATTAGCTTGTGAGAGAATACTCCACATTTTAAGACCTTCTTCAGCTCCAAAACAGTCCCAATCACCTATTTCAATGCTTTTAGGTGGAATGGGAATTCAACCAAACACATCCAAACTTTCTGAAGAAAATGAAAAAGTTAATGACGAAGAACTCGATGATGCAACAATGCTAAAAAAGATTGAATCAGGAGATTTAGACGAACAGATGATCGAGATAGAAACAGAAGATTCTTCCTCCTCTATGGTTGAAGTATTTTCAGGAGCAGGTCTCGATGAAATGGGAGTCAATTTCCAAGATATTTTAGGTGGTATAATCCCAAAAAAGAAGAAGAAAAGACGCTTGACAATAAAAGAAGCAAAAAAGATACTCTCACATGAAGAATCTTTTAAACTAGTTGATATGGACGATGTAAAGAAAACTGCTATAGCTTCTGCTGAACAAGATGGAATAATTTTCCTCGATGAATTGGATAAAGTAGCAGGAAAAGAAGGTGGACATGGACCAGATGTGTCGAGAGAAGGTGTTCAGAGAGATATTCTCCCTATAGTTGAAGGTTCAACAGTAAATACAAAATATGGTCCACTCAAAACAGATCATGTTTTATTTATTGCAGCAGGTGCTTTTCATGTAAGTAAACCATCTGATTTAATTCCAGAATTACAAGGAAGATTTCCAATAAGAGTTGAACTTGAAAATTTAGGTTCAGAAGATTTTATAAAAATTTTGGTAGAACCAAAAAATGCTCTTGTAAAACAATATCAAGAACTTCTCAGAACAGAAGGTGTTGAAATCGAATTTTCACAAGATGGCCTTGAAGAAATTGCTTCTATGTCTGAGGAAGTAAATGACAGAACAGAAAATATAGGAGCAAGAAGACTTCACACTATCATGGAAAAAGTGTTAGAAGAACTAAGTTTTTCTGCTCCAGAACACAAAGGCGAAAAAATTGTCATAGATAAGGCATTTGTCCAGAAAGAATTGGCAGACATTGTCGAAGACAAAGATCTCAGCAGATATATTTTATAATAATTGATAAATGAAGTAAAATAGGTTATAATGTAGAATATATAGAATATATTATAACCTATTTTTATTTCTGGAGATAAAACATGAAAGTTGTTATTTTAGCAGGTGGATTTGGTACAAGAATAAGTGAAGAAAGTCATTTAAAACCTAAACCGATGTTGGAAATAGGTGGAAAGCCTATTCTTTGGCATATAATGAAAGAATACTCACATTATGGTTACAATGATTTTATAATATGTGCTGGTTATAAACAACATGTTATAAAAGAGTGGTTTGCAAATTACTACTTGCACAATAGTGATATTACTTTTGATTTTTCACAAGGTGGCAAAATGGAAATTCACAAGACTTTTTCAGAGTCTTGGAAAGTTACTATCGTTGACACAGGTTTAAATACTATGACAGGTGGAAGAATCAAGAGAATACAGCCTTATATAGGAAATGAAACATTTCTGATGACATATGGTGATGGTGTCAGTGATATAAATATTAATGAACTTGTAAAATATCACAAAGCAAATAGCGGTGTTGCTACAATAACTGCCGCCAAAATAGATCAAAGATTTGGAGTTTTGAATATATCTGAAAATAAAATTACATCATTTAGAGAAAAAAGTAGTATTGATGGTGGTCGTATAAATGCAGGATATATGGTTTTAGAACCAAAAATTTTTGACTATATAAAAGATGATACAACTGTTTTTGAAAAAGAACCACTGGAAACACTTGCAAATAATGGACTTTTAACAGCTTATTTATTTGACGGATATTGGCAATGTATGGATACCAAAAGGGAAATGGATTTATTGAATAAATTATGGAATGAAAACAAGGCTCCTTGGAAAATTTGGAAGGATTAAAAAAATGAAAAAAGTAGTAAGCATTGCTATTCCAACATTTAATGAAGAAGAAAATATAAAACCTTTAACAGAAGCTGTTATCGAAGAAATAGAAAAAAATTTGCCAGAATATGATTATGAAATTTTAATCATAGACAACGACTCAACAGATAATACACGCCCTATTATAAGAGAATTGTGTAAAAATAATAAGAAAATAAAAGCTATTTTTAATGAAAAAAATTTTGGTCCAGAAAATTCACCATATTTTGGATTATTACAAACAACTGGAGATTGTTCTATATTATTTTCAGCAGATTTTCAAGATCCATTGGAAATGATTCACAAAATGGTGAGAGAATGGGAAAAAGGTTACAAAGTCATAGCAGCCGTTAAATCAAAAAGTAATGAATTTTTTTTAACTCGTTTTTTGCGTACAATGTGCTATAAAATCATAAAAAAAATCTCTTCTACTGAAATAATAGAACATTTTACAGGTTTTGGCTGTTATGATAGGAGTATTCTTGATATACTCAGAAAAATAGACGATCCTATTCCTTTTTTGAGAGGTATTATTTCCGAATTTGCTTCAAATAAATTAGAAATGCCTTATGAACAGCAAGAGAGAAGAGCAGGAAAAAGTCATATAAAATTTTTCACACTATATGACATGGCAATGAGAAGTGTTACTTCTTACACTAAAATAGGCATTCGTTTTGCAAGTTTTTTGGGATATATTGTAGCATTATTTAGTTTTATTATTGGAATGGTCTATTTTGTTCTAAAATTGTTACATTGGTATGATTTTGGATTCGGAATTCCAGTAATTCTCATAGGTATGTTTTTCTTAGGAGCTGTTCAACTCATTTTTCTTGGATTAATTGGAGAATATATTTTTACAATAAATAAAAGATTGATGAATAGACCACTTGTTGTAATAAAAGAAAAAATTAATTTTGATGAGGAAAAAAATAATGTTTAAAGAGAAAAATATTTTGATAACAGGAGCAACAGGCTTAATAGGAAGTCATTTAGCTAATAGATTATCAGAAGAAAAAGCAAATCTTATATTAGTAGGTAGAAATATTCAAAAATTAGACTCTGTTTTTGAAAATAATGACAATATTCAAAAAGTTGCTTGTGATATCGCAGTTAGCTTGCCAGATAATTTGCCTGAACTTGACTATATTTTTCATGCTGCAGGACCAATATCTGGAAATGACATCAAACAATATCCAGTAAATTTAATCAAAGCAAATATTTTTGGTCTTATGAACTGTTTTGAGTTTTTGAAAAAGCAAAAAGAAACAACTGGAAAAATGGGAAGAATTATAGTTTTTTCATCTGCTACGGTATATGGAATTAACAAACAAGATAAAGATATATCTATAAAAGAAGAAGAAACAGAAACAGCAGATTCTTTAGATTTTATACAGTCTATCTATTCAGAATCAAAAAGAATTGTAGAAGTTATAGCCAAATCATATCACAAACAATATGAAATTGAAACAGTAATTGCACGAATTGCCTATGCTTATGGATACACAAAATTTGCTCCACAAACAGCATTTTATGAATTCATAAAAAAAGCTATAAATGGCGAAGATATAGTTTTGAATAATCCACAAATTCCAAGAAGAGATAATATATATGCAGATGATATTGTTTCAGGACTTTTACTTCTTGCAGAAAATGGAATATCAGGCGAATCATATAATTTGTCATCAAATGGAGAAGAAGATAATTTCAAAGGAATGGACGAGATGGCAAATATTATTGTAAATTGTGTAAATAAAAAATTAGGCAAAAATATTAGGGTAATTGAACCTGAAAACAAAAATAGAAAACCTGGAACAATGTTAAACAATTCTAAAATAAAATCATTGGGTTGGAAAGTAAATACAAATATTGTAACAGGCATAGAAAAAACTGTTGAAAAATTTATTGATTTGATGAGGAAATAACCATGTTTGAAAACCATACAGAAGAACAGGCAAGGAAAGAAATTCTTTCACTTGTAGAAGAATATTGTAATAAGTTTCATAAAAAAGCCGAATATAAAGAGGGAGATAGAATCCCCTATGCTTCTCGTGTCTATGATTCAAAAGAGATGACAAATTTAGTCGATTCATCACTAGAATTTTGGCTTACATCAGGAAGATATACAAGAGAATTTGAAAAAAAGTTTGCTGAGTTTTTGAAAATAAAATACTGTTCTTTGGTAAATTCAGGTTCTTCTGCAAATTTACTTGCATTTATGACATTGACATCTCCACTATTAAAAGAAAGACAGGTTAAAAGAGGAGATGAAATGATAACAGTTGCAGCTGGTTTTCCAACTACTGTTACTCCTGCACTTCAATATGGAGTTGTACCTGTTTTTGTAGATGTAACTATCCCTCAATATAACATAGATGTTACATATTTAGAAAAAGCATTGTCTGACAAAACAAAAGTCGTAATGATTGCCCACACTCTTGGAAATCCATTTGATTTAAAAACAGTTGTTGAATTTTGCAAAAAACACAATCTTTGGCTTATTGAAGATAATTGTGATGCACTTGGTTCTAAATATACTATTGATGGAAAAGAATATCTTACGGGAACTGTTGGTGATATTGGAACATCGAGTTTTTATCCTCCACACCACATGACAATGGGTGAAGGTGGAGCTGTCTATACAAATAATCCTCTTCTTCACAAAATAATTAGATCGATTAGAGATTGGGGAAGAGAATGTATGTGTAGTTCAGGACAAGACAATCTCTGTGGTCATCGTTTTGATGGTCAATTTGGAGAATTGCCAAGAGGATATGATCACAAATATGTATATTCTCATTTCGGATATAATTTGAAAGCAACAGATATGCAAGCAGCAGTAGGTGTTGCTCAAATAGAAAAATTTCCAACATTTGTTGAGAGAAGAAAACACAATTTTTCAAGACTGCATGACAATTTGGTTAAAGGTGGAGCAGATGAAAAATTGATATTACCTGTTCCATGTGAAAACAGCGATCCAAGTTGGTTTGGATTTATGATGACTTGCAAAAATGGAACAGACAGAAATAAAATTGTCAAATATATAGAAAATAAAAAAATACAAACGAGAATGTTATTTGCAGGCAATATAATAAAACATCCCTGCTTTGACAGTATAAGAAATACAGATGCCTATAGAGTTGTTGGAAACTTAGAAAATACAGATTATATTATGAACAACACATTTTGGGTAGGTGTATATCCTAGAATGACAGATAAAATGATTGACACAATGTCAAATACAATTATAGAAGCATTGGAATTAAAATGAGAAATATTCAACTATTGGATTGTACTTTACGTGATGGCGGATTTGGTCTTGAAGACGCTTTTTATAAAAATTTATCTGATTTGAAATTTTCTTTGGAAGACATAGATATTGTAGCAAATCAAATTTCAAATTCAAATGTTGATATAGTAGAGATTGGAGCTGTAGAAATATCCAAAAATGATAAAACGGAATTTGCAATTTATCAAAAAATTGAGGATATTTCAAAAAAAATTCCAAAAACTAACAAAAAAGGACAGATGTTTTCAGCTCTTTACAGAGGTCCAGATACGCCTATTGAAAATATACCTAAATGGGATAAAGATCTAATAACTGGAGTTAGAGTAATTTTAAGGTACTCGGAATTAAAGAAATCTTTAGAATTTTGTAAATCACTTTCAGAAAAAGGATATAAAGTCTTTGTTCAACCCATGTTAACTATGAGATATACTGAAGATGAAATACAAATGCTAATAGATTATTCAAATGATATGAATGCCTATGCTCTTTATTTTGTTGACAGTTATGGATATATGCAAAAAGCAGATATTGAGCGTTTTTTTTATAAATATAATGAAAAATTAAATCCAAATATCAAAATAGGTTTTCATGCACACAACAATATGAATTTAGCATTTTCAAATGCAATTGATTTTTTAAGCATAGAAAATGACAGTCGAGATATAATAGTTGATTCTTGTATAACTGGAATGGGACAAGGTGCAGGAAATCTACAAACTGAAATAATTTCAGATCATCTAAATAAATATTTTGGCAAAAATTATGACTATGGATATATTCTCGATGCCTGTGATGTCATAGAAAAATATTGTGAACCAGTTTTGTGGGGCTATTCTGTTACAAGACTTCTTCCTGCAATACATCAAGTCGCATATAAATATTCTGTCATGTTAAGAGCAAAACATAAATTTTCCTATAGAGAAATAAATGATATTTTGTCAAATATGCCTGAAGAGCTTAGACATAGATATACAGAAGAGAATCTATTAAAATTGTTAAAATTTAACGGATTGAGTTGTTAACTTGGAAATTAAATAAGTGTAATATGTTATGTTTGTAAAAGATTATATTGTTAAAATTTTAATAGATAATGGGGGACGAGAGACTAGGGGATTACATGCGTTTGGCATACCTGGTGGAGTTATTTTGCCATTGCTTCATTCTATGAAATTGCAGGCTCCTCATATTGTTCCACATTTGACTTATAATGAACAGACTGCTGGTTTTTGTGCATGTGGTTATGCACAGGCAAGTGGCAAATTGGGTATTGCTTATGCCATAAGGGGACCAGGAATCATGAACATGCTCACAAGCATTGGTGAAGCATATCAAGAGTCATTGCCAGTATTGTTTATGACAGCCCATGGAGATAGAAGAACATCTGACAAAAGATTTTCAGAAAATCAAGAAATAGATTTAGTTCCATTCCTCAGTGATATTACAAAATTTTCTGCCAATATTGATTCTTTAGAAGACTTAAAAAAGGTCGATTATGCATGCAAAATTGCAATGCAAGGACGAAAAGGACCTGTTTTTCTCGATTTCTCATCAAAATTATTTAATCAAGAAGTTATATTTGAAGAAAATAATACAAGAGAAATTGAAACAAAAGATGATATTAAATCAGCTAAAGAATATATTTATTCAAAATTACAAAAAGCAAAAAAGCCAGTTATTTTAATTGGAGATGGTTTAAGAAATATTGATTGTTATAGTCTTTTCAAAAATTTAAAAATTCCTTTTATTTCGAGCAGAGCTTCACAAGATTTGATGTCAAATTCTCCATATTATTTTGGATATATTGGAAGCCATGGAATAAGGTATAGTAATTTTATATTATCAAAAGCTGATTTAATCATATCAATAGGCAATAGATTGGCTTTTCCAATAAATTCAAAAAGTTTTCGACCATTATTTGATAATAAATTTGTGATTCAACTTGATATTGATGAAAAAGAAATAAAAAAAGAGATTCCAAATATAAAATATTTTAATATAGATGCGAAACATATTGACTTAAAGTGGGAATGTGATAAAAATTGGCTTGATGTTTGTAACAATTTGAAAAAAGAACTTTTCAACTGTGATACAACAATTTTTGTTTCAGAACTTGAAAAAGTGATAAAAAGATATGAGGAAAACACATTATTTGTCTGTGATATTGGAAATAATGAATTTTGGTTTTCAAGGGCTTTTGAAAAAGTAAGACCTAATTGTAATGTGCTTTATTCCAAATCATTTGGAACACTTGGAGTTGCAATAGCAAGGGCTATAGGAGCGTATTATGCGACAGGAAAACATATTGTATGTGTCATAGGTGATCAAGGTTTTCAATACAATATTCAAGAGTTACAATATCTTTCACAATGGCAACTACCAATAACGATAATTTTAGTAAATAATTTCAGATCAGGCATGATTTTAGACCATGAAAGAAAATTATTTGGCAAAGAACTTTTACATGTAACAAAAGAATCAGGATATTCAACACCTAATTTTGAAAAGATTGCAAATGCCTATGAAATCAAATATATAAAAGATATTGAACAATTAAAGACTAAAATAGAAACCCCTGAATTATATGAAATTAAGATTGACGAAGATATTAAACTTATCCCATATCTTCCAAAAGGCAATTTATGCCAAGATTTAGAGCCAAAATTGGAGAATTATCATGAATTTTGATTTTTACAAAAATAAAAAAGTATTCATTACTGGTCATACTGGTTTTAAGGGAAGTTGGATGTGTAGAACTCTTTTGATTGCTGGGGCAGATGTTATTGGCTATTCATTAAATCCACCAACAAAACCATCACTATTTGAACTTTGCGAAATAAAAAGAGATATAAATTCAATAAATGGCGATATTAGAGACCTTGCTTTTTTACAAAAAGTATTAAATGAAAATAAACCAGATATTGTTATTCACATGGCTGCACAGCCCATTGTTAGAGATTCATATAAAAATCCAGTCTATACTTATGAGACAAATGTAATGGGGACAGTAAATATCTTGGAAGCTATAAGAAATTGCCCAAGTGTAAATTCTGTCATAAATGTAACTACTGACAAAGTATATCTAAATCGTGAATGGAATTGGGGATATCGTGAAAATGAAGAACTAAATGGTTTTGATCCTTATTCAAATTCAAAATCTTGTTCAGAACTTGTAACAAGCAGTTACAAAAATTCTTTTTTCAAAGATAGAGATATTTCTATTTCCACATGTCGAGCTGGAAATGTCATAGGTGGTGGAGATTTTGCAAATGACAGAATTATACCTGACTGTGTGAGAGCAATTGAAAATAAAAAAGATATCGTTGTCAGAAATCCATATTCAATACGCCCATATCAGCATGTAATGGAGACAATAGAGGCATATTTAATGATTGCAGAAAGGCAATATGAAGACAAAGAATTAGAAGGTTGTTACAATATTGGTCCAAACGAAGAAGATTGTTGGAAAACAGGAAATCTTGTTTCTATGTTTTGTAAAAAATGGAATGAAAAGAACAAAACAAAGATTACTTGGAAAAATATAAGTGATAATGTTTATCATGAAGCAAATTTTTTAAAACTCGATTGTTCAAAAATAAAATCTATTTTTGGTTGGAGACCAAAATGGCATTTAGAAACAGCTATTAATAAAGTAGTTGATTGGAATATTGAATATATATTTGGCAATGATATAAAAAATGTTACTGATAAGCAAATAAAAGAATATTTTGATATTTAGATGATAAAAAAAATAGTAGAAAAGACATTTAAGATATTACACATTGAAATTCAAGAAAAAAAAGTTGAATCTGCAGCTCAATTTATAAAATTTTGCATTGTTGGAGTTACAAATACAATAGTAAGCTATTTAATAAATATAGCTGTTTTGTTTTTGTTAAAACCATTCAATTTTTGGTGGGATTACTATGCAGGAAATATAATTTCTTTTATTTTGAGTGTCCTTTGGTCATTTTATTGGAATAACAAATTTGTTTTTTCAGATGGCAAGGAAAACAGAAATATATTAAAATCTCTCTTGAAAACTTATGCTTCTTATGGTTTTACAGGAATTATTTTGACAAATGTTTTATCTTATGTGTGGATTGAAATTTTTGGAATATCAAAAATTATAGCTCCGTTGATAAATAATCTTTTATGTGTTCCTATTAATTTTATTTTAAACAAATTTTGGGCTTTTGGCAAAAAATAAACTAATCAATAAATATTGACATACTCCCATAAATTTAACTAAACATTTGTTCTAAAAAAATAAAAAAAATATAAATAAGACCTATTTTTTTTAAAATAGGTCTTGTTTTTTTATATTATTTTGATATTATTATATTAGAACAATATTATTAAAGTAATTTTCAAAAATACTAATACAACTTTAATATTTTGAAAATTACTTTAACCTATAAGGAGGAATTTTGTTTAAAAATATATTAGTATTGGTCTTGATTTTGCTTACTGCATTTTCATTGACAGGCTGTAAATTCGGTGGCAAAGGAGGGGGAGGAGAAAATCCTTCTGGTGGAACTAAGGCAAAAAAAGTCCTTTTTTCAAGTGTTCCAGCAGTTTCAGCTGATGAATCAACAGCTCCTTCTGTCATAAGTGCACTGCCTTATGGAAATGTAATAGCAGAAGAAGACGGTAAAGCAATAACAGTTGTTTTCTCAACTCCAATGGTTCCACTTTCACCTTCTACTGACAAGGCAGATTGTGCTTCTTGGTTCACAATATCACCTTCTATTAAAGGCGAATACCGTTGGATAGGCACTTCTACTGTAACTTTTATTCCAGAAAAACCACTCGAAGCTGGAAAAAAATACAAAGTTACAATTTCAGGAGATGTAAAATCAACTTCTGAAAAAACTCTTGGTCAAGAATATGTATGGACTTTTTCATATCTTCCACCATTAGTTAAAAGTAGCAATCCCAATAATACAAGTAATTTTGGAATAGTCTCTTCAAAATGTTTTTCTGTAAATAAACCTATTGCACTTCTTTTTAATCAAAAGATCTCATCAGATGAATTACAGAAAAAATTGACATTGGTTAAAGACGGAAAGAGTGAAGAAAATGTAAGTTTTAGTGTCAAAACTCCTTCTAAGACAGACCTTCCTGATGAAAATTGGGATATTTCAAAAACTCTTTTAGTAGTCCCATCAAATCCTCTTCAGAAAAATACTGCTTATAAGATTAAAATCAAGGATTTGACATCTGGCGAACTTTCAATGACAAATGAGTATCTACTCAACTTTGTAACTGAAAGTGAATTTGCATTTAATGGATTGAATGCAGAAAAGCCAACTCCTGATTCAGATTTGTCTCTTAACTTTGCAAATCCAGTTAGACAAAAAGATTTAAATAAATATATTTCTTTTTCTCCTGAGGTCAAAGTTCCTGAATCAAATTCAGAATATGCTTCTAAGACAGTTTCTGTTTATGATCTTCATTTAAAAGCAGATACTGAATATAAGATGACATTAAAGGGAGAACTAACTGATGTAAATGGAAATAAATTAGGAAAAGATATCACCACAACATTCAGAACAGGTGATTATTATCCTTCATATTTCATACAAGGTCGTGAGTGTGTATTACATACAACACAAAAACCAGCATTCCCAATTACAGTTTTGAATGTTCCAAAAGTTACTACAACTGTAAAGAGAATGAGTAAAGATGACATAATGGAATATGCTAATAATTCCTATTACAGTGCTGAAAAAGTTAGAAAACTTGCAGAACAAAATCCTGAATACAAAAGGGAAACACTTGACACAAACTGCAAGAAAAATATAAAGAGCAATTTCCTACTTCCTCTCGATAAATATCTTTCACTCGAAGAAAAGACAGGAGTTCTCTTTATTGATGTAAACAACCCCGAAAACATAAATAGCTCAGACAATTCTCTTGTTCAGTTTACAAATTTATCTCTACATGCAAAAATATCACCAGAAAATGGTTTTATATGGGTTACACATGCAACAACTTCAGAATCATTAAAAGATGTTGATATTGAAATAAGAGATTACAATTCAAAAGTTCTCTGGACAGGAAAAACAGATGAAAATGGATGTTTTTGGTTCTATGATGTCAAAAAAGCAATTAAAGACCTTGATGACAAGACATTATATGTTTTCGCTTCAAAAGGAAATGATCTCGCTTTTATAAATACCAATTATTCTTGGAATGTATCAATTTGGGATCTCGATGGTATTAATTGCGATTCATACAGATATTCTAATCCTTATAAAACTGCTTTCTTCACAGATAGAGAACTATATAAACCAGGTGATAAGGTATCTGTAAAAGGTATTATAAGAGAGAAATCAGACAGTGGCTTTAAAATCCCAGAAGAAAATAATTTCTTTGTTGAAGTAAATGATTCAAGAGGTCAGAAAATATTCCAAAAAGATTTCAAGAAATCAGAAATGGGAACTTCAAATTTTGATATCCAACTTTCAAAAGATGTAGCTTCTGGCTATTGTTTCGGCAGTGTTTATCAAAAACTCGACAATCCTAAGAATGAAAACGATCGCTTGTATATAGGCAACTTTAATTTCAATATACAAGAATACAAAGCAGCTGACTTATCTTCTGAAGTTAAATCAAAGAAAACAGAAATTTTTGGAGAAGGAAATGCAGAAGTTTCTGTAAAAACATCTTGGCTCTTTGGTGCTCCTCTACAAAATGGAAAACTTGATTGGGTTTTAACAGCCTCTCCAACATATTTTATTCCAAAAGGTTGTGAAGAATATAGCTTTGGAAGCAGAGATCTTTTAGGATATGAAGACAATGATTTTGTAAATAGACTTGCCTCAGGAGAAGATAAACTTGATGACAAGGGAACAAAAACATTAAAGGCTGAATTTGATGTTTCTAAACTTCCACAAGATGCAACATTGACTTTTGAAGCAACATCAAAGGCTTCAAAAACTCAAATTTCTTCATCTGCAAAAATAATTTGGCACAAATCCGAAATTTTCCCAGGATTGAAACCAGAATCATATATAGGATTTGCAGACAAAGAATTTAATATCAAAGCAGCATGTTTTGATTCAACAGGAAAATCTTATGGTTCACGCCCAATGAAACTCAACATTGTAAAGAGAGAATGGAATAGTGTCAAAAAGACATCTATTGACGGAGGAACTTCTTGGGTTTGTGAAAAGAAAGATACTCCTGTTACTGAATTAACTGCAAACGGTTCAGAATATGATTTTAAGTTCACTCCTAAAAATTCAGGTTACTATGTTGCAAAATTGACAGTTTCTGATAAGAAAAATGTAGAAGCAGTTTCTGAGACAGGTTTTTATGTAAGTGGAAGCGATTCTTTTGGTTGGTTACAAGAAGATTCTTCAGCATTTAAATTAAATAGCGATAAGAAGATTTACAAACCAGGAGATACTGCAAAAATATTTATACCATCTCCATATAAATCTGCTAAAGCATTGATTACAATAGAGAGAAACGGTGTTACATTTAGACAGATAATAAAAATAGACAAGGGAAATGCAGTTGTTACAATTCCTGTTGAATCAGGAAATATACCTGGTATTTATGTATCTGCTCTTATTCTCCCAATTTATAATTCACCAGATGAAGTTTTAGAAAGTTCATTTAGAGTTGGATATGCAAAACTTCAAGTAGTTGCAGATTCAAATAAACTTTCTGTAGAGATAAAACCAGACAAGAAGGATTATAAACCTGGTGAGAAGGCAAATGTTACACTAATTGTAAAAGATTCAGCTGGAAAGCCCGTAAAAAGCGAAGTTACACTCGCAGTCGTTGACGAAGGTGTACTCTCTTTGACAGGTTATAGACTTCCAAATCTTTTTGATAATTTCTACAATGATATTGAGCTATGCGTAAACACTTATGAAGCAAACTGTAATTTTGTTGACCTTGCTTCTTATGCTGAAAAAGGAAAAAATGGCGGTGGTGGTCCAGATTCAGACAGTGTATTCTCTAATTTGAGAAAGAATTTCAAAGATACTGCATATTGGAACCCATCAATAATTACTGATTCAAATGGAAAAGCCACAATATCATTCGATTTACCAGACAATTTAACATCTTTCAGAATAATGGCTGATGCTTGTAATGAAAAGAGTTTCTCCAACATGTCATCAGAACTAGTAACAGTTTCAAAACCAATAGTTGTAAAATCTGCAGTTCCTTTCTTTGCACATATTGGAGATGAAATGCTCTGTGGAGTTTCTGTTGTAAATAATTCAAAATCAAATGTTAAAGTTACAACAAAAATGACACAAAATGATATGGAACTTCTTGACTCTTCAGATTCAAAATCAGTTTCAATACCTGCTGGTGCTGAAATGCCAATACTCTTTAAGTTGAAAGCAACCAAAAATGTAAATGCTTCATTCTATTTTGTAACAGATGCAGATAGCGAACATGATGAATTGAAAGCAGTAATTCCAGTAATTCCTTCAAATACAGGTATTCAAACAGAATTCCTTTCAGGAGTTACAAATGGCTCATCTGTAAGTGAAAAAATAGATATAAACGGTGAAGTTATACCTGAAAGCGTAAGACTCAAAGTCTTTGCTGGTTCTTGTGGATATGACCAACTCAAAGACGCATTTAACTATTTGAAAAACTATAAATATGATTGTCTTGAACAGATAACTTCAAAAATATTCCCTTATGCTGATGCTCCTGATTTCATCAGATTTATTGGTGAAGGAAGAAATGAAGCAGAAGTTCAAAAGTGGATTAAATCTGCACAGGCAAGACAGTTAAGTGATGGTGGATTTGCTCTTTGGGAAGGTGCAAATAGCTCTTCTGAATATCTCTCCTGCTATGTGATGAATGCACTTGGCGGACTTGATAGACAAGGTGTATCTGTTCCTAAAGACATGATAAATTCAGGTAAGAACTATATAGGCAGAATTGCAAAAAGAGCAATGAATGACAAATCTTGGAAAGACGGAGTATCTGACAAAGAAAAATATTTCATAAAGGCTTATGCACTTTACGATTTATATCTCTTAAAATCAAATGATGATGCTTCTCTAAATGTTCTTTTTGAAAAATCTGAAGACATAGGAATAAATGCACAGGCAATGCTTTTGAAAGCAATGCACTTAAAAGGTGCTGGTTACTATGATGAAGATATTCTAAAAGACAGAATAATGAACAAGATGAGAATAGAAGGAAAGAATGCTTGGTTTGAATCAGATAGTTGCTCAATTCCTTATACATACTCATCAGATGTATCAACAACTTCATTAGCATTTTCTGCTCTTACAGAAATTTATAAGAACTTCCCAGAATCAGAAAAAGTTCTACATTGGTTGAATTCAAAACGTCCAAAAGGCATGTGGTCAAATACACATGAAAATGCTTTGGCAATATCTGCTGTAAGCAGATCTATTGCAATAGGTGGAGAATCAGACGGCAATTTCCAAGCCTCAGTAAGACTTGGAGATAGTGAAATAGCCAAGGGAATGATTTCATCTCGTGGTTCATCTGGAGTATCTGCAGAAGTACCTATGAATGATGTAGGAAAGAAAGTAGATTTGACATTTGAGAAAAATTCAAGTGGTAACATGTATTATTCAGCTGATTTAACTTGGCAACCAAAAGGCACTATGCCTTCTGTTAACAAAGGTTTTTCAGTTTTGAAGATAATAGAACCAGTTGATGGCAAAAAAGCCTCAGATTTCACTGAAGGTAATGTTTATAAAGTTACTGTTTCTGTAAGTTCTCAGTATGATAGAAACTTTGTAATGCTTGAAGATGCTGTTCCTGCAGGTTTTGAAGTAATCAAAACTGGATTTGAAACAGAGAGTTCATATTATGCACAAGTTTTATCTTCAATAAGAAGTCAACAGGCAAAGAAAAATGGTTGGAGAACTTTCGACCATCAAGAATATTACAATGACAGAGTTATATCTTTTGCAACAAATATGTCAAAAGGTGAACATCTATTTACATATCTTGTAAGAGCAAATTACAAAGGTAAATATTCAATGTTCCCAGCAAAGGCATTTTTGATGTACTCCCCAGAAGTATATGGCTGTAGTAACTCTTCAGAAATCGAAATTAAATAAGATTTCAACATCTCCCCTACCCTAAGGTAGGAACAAAAAAACTTCACTTTTGAACAATTTGTTCGAAAGTGAAGTTTTTTTTATAAAAAATTAGGTTAAAAATAAAATGGCTGTGAAAAAACTCTAAATGAACAACTTTTATTTTTTTTACTTTAATAGTTATTTTATAAAAATTATTAAAAATAATAAAAATATTTTTATAACAAAAAAGGAAATTTTTTATAAATGTAGAATACTTATAATATACTAATAAGTATTAAAGAGCAAGTTATTTTTAAATAATTATTTTCAGAAAATTTTTATTTTTTCTTGTACTTGCATTTTTTTAAATTATATTATAAAATATTATAACAATTTTATATCAACAAATAATCTTGGTATAATCTTGTTAATTTTTAAGGAGTTCTTTTGGTTTCAAGTAATTTTTTTAAAAGCAATTTTATTTTTTCAAAAGATTCAAAACCCTGTGATTACAGGTTATTGAGTCCATTTGCAAATATGTCTGGTATATCAGAGATAGATAGATATGCTATAACAGTAATGGAGAAAAATATTGTAAAATCTTTTGTCTCTCTTCCTCCTGTTGAACAAAAAATAGAAATGAAAGATGTTGCTGTATTTAGTGGAAAATCAGACAGATTTATAAATACACTTTTTTGTTCCATAATTTCAGAAAATTATAGCATTTCAAGTAAAAATGGCTATTTAAAGCCTTCTGTAAATTAGGTGTTTTTATGATTGAAGTTGTTGGACAGAATGAAGTTTTAGAACTTTTTTCCAAATTGGCTATTAAGGATAAAATTCCAAATTCTCTACTTTTTACAGGATTGAGAGGAGTTGGAAAATTTTCATCTGCAATTTGGCTTTCTTGTCTTGTAAATTGTGAAAACTCTGATCTAAATTCGAGACCTTGTGGAAGGTGTCCACACTGTAGAAAAATTTCTCAGTTAAATTCTGTTGATATTCATGTTGTTGAACCTGATCAAACAACATTAAATTTAAAAATAGATCAAATAAGAGAACTTGTATCAGAATCTACTTCTGCCCCTTATGAGCTGAAAAAAAGAATTTTTATTGTAAAAAATGCAGAAAGAATGACAGATGAAGCAGGTAATTCCATTTTAAAAATACTTGAAGAACCTCCAAAATATCTACTTTTCATTCTTACCGCTTCAGATTCAAGTTCTGTTTTGCCAACTATTTATTCTCGATGTTCTGAAATTAAATTTAGAGATATACCAAAAGATATAATATTTGACTGGTTATTAAAAAATAAAATGGCTGAAGAAGATGATGCTAAATTGATTTCTTCTATTTCTTTTGGCAGTATTGGGACTGCTGAGGAATATGCCAAAGACCCTAAAAAACTTGAAAAAAGAATTTCTTTTTTGGATATTTTAACAAATATTGAAAAATATTCTTCTTTTGAAATTTCAGCAAAAACTTCAAATTTATGTACTTGTATAGCAGATTTTTTTGTTATAAACACAGTAATTTCTCTTTGGCTTCGTGATCTAATGGCAGTATCTGCCTGTAGGGAATTTGAAGATATTGTAAATATAGATTTTGCCGATCAAATTCGCAAACAGGCAATGTCTATACCAATAACATCATTATTTGCTATCTCTGAACTTTTAAAAGAAACTGTTAAAAAAACATTTTTTAACGTCAATCCATCATTTTTATCAGATAATCTTTTTAGGGGAATTTCGTTAATTTTATCAAATAATTAGATTTTATTTTAGGAAGTTTTTATTATGGCAAAAGTTGTCGGTGTTGCATTCAGAAAATCTGGTAGAGTTTATTATTTTGATCCAGATATTTATAAATTATCAGAGGGCGATAGAGTTGTTGTTGAAACAATCAGAGGACTTGAAATAGGCAAAATAATATTTACAGAACGAGAAATAAATATAGAGCCTATGGAAACTGAACTAAAAAAGATTGTTAGACCTGCCACAAATGAAGATTTAATTTCTCTATATCAAAAGAGAATTATGTCAAAAAGAGCACTAAAAATATGTAAAAACAAAATAAAAGAATATAATTTAGAGATGAAACTTGTAGATGTAGAATATGCTTTTGATGACAGTAAAATTATATTCTATTTCAGTGCAGATGGAAGAATTGATTTCAGAAATCTTGTAAAAGAATTAGCTGTTATATTCAAAAAGAGAATCGAACTCCACCAGATTGGAGTCAGAGACGAAGCAAAAATTTTAGGTGCTGTCGGTCTTTGTGGTCGTCCTGTCTGTTGCAGTCTTTTTATGCCAGAATTTGTTCCAGTTTCAATAAAAATGGCAAAAGAACAAAATCTTTCATTAAATCCAGAGAGAATTTCAGGAGTATGTGGTCGCTTTATGTGTTGTCTAAAACATGAACATGATGTATATCATGAAGGGCTTGACACATATCCACCTATTGGTTCATTTGTAAACACAGACAAAGGTAAACTTAAAGTTTTAGAACAGTGTATATCAAAAGATTCAGTAATATGTGAGACATTAGAGCAAGAGAGAATTGAAATTCCTCTCAAAAAAATACCAGAATATGCCCATGTAGTAGAAGCTAATACAACACCTAATTTTGAAGCAAAATCTAAAAAGATTGATAATATTGATATAAAAGAGACATCTGTAAAAGAAGCTAATTTGCTTGCAAGAGAAGCAATTAACTTATTATCTAATTTTGGAATAGGAAATGTCATTTCATCCGATGATTTAGATAAAGATGTGGAAGAAGCCAACAAAACAGAAGTTAAAGAACCTGAAATCAACGAAAAAGAAGTCGATAAAACAGAAGTTGCTAAAACAGAAAACAAAGAAAAAGTAAAAGAAGAAGTAATAGAAAAAGCTGAAGAGAATTTAGAAGAAAACATTGAAGACAAAATTGAAGTAAAAGAAGATGTTACACCTCCAGCTCATCAGCCTGTAAAAAAAGAAAAATTCAGAATTTTGATTTCAAAAGATATGATCAAAAGTAACTATTCATCTTCAAATTCTGAAAATGTTGAACAAAACAAAGAGAAAATCAAAAAAGTTTCCAAAATTAAAATATCTCCAACTCTTTCAAAAGAAAACTTTGCAGGTACTTGGAATGGAACTTCATCTAATATCTCTTCTAAACCTATTGATGAATCAAAAGAAAAAGAACAACCTTTAGAAGAAATAAAACAAACCGAAGAAAAAGAACAATTTTCTGAAGAAGCAAAAAAATCAGAAGATATTACCCAAGAAGAAATTAAAGAAGATAAATTTGTTGTCAAAGAAGATGATGATAAAGAAGACAATGAAGAAATTAATATAACTGAAGATGAAGAAGATGAAAATGAAGAGGACGAAGAAGATATTGAAATTTTGCCTACTGTTGAGACTGAAATAAAAAAAGAAGAATCAAAAAAAGAACATCATTTTGAAAGAAGGGGATTTGTCCCTCGAAATCCATATCTAAGTAGAAGAAATTTCAAAAATAATCGAAATGAAAAAAATGATCGCAGAGAAAGATATGACAGAAGAGATAGCGATCGAAATGAAAAAAATAAACATAATGAAAAGCGTGAAAGAAACGACTACCGAGAAAGACATGAGAGAAGAGACAATAATCGGAATAGTAAAAATAGCCACAACGAACACTATGAAAAAAATGATCGCAGAGAAAACAAAAATCCAAAATCTAAAAAATTTTGGTTAAATAATAACAAAAGGGAAAAATCCTAAAATTCAGAGGTTAAAAATGGTTTTATCAGGACTTGATGTTTTAATAGAGAAAAATTTTGACATACTAAAGGGATCAAATGTAGGTCTTTTAGTTAATCAGGCTTCGGTTGATTCAAAACTCCGCCATGCTGTAGATATTTTTGCACAAGAAAAATCTTTTTCATTAAAAGCATTGTTTGGGCCTCAACATGGATTAGATGGTCATACTCAAGACAACATGATCGAGTGGAATGGCTATGAAGATAAAAAATTGTCATTGCCTGTCTATAGCCTTTATGGAGAAGTAAGACAGCCTTCAGATGAAATGCTAAAAGGAATAGATACTGTTGTAATAGACCTTCCTGACATAGGTGCAAGATATTATACATTCCTTTGGACTTCTCTTTTAATGTTGGAAAAATGTTGTCAACTCGGCATAAGAGTAGTTGTTCTCGACAGACCAAATCCAATAAATGGAATGTCGATTGAAGGACCTGTTTTAAAAACTGGATTTGAATCTTTTGTAGGTCTCTACAATATTCCAATAAGACATGGAATGACTATGGGAGAGCTTCTTTTCATGATGTACAAAGAAAAAGGACTTTCAGGTAAATTTATAGTTGTTACCATGAAAAACTGGAAGAGAAACATGTGGTTCGATGATACAAAATTGCCTTGGGTTATGCCTTCTCCAAATATGCCTACACTCGACACAGCCATTGTCTATCCTGGCATGTGTCTTGTTGAAGGTACAACAATTTCAGAAGGAAGAGGAACTACAAGACCTTTTGAACTATTTGGAGCTCCATATTTTTCCTCAGAAATTTTAGCAGAATCATTAAAAAATGTCGATGGACTTGTTTTTAGAAAAGCTTCATTTCAACCTTCATTTCAAAAACATGTAGGAAAAGTTTGTTTTGGTGGACAGTTACATGTTATTGATAGAAATGCCTTTGAATCTGTTTTTACAACATTGAAGATTTTTGAGACAATATTTAAAAATTGGGCTGATGAATTTTCTTGGAAACAACCACCTTATGAATACGAATATAACAAATTGCCTATAGATATTCTATTTGGTTCAGACGAACCAAGAAAAGCTCTTGAATCAGGAGAAAAAGCGGAAGATTTAAGAAAATCTTGGATTTCAGAAGAAACAGCATTTAGAAAAAGAAGACAAGACTTTTTAATGTACTAAAAACAAACAGCACCTAATTTTGTGAAATTAGGTGCTGTTTGTTTTTAGCTATTAATTTTATTCATAAGAGAAATTTGGCGAAATTGAATATTTTACATTTGATTCACGCAATTTTCTAACTTGTTTTATAATTTCTGAAGCACAACCTTCGACTATAATTTGATTATCTGATTCAATAACTTTTTTGGCTTGTAAAAAATTACAATTCATCACATGAGCAATTGTTCTTATATTTTCTTTTGAGGATAGATTGCCTTTTTCAAGAATAACTCTATATTTAGTCTCATCTTCAAATATAGGCTCAATATATGAAGTAGCTAAACCCCAATCACAATTGGTACAACTTATAACATATGATGAACCTTTTATTTCGCATATCAAATCAGAATTACACTTAGGACATTTATCCATTATTTATTACCTGCTACTCAAAATGTGATTAAATATACTCACATAATGGAATTGAAATCCTCACGGATATTTCTTACTGCTTCTTTTATTATTCTAATAAATTTAGAATAAATATTTTGCGTGTATGCTTTTGTAGATATTAATATCATACTACTCACAAGTTAAGTTCTTGTACACTCCACAGTCGTTTATTCCCGAATTAAAAGCCTTCGGTATATATCTACAGTTGCGTGATTATGCTATTCTGTAGATTTTTGCATCTCTCAAATTA